>NZ_AP014862.1:3091567-3709880 GCF_002355475.1 Pseudomonas furukawaii | reverse complement strand
CTATGCCCGCGACTGGACCCGTACACACGGCAACCTCTACCAGGCGATCAAGATGGAGAAGGCCATGATCGGCCTGCTCCTGCTGCTGATCGTCGCGGTGGCTGCCTTCAACATCATTTCCACCCTGGTGATGGTGGTGACCGACAAGCGAGGCGATATCGCCATTCTTCGCACGCTGGGGGCGACGCCCCGCCAGATCATGGGCATCTTCATGGTCCAGGGCACGGTGATCGGCGTGGTGGGCACCCTGATCGGCGGCGTGCTGGGCATCCTTGCGGCCCTCAATGTGAGCGACGCCATCGCCTTGCTGGAGCGGGGCCTGGGGCACAAGTTCCTCAGCGCCGATGTCTACTTCATCGACTACCTGCCCTCCCAACTGATGACCGAGGACGTGGTGCTGGTCTGCTCGGCCGCGCTGGTCCTCAGCTTCCTCGCCACCCTTTACCCCGCCTGGCGTGCCTCGCGCACCCAGCCAGCAGAGGCTTTGCGTTATGAGTAACAAGGCAGTCCTGAGTTGCCGCAACCTGGGCAAGAGCTACGACGAGGGCCCGCAATCGGTCGACGTGCTCGCGGGCGTCGAGCTGGAACTGCACCCGGGCGAGCGGGTGGCCATCGTCGGCAGTTCAGGTTCCGGCAAGAGCACGCTGCTGAACATGCTGGGCGGCCTGGACACACCCACCCGCGGCAGTGTCTGGCTGGCGGGCGAGGAGCTTTCCGCCCTCAGCGAGACCGCGCGTGGACTGCTGCGCAATCGTGCGCTGGGCTTCGTCTACCAGTTCCACCACTTGTTACCCGAGTTCACTGCCCTGGAGAACGTTTGCATGCCGCTGCTGATCGGCCGCACGCCGATCCCCGAAGCCCGCCAGCGGGCCACGGCGCTGCTGGAGCGGGTCGGCCTCGGCCACCGTCTGGGGCACAAGCCGGCCGAGCTGTCCGGTGGCGAACGCCAGCGCGTGGCCATTGCCCGCGCGCTGGTGAACAACCCGGCGCTGGTACTGCTGGACGAACCCACCGGCAACCTTGACCAGCACACCGCCCACGGCATCCAGGAGCTGATGCTGGAGCTCAGCGGATCGCTGCGGACCGCGTTCCTGGTGGTGACCCACGATCTCCAGCTGGCGCGCCAGATGGACCGGGTGCTGCGGCTGGAAGACGGCCGGCTGGTGGTGGCCTGAGATGTTCAGACCGCTCGCCGTCTTCGTCGGCGCGCGCTACGTGCGCGCCAAGCGACGCAACCACTTCATTTCCTTCATTTCCCTGACCTCGATGATCGGCCTCGCCCTGGGCGTACTGGCCATGATCGTGGTGCTTTCGGTGATGAACGGCTTCCAGAAGGAAATGCGCTCGCGCATTCTCGGCATGGTGTCCCACGCCACCCTCAGCGCCCAGCAGCCGCTGGACGATTGGCGGCGCGTGGCCGACGCGGCCCTTGAGCACCCGGAAGTGGTGGGGGCTGTGCCCTTCGCCGAACTGGAGGGCATGCTCTCCTACAAGGGCATGATGCAGCCGGTGCAGATCAATGGCGTCGATCCGCAGGAGGAGACCAAGGTTTCCATCATCGGCCAGCACATGGTGCAGGGGCGCCTGGATGATCTGCGTCCCGGCGAGTCGGGCATCGTGATCGGCGAGATCACCGCACGGCGCTTTCGCCTCAATGTCGGTGACAAGCTGACCCTGATCGTGCCCGAGCTGAGCAGCGCGCCCGGGGGCATCACCCCGCGCATGCAGCGCTTCAACGTGGTGGGCGTGTTCAAGGTGGGCGCCGAGCTGGACAGCTCGCTCGCGCTGATCAACATCGCCGACGCCTCCGCCGTGCTGCGTCTGCCGGAGGGCCAGGTGCAGAGCGTGCGCATTGCCCTGAAGGACCTCTTCCTCGCGCCCGAAGTGTCGGCGCAGATCGCCGCCGAGCTGGGGCAGGGCTACCGCGCCGAGGACTGGACCCACACCCAGGGCAGCCTGTTCAGCGCCATGAAGATGGAAAAGACCATGATCGGCCTGCTGTTGCTGCTGATCGTGGCGGTAGCCGCCTTCAACATCATCGCGACCCTGATCATGGTGGTGGCCGACAAGCGCGCGGACATCGCCATCCTCCGCACCTTGGGGGCGACGCCCCGGCAGATCATGGCGATGTTCATGGTGCAGGGCAGCGTGATCGGCGTGATCGGCACCTTGATCGGCACCGTGCTGGGCGTCGTCACCGCCCTCAACGTCAGCCAGTGGATCGCGGCCCTCGAACGCGCCAGCGGCCGGCAGATCTTCAGCTCCGACGTCTACTTCGTCAGCTACCTGCCGTCGGAGCTGCAACTGGGGGATGTGGCGCTGATCTGCACGGCCGCGCTGGTGCTCAGTTTCCTGGCAACCCTCTATCCCGCCTGGCGGGCTGCGCAGACCCAGCCGGCCGAGGCATTGCGCTACGAGTGAGGACTGGGCCAATGAACAACGCCGCATTCGATGCGGCGTTTTCATTTCAGTCGTTGGCTTCCCGGCGCGCCTTCTGGCGCTTGCGCCAGCTGTGGCCGACCCACCAGCGCCAGTAGAGCATGGTGAGCATGTATCCCAGTGCCCCCACCAGTACGCCACAGAGCAGGGAGCCTAGGAGAAAGGGCTGCCACATGGAGGAAAGCTCCTGGGTGATCCAGGAGAAGGTCAGTTCATCCGGCAGCGGGCGCGGAGCGATCTGCATGATCCAGGCCCCCACCTTGTAGGTGCAGTAGAACACCGGTGGCATGGTGATGGGGTTGGTCAGCCAGACGAGGCCCACCGAGATGGGCAGGTTGGCTCTGACCATGACCGCCAGGCCGGCGGCCAGCAGCATCTGCATGGGGATGGGGACGAAGGCGGCGAACAGGCCCATGGCCATGGCCCGCGCCACCGAGTGGCGGTTCAGGTGCCAGAGGTTGGGGTCGTGCATGAGGGTGCCGAGAAACCGCAGGGACTTGTGGTCCCGGATGGTGTCCGGATTCGGCATGTAGCGTTTGAAGATGCGACGCGGCATGGACGGTCTCTGGCGGGCAAAAGCGCCGGTATTATGCACAGCGAAAAATGACATCGCCGATTGAGTTTGTGTCGGCAAATTAACGGGGTGCTCGGCGGCTGTACAGGCCTGCCCGCCCGGTCCGCTGGATGCGGCATCGGCACCCCGACCAGGGAAGGAAATGGCGATGCCCGTTTCATGGGGACTGCTGGCGCTGGCCAGCGGCATGCTCGCGTTGCGCTGGATGCCGGCGCTGCCCGCGGCCGGGACCCTGTTGTTGCAAGCCCTCCTGGGCCTGATTCTGCTGCGCGGCCGTCTGTGGCCATTGGGCCTGTTCCTGCTGGGGCTGGCCTGGGCCTGCATCGGCGCCCGGATTGCGCTGGACGATCGCCTCGATCCGGCCCTGGACGGCGAGATCCGCTGGCTGGAGGGGCAGGTCGCAGGGCTTCCGGCCGTCGCCGAGGGGGTGACCCGATTCGAGCTGGAGGACGTACGCTCGCCGCGCGCGGAGCTGCCCACACGGCTGCGCCTGTCCTGGCACGGTGCGCCAATGGTGCGCGCGGGGGAGCGCTGGCGCCTGGCGGTCAAACTCAAGCGCCCCCATGGCCTGGTGAATCCAGGCACCTTCGACCATGAGGCGTGGTTGCTGGCGCGGCGCATCGGGGCGACCGGCGCGGTGAAGGCCGGCGAGCGCCTGCGGGTCGCCGCCGGCCCCTCGGCCTGGCGCGATGGCCTGCGTCTTCGGCTGTTAGCCGAGGACGCCGGTGGGCGAGCCGGCGGTCTCGCCGCGCTGGTGCTGGGTGACGGAAGCGGTTTGTCGGTCGCGGATTGGCGGCTGCTGCAAGACACCGGCACCACTCACTTGATGGTCATTTCGGGACAGCACATCAGTCTGTTCGCCGGGGTGCTTTATGGCCTGGTGGCGCTGTTGGCCCGGTTGGGGCTCTGGCCGGGCCGCCTGCCCTGGTTGCCCTGGGCCTGCGGGCTGGCCTTTGCCGGAGGGCTGGGTTACGGGTTGTTGGCGGGGTTCGATGTACCGGTACAGCGGGCCTGCCTGATGCTCGCCGTGGTGCTGGTCTGGCGACTTCGCTTCCGCCACCTGGGCCTGTTCGTTCCGCTGTTGGGGGCGCTCTGCACGGTGCTGCTGGCGGAGCCGCTGGTGGTGCTGCAGCCGGGCTTCTGGTTGTCCTTCGGCTCTGTTGCCCTGCTGGTGCTGGCGTTCGCCGGCCGCCTCGGCGCCTGGCGCTGGTGGGTTACCTGGTGGCGTGCGCAATGGGTGATGGGGCTTGGCCTGGCGCCACTGATGCTGGCGCTGGCGTTGCCCATCAGTTTGAGCGGTCCCCTGGCGAACCTGCTGGCGGTGCCTTGGGTGAGCCTGGTAGTGCTGCCGCCGGCCCTGCTAGGCACCCTGCTGTTGCCGGTCCCGGGGCTGGGCGAAGGCCTGCTCTGGCTGGCGGGGTACGCATTGGAGCTGCTGTTCCAGGTGCTCGACTGCCTGTCGCGACAAGTGCCGGCATGGGTTGCACCCCAGCCGCCCCCGTGGGCCTGGCTGCTGGGTGCCCTGGGGGCGCTGTTGCTGATCGCGCCCGCCGGGTTGCCGTTCCGCGGGCTGGGGTTGGCGCTGATGCTGCCGGTGCTGCTGCCGCCCCTGGAGCGCCCGCCGACGGGGCAGGCGGATATCCTGATGCTCGACGTGGGGCAGGGGCTTTCAGTGCTGGTCCGTACCCGTCATCACGCGCTGCTCTACGATGCCGGCGCCCGTCGCGGTGACTTCGACCTGGGTGAGCGGGTCGTGGTGCCGACGCTGCGCAGCCTCGGCCTGGACCGCCTGGACCTGTTGCTGGTCAGCCATGCCGATAACGATCACGCCGGCGGCGCACCCGCCGTCATGCGCGGCCTGAAGGTCGATCGGCTGGTCAGCGGCGAACCGGGCAGGCTGGACGTCGGGCGGCTCGCCGAACCCTGTCAGGCGGGAGAGCAGTGGCGTTGGGATGGCGTGAGCTTTCGCACCTGGCACTGGGCGCACGCCGACGACAGCAATGACAGATCCTGCGTCCTGACGGTGGAGGCCGGCGGCGAACGCCTGCTGCTCACCGGTGACCTGGGCGCTCGCGGCGAAGCGGCGTGGATCGCCAGTGGACAGCCCCTTTCCTCGCGCTGGCTGGTGGCCGGGCACCACGGTAGCCGCACTTCGTCGACCGGGTTCTTCCTGCGTCGGGTGGCGCCGGAAGGGGTGCTAATCTCCCGCGGGCATCTCAATCCTTATGGCCATCCGCATCCGCGGGTCCTATCGCGGATCCGGGGGCTGCCTGCCCGAATCCACGATACGGCGGAGGAGGGCGCCGTGGGGCTGCGCCTGGGTGGTTTCGGCCCGGCCCGGGGCGCGCGTGAAGTGCCGGTGTTCTGGAGGGAAAAATGAGAACCGCGACGGTCGGCGAGGGCCCGACCCTATGCTAGAGTGGCGCCACTTTTCCGAAGGGGATTTCCTACCGTGTGGGAGTTGGTCAAAGCCGGTGGCTGGATGATGCTGCCGATCATTCTCTGTTCCGTCGCCGCCACCGCGATCATCGCTGAACGCCTGTGGACCCTGCGCATCAGCCGGGTTTCTCCGCCCCATCTGCTGGGTCAGGTCTGGCGACAGATCAAGGACAAGCAGCTCAATGCCCAGAAGCTCAAGGAGCTGCGAGCGTCCTCGCCCCTGGGTGAGGTGCTCGCCGCCGGACTGGCCAACTCCAAGCACGGTCGCGAGATCATGAAAGAGTGCATCGAGGAGGCTGCAGGCCGCGTGATCCATGAGCTGGAGCGCTACCTCAATGCCCTTGGCACCATCGCTGCCATGGCGCCGCTGCTGGGGCTCCTGGGAACGGTGTTCGGCATGATCGAGATCTTCAGTGGCTTCATGGAAAATGGCATGGCCAACGCGCCGATCCTCGCCGGTGGCATCGCGAAGGCGCTGGTGACGACGGCTGCGGGCCTGATCGTCGCCATTCCGGCCGTGTTCTTCCATCGCTACCTGCTGCGTCGCGTGGACGAACTGGTGGTGGCCATGGAGCAGGAGGCGATCAAGCTGGTGGAGGTGGTGCAGGGCGATCGCGAGGTGGACTTCGCGGAGGTAGCCAAAGCGTGAAGTTTCGCCGTCGGGCGGGCAACGTCGCCCGCGAGGAAGTCTTCCTCAACCTCACGTCCCTGATCGACGTGATCTTCGTGCTGCTGCTGTTCTTCGTGGTCACTACCACCTTCACCAAACCCAGCCAGCTGAAGATCGAACTGCCCGAGGCCGTCAGCGGCACGCCGCCGGAAGAGACGCAGCTCAAGACCCTGGAGCTTTCCATCGGCGCCGACGGCCAGTACGCCCTCAATGGCCAGGACCTGGTGAAGAATGACCTGGCGACCCTGATCGCCGCCCTGGGGCGGGAATCCGAGGGTGACAACAGCCTGCCCCTGGTCATTACCGCCGACGCCCGCACCTCCCACCAGTCGGTGGTCACCGCCATGGACGCGGCCGGCAAGCTGGGCTTCAGCCATCTGCGCATGACCACGGTAGACGCCGACGCGGCCAAGCAACCCTGATGGCGTTCTCCGACCGCCTGCTGGACGCCTGGTACCGGGGGCACCCGGCGCTGGGCCTGCTCGCTCCCCTGGAGTGGATCTACCGGCGTGTGGCTCGCGGCAAGCGCGAGGCCTACCTTTCCGGGCGCAGTGCCAGCTATCGGCCGCCGGTGCCGCTGATAGTCGTTGGCAACATCACCGTGGGTGGCACTGGCAAGACGCCCATGATCCTCTGGCTCATCGAGCATTGCCGTGCGCGTGGGTTGCGCGTCGGCGTGGTCAGTCGCGGCTACGGCGCCAAGCCGCCCCGTCTGCCCTGGCGAGTCCGGGCCGACCAGGACGCGGCGCAGGCGGGGGATGAGCCTCTGCTGATCGTCCAGCGCAGCGGCGTGCCGCTGGTGATCGATCCCGATCGCTCCCGTGCCGTGCGTGCCTTGCTGGAGCAGGAGCAACTGGATCTGATCCTCAGTGACGATGGCCTGCAACATTACCGCCTGGGGCGCGATCTGGAACTGGTACTGATCGATGCCGCCCGTGGGCTGGGCAATCGTCGCTGCCTGCCGGCCGGCCCGCTACGCGAGCCGCCGGAGCGGCTGGAGTCGGTTGGGGCGGTCCTGCGCAACGGCGCCGAAGCGGATGGCGCCGAGGGGTTCGCCTTCCGTCTGGTGCCGGGCGCCCTGGTGAATATCCAGACCGGGCAGCGTGCCGCCCTGACGCATTTCCCGCCGGGCCAGAGCGTCCACGCGGTGGCCGGCATCGGCAACCCCCAGCGTTTCTTCAGGACCCTGGAGGCGCTACACTGGCGCCCGATTCCGCACCCCTTCGCCGACCACGCGGTCTACAGTCGCGAGGCCCTGGACTTCCAGCCCTCGCTGCCCTTGCTGATGACCGAGAAGGATGCGGTGAAGTGCCGGACCTTTGCGGCGACCGACTGGTGGTACCTGACGGTGGACGCCCAGCCGTCCCGGGCGTTCGTCGCCTGGTTCGACGAGCAATTGGCCCGTCTGCTGCCGAATCGCCCTTAATCTCATGCGGCCCCTGGCTGCACTCAAGGATTTCCCCATGGACCCGAAACTCCTCGACATCCTCGCCTGCCCCCTGTGCAAGGGGCCGTTGAAACTGGCCGACGACAAGAGCGAACTGATTTGCAAGGCCGACGCCCTGGCCTTTCCGGTGCGCGATGGCATTCCGGTGATGCTGGAGGGCGAGGCCCGCACCCTGACGGTCGATGAGCGGCTGGACAAATGAGCCAGGCCTTCACCGTCGTCATTCCCGCCCGCTACGCGTCCACCCGCCTGCCCGGCAAGCCGCTGCAGGATATCGCCGGCAAGCCGATGGTCCAGCGCGTCTGGGAGCAGGCGCGCCGCAGTGCCGCCCAGCGTGTGGTGGTGGCCACCGATGATCCGCGGATCGTCGAGGCCTGCCAGGGGTTCGGCGCCGAGGTGCTGCTGACCCGTGCCGACCACAACTCCGGCACCGACCGTCTGGCCGAAGTGGCCAGCCAACTGGGCCTCGCCAGCGACGCCATCGTGGTCAATGTGCAGGGCGATGAGCCGCTGGTCCCGCCGTCCATCATCGATCAGGTGGCGGCCAACCTGGCGGCGCACCCGGAAGCCGGCATCGCCACCCTGTCCGAACCCATCGAGGACGTCCAGGCCCTGTTCAATCCCAACGTGGTGAAGGTGGTGGCCGACCTCAACGGCCTGGCCCTGACCTTCAGCCGCGCCACCTTGCCCTGGGCCCGGGACGCCTTCGCCGCGTCGCCCGACCGGTTGCCCGAGGGCGTTCCCTATCGCCGCCACATCGGCATCTATGCCTACCGCGCCGGCTTCCTCCACGATTTCGTCGCCTGGGGTCCCTGCTGGCTGGAGAACACCGAAAGCCTGGAGCAGCTCCGGGCGCTCTGGCATGGCGTGCGCATCCATGTGGCCGATGCCGTCGAAGCACCGCCCGCCGGTGTCGACACCCCGGAAGACCTGGAGCGCGTGCGGCGCCTGCTGGGGGCCTGATGCGCATCCTTTTCGTCTGTCTCGGCAACATCTGCCGTTCGCCCACCGCCGAGGGGGTGATGCGGCACAAGCTCCGTGAGGCGGGGTTGGAGCACCAGGTACAAGTGGACTCCGCCGGTACTGGTGACTGGCATGTGGGCAAGGCCCCGGATGCGCGCACCCGCGTCGCCGCCCAGAGACGGGGTTACGACCTGTCGATGCTACGCGCCCGCCAGGTGGCGACCGATGACTTTGCCCGCTTCGACCTGATCCTGGCTATGGACGAGAGCAACCTGGCCAACCTGCGGGGCTTGCAGTCGGGCAAGGGTGGGGCGGAGCTGGACCTGTTCCTGCGTCGCTATGCGCTGGCCCTGGATGAGGTACCTGATCCCTATTACGGCGGTGAGGATGGCTTCGAGCAGGTACTCGACCTGGTGGAGCAGGCCTGCGATGCGCTGATCCTCGAGATCAAGGGGCGCCTGTGAGCCTGGTCGTTCGGGAGAACCTGTCCCTCAAGCCCTTCAACACCTTCGGCGTCGATGTGCGTGCGCGCTGGTTCGTGGAGGCCCACGACGATGGCGAGGTCCGCGAGGGCATCGCCCAGGCGGAACGGCTGAACCATCCACTCCTGGTCATCGGCGGCGGTAGCAACCTGCTGCTGACCGCTGACGTGGAGGCCCTGGTATTGCGCATGGCCAGTCGGGGCATTCGTGTCCTGGCCGACGACGGCGTCGATGTCCTGGTGGAGGCCGAGGCCGGCGAGCCCTGGCACCCCTTCGTGCTCTGGACCCTGGAGCAGGGCTTCGGTGGCCTGGAGAACCTCAGCCTGATCCCCGGCACTGTTGGCGCCGCGCCGATGCAGAACATCGGGGCCTACGGCGTCGAGATCAAGGACGTGTTCGCCGGCCTGACGGCACTGGATCGCCGCACCGGCGAACTGCGGGAATTCGACCTGGCGGCCTGTCGCTTCGCCTATCGCGACAGCCTGTTCAAGCAGGAGCCCGGTCGCTGGGTGATCCTGCGTGTGCGTTTCAAACTGGGCCGCCGGACCCGGCTGCACCTGGACTACGGTCCTGTGCGCCAGCGCTTGCAGGCCGAGGGCATCGAGGTGCCGACTCCCCGGGATGTCAGTCGCGCCATCTGTGCCATCCGCAGCGAAAAGCTGCCCGATCCGGCGCAGCTGGGCAATGCCGGCAGTTTCTTCAAGAACCCGGTGGTCAGTGCCGAATTGGCCGGGAGGCTACGTGCCGAGCATTCGGACCTGGTGGGCTATCCCCAGGCCGATGGCCAGGTGAAGCTGGCCGCCGGCTGGCTGATCGAGCGCGCCGGCTGGAAAGGCTTCCGCGAGGGCGATGCCGGGGTGCATCGGCATCAGGCGCTGGTGCTGGTGAACTATGGCAATGCCAGCGGCCTGGAGCTCCAGGGGCTGGCTCGACGCATCCAGGCGGACATCGCGGCGAAGTTCGGGGTGACGCTGGAGATGGAACCGAACCTGATCTGAGCCCCAGAAACAGAAAACCGGCCAAGGGCCGGTTTTCTGTGTGGATCGCGACCGTGCGGGACCTCAGCGGTACTCGCAGAGGTAGGCGGTGTCCTGGGCGACCTTGAGCTGGAACTTGCTGTTGGCCGGTACGGTGAACTGGCTGCCGGCGGCGAAGGTCTCCCAGCTGTCGCTGCCCGGCAGCTTGACGGTCAGGGCGCCGGCGACCACGTGCATGATCTCCAGCTGGCTGGTGCCGAACTCGTAGTCGCCAGGTGCCATCACGCCGATGGTGGCCGGGCCGTCGGTCATGCCGAAGGCGATGGATTTGACGGTGCCGTCGAAGTACTCGTTGACCTTGAACATGCTGGGCTCCTGGATGGGGTCTGAAAGGGGCGACAGTATGCCCAAGGGCGGTTGCAGCGTCACTAGTCGCCGTACATTCAGGCGGGCAGCACCAATGGCAACAGGCGCGCGGTATTGCGGGCATCTTCCAGCGCCCGATGTTGCTGGCCCTGGAAGCTCAGGCCCGCCAGTTGCAGTGCCGCATGCAGGCCCACGGCGCGGCCGAGCTGGCGCGCTTCGGCGAAGCGCTGCTTCAGGTTCAGGTGCGGGGTGGCGGCCAGCAAGCTGTCCAGTTGGTGAAGCCGCCATTCCTGTTCCAGCTGGCGACGGTCGTAGTCCCCCCAACTGGCCCAGCCCACCAGGCGCGGGCGGTGGTGGCCGAGCCAGCGTTCGAATGCCTGCCAGACCTGTGGAAGGCTGGCGGCGCCGTCCACGTCGGCCTGGCTGATATGGGTGAGCTGGCGGCAGAAGCCGGTGAGGCACGGACGCCTGAGCGGGCGAACGAAGCGCTGGAAATGATCCACTTCATGGCCGTCCGCTCGGACCAGGGAAGCGCCGATCTCGATGATCTCCATTTCTTCCAGTGGCCAGCCACCTTCCTCGGTGGTGGCTTCCAGGTCGATGACCAGCCAGTGCGGCATGTTGTTCTCCTTGGCGAGGGCGGCGAGTCCGGCCTGGGTGCGAGTATGGTGGTGCTTTCGCCGGCCGGCAAACGGCGTGTTAGGCTTTTCTGCAGGTCGACGAAGGAGAAGAACAATGGCTGAAGTAGCGTTCCTCGGTCTGGGGGTCATGGGTTTCAACATGGCCGGGCACCTGGCCTGTGAAGGGCATTCGGTGCGCGTCTACAACCGCAGCAAGGGCCGATTGAAGCTCTGGTGCGACGAGTTTGCCGGTGAGGCCTGCGACACCCCGAGAGAGGCGGCGGCGGGGGCGGAGTTCGTCATGGTCTGCGTGGTCGATGACGACGACCTGCGAGCGGTCTTGCTGGGCGAGGACGGCGCCCTGGCCGGCATGGCGCCCGGTTCGGTGCTGGTGGACCACACCACGGCGTCGGCCGATGCCGCGCGTGAGCTGGCTGCGTTGGCCGCCGAGCGCGAGGTGGGCTTCCTCGATGCGCCGGTGTCCGGTGGTCAGGCCGGCGCGGAGGCCGGGATGCTCTCGGTGATGGTGGGCGGCGACCCGGCGTTCTACGACAGGGCCGCGCCGGTGATGGAGGCCTACGCCAAGCTGACCCGGCTCATGGGGCCGGTGGGCAGTGGTCAATTGACCAAGATGGTGAACCAGATCTGCGTCGGCGGCCTGCTCCAGGGGCTGGCCGAGGCCCTGCATTTCGCCCAGTGTGCCGGGCTCGATGCCAAGGCTGCGATGGAGGTGATCAGCAAGGGTGCCGCCCAGTCCTGGCAGTTGGAGCACCGCCACCAGACCATGCTGGAGGGGGCGTTCAACTTCGGTTTCGCCGTGGACTGGATGCGCAAGGACCTCGGCATCGTGCTGGAGGAGGCCCAGCGCAACGGCGCACAGTTGCCCGTCACCGCGCTGGTGGATCAGTTCTACGCCGAGGTCCAGGCCATGGGCGGCGGCCGTTGGGACACCTCCAGCCTGATCGCCCGCCTGAAAAAACCGGCGTAGCGGGAGAGATATCGGGCCTTAGGCCGCAGAGCAAGAGTCAGGCTAGGAAGAAATCGGCGAAGACGCGGAGTTGACGATGGTTAATGAGCAGTCTGAGCCGATTTCTGACAACGCACGGCCGAAGCGCAGGCGAGCCTAGCTGCGGAAAATGAAGTAGACGGCGCCCAGCATGCATAACCCCGCCCACAGGTAGTCCAGCTTCAGGGGCTGTTGCAGGTAGAGGACGCTGAACGGAACGAAGACCGCCAGGGTGATGACCTCCTGCATGATCTTCAGCTGGCCGACCGACAGTTCCGTGTAGCCGATCCGGTTGGCCGGCACCATCAGCAGGTACTCGAAGAGGGCGATGCCCCAGCTGACGAGGGCGGCGATTATCCAGGGCTTGGTGTTGAGGCTCTTGAGGTGTCCGTACCAGGCGAAGGTCATGAAGACATTGGACAGGGTGAGCAGGGCGGCGGTCTGCATCCATACCGGCATGATCGAAGGCTCTTGTGAGGGGGATGCGCAAGCCTAATGGGTGCTGAATTGCAAGGAAAGAGAGGCTCCGCCGGCACCCTGCGTACCGCCGGTTTCTCGTTGCTGGTGTTGCTCGCTGTGACCCTCGCCGTGCTCCGGGGCGTTGACGCCTGGCAGAAGGCGCCGGTAATCGCCGAGCTCCACCGGCCACCGGCGTTCGCGGTGCCCCGTGACTTCGATTTCGGGCGCTATCGGTTGTCCTGGCTCGGCAGTGGATTCGAGGTCCATCCGGTTGCGCAGCCGGATCGGGTGCTCTGGCGCGTCGAGGGCGGCTTCCTGGCTGCCGGGATCGGGCGAGGGGAGGGCGGTGCCTGGGAGCGCCGCGAGCTCTTGTGTCGCGAGCAGAGCCTGGAGTCTTTCGAGCGGCAGGGGACGAGGTTGCGGCTGAAGGGGCATGTGCGCTGCGACGACGGGCACACGGCCCCTTATGAGCTCGTCCTGGAGGACGACGGTACGCGCGGGATAGCGCTGACCGTTGCCTTGGAGGCGCCCGAGCTCAATCGACTCTACTTGGGTTGGGTGCGCGATCCGGGGGAAGCGGTCTTCGGCGTCGACGCCTCGGGTATCTCCCGCAGCCTGTCCGGTCAGCGCCTGGTCGTGGCCGGGCGCGGCGGGGAGGAGGGCGCGCCCGGTGCCTTCTACCTGACGTCGCGGCTGCGGGGCTTCCACAGTCTGTCGGCGGCCAGCCAGGTGTTGGACCTGCGTGATCCGCGACGCGTCGGTCTGGAGGTCCGCGAGGGTCGGCTGGTGGCGTATTTCCTCATCGGTGACAGCCCGGCCGAACTGCTGGGCCATCGGGATGCGGTGGAGAGGGCACTGCCAAGGCGGCCCGCTCCCGATTAAAATATCCCGTCCCGCCGTTCACACCGTCGCCCGAGGTTCCCACCATGAAGTGCCGTCCAGGCTGTGGTGCCTGCTGCATCGCGCCGTCCATCAGTTCTCCGATTCCTGGCATGCCCGCAGGCAAGCCGGCGGGTGAGCGTTGTCTGCACCTGTCCGTCGAGCATCTCTGTCAGTTGTTCGGCGATCCCCGTCGCCCCCAGGTCTGTGGAGATTTCGATGCCGATCCCGAAGTCTGTGGCGACAGTCGGGAGGACGCCATCCGTCTGTTAGGCTGGCTGGAGCAGGCGACTTCGGCGGCATGAATGCCTTGGGTCGGCGAAGCGCCGGTCGCGATGATCAAGGAGAGAGCATGAGAAACAGCCTGGTGGCAATGTCGATGCTGGGGGTGTTGGTGGCTCCCGCTGCCCATGCCGAGGACTGGAAGCTGGCCAAGGATGAAGATGGCATCAGGGTCTATCTCGCCGAGGTACCGGGATCCAGGTACAAGGCTTACCGTGGCGTCGCGATCATGAAGACCGATATCGCCACCCTGCGTGCGTTGCAGGAGGATGTAAGCGGTTCCTGCGCGTGGATCCATGAGTGCAAGGACCAGAAGCTCCTGAAGGCCGAGGGCGACCAGAGCTGGACCTATACCCGCTTCAACACGCCCTGGCCGGTGACGCCGAGGGATTCGGTGATCCATGTCGTTTCGCAGCTCGGGGCGGATGGCAGTGTCACCCGTGTCCTCGAAGGGGTTCCCGCCTACCTGCCCGAGGCGGCGGGCTATGTGCGGGTGGCGGAGGTCAGCGGCTTCTGGAAGCTGGAACCCAAGGGGGTGGGAGAGGTAGAGGTGACCTATCAGCTCCATACCGAGCCGGGTGGAAGCGTGCCTTCCTGGCTGGCCAACAGCTTCGTGGTGGATGCACCTTTCAACACCCTGAAGGCGATGCGCGAGCGTGCCGAGCGCCGTTAGGCGAAGAGAAAATAAAAAAGGCTGCCCTTCGGCAGCCTTTTTCATATGCAGCGTCAGGCCTGTTTGCGGGCGTCGAGTTCGACGAAGTCGCGGGCCTGGTGGCCGGTGTACAGCTGGCGCGGGCGGCCGATCTTGTACGGGCCGGAGAGCATTTCCTTCCAGTGGGAGATCCAGCCCACGGTGCGTGCCAGGGCGAAGATCACGGTGAACATGCTGGTCGGAATGCCGATGGCCTTCAGGATGATGCCCGAGTAGAAGTCGACGTTCGGATACAGGTTGCGCTCCTTGAAATAAGGATCGTTGCGCGCGATCTCGTCGAGCTTCATCGCCAGTTCCAGCTGCGGGTCGTTGATGCCCAGTTCGGCCAGGACTTCGTCGCAGGTCTGCTTCATGACCTTGGCGCGCGGGTCGAAGTTCTTGTAGACGCGGTGGCCGAAGCCCATCAGCTTGAACGGATCGTTCTTGTCCTTCGCCTTGGCGATGAACTTGTCGATGTTGGACACGTCGCCGATTTCGTCGAGCATGCTCAGTACGGCTTCGTTCGCACCGCCGTGAGCCGGGCCCCAGAGGGCCGCGATGCCGGCCGCGATGCAGGCGAAGGGGTTGGCGCCGGACGAGCCCGCCAGGCGTACGGTGGAGGTCGAAGCGTTCTGCTCGTGGTCGGCGTGGAGGATGAAGATGCGGTCCATCGCCTTGGCCAGCACCGGGCTGATCGGTTTGATCTCGGCCGGGGTGTTGAACATCATGTGCAGGAAGTTTTCCGCGTAGTTCAGGTCGTTACGCGGGTACATCATGGGCTGGCCCATGGAGTACTTGTAGGCCATTGCCGCGATGGTCGGCATCTTGGCGACCAGGCGCATCGCCGAGACTTCGCGGTGCTGCGGGTTATTGATGTCGAGGGAGTCGTGGTAGAAGGCGGACAGAGCGCCCACTACGCCGCACATGATCGCCATCGGATGGGCGTCGCGGCGGAAGCCGTTGAAGAAGCTCTTCAGCTGCTCGTGAACCATGGTGTGGTTCTTGATGGTGCTGACGAACTTGGCTTTCTCCTCTGCGTTGGGCAGTTCGCCGTTCAGCAGCAGGTAGCAGGTTTCCAGGTAATCGGACTTTTCCGCCAGTTGCTCGATCGGATAGCCACGGTGCAGCAGAACGCCCTTGTCGCCGTCGATGTAGGTGATCTTCGACTCGCAAGAGGCGGTCGACATAAAGCCAGGATCAAAGGTGAAGCAGCCCGTGGAGGTCAGGCCCCGCACATCGACTACATCGGGTCCCATGGTTCCGGACAGAACGGGCAGCTCTACGGGGGCAGCGCCCTCGATGATCAACTGCGCTTTTTTGTCAGCCATAGCGGCCTCCTAGTTATGCTTGAAATCATCAGACAGCCCCCCACGCAGGGCCCGGGACACTATAGAGCGATAAATTCGAATGTCAATTTGAAGAAACCCATGTGGCAGCAGGGTTTGCGTGGGGTTTTCGACGAAAAAAAGGGGGCTATTTACGCCTTTTATATAGGCAGTGCAATCCGCTTTTGGGGGCAGGCCTTCGCATTGTCATTAGTCAGCTAACTGTCTATACTCAGCGCCCGATCGCCAGGGGCCTCGGGCCCATATTCTGGAGGTCGGCACTCCCTTTGGTGAGGGGTACCTGATCAGTGCACTTCCCGACAACTTGCCCTGTTTGTTAGGGGCCTCAGTGTGAAAAAAAAGCCGTGAATAGCCAACGACCTGTAAACCTAGATCTCAGGACCATCAAACTCCCCATCACTGCTTACACGTCCATCCTGCATCGTATCTCTGGCGTCATCCTCTTCTTCGGCATTGCCGTGCTGCTCTTTGCACTCGACAAGTCGCTGAGCTCCGAGGAAGGCTTCGAGCAGGTCAAGGCGTGCCTGACCAGTCCGCTGGCCAAGTTTGTGATTTGGGGCCTCCTGTCCGCTCTGCTTTACCACCTGGTCGCCGGCGTGCGCCACCTGGTAATGGATGCGGGCGTCGGCGAGACGCTCGAGGGCGGCAAGCTGGGCTCGAAAATCGTCATCGTAGTATCTGCGGTGCTGATCGTGCTGCTGGGGGTGTGGGTATGGTAACCAACGTCACGAACTTCTCGCGTTCGGGCCTCTACGACTGGATGGCCCAGCGTGTCTCTGCGGTCGTTCTCGCGGCTTATTTCCTCTTTCTGCTTGGCTACCTCGTGGCCAATCCGGGGCTGACCTACGCCGAATGGCATGGTCTGTTCTCCCACACCGCGATGCGTATCTTCAGTCTGCTGGCCCTGGTCGCCCTGAGCGTCCACGCCTGGGTCGGCATGTGGACCATCTCCACCGACTACCTGACGCCCATGGCGCTGGGCAAGGCGGCGACTGTCGTGCGTTTCCTGTTCCAGGCGGTATGCGGCATGGCGATGTTCGCATTCTTCGTTTGGGGCGTGCAGATTCTCTGGGGTGTGTGATTCATGGCTAGCATTCGTACTCTTTCTTTCGACGCCATCATCGTAGGTGGCGGCGGCGCCGGCATGCGTGCCGCGCTGCAACTGGCCCAGGGTGGCCACAAGACTGCCGTGGTGACCAAGGTCTTCCCGACCCGCTCCCACACTGTGTCCGCCCAGGGCGGTATCACCTGCGCCATCGCTTCGGCCGACCCGAACGACGACTGGCGCTGGCAC
The DNA here is from genome assembly GCF_002355475.1 of Pseudomonas furukawaii. Classification (NCBI taxonomy): domain Bacteria; kingdom Pseudomonadati; phylum Pseudomonadota; class Gammaproteobacteria; order Pseudomonadales; family Pseudomonadaceae; genus Metapseudomonas; species Metapseudomonas furukawaii. The sequence goes on along the minus strand of NZ_AP014862.1, from coordinate 3,692,946 downwards.
ATGTACGACACCGTCAAGGGTTCCGACTACATCGGTGACCAGGACGCCATCGAATACATGTGCTCCGTAGGCCCGGAAGCCGTGTTCGAGCTCGAGCACATGGGTCTGCCGTTCTCCCGTACCGAGCAGGGTCGCATCTATCAGCGTCCGTTCGGTGGCCAGTCCAAGGACTTCGGCAAGGGTGGCCAGGCGGCCCGTACCTGCGCCGCGGCCGACCGTACCGGTCACGCCCTGCTGCACACCCTGTACCAGGCCAACCTGAAGAACGGCACCTCGTTCCTCAACGAGTGGTACGCCGTTGACCTGGTGAAGAACCAGGATGGTGCGGTCGTCGGTATCATCGCCATCTGCATCGAGACCGGCGAAACCGTCTACATCCGCTCCAAGGCCGTGGTTCTGGCCACTGGCGGCGCCGGTCGCATCTATGCCTCCACCACCAATGCCCTGATCAATACGGGTGATGGCGTGGGCATGGCCCTGCGTGCTGGTGTGCCGGTTCAGGACATCGAAATGTGGCAATTCCACCCGACCGGCATCGCCGGCGCCGGCGTGCTGGTGACCGAAGGTTGCCGTGGCGAGGGTGGCTACCTGATCAACGCCCACGGTGAACGCTTCATGGAGCGTTACGCTCCGAACGCCAAGGACCTGGCCGGTCGCGACGTGGTCGCCCGCTCCATGGTGAAGGAAGTGATCGCCGGCAACGGCGTGGGCCCGAACAAGGACCACGTGCTGCTGAAGCTCGACCACCTCGGCGAGGAAGTCCTGCACAGCCGCCTGCCCGGCATCTGCGAACTGTCCAAGACCTTCGCCCACGTCGACCCTGTGGTGGCCCCGATCCCGGTTATCCCGACCTGCCACTACATGATGGGTGGCGTCGCCACCAACATCCACGGCCAGGCCATCACTCAGGACGCCAACGGCAACGACACCATCGTCGAAGGCCTGTTCGCGGTGGGTGAGGTGGCGTGCGTATCCGTGCACGGTGCCAACCGTCTGGGCGGCAACTCGCTGCTGGACCTGGTCGTCTTCGGTCGTGCCGCCGGTCTGCACCTGGAGAAGGCGCTCAAGGAAGGTATCGAAGCGCGCGGCGCCAGCGAGACCGACATCGAGCTGTCCCTCAAGCGTCTGGCCGGTGTCAACGAGCGCTCCAGTGGCGAGGAAGTCGCCCCGCTGAAGCGCGAGCTGCAACAGTGCATGCAGAACTACTTCGGTGTATTCCGTACCGGCGAATACATGCAGAAGGGTATCGCCCAGCTCGCCGAGCTGCGCGACCGCATCGCCAACGTCAAGATCAACGACAAGTCTCAGGCTTTCAACACTGCGCGTATCGAAGCGCTGGAGTTGCAGAACCTGCTGGAAGTCGCCGAGGCCACTGCCATCGCCGCCGAAGTTCGCAAGGAGTCCCGTGGTGCCCATGCCCGCGAAGACTTCGAAGATCGCGACGACGAGAACTGGCTGTGCCACACCCTGTACTTCCCGGGTGAGAAGCGCGTCGCCAAGCGCGCCGTCAACTTCGCGCCGAAGACCGTTCCGGCCTTCGAACCCAAAGTACGTACCTATTAAGGGTGGCAGACATGTCCAAGACTCTCACCGTTAGCGTCTACCGCTACAACCCGGAGCGCGACAGCGCTCCGACCATGCAGGACTTCCAGATCGACACCGACGGCAAGGACGTGATGGTTCTTGACGTACTGGCCCTGATCAAGGAACAGGACGAGGGTTTCTCCTACCGTCGTTCCTGCCGCGAGGGCGTGTGCGGCTCCGATGGCATGAACATCAACGGCAAGAACGGCCTGGCGTGCATCACTCCGCTGTCCGCGGCCGGCCTCAAGGGCGGCAAGCTGGTCATCCGTCCGCTGCCCGGTCTGCCGGTCATTCGTGACCTGGTCGTCGATATGAGCATCTTCTACAAGCAGTACGAGAAGGTGCAGCCCTACCTGCAGAACACCTCGCCGGCCCCGGCCATCGAGCGCCTGCAGTCTCCGGAAGATCGCGAGAAGCTGGACGGCCTGTACGAGTGCATCCTGTGCGCTTGCTGCTCGACCTCCTGCCCGTCCTTCTGGTGGAACCCCGACAAGTTCCTCGGTCCCGCTGCGCTGCTGCAGGCCTATCGCTTCCTGGCCGACAGCCGCGACACCAAGACCGAAGAGCGACTGGCCGCGCTGGATGACCCGTTCAGCGTGTTCCGTTGCCGCGGCATCATGAACTGCGTGAACGTTTGCCCCAAGGGTCTGAACCCCACCAAGGCCATCGGTCACGTACGTAACATGCTGCTGCAGAGCGGTACCTGATTCGACTGCTGTACCCGCAACACCTGTGGCGCCGGTTCAGGCCGGCGTCGCAGTAAAACCAGGAATGCAGCCCACAAAGCCGCGCTCCTTATCGAAAAAATATACAGATGACCAGCAGGGGCAACCGGGCTGGTGCCCGGACTATCTGCGCGGGATCCTTGGTGACTTCAGTCGCTGTGCCAGGACTGGTGAACCTGCGGGTGTCCACGCCGATGGCGTCCCCTTATCGAGGGTGACAAAGCATGCAAGAAAGCGAAATGCAGCGCATGTGGAACAGCGCCCACCTATCCGGTGGTAACGCTGCCTATGTGGAAGAGCTCTATGAGCTTTACCTGCACGATCCCAACGCTGTGCCAGAAGAGTGGCGCACCTACTTCCAGAAACTGCCCACCGACGGCAGCGTTGCCACCGACGTTTCGCACTCCACCGTTCGTGATCATTTCGTACTGCTCGCCAAGAACCAGCGCCGCGCCCAGCCGGTTTCCGCTGGCGCCGTCAGCAGCGAACACGAGAAGAAGCAGGTAGAAGTCCTGCGCCTGATCCAGGCTTTCCGCATGCGCGGTCATCAGGCCTCCAAGCTCGATCCGCTTGGCCTGTGGCAGCGTCCGGCTCCTGCCGATCTGTCGATTCGCCATTACGGCCTGACCGACGCCGACCTCGATACCACCTTCCGTACCGGTGAGCTCTACATCGGCAAGGAGGAGGCGACTCTGCGTGAAATTCAGCAAACGCTCAACGAGACGTATTGCCGCACCATCGGCGCTGAGTTCACCCACATCGTCGATTCCGATCAGCGCAAGTGGTTCCAGCAGCGTCTGGAAAGCGTGCGCGGCCGTCCTGCCTTCTCGCCGGAAGTCCAGAGCCACCTGCTGGAGCGTCTGACCGCAGCCGAAGGCCTGGAAAAGTACCTGGGCACCAAGTACCCGGGCACCAAGCGTTTCGGCCTGGAGGGTGGCGAGAGCCTGATCCCGCTGCTGGACGAGATCATCCAGCGCTCTGGCTCCTACGGCCTGAAGGAAATCGTCATCGGCATGGCCCACCGCGGCCGCCTGAACGTCCTGGTCAACACCTTCGGCAAGAACCCGCGCGACCTGTTCGACGAGTTCGAAGGCAAGAAGACCGAGGGCCTGTCCTCCGGTGACGTGAAATACCACCAGGGCTTCTCCTCCAACGTCATGACCCCGGGCGGCGAAGTCCACCTGGCCCTGGCGTTCAACCCGTCCCACCTGGAAATCGTTTCCCCGGTGGTGGAAGGCTCCGTGCGCGCCCGCCAGGACCGCCGCCAGGACAAGACCGGCGACAAGGTTCTGCCGATCTCCATCCACGGTGACGCGGCCTTCGCCGGCCAGGGCGTGGTGATGGAAACCTTCCAGATGTCGCAGACCCGCGGCTATCGGACCGGCGGCACCATCCACATCGTCATCAACAACCAGGTCGGCTTCACCACCAGCCGTCCGGAAGACTCCCGCTCCACCGAGTACTGCACCGACGTCGCCAAGATGATCCAGGCGCCGATCCTGCACGTGAACGGTGACGATCCGGAAGCCGTGCTGTTCGTGACCCAGTTGGCCGTCGACTACCGCATGCAGTTCAAGCGCGACGTGGTCATCGACCTGGTCTGCTACCGCCGCCGCGGCCACAACGAGGCCGACGAGCCGTCCGGCACCCAGCCGCTGATGTACCAGCAGATCGGCAAGCAGCGCACCACGCGCGAGCAGTATGCCGATGCCCTGAGCAGCTCCGGCGTGCTCGATGCCGCTGCTATCCAGGCCAAGGTGGACGAGTACCGCGCTGCCCTGGACAACGGCCAGCACGTGGTCAAGAGCCTGGTGAAGGAGCCCAACAAGGAGCTCTTCGTCGACTGGCGCCCCTACCTGGGCCATGCCTGGACCGCGCGTCACGACACCCGCTTCGAGCTGAAGACCCTGCAGGAGCTCTCCGCCAAGCTGCAGGAGATTCCGGAAGGCTTCGTGGTCCAGCGCCAGGTCGCCAAGATCCTCGAAGACCGCCAGAAGATGGGCGCCGGTGCCATGCCGATCAACTGGGGCTACGCCGAAACCATGGCGTACGCCACCCTGTTGTTCGAAGGCCACCCGGTGCGCATCACCGGCCAGGACGTGGGCCGCGGTACCTTCTCGCACCGCCATGCGGCGCTGCACAGCCAGAAGGACGCCAGCACCTACCTGCCGCTGCAGAACCTGTTCGCCGACCAGCCCAAGTTCGAACTGTACGACTCCTACCTGTCGGAAGAAGCCGTACTGGCGTTCGAATACGGTTACTCCACCACCACGCCCAACGCGCTGGTGATCTGGGAAGCCCAGTTCGGTGACTTCGCCAACGGCGCCCAGGTGGTGATCGACCAGTTCATCACCAGCGGCGAGCACAAGTGGGGTCGTCTGTGCGGCCTGACCATGCTGCTGCCCCACGGCTACGAAGGCCAGGGTCCGGAGCACTCCTCCGCGCGCCTGGAGCGCTACCTGCAGCTGTGCGCCGAGCACAACATCCAGGTCTGCGTACCGACCACCCCGGCACAGATCTACCATCTGCTGCGTCGTCAGGTGATCCGCCCGCTGCGCAAGCCGCTGGTCGTGCTCACGCCGAAGTCGCTGCTGCGCCACAAGCTGGCCATCTCGACCCTGGAAGATCTGGCGGAAGGCTCCTTCCAGACCGTCATCGGCGAGATCGATACCCTCGATCCGAAGAAGGTGGATCGTCTGGTCCTGTGCAGCGGCAAGGTCTACTACGACCTGCTGGAGAAGCGCCGTGCCGAGGGTCGCGAAGACATCGCCATCGTGCGCCTGGAACAGCTGTATCCGTTCCCCGAGGACGACCTGGCCGAGGTCCTGGCTCCGTACAAGAACCTCAAGCACATCGTCTGGTGCCAGGAAGAGCCGATGAACCAGGGTGCCTGGTACTGCAGCCAGCACCACATGCGTCGCGTGGCGACCGCCCACAAGAAAGGGCTGTTCCTCGAGTACGCCGGCCGCGAGGCCTCGGCGGCGCCCGCCTGCGGTTACGCCTCGATGCACGCTGAGCAGCAGGAAAAACTGCTGCAAGATGCCTTTACTGTTTAACGCCTTCGCGCAGAAGAAACCGAATTTAGATAGGAACCCTGAACAATGGCTATCGAGATCAAAGCCCCCACCTTCCCGGAATCGGTTGCCGACGGCACCGTGGCCACCTGGCACAAGAAGCCGGGTGACGCAGTCAAGCGCGATGAGCTGATCGTCGACATCGAGACCGACAAGGTGGTCATGGAAGTCCTGGCCGAGGCCGACGGCGTCCTGGCTGAAATCGTCAAGAACGAGGGCGACACCGTCCTCAGCGGCGAACTGCTCGGCAAGCTGAACGCCGGCGCTGCCGCAGCCGCTGCCGCTCCTGCCGCCGCCCCGGCTGCCGCACCTGCTGCCCAGGCCGCCGCCCCGGCCGCCGCCGCTGACGACGCCATCCTGTCCCCGGCCGCCCGCAAGCTGGCCGAGGAGAACGGCATCGATCCGAACAGCATCGCCGGCACCGGCAAGGGCGGTCGCGTGACCAAGGAAGACGTGGTCGCCGCCGTCGAGGCCAAGAAGAACGCCCCGGCCGCTCCGGCCGCCAAGCCCGCCGCCCCGGCTGCCGAGGCTCCGGTGTTCGCCGCTGGCGACCGCGTCGAGAAGCGCGTACCCATGACCCGCCTGCGTGCCAAGGTTGCCGAGCGTCTGGTCGAAGCCCAGTCCACCATGGCCATGCTGACCACCTTCAACGAAGTCGACATGACCGAAGTCATGGCCCTGCGTTCGAAGTACAAGGACCTGTTCGAGAAGACCCACAATGGCGTTCGCCTGGGCTTCATGTCCTTCTTCGTCAAGGCCTCCGTCGAGGCGCTGAAGCGCTTCCCGGCGGTCAACGCCTCCATCGACGGCAACGACATCGTGTACCACGGCTACCAGGACATCGGCGTCGCCGTGTCCAGCGATCGTGGCCTGGTGGTTCCGGTCCTGCGCAATGCCGAACTGATGAGCCTGGCTGAAGTGGAAAGCGGCATCGCCACCTTTGGCAAGAAGGCACGTGAGGGCAAGCTGTCCATCGACGAGATGACCGGCGGCACCTTCACCATCACCAATGGCGGTACTTTCGGTTCGATGATGTCGACCCCGATCGTCAACCCGCCGCAGGCCGCGATCCTCGGCATGCACAACATCATCCAACGCCCCATGGCGATCAACGGTCAGGTGGTTATCCGCCCGATGATGTACCTGGCTCTGTCCTACGATCACCGTCTGATCGACGGCAAGGAGGCGGTGAGCTTCCTGGTGACCATCAAGAACCTGCTGGAAGACCCGGCTCGTCTGCTGCTGGACATCTGATCGCCAGCCTCTCCCACGGCGACCCCTTGAAAGAGGGGTCGTCCGGTTTCATCCGAGAAGGAATGAGTTATGACCCAGAAATTCGACGTGGTAGTGATTGGTGCGGGCCCTGGTGGCTACGTAGCGGCCATCAAGGCGGCCCAACTGGGCCTGAAAACCGCCTGCATCGAGAAGTACCAGGGCAAGGATGGCAAGACCGCGCTGGGCGGTACCTGCCTGAACGTCGGCTGCATCCCCTCGAAGGCGCTGCTGGACAGTTCCTACAAGTACCACGAGGCCCATGACGGCTTCAAAATCCACGGCATCGAGACCAAGGGCGTCAGCATCGACGTACCGGCCATGGTTGCCCGCAAGGACACCATCGTCAAAAACCTGACCGGCGGCGTGAGCACCCTGTTCAAGGCCAACGGCGTGACCCTGCTGGAAGGCCACGGCAAGCTGCTGGCCAACAAGCAGGTCGAAGTCACCGGTTCCGACGGCAAGGTGCAGGTCATCGAAGCCGAGAACGTGATCCTCGCCTCCGGCTCCAAGCCCGTGGACATCCCGCCGGCCCCGGTTGACCAGGACGTGATCGTCGACTCCACCGGCGCCCTGGAGTTCCAGGCCGTACCGAAGAAGCTGGGCGTGATCGGCGCCGGCGTCATCGGCCTCGAACTGGGCTCCGTCTGGGCCCGCCTGGGTGCCGAAGTGACCGTGCTGGAAGCCCTGGACAAGTTCCTCCCGGCCGCCGACGAGCAGGTGTCCAAGGAAGCCCTGAAGATCCTCACCAAGCAGGGTCTGAAAGTGCGTCTGGGCGCCCGCGTCACCGGTTCCGAAGTGAAGAAGAAGCAGGTCACCGTCAACTTCACCGACGCCGAAGGCGAGCAGAAGATGACCTTCGACAAGCTGATCGTGGCCGTGGGCCGCCGCCCGGTGACCACCGATCTGCTGGCCACCGACAGCGGCGTGACCCTGGACGAGCGTGGTTTCATCTTCGTCGATGACTACTGCGCCACCAGCGTTCCGGGCGTCTACGCCATCGGCGACGTCGTCCGTGGCGCCATGCTGGCCCACAAGGCCTCGGAAGAGGGCATCATGGTTGCCGAGCGCATCGCCGGCCACAAGGCCCAGATGAACTACGACCTGATCCCGTCGGTCATCTACACCCATCCGGAAATCGCATGGGTCGGCAAGACCGAGCAGTCCCTGAAGGCCGAAGGCGTTGAGATCAACGTCGGCACCTTCCCGTTCGCGGCCAGCGGCCGTGCCATGGCCGCCAACGACACCGCCGGTTTCGTCAAGGTCATCGCCGACGCCAAGACCGACCGCGTTCTGGGTGTGCACGTGATCGGCCCGAGCGCCGCCGAACTGGTCCAGCAAGGTGCCATCGGCATGGAATTCGGCACCAGCGCCGAAGACCTGGGCATGATGGTCTTCTCGCACCCGACCCTCTCCGAAGCCCTGCATGAAGCAGCGCTTGCCGTGAATGGCCACGCCATCCACATCGCCAACCGCAAGAAGCGCTGAGCAACATCCCCGCACAGGTCGCGCGCGTGGCCTGTGCGGGAGTCGGAACCACGGTGGGATGCCCGTCTTGAGCAGTGACCGAAGCGTCGCCGTTCGACGCGGAAGACCCGCCGGACTGCCCTCACCGGCAGTCACAGGTGGCGCGGCACCACGAATGCAGCGCCGAATGCGCAATACCTAAACGAAGACGGTAGACAAGCATGAATCTCCACGAGTATCAGGGTAAGCAGCTGTTCGCTGAATACGGCCTGCCCGTATCCAAGGGCTTCGCCGTAGACACCCCGGAAGAAGCCGCAGAAGCCTGCGAAAAAATCGGTGGCAGCGAATGGGTCGTCAAGGCCCAGGTCCACGCTGGCGGCCGCGGTAAAGCGGGCGGCGTGAAGCTGGTCAAGAGCAAGGAAGACGCCAAGGCCTTCGCCGCCAACTGGCTGGGCAAGCGCCTGGTGACTTACCAGACTGACGCCAACGGTCAGCCGGTCAGCAAGATCCTGGTCGAGTCCTGCACCGACATCGCCAAGGAACTGTACCTGGGCGCCGTGGTAGATCGTTCCAGCCGCCGCATCGTGTTCATGGCCTCCACCGAAGGTGGCGTGGACATCGAGAAAGTAGCTCACGACACCCCCGAGAAGATCCTCAAGGCCACCATCGACCCGCTGGTCGGCGCTCAGCCCTACCAGGGCCGCGAGCTGGCATTCCAGCTGGGCCTGGAAGGTGACCAGATCAAGCAGTTCACCCACATCTTCGTGAACCTGGCCAAGCTGTTCCAGGACTACGACCTGGCCCTGCTGGAAGTGAACCCGCTGGTGATCAAGGCCGACGGCAACCTGCACTGCCTGGACGCCAAGATCAACATCGACAGCAACGCCATGTACCGTCAGCCCAAGCTGCGCGCCATGCACGACCCGTCCCAGGACGACGCTCGTGAAGCCCATGCGCAGAAATGGGAACTGAACTACGTGGCCCTGGAAGGCAACATCGGCTGCATGGTGAACGGCGCTGGCCTGGCCATGGGCACCATGGACATCGTCAACCTGCACGGTGGCAAGCCGGCCAACTTCCTCGACGTGGGCGGTGGCGCTACCAAGGAGCGCGTGACCGAGGCGTTCAAGATCATCCTGTCCGACTCCAACGTCCAGGCTGTTCTGGTGAACATCTTCGGCGGCATCGTTCGCTGCGACATGATCGCCGAAGGCATCATCGGCGCCGTGAAGGAAGTGGGCGTGAAGGTTCCGGTGGTTGTCCGTCTGGAAGGCAACAATGCTGACCTCGGCGCCAAAGTACTGGCCGAGAGCGGTCTGAACATCATCGCGGCGACCAGCCTCACCGACGCTGCACAGCAAGTCGTCAAGGCCGCGGAGGGCAAGTAATGAGCGTCCTGATCAACAAAGACACCAAAGTCATCTGCCAGGGTTTCACCGGTAGCCAGGGTACCTTCCACTCCGAACAAGCCATCGCCTACGGCACCAAGATGGTTGGCGGCGTGACCCCCGGCAAGGGCGGCACCACCCACCTGGGCCTGCCGGTGTTCAACACCGTCAAGGAAGCCGTTGAAGCCACCGGCGCCGAAGCTTCGGTGATCTACGTACCGGCTCCCTTCTGCAAGGATTCCATCCTGGAAGCGGCCAATGGCGGCATCAAGCTGATCGTCTGCATCACCGAGGGCATCCCCACCCTCGACATGCTGGACGCCAAGGTCAAGTGCGACGAGCTGGGCGTACGCCTGATCGGCCCGAACTGCCCGGGCGTGATCACTCCCGGCGAGTGCAAGATCGGCATCATGCCCGGCCACATCCACCTGCCGGGCAAGGTAGGCATCGTGTCCCGTTCGGGCACCCTGACCTATGAAGCCGTGAAGCAGACCACCGACGCCGGCTTCGGCCAGTCCACCTGCGTGGGCATCGGCGGTGACCCGATCCCGGGCTCCAACTTCATCGACATCCTGAAGCTGTTCCAGGAAGACCCGCAGACCGAAGCCATCGTGATGATCGGCGAAATCGGCGGTTCCGCTGAAGAAGAAGCCGCTGCCTTCATCAAGGCCAACGTGACCAAGCCGGTGGTGTCCTACATCGCTGGCGTGACCGCTCCGCCCGGCAAGCGCATGGGCCACGCGGGCGCCATCATCTCCGGTGGCAAGGGCACTGCGGACGAGAAGTTCGCCGCCCTGCAGGACGCCGGTGTGAAGACCGTGCGCTCCCTGGCCGACATCGGCAAGGCCCTGGCCGAGCTGACCGGCTGGGAAGTCAAGAAAGCCTAAGGCGTCTTGATTCCCCCACAAAGGCCACCCCTCGGGGTGGCCTTTGTCGTTCAGCGCATCTCGCCGAAGCGGCATGGGTGCAACCATTTGTCGGGCAGACGACATTATCGGTTGCAGCTCCGACAGGCTGGCTCACGGCAGCCGCAACCCGCAGTAGAATCCCCGGGTTGCACTCTCGCACTCGCCAAGCTCCAAAAGAGCAGAGGCGGCGCACCAGAGATCGATCCCAAACGGATGGATAACGTTTCCCCCGACCCAATGGGAAACCCTTCGGAACAATGAATTTCTTTCTGTGGTACTTCCCCTCATGACTCGATTGAAAGGCTCGGACCTCCTGGCCCTTGGCTTTATGACCTTCGCGCTGTTCCTGGGCGCGGGCAATATCATCTTCCCGCCCAGCGCCGGCCTGGCCGCAGGCGAGCACGTCTGGCGCGCCGCCCTGGGTTTCCTCCTGACCGGCGTCGGCCTGCCTTTGCTCACCGTTGTGGCGCTGGCCCGCGTCGGCGGTGGCATGGACCGTCTGACGGCGCCCCTGGGCAAGCGCGCCGGCGCGATGCTGGCGGTGGCCGTCTACCTGGCCATCGGCCCGTTGTTCGCTACCCCGCGTACCGCCGTGGTGTCCTTTGAAATGGGCGTCGCCCCGTTCACCGGTGAAAGTGGCATCGCCCTGTTCGTCTACAGCGCGGCCTACTTCGCCGCCGTACTCTTCCTCGCCCTCAATCCGGGCAGGCTGGTGGACAGCATCGGCAAGTTCATCACCCCGGTGCTGCTCTCGGCCCTGCTGGTGCTGGGGGGCGCGGCGATCCTTGCGCCTGCCGGCGAAATCGGCAGCGCCACCCAGGCCTACCAGGCGGCACCGCTGGTGGAAGGCTTCCTCCAGGGATACCTCACCATGGACACCCTGGGTGCGTTGGTCTTCGGCATCGTGATCGCCACCGCCATCCGCGATCGCGGCGTGAAGGACGCGGCCCTGGTGACCCGTTACTCCATGATCGCCGGCTCCATCGCAGCCCTCGGCCTGTCCCTGGTCTACCTCGCGCTCTTCTACCTGGGGGCCACCAGCCAGGGCATCGCCGGCGAGGCACAGAACGGTGTGCAGATCCTCACCGCCTATGTGCAGCACACCTTCGGCACTGCCGGCAGCCTGTTGCTGGCGGTGGTCATCACCCTGGCCTGCCTGACCACCGCAGTCGGCCTGCTGACCGCCTGCGGCGAGTTCTTCAGCAAGCTGCTGCCGGTCTCCTACCGCACCGTGGTGCTGGTGTTCGGCGCCTTCAGCCTGTTGGTGGCCAACCAGGGCCTGACCCAGCTGATCAGCCTCTCGGTTCCGGTGCTGGTGGGGCTCTATCCTCTGGCCATCGTGCTGATCGCCCTCAGCCTGGCCGACCGCCTCTGGGTCGATCCGCGCCGCGTCTTCGTGCCGACCATGGCGGTCGCGCTGGTCTTCGGTGTGGCCGACGGCCTCGCAGCCGCAGGTTTCAATGGCCTGGTTCCGGCGGCCTTCGCCAAGCTTCCCCTGGCTCACCAGAGCCTCGGTTGGCTGCTGCCGGTGCTCGCGGTGCTGGTGATTTCCGCGCTCGTCGACCGCCTGATGGGCAAGTCGGTGGAAGCGGTCGCCTGACGCCTCGATACCTTGCTCAAGGCCGCCTCCGGGCGGCCTTTTTCGTGGCGGCGCCGGAGCCAGCCCTAGCGCCAATCGCTATAATTCGCGGCATCTTCGAAAGGAATCTCCATGTCGATCCTCTACCGCAACTGGCCCCACTTGCTGGCCATCCTCTGGTTCATCGGTTGCTGGGTGGGCTACACCCGCTATGCCATCTGGAAGGGTCGGGACACCGCCTGCCTGGCGTCGGTCCTGCACCTCTATCGCGAGGACTGGATGCGCCGCCTGCTGATGCGCGACAACCGTATCGCCGACGCCAGCGTCATCGGCAACCTGGAGCGCAACGCCTCCTTCTTCGCTTCCAGCACCCTGATCATCCTGGCGGGTATTCTCACCGTGCTCGGTTCGACCGATCGCGCCGTCTCGATCCTCGCGGACCTGCCTTTCGTGCAGCCGGCCAGCCGGGGCATGTCCGAGCTCAAACTGCTGGGACTGGCGGTGGTCTTCGTCTACGCCTTCTTCACCTTCAGCTGGTGCATGCGCCAGTACAACTTCGCCGCCGTGCTGGTGGGCTCGGCGCCGATGATGGGGGAGCGGCATGTCACCGAGCAGGAGCGCAAGGCCTTCGCCGAGCGGGCGGCGCGCGTGGTGTCGCTGGCGGCCAACCAGTTCAACTTCGGCCTGCGCAGCTACTATTTCGGGCTGGCGATGCTGGCCTGGTTCATCAACCCCTGGTTCTTCATGCTGGTCACTGGCGGCGTGGTTCTGGTGCTCTACCGCCGCGAGTTCCACTCCGATGTGCTCGATGTGATGGTCTACACCCCGACCCAGGCGCTGGAAGCGCCGAAGGAGAGAGTCGAATGAGTATTCCGTTCTGGTGCCTGTTCGCCGTCGCGCTGCTGATCTACATCGCCAAGATTCCCGTTGCCAAGGCGATGAAGGAGGAGGGCAGGGGCTACGACAACCACCATCCCCGCGCGCAGCAGGCCCGCTTGACCGGCTTCGGTGCCCGGGCGCTGGCGGCGCACCAGAACACCATCGAAGCCTTCCCGCTGTTCGCCGCCGGCGTGCTGGTGGCCCACGTCACCCAGACCCAGGGCTGGTTCGTCGAGACCCTGGCGCTGCTGTTCGTGGTCACCCGCGTGCTGTACCTCTTCCTCTACTGGAACGACAAGGCCACCCTGCGCAGCCTGGTGTGGGGCGTCGGCCTCCTCTGTTGCCTGCTGTTGATGCTGAGCCCGGCGCTCTGACCCCGGAAACGACAAGGCCCGCAGATGCGGGCCTTGTGTTTCGGTGAGCCGGTGATTACTGGCTCTGCTCCTCGGTCGGAGCCGTTTCCGGTGCGGCCGGAGCTGGCTCGGTCGGGGCCGGAGCGGCTTCCGGTGCGGGAGCCGGAGTCGGCGCGGGAGCCGGAGCGCTCGGCTGGGATTCGGTGGCCGGCGCCGCCGGAGCCTGCGCCTCTTCCTTCTTGTCGCAGGCAGCGAGGCCAAGGCTGGCGGCCAGCAGCAGGGCGAGAGACAGGGTTTTCTTCATTTTTAAGCCTCCATGTATGGCTTTTTCATCGATAGCCGTTGGAGTTGCCGGGGCGCCTGCGAGTTCCAACTCATTTCGCAATTTTGCATGGACTGCGCCGAGTGCCGCGTCCTTTTCGGATACACCCAGGTATCATTCGCCTCCTTGCCAGACTTCCGCCAAGGTTGCAGTCATGACGGACCACCCCCTGATCGAACGCGCGCAGCGCTTCCTCTCGGCCCTGCGCCATTGCCAGGTGCTCGGCCTCAGCGTCCACGACGCCACTCCCGCAGGCCTGACCCTGCGCCTGCCCTACAGCGACCAGATCGTCGGCAACCCGGAGACCGGGGTGATCCACGGCGGCGCCATCACCACCCTGATGGACACCACCTGCGGCATCTCCACCGTCTGCGTGCTGCCGGAGTTCGAGATCTGCCCCACCCTGGACCTGCGCATCGACTACATGCATCCGGCCGAACCCCACAAGGATGTCTTCGGCTTCGCCGAGTGCTACCGCGTCACGCCCAACGTGATCTTCACCCGGGGTTACGCCTATCAGGACGATCCGTCCCAGCCCATCGCCCATGTCGTGGGAGCCTTCATGCGCATGGGCAAGCCCGGCCAGCTGAAGCAGGGAGGTGCGGCATGAGCCTCGACCTCAACGCACTGGTCCGCGAAGCCCACGAGAAGAATGACTACGACCCGCTGGTGAGCCTGATCCCCTATGCACGGCTGATCGGCATGGAGTGCCTGCGACTGGGGGACGACGTGGTGTTCCGCCTGCCGGCGAACAAGGACAACATCGGCAATCCCACACTGCCGGCCATCCACGGCGGGGTGATCGCCGGCTTCATGGAGCACGCGGCGATGCTCCACCTGCTGATGTTCATGGGCTCGCCCCATATGCCCAAAATCATCGACTTCTCCATAGATTACCTGCGCGCCGGGCACTATCGTGACACCTTCGTCCAGTGCCAGGTCTGGCGCCAGGGGCGGCGAGTCGCCAACGTCGCCATCACCGCCTGGCAGACCACCCAGACCGAGCCCATCGCCACCGCCCGCGCCCACTTCAAGGTGGACGAGCCCTGAGGCAGGGCCGGTTCCCGCAGTTCCCATAGGAAAGCCCGATGGTTGCGTTACTCATACTCGGAGGCCTGCTGCTGATCCTCGCCGGCCTCGCCTGGCTGCTGGTGCTCGCCTTCGGCACCAGCCTGCTCTGGGGCTTCGGCAGCCTGTTCCCTCCGGTGACCCTGGCCTACGTGCTCTACCACTGGCGCACCGCGCGCAAGGCCGTGGCGCTGGGGGCGATGGGCTTCATCCCCCTGATCGTGGGCGTGACCATGATGGCGGCCCAGCAGCCGGAACGCCTGCAGGCCATTCTCAGCCTCAAGTGGCTGGACGAAGGGAGGGGCGGCGCCTCCGAACTGGACATCCGCCTGGCCGGCGAGCTCAATGGCCAGCGCTTCCGTCCCGTGGAGGCGGAGTTGGTGGACGGCATCCTCAGCCTCAGGGAAGGCCAGGACTTCTATGCCCGCCGCGAACTGGTCATTCGTCTCGGCCGGCAGCCCCAGGGCGCGCTCGAACTGGACGTGCTGCCCCAGGACCCGGGGCCGCAGCCGGAGGTAGAGATCAGTTGGCTGCAACCCGAGCAGGAGCTGCCGGAAGCCCGTCGCATTCCCCGTGGCTACACGCTGCACCTCAAGCTCCAGCCCGTGGGCCCCAACCGGCTGGCCGGGGATTTCCACCTGGTGCTGCCGCCGAAGTTCGCCACCAGCCTTTCCGGGCGCCTCGAGCTCTATACCGACCGTCTGCGCTACCGCGACGGGCGGGTGGACACGCGCTTCGACTCCCGGGACACCCTCGCCCATGTCATCCGCGACTACCTGCAGCGGCGCTTCGCGACCCCGGAGGTGGAGCTGCTGCCCTTGCCTCCGGTCAGCCTGCCGGCCGCGCACCTGGAGCTGACGGTGGAGGCGCGGGTCAGGGGCGAGCTGCAGCGCATCCCGGTGCAGTTGGAGCGCGGGCAAGTGAAAGGCTGGCATGTGCGGGGTGACCGTTTTCCACCCTTGCCGAAGGCCACTGCCGCCGCCGAAGCGCAGGCCGACGCGGTGCCCGTTGCGGTCGAGCCGTCGCGTCCGGTGGACCGTCGCCTGGACTTCTCCCTGCCGCGCCTGCTGAACGATCCCGCTCCGTACCAGTCCCTCAGCATGCGCCTTTACACCGTGCGTGGAAGCACCGCCGAAGGTCGTTTCGCCGGACTGGATTCTGAGGGACGCGTGCTGCTCCAGCGCAGCCTCGGGGGCGCCGGCGCCGCCAGTTTCAGTTTCGATGTGGAGGACATCGCCCATATCGAACTGCTGGAGCCCTGAGTCCGGGAACCGTGGTGGCTTCGGGCGGGTTTCGCCTAAGCACTTGAAATCCTTGTCGAAGCCCCCATCTGGATGTCATCCGCCGCCTTGAGCGGTTCAAACCATCCACGTGGAGTTAGACGACCATGAGTGTGGAAACTCAAAAAGAAACCCTGGGCTTCCAGACCGAGGTGAAGCAGCTGCTTCACCTGATGATCCATTCCCTGTATTCCAACAAGGAAATCTTCCTCCGCGAGTTGATTTCCAACGCCTCCGACGCCGCCGACAAGCTGCGCTTCGAAGCGCTGGCCAAGCCGGAACTGCTGGAGGGCGGTGCCGATCTGAAGATCCGCGTCAGCTTCGACAAGGACGCCAGGACCGTCACCCTCGAAGACAACGGCATCGGCATGAGCCGCGATGAAGTCATCGCCCACCTGGGCACCATTGCCAAGTCCGGCACCGCCGACTTCCTGAAGAACCTGTCGGGCGACCAGAAGAAGGACTCGCACCTGATCGGCCAGTTCGGCGTGGGCTTCTATTCCGCCTTCATCGTCGCCGACAAGGTGGACGTGTTCACCCGTCGTGCCGGGCTCTCCGCCGCTGAAGGCGTGCACTGGTCCTCCAAGGGCGAGGGCGAGTTCGACATCGCCACCATCGACAAGGCCGAGCGGGGCACCCGGATCGTCCTGCACCTGAAGTCCGGTGAGGAAGAGTTCGCCGACGGCTGGCGCCTGCGCAACGTCATCAAGAAGTACTCCGACCATATCGCCCTGCCCATCGAACTGCCGAAGGAGCACTACGGCGAGGAGAAGGACAAGCCGGCCGAGCCCGAGTGGGAAACCGTCAACCGCGCCAGTGCCCTCTGGACCCGTCCGCGCACCGAAGTGAAGGACGAGGAGTACCAGGAGTTCTACAAGCACGTCGCCCACGACTTCGAGAATCCGTTGTCCTGGAGCCACAACAAGGTCGAGGGCAAGCTTGAGTACACCTCGCTGCTGTACGTACCGGGTCGTGCGCCGTTCGACCTCTACCACCGCGAAGCGCCGAAGGGCCTCAAGCTCTACGTGCAGCGCGTGTTCATCATGGACCAGGCCGAGCAGTTCCTGCCGCTGTACCTGCGCTTCATCAAGGGTGTGGTGGACTCCAACGACCTGTCCCTGAACGTCTCCCGCGAAATTCTCCAGTCCGGCCCGGTGATCGACTCCATGAAGTCGGCGCTGACCAAGCGCGTGCTGGACATGCTGGAGAAGCTGGCCAAGAACGAGCCCGAGCAATACAAGGGCTTCTGGAAGAACTTCGGCCAGGTCCTCAAGGAAGGCCCGGCGGAAGACTTCGCCAACAAGGAGAAGATCGCCGGCCTGCTGCGCTTCGCCTCCACCAGCGACGAGAACGGCGAGCAGAGCGTCGGCCTGGCCGACTACATCGGTCGCCTGAAAGAGGGCCAGGACAAGATCTACTTCCTCACCGGCGAGTCCTACGCCCAGGTGAAGAACAGCCCGCACCTGGAAGTCTTCCGCAAGAAAGGCATCGAAGTGCTGCTGCTCACCGACCGCATCGACGAGTGGCTGATGAGCTACCTCACCGAGTTCGACGGCAAGCAGTTCGTCGACGTCGCCCGTGGCGATCTCGACCTCGGCAAGCTGGACAGCGAGGAGGACAAGAAGGCCCAGGAAGAGGTCGCCAAGGCCAAGGAAGGGCTGGTGGAGCGCCTCAAGGGCGCACTGGGCGAGCAGGTGGCCGAGGTGCGCGTCTCCCACCGCCTGACCGACTCCCCGGCGATCCTCGCCATCGGCGAGCAGGACCTGGGCCTGCAGATGCGCCAGATCCTCGAGGCCAGCGGGCAGAAGGTGCCGGAGTCCAAGCCGATCTTCGAGTTCAACCCCAGCCACCCGCTGATCGAGAAGCTGGACAGCGAGCAGGACGAGGACCGCTTCGGCGAACTGTCCCATATCCTCTTCGACCAGGCTGCCCTGGCCGCTGGCGACAGCCTCAAGGATCCGGCCGCCTATGTCCGCCGCCTGAACAAGCTGTTGGTCGAGCTCAGCGCCTGACCCGCCGTTCCCCTCGGGCACGGGGGCAGGCGCCAGCGCGCCGGCGAAGCGCTCCCTATCGCGAGCGCGCCCCTACCCGGTAGCCAGAAGACGCCGCTGTCCTGATGAAGGGCAGCGGCGTCTTTTCATCTGAGCCGCGTTGCACGCCGCACGGGCCTTCGCGTCCGTCGAACCCTGTCCTTCGACGCTGCCTGGCGTCAGCGGTGAAACTCCCTGCAACCAAGGGGGATGAAAGGCGGTGCCCGGGCGGGTCTAAGCTTCAGGACTACCCCAGGCAGAGGAGAGTCCTCCCATGAACCGTTCGCTGCTGTGCACCCTGTTGCTGGCGGTTGCCAGTCCCGGCTGGGCCGCCATGGTCACCCAGCCGGTGGCCTACGAACTCGACGGCAAGGCCTTCGAAGGCATCCTGGTCTACGACGACGCCGTGACCGCTCCGCGCCCGGGCCTGCTGATGGTGCCCAACTGGCTGGGCGTCACGCCGGCCGCCGCCGAGCAGGCCAAGCTGATCGCCGGCCAGCGCTACGTCATCCTGGTGGCCGACATGTACGGCAAGGACGTGCGCCCCGCCAACCCCGAGGAGGCACGCGCAGCCGCCACGGCGGTGCGCGCCGACCGGCCCCTGATGCGCAAGCGGGCCGCGGCCGGGGTGGAAGCCCTGAAGGCCCAGGCCGGGAAGGTACCCCTGGACCCGGCGCGGCTCGGCGCCATCGGCTTCTGCTTCGGTGGCGGCAGCGTGCTGGAACTGGCTCGCGCCGGTTCGCCGCTCAAGGGCTTCGTCTCCTTCCACGGCAACCTGGATACGCCCAATCCCGAGGATGCCCGGAATATCCGGGCGCCCGTGCTGGTACTCCATGGCGCGGACGACCCGGCGGTGCCCAAGGAGCAGGTAGACGGCTTCATCGCCGAGATGACCGCCGCCAAGGCCGACTGGCAGCTGGTGAGCTACGGCGGTGCGGTGCACTCCTTCACCGATCCGGACGCCAAGGTGCCGGGCCGCAATGAATACCATCCCAAGGTCGCCGCCAGGTCCTACCAGGCCATGAACGACCTGTTCGACGAAGTCTTCGATCCTGCGCGGTAATCCATGTCCCAGCGCTACCCTCAGCGGGGCAGTTCGATGCGGCTGGTTTCCCCCGGCACCACCGGCCAGTCGCCCGCCGCCCAGCGCGTGCGGGCCTCGTCGATGCGCTCGGGGCTGCTGGAGACGAAGTTCCAGTTCATCCGGCGCGGGCCGTCAAGGGGCGCGCCACCGATCATCGCCAGCCGGCTGCCTTCGCAGGCCGCCAGCAGGTAGTCCACGCCTTCCGGGAGCACCACCAGGGTGTGCGGCTCCAGGGGCTGGTCGTCCAGGCGCACGTCGCCTTCCACCAGGTAGAGCGCCCGTTGCGGGTGCTCGCAGGGGATGGCCAGGGTGGCGCCGGCCTCCAGTTGCAGGTCGGCGTAGAGGGTAGGGGAGAGCACCGGCACCGGCGATTCCAGGCAGAACCCGGTGCCGGCCACCAGGCGAATTCGCACGCCCAGGGACTCGCGGACCGGCAGGCTGGCCGCCGGATGGTGGCTGTAGTGCGGCTCGCAGTCTTCCTGCTCCCGGGGCAGCGCCAGCCAGACCTGCAGGCCGTGGGCGCGGGAGCCGCTGGCCAGCAGGTCCGCCGGTGTGCGCTCGACGTGGGCAACGCCCCGGCCGGCGGTCATCCAGCTGACGTCGCCAGGACGCACCCGCTGGTCCGAGCCCAGGCTGTCCTTGTGCTGCAACTCACCCTCGAACAGGTAGGTGAGGGTGGACAGGCCGATATGGGGATGCTGGCGCACGTCCATGCCGGTGCCGGGGGCGTAGTCCGCCTCCAGCATGTGATCGAAGAAAACGAAGGGTCCGACGCTGCGGCATTGGGCCGAAGGCAGCGGGCGGAGAATGGGTTGCCCGGCGAGCACTTCGGCGCGGGGGCGGAGGGTGAGGAGATTCATGTCAGGGCTTCCTGCGCGGGGATCGCAGAAGCATAACCCGTTCGCGCCGGAAGCCCAGCCCTCGTTACTGGCTGAAGTCACCCTCGGCGAGGCGCGTCTCGATATGGGTTTCCACCTGGCTCATCAGCTTGTGCACCGGGCACTTGTCGGCGATGCGCAGCAGGGTGGCGCGCTGTTCGTCGGTGAGGGCGCCGCGCAGGGTCAGCTTCACGTCGAGGCGGTAGTGGCCCTTGCGCTCCTCGCTGTCGTCGCGCGTGACCTCGACGCCGATTCCGGTCAGCGGAATGTCGTGGCTACGGGCATAGAGGCTGACGGTCAGCGCCTTGCAGGCTCCCAGGGCGGCGTCGTAGAGGTCATGGGGCTCCGGTGCGCTGCCTTCGCCGCCCAGGGCCGTGGGAATGTCGGTAAAAAGGCTGTGGGTCTCGTTCACGCTGATGCGGTGGCGGTAGCCTTCGGCGCTTTCGGTGGTCACGGTCACGGTCATGTCGATCCCTCTGGTCAGTGGCGGATTGAGTCTTGCAAAGCGGTAGAGGCTGCTCCGGTCCGGACGTTCCCGCAAGTTTTCCCTGAACCCGGGCGTGCGGAATCCGGTCTACCCTCCCACTGCACGCCCTGGAGGACCGCCCTTGCCCCCCGTTCGAACCTGCCTCGCCGTCCTGGCCCTGCTGTCGGCCCTGCCGCTCCAGGCGCGGGATTACCGCTACAGCGACGCCCACCTGCACTACGTGGACTTCTTCCAGGAAACCGAAGGAATGCGATCCCTGCTGGATGCCATGGACGCGGGCGGCATCGAGCATGTGATGATCTCCGGCGTTCCGGTGGCGAAGAAGTGGCACGAGGATGAGCCCAAGCGTCCGCGCTACTACGCCGGCGACGATGCAGGCGCCTATTGGTACAGCGCCACCGATGTGCTGGTGGCCGCCGCCGTGAAAGGGTTGCCGGCGGATCAGCGCCATCGCTTCCACCCCTTCCTCAGCGGTTTCAATCCCAATGACAAGAACGCCGACGCCCACATCCGTCGCATGCTGGAGCTGGATCCGGGGCTCTGGCAGGGCATCGGCGAAGTATTCACGCGCCACGACGACCTCACCGCGCTGATCGATGGCGATACGCCGAGGGCCAACAACGAGGCCATGAGCCGCGTCTACCACCTGGCAGCCGAGTACGACCTGCCGGTGATGCTTCACTCCAACATCACCTCAAAGCGTGAGCGCAACCCGCTCTACCTGCAGGAAGTGGAGGAGCCCCTGCGCAATCATCCCCACGTGCGTTTCATCTGGGCCCACGGCGGAACCAGCAAGGAGATCCACCGGCACCAGACCCGCCTGGACTTTCTCCACGACACCCTGGCGCGGCTGCTCGCGGACTACCCGAACCTCTACATCGACCTCTCCTGGACGATGCTCGATCCCTACCTGCTGGATGCCGACGGCAAGCCGCGTGCGAACTGGCTGAAGCTGGTGGAGCGCTTTCCGGACCGCTTCATGCTGGGCTCCGACGTCGTGGGGCGCTTCAACGGGCTGGGAGGCTACCTCAAGGTCTATGAGCCCTTCCTCGACGCCTTGCCCGAGGCGGTGGCGCGCAAGGTCGCGCGGGACAACTTTCTTGCCGTGCTCCCCCGCAAGCATCGACCCCAGACGTCGAACTGAGCCTGTCACGCGCTTGTCATGGACGCGTCATAACCTCGCGCCACCGCAAACAAGGAGCGCGACATGAACCCTTTCCGACTGACAGCACTCGTGGCCCTGGGCCTGGCCTCCGGCATGGCCCTGGCGGACGTCCGGGTCGAGGGGCCGGTGGAATACGGCATCTTCGAATCCCGTTACCAGGACTTCCAGCCCGGCGAGCGCGTGCTGACCCGCAGCGACCAGAGCATCCAGCGCACCGAGGTGATCCCGGCGAAGCTGGGTACCAAGTTCGGCCTTCGCTACAGCCTGGTGGGCAAGCGCGAGAACGACACGCCGCTGACCCTGCTGTACCTCACCCCCGGCGTGGTCTCACCGGACGGCAAGCGCCACGACAAGTTCGTGGTGGAGCAGAAGATGGCCCCCGGCGCACCGCTCGACGTGATGGCCTTCGAGTTCACCGAGCCCCACGAAGTGGTGCCCGGCGAATGGCGCTTCATGGTGTTCCAGGGCGATCGCCTGCTGGCCCAGCAGGTCTTCTCCGTCCGCTGAAGCCACGCATCGTCCCGGGGCGGACTATAGTCGCTGGGTCAGGCCGACATGAGGCAGGGCCCATGACCGAACAGATCCGCATCCTGGTGGTGGACGACGACGAGGCGATCCGCGAGCTGCTGCTCGACTACCTGGGCGGGCAGGGCTATCGGGTCGAGGCGGTCGCCGACAGCGTGCAGATGCGCGCCTGGCTGGCCGAGGCGTTGCCGGACCTGGTGCTGCTGGACGTGGGCCTGCCCGGCGAGGATGGCCTGAGCCTGGCGCGCTACCTGCGGGAACACCACGACCTGCCGGTGATCATGGTGTCCGGTGCCGGTACGCCCCTGGACCGGATCGTCGGCCTGGAGGTGGGGGCCGACGACTACCTGGCCAAGCCGTTCGACCCGAGGGAACTGCTGGCGCGGGTCAAGACCGTGCTGCGGCGCTATCGCCGGGCACCGGCCGCCGCGTCTCCCGAGTCGGTGGAGACGGGCGAGCTCCTGAAGGTGGGGCTCTGTCGCCTTGACCTCGCCAGCCGCCAGCTGTTCGGCGCGGACGGTTCGGAGATTCCCCTCACCGCCATGGAGTTCGACCTGCTCCAGGCCTTCGCCCAGCGTCCCAATCGACCGCTGTCCCGCGACCAGTTGCTCAACCTCACCCAGCACCGCGACTGGAACCCCTTCGACCGCTCCATCGATATCCGCATCGCCCGGCTGCGCCGCAAGCTGGAGCCGGACCCCGACAAGCCGCAGGTGATCCGCACCGTGCGCGGCGTGGGCTATATGTTCGTGCCCGGCTGAGCGGCCGGCTGCGCCGCTTTGTTTCAATTGTTTCAATGCGCCGCGCGCCCCACCGGACGCCGTGGCGCTGTTCCTATACTCAGGCAGTCCAGCTTCCCCGGAGGGCACTGCGGTGAGCCAGCCATCCATCCGACCCTCGACCGACAGCGCCGGTGCGCACCACCTGCGGCAGATCGTCGACAACAGCAGCGCGGTGATCTACGTGAAGGACCTGGAGGGCCGCCTGGTGCTGGTCAATCGCGCCTTCGAGCGCCTGTTCAAAGTGCGCGCCGAGCGGGTGCTGGGGCGTACCGACCATGATTTCTTTCCCCGGGAGATCGCCGACGCCCTGCGTGCCAACGACCTGCGGGTGGCCCAGTCGGGCCATGAGCTGGAGTTCGAGGAGCAGGTTCCCATGGGCGGCATCATCCGCACCTACCTGTCCAACAAGTTCCCCTTGTTCGACAGCGACGGACGGGTCACCGCCATCTGCGGCATCTCCACCGACATCAGCTCGCGCAAGAGCCTGGAGGAGGTGCTTCGCTTCGTTGCCCTGGGGGTCTCGGCGGCCACCGGCAACGAGGTGTTCGAGGCCATCGCCCGCTACATGGTGCGTTCCCTCAATGCCGATTTCGCCTTCGTCAGCCGTATCAGCGACGAGGGGCCCCATCGCCTCACCACCCTGGCGCTCTTCTACGACGGCCGGCTGCAGCCCAACGCCACCTACGACCTGGAAGGCACGCCCTGCGCGGAAGTCTTCGGCCGCAGCTTCTATCTCGTCCCCCGGGACCTGGGGGTGTGCTACCCCAATGACTCCGTGCTGGCCGCCTATGGCATCGACAGCTACGCCGGCTACCCGCTGTTCGCCGGTGATGGCCGCCCCCTGGGACTGATCGCCGCGGGCCGGCTCGGCCCCATGGGCGACCATGACAAGGTGGAGTCGGTGCTGCGGATCTTCTCCGTCCGGGCGGCGGCCGAGATCGAGCGGTTCGCGGCCGAGGCCAGCTACCGGGCCATCTTCGACACCTCCGAGGACGCCATCTTCGTCCACGACATCGACAGTGGCACCCTGGTGGACGTGAATCCCAAGGCCTGTCGCGCCTACGGTTACAGCTACGAGGAGATGCTCGGGCTGGACATCGACGCATTCAGCGCCGGCTATGCGCCCTACACCGGCAAGGAAGCCGCCGGTTACCTGGCTCGGGCCGCCGCCGGCGAGCTGCAACGCTTCGAATGGCACCGGCGCAACCGTGACGGCAGCCTGCACTGGGACGAGGTGCTGCTCAAGCGCGTGACCATCGGGGGCATCGACCGCATCCTCGCCATCACCCGCGAGATCACCCAGCGCAAGGAGGCCGAGCAGGCCCTGCGAGCCAGTGAGCTGCAGTACCGGGCCATCACCAACACCGCCCTGGACTGCTTCATCGGCATGGATGAGCGGGGGCGCGTGCTGGCCTTCAACCCGGCGGCCGAGCGTTGCTTCGGCATCGGACGCGAGCAGGCGCTGGGTCGTTCGCTGCTGAAACTGATCATCCCGCCGCGATTCCGAGAGGCCTACGAGCGCGGCCTGGAGCACTACCTGATGACCGGCCAGGGCGCCTTCCTCGGCAAGCGCATGGAAGTGGTGGCGCAGCGTGCCGACGGTGAGGAGTTCCCCGCCGAACTGGCCCTGACCCAGGTGCCGGGTGACGAGGGGCCGCGCTTCATCTGCTACCTGCGGGACATCACCGAACGTACCCAGGCCGAGGAGGAGCGCGCGCGGCTGGAGCAGCAATTGCGCCAGGCCCAGCGCATGGAGGCCATCGGACACCTCACTGGCGGCATCGCCCACGACTTCAACAACCTGCTCACCAGCATGCTGGGCTACACGGTGATGGCCCTGGAGCGGGTGGAGCCAACCGGAGACGAGCGCCTGGGCAAATACCTCGCCCGGGTACAGCGGTCGGCGGAGAAGGCCCGTGACCTGATCCAGCAGATGCTCACCTTCAGCCGGGGTAGTCGTGGCAAGCCGCAGCTGCTGGCGCCGGACCGCCTGCTGGGCGACTTCATCCGACTGATGGAGTCCACCCTGCCGGCGACCGTGGAGCTGGATGTCCGGCTGGATTCCGAGCTGCCTCTGGTGCTGGCCGATCCGGTGCAGCTGGAGCAGGTGCTGATGAACCTCTGCATCAACGCCCGGGACGCCATGGGCAGCGTCGGCCAGCTCCAGATCAGCCTGGGCCTGGAAGAGCTGGAGTGCGTCTGCGCCTCCTGCCAGCAACGGGCCAGGGGACCCTTCGTGGCGCTGCGCGTCAGCGACAGCGGGCCGGGTATCGATCCGACGCTGCGGGCGCAGATCTTCGAGCCCTTTTTCACCACCAAGGCCAGCGGGCAGGGCAGCGGCATGGGGTTGTCCATGGTCCACGGCATCGTCCATGAGTACGGCGGGCACATCCAGCTGGACAGCCAGCCGGGGCATGGCGCCACTTTTCGCGTGTTGCTGCCGGCCCACGGTCCGGCCGCCCAGGTGAACGGCCGGGATGCCGTCCCTGAGCTGCCGCCGTTGCGCTCGGCCCTGCAGGGGCGGGTGGCGGTGGTGGACGACGATCCGTCGGTGGCCGAGTTCATGGGGGAGTTGCTGGAAGGCTGGGGCCTGGCGCCGGTGCTTTTCGGCGACGCCGAACTGGCCAGCCAGCAGCTCTGCGCCGACCCCTACGCCTGGGACTTCGTCATCCTCGACCAGAGCATGCCCAGGCTCTCGGGCCTGCAACTGGCGCGTCGCCTGCTGGCATCCCGCGCCGACCTGCCCATCGTGCTCTACACCGGATTCAGCGATTCGCTCCTGGAAAGCGAGGTGCAGCAGCAAGGGGCCAAGGCGCTGCTGACCAAGCCCCTCGATCAGCAGCGCCTGCACCAGTTGTTGCAGACCTGGCTGGGCCAGCCACGGCCGGGATACAACGCTGAAACAAACTGAGCGCCGCCAGCCATCGGACTGATACAGGCCAGGGTCACTCTGCATCTCACGGCGGAGCGATGCCGCCGACCAGACCCCCGGCAGGAGTGCATCATGTTCAACCTTTTCAAGCGTGTCTCGATCTTCGGCTACGGTGTGATCAGTTACCTGGTCTTCCTCGCCACCTTCATCTACTCCATCGGTTTCGTCGCCAACCTGCCGTTCGCCCCGCGAACCCTGGATGGCGATCCACGGCTGCCGTTCTGGACGGCACTGGGCATCGACGTGCTGCTGCTGGGACTGTTCGCCGTGCAGCACAGCCTGATGGCCCGGCCCGCCTTCAAGGCCTGGTGGACGCGCTGGATTCCCGAAGCGGCGGAACGCAGCACCTATGTGCTCTTCTCCAGCCTGGCGCTGATCCTGCTCTACAGCTTCTGGCAGCCCCTGGGCGGCGAAATCTGGGTGATAGAGAACCGCTCCGGGCGACTGGTGATGGGCGCGGTCTTCGGCTTCGGCTGGGCGCTGGTGCTGTACGCGACGCTGCTGATCAACCACTTCGACCTGTTCGGCCTGCGCCAGGTCTGGTTGCAGCTGCTGGGTCGGCCCTACACCAATCTGGCGTTCAAGGTACCCGGCGCCTACAAGCTGGTGCGCCACCCCCTCTACCTCGGCTGGTTCCTCTGCTTCTGGGCCACCCCGACCATGAGCGCGGCGCACCTGCTGTTCGCGGTTCTCACCAGCCTCTACATCCTGGCGGCCATCCGGCTCGAAGAGCGGGACCTGGTTCGCGCCCACCCCGAATACGCCGAGTACCGGCGGCAGGTCCCCATGCTGCTGCCGCGTATCGGCAGCCGCGCCAAGGCGGACGGTGGGCGCGAGGCGGCCTGAGGAGCCTGGGCGACAGGGCGGGACAGACCAAAGAAAAAGGGCGCCTTGCGGCGCCCTTTGTCTTGAGTACGGCGATGGCCGTGGCGATCAGCCGTTGAAACGACGCAGCACCAGGGTGGCGTTGGTGCCGCCGAAGCCGAAGCTGTTGGACATCACGGTGTCGACTTTCGCGCCTTCGCGGGTTTCGCGCAGGATCGGCAGGTCGGCCACTTCCGGGTCCAGTTCGTCGATGTTGGCGGAGCCGGCCATGAACTGGCCTTCCATCATCAGCAGGCAGTAGATGGCTTCCTGCACGCCAGCGGCGCCCAGGCTGTGGCCGGACAGGCTCTTGGTGGAGCTGATGGCCGGGGCCTTGTCGCCGAACACTTCACGCACGCCGCGGATCTCCGCAACGTCGCCCACCGGGGTGGAGGTGCCGTGGGTGTTCAGGTAGTCGATGGGGGTGTCGACGGTGGACAACGCCTGCTGCATGCAGCGGATGGCGCCTTCGCCGCTCGGGGCGACCATGTCGTAGCCATCGGAAGTGGCGCCGTAGCCGACGATTTCGGCGTAGATCTTGGCGCCGCGCTTCAGGGCGTGCTCGAGCTCCTCGACCACCACCATGCCGCCGCCGCCGGCGATGACGAAACCGTCACGCTTGGCGTCGTAGGCGCGGGAAGCGCGCTCGGGGGTCTCGTTGTACTGGGTGGACAGGGCACCCATGGCGTCGAACAGGCAGCTCTGGCTCCAGTGCTCTTCCTCGCCGCCGCCGGCGAAGACCATGTCCTGCTTGCCCAGCTGGATCTGCTCCATGGCCTGGCCGATGCAGTGGGCGCTGGTGGCGCAGGCGGAGGAGATGGAGAAGTTCACGCCCTTGATCTGGAAGGGGGTGGCCAGGCAGGCGGATACGGTGCTGCCCATGGTGCGGGTCACACGGTATGGGCCGATGCGCTTGACGCCCTTCTCGCGCAGGATGTCGATGGCTTCCATCTGGTTCAGGGTGGATGCACCACCGGAGCCGGCGATCAGGCCGACACGGGGGTTGGAAATCTGCTCGGCGGTCAGGCCGGCGTCTTCGATGGCCTGCTGCATCGCCAGGTAGGCGTAGGCAGCGGCATCACCCATGAAGCGGAAGATCTTGCGATCGATCAACTCTTCCAGGTTCAGGTTCACGGAGCCGGAAACCTGGCTGCGCAGACCCATTTCCGCGTAGGACGGGTTGTGCCGGATGCCGGAACGACCGGCGCGCAGGTTCTCGGAGACGGTGGCTTTGTCATTGCCCAGGCAGGAGACGATGCCCAGGCCAGTGATCACGACGCGACGCATGCGGATGTCCTTCAGAAGCTGTCGGTAGAGGTGAACAGGCCGACGCGCAGGCCTTCGGCGCTGTAGATCTCGCGGCCGTCGACGGCGACGGTGCCATCGGCGATGCCGAGGATCAGCGAACGATTAATAGTGCGCTTGATATGGATGTTGTAGGTGATCTTTTTCGCGGACGGCAGGACCTGGCCGAAGAATTTCACTTCGCCGGAGCCGAGGGCGCGGCCACGGCCGGGGTTGCCCTGCCAGCCGAGGTAGAAACCGACCAGCTGCCACATGGCGTCGAGGCCGAGGCAGCCGGGCATGACCGGGTCGCCTTCGAAGTGGCAGGCGAAGAACCACAGGTCGGGATTGATGTCGAGCTCGGCGACGATTTCGCCTTTGCCGTACTTCCCGCCGGTCTCACTGATGTGGACGATGCGGTCGATCATCAGCATGTTGGGGGCGGGCAGTTGCGCATTACCAGGGCCGAACAGCTCGCCGCGACTGCAGCGCAGCAGGTCTTCCCGGGTATAGGCGTTTTGTTTGGTCATGCGAGCTCCTCAATGGTCCCCGTGCGGCACAGGGCTTTGCATTCTTCTTTCTGCCGGACCGGACGGGTCTCAGGCGACAGACTAGTCATAGACTATTGCGTTGCGGTGAAAGTCACAGCGTAGCGAGCACAGTCGTTCACTTGGTCGCTTCGTTGGGCTGGAACTCCCGTGCCAGGGGCTTCCGCCAGCAAATCGTGACGCACTTTAACATCCCTTCACACTCGACGAATGCCTGGAAGCGGCACCAATGGTTTCAGTCCGACGGCCTGCTCAACCAGCGCTGGATCACCCGCAGCAGGTCGGCGCGCTTGAAGGGCTTGGCCAGGTAGTCGTTCATTCCCGCGGCCAGGCAGGCCTCGCGGTCGCCCTGCAGGGCATTGGCGGTCAGGGCGATGATGGGCACCGCCTCGCCGCCCGGCAACTGGCGGATCTGCCGGGTGGCCTCGTAGCCGTCCAGCACCGGCAGGCGGCAATCCATGAGAATGACGGCGTAGGTGGCGCGCGAGGCCTCGTGGACCGCCTGGGCGCCGTCGCCCACCAGGCTGACCTGGAAGCCCAGGCTGCGCAGCATGGCCTCGATCACGGTCTGGTTCACCGGGTTGTCCTCCACCAGCAGCACCTGCTGGCCGGCGCCTTCGTCTTGCGGATGCGCGCCGCCGGCCGTCCTGTCGGCGTCCTGGATGCGGAAGGGCAGGGGGATTTCCAGGGTGAAGATCGAGCCGGAGCCTTCGTGGCTTTCCGCGCGCAGGGTGCCCCCCATGCGTTCGGCCAGGGTCCGGGCGATGGGCAGCCCAAGCCCGGTGCCGCCATAGCGTCGGGAGATGGACTGGTCGGCCTGCTGGAAGGCGTCGAACATGTGCTCCAGGCGGTCAGGCGCGATGCCGATGCCGCTGTCATGGACCGCACAGGTCAGCCAGAGCACCTCGCTGTCCAGGGCCTGCCAGCGGGTTTCCACGCGGATGCCGCCTTCTTCGGTGAACTTGAGCGCATTACCCACCAGGTTCACCAGAATCTGCCGCAGCCGGGTGGGGTCGCCTTGCACTTCCACCCGCTCCAGGCCTTCCTGGGTGTCCAGGACCAGGTCCAGCCCGCGTTGCTGGGCGCCATGCTGGAACACCTGCACCGAGCCCAGGATCAGATCCAGCAGGTTGAAGGGGATGCTTTCCAGTTCCAGGGCGCCGCGCTCGATGCGGGAGAAGTCGAGGATGTCGTTGATCACCTTGAGCAGGTGCTCGGTGGACTCCGTGGCGAGGGCGGCGTACTCCGCCTGCTCGTCGTTCATTTCCGTGGTTTCCAGCAGCTGCAGCATGCCCAGCACGCCATTCATCGGCGTACGCAGCTCGTGGCTCATCATGGCCAGGAAGTCGGACTTGGCGCGGTTGGCGGTTTCCGCTTCCTCCCGGGCCTTGATCAGCTGGTCCATGGCTTGCTGCTGCTCCTGCGCCGCCTTCTCGAGGCCATTGGCGAGGTTGTTGATATGGCGGCTGAGGTCGCCCAGTTCGCTGTCGTCCACCTCCGGCAGGCTGGCGTCGTAGTGGCCGGACTGGATGGCCTTGACCGCTTCGCCCATGGCGCTGATGGGCTGCGACAGGCGGGTCGCCAGGCGCCGGGCGAGCAGGAAGGTCAGCAGCAGGGCGGTCAGGGCCAGCGCCGTGGCCTTGAGGAGGATTTCCTGCTGGCGGGTGCTGAAGGCGTCATTGGACATGCCCACCACCACGCGTCCCAGGTAGTTGCCATCGGTGGTGCGACTGTCGCCGGTGGCGAGGATGCGCCGGGCCTGCAGGTCCGGCAGCTGCTGGACGATGGGCGCGTGGAACACCTCCACCTGGACGCCGGTCTTCTCCAGGCTGTCGGGCTGTTCCAGGTACACCAGGATATTGTCGCCACGGTCCCGGACCTCGACGAAGCGCAGGTGCGGCGTGCCCAGGCTAGCCTGGAGCAGGCCTTCCAGCGCTTCGAGGTTGCCGTTGACCACGCCGTATTCCACGGCGGGGGCGAGCTGGCTGGCAATCAGCTGGCCGGTATGGTTGAGCTCCTGGCGCAGGTCCTGGAGCCGGGCGAAGGTGAAGAAACCGGTGAGGAGCAGGGTGAGCAGCAGGGCCGGGCCGAGGCTGATGAGCTGGGTACGGGCATGGATGTCCCAGCGGTTGCGTGTGCTCATGGGTGGCGCACTCCCTCTACCTCGGGGAGCGCCGCCGGAGTTTGCCTGTTCGGCAGTCGGGGGGAGCGGGGGCACATCATCCATTTGCCTCGATGCGGGGTCGTCCATGGGTGGAGCCTTGCTGGAACTCTAGTCCGTCATGCCCCGGTGCTGGGGATTTTAGATGCCTCGAAGCCTCCGGCACAGACTGCGGGAGGTCGCGCTCGGCGGTCGGACGGGCGCATCTTAACCGAGGCGGGCGGCTTTTCCAGCGCACGGCCCCGGGGATTGAGGCTGGCCGGTCGCCGATGCCTCCGTATAATGCGCGAATTCGCCATCCCTATGGCCTACATGGATCCGTTATGACACTACAGCAACCCGTCGCGGTGCTCGGCGGCGGCAGCTTCGGCACCGCCCTCGCCAACCTGCTCGCCGAGAATGGCCGGCCCGTGCGCCAGTGGATGCGCGACCCGGAACAGGCCGAGGCGATCCGGACCCAGCGTGAGAACCCGCGCTACCTCAAGGGCGTGAAGATCCACCCGGGCGTGGAGCCCGGCACCGACCTGCCCGCCGTGCTCGCCGAGTGCGAGCTGGTGTTCGTCGCCGTACCCTCCAGCGCCTTGCGCAAGGTACTGGAGCCGGTGGCCGGGCAACTGACGGGCAAGTTCCTGGTGAGCACCACCAAGGGCATCGAGGCCCAGAGCTTCAAGCTGATGAGCCAGATCCTCGAGGATGTCGCACCCGACGCCCGTATCGGCGTGCTGTCCGGCCCCAACCTCGCCAAGGAAGTGGCCGACCACGCCCTGACCGCCACCGTGGTGGCCAGCGAGGATGCCGAGCTCTGCAAACGGGTGCAGGACGCCCTTCACGGCCGCACCTTCCGCGTCTACGCCAGCCAGGATCGATTCGGCGTGGAGCTGGGCGGCGCCCTGAAGAACGTCTACGCCATCATGTCCGGCATGGCCGCCGCCCTGGGCATGGGCGAGAACACCAAGAGCATGCTGATTACCCGCGCCTTGGCGGAGATGACGCGCTTCGCCGTGAAGCTGGGCGCCAATCCCATGACCTTCCTGGGCCTGGCCGGCGTGGGCGATCTGATCGTCACCTGCTCCTCGCCCAAGAGCCGCAACTACCAGGTGGGCTTCGCCCTCGGCGAGGGCCTGTCCCTCGAAGACGCGGTGGCGCGCCTGGGGGAAGTGGCCGAAGGCGTGAACACCCTCAAGGTCCTCAAGACCCGTGCCGAAGAGCTTCAGGTCTACATGCCACTGGTCGCGGGTCTGCATGCCATCCTCTTCGAGGGGCGTACGCTGGCCCAGGTCATCGAGGCGCTGATGCGCGGCGAGCCCAAGACCGACGTAGACTTCATTCCAACCACCGGTTTCTGAATCCGGGACGCGCCCGTCCCGTCACCCCCCAAGGACAAGGAGATTCCCCATGAGTGAAGAGCGCGAAGACCTGCAACGCGAGCACATCCTGCTGCGCGTGTTGTGGATGCTGATCTTCGTCGTCGTCTGGCAGCTGGCCGAGATCATTCTCGGCGCCGTGGTCCTGCTGCAGCTGGGTTATCGGGCCTTCTACGGTGCGCCCAACGCCAGCCTGCTGGGGTTCGGCGACAGCCTGAGCCAGTACCTGGCGCAGATCGGCCGTTTCGGCACCTTCAACTCCGAAGACAAGCCCTGGCCCTTCGCCGATTGGCCGACTCCCCGCGCCCCGGAGGGCGAAGCGCCGCACCAGGTGCCGCCGGCCGCCCATCCGGTGCGTGACGAGGAGCCCAAGCTGTGAAGCTCTGGCTGCTGCGCCATGGCGAGGCCGAGCCCCGAGCCGCGACCGACGCGGCGCGGGAGCTGACCCGGCATGGCCGGCAGGATGTGCTGCACAGCGCCGCCCGGCTTGCCGGGCGGCCGCTCGGGGCCATCCTCGCCAGCCCCTACGTCCGCGCCCAGCAGAGCGCCGAACTGGTTCGCGAGGCCCTGGGCTTCACCGGCGCGATCGGCATCGCACCCTGGGCGACGCCCGACAGCGACCCCCGCGCCGCCGTGGAATTCCTCTCCGAACGCGGCGAGGAAGAAATCCTGCTGGTCACCCACAACCCCTTCGTCAGTGAACTGGCGGGCCTCCTCATCCACGGACATCGCCAGGAACCCGTGCCCATGGCCACCGCCAGCCTGGCGGAGCTGGATGGCGAACTCCTGGTGCCGGGACTCCTGTCCCTGCGTTCCCTGCATCACGTTCGCCATCACTGACCCCTCGCAACATTTCTTAACTTGCGCCTCCTCCGGGTGCGTGGAATAGTCGACCAAGCAAGTGCTTGGTTGTCCCCCACAAAAAGAACAAAGGAGGAGGCCCTGTGGCTGATGCAGTCCGTTTACCGCTCGACGTGTTCTTCGAACGCGAAGCCCGTCACCCGAACAAGCGCTATCTGGTCCAGCCCCTGGGCGGCGGCCGGATCGAGGCGCTGAGCTGGGGGGATGTCGGCGAACAAGCCCGTCGGGCCGCCAGTTGGCTGCGGGGGCGCGACCTGCCCCAGGGCAGCCGCATCGCGATCATTTCCAAGAACTGCGCCCACTGGATAGTGGCCGACCTCGCCATCTGGATGGCCGGCCACGTCTCGGTGCCCCTCTATCCCAACCTCACCGCCGACTCGGTCCGCCAGGTGCTGGAGCATTCCGAGGCCGCGCTGGTGTTCATCGGCAAGCTGGATGACTGGCCCGCCATGGCCGGTGGCATTCCCCAAGGCGTGACGAGCGTGGCGCTGCCCATCCATCCGGAAGGCCGGTTCGATTTCAGCTGGGCGGACCTGCAGGTCGCCAACCCCATCCGCGACAACCCGAAGTCCGCGCCCGACCAGCTCGCCACCATCATCTACACCTCCGGCACCACCGGGACGCCCAAGGGCGTGATGCACAACTTCGGCAACTTCGCCTTTGCTGCCAGCCACGGCGTGCAGCTGTTCAAGACCGGCGAGGAGGACCGCCTGCTGTCCTACCTGCCGCTGTGCCACGTGGCCGAGCGGATGTTCGTCGAGATGGGCTCGCTCTATGCCGGGCAGACGGTGTTCTTCGCCGAAAGCCTCGACACCTTCCTCGACGACCTGCGCCGCGCCCGGCCCACCGCCATCTTCGGCGTGCCGCGCATCTGGACCAAGTTCCAGATGGGGGTCTACTCGAAGATGCCGGCGGAGAAGCTCGACCGCCTGCTGCGGCTGCCCATCATCGGCCGCATCGTCGGCCGCAAGGTGCTCGCCGGACTCGGGCTGGATGCCGTGCGCAACGCCCTTTGCGGCGCCGCGCCGGTCCCTGAGGCCCTGCTCAACTGGTACAAGCGCCTGGGCCTGGAAGTGCTGGAGGTCTACGGCATGACCGAGAACTGCGGCTATTCCCACCTGTGCCGCAAGGGCCGTTACAAGTCCGGCTGGATAGGCCAGAACAGTCCCGGCGTGGAAGTGCGCATCAGCGAGGATGGGGAGGTGCAGGTGCGCAGCGGCGCCACCATGCAGGGCTACTACAAGGACCCCGAGAAGACCGCCGAGGTCTTCACCGATGACGGCTTCCTGCGCACCGGCGACAAGGGCGAGCAGGACGCGGAGGGCAATCTGCGACTCACCGGCCGCATCAAGGAGATCTTCAAGACCAGCAAGGGCAAGTACGTGGCGCCGGCCCCCATCGAGAACCGCCTGGCCGTGCACCCGCGCATCGAACAGGTCTGCGTCGTGGGTGACGGCCTGCCCCAGCCCATGGCCCTCTGCGTGCTGTCCGACGTGGGGCGGCAGGAAGCCGCCAACAGCGGCCGGGCCGACCTGGAACTGAGCCTGCGCAGCCTGCTGGAAGCGGTCAACGGCGACCTCGACAAGCATGAACGCCTGCGCGGACTGGTGCTGGTCAAGGAGGTCTGGGCGGTGGACAACGGTTTCCTCACGCCGACCCTGAAGATCAAGCGCAACAGGGTGGAAGACGCCTACGGCAAGCGCTTCCCCGAGTGGCTGGAGCGCCAGGAACTGGTCGTCTGGCACGACTGACATGAAGTCGGGCCGGGACAGGCGTCCCGGCGTCTGGGGTTGTGGTGGGGCCTGTGGCAGCGCGCGCGTTCGCGGCAGCTGCCGCACCGGCCTGACGCCTGGAGTTTGGCACTAGCGCCATCATCACTGGCGCTTACGGTCATTGCCGCCGCCTCGGCGCTGCCAGAAAATCCCAGCAGTTCACGACGAGTGCAAGGCCATGTCGCAGACCATCTTCTTCGCCCATGCCAACGGCTTTCCCTCGGCCACCTACGGCAAGCTGTTCGCCGCCCTGGCGCCGGACTTCCGGGTCGAGCACCTGGACCAGCACGGCCACGATCCGCGCTTCCCGGTGAACGACAACTGGGACAATCTGGTGGACGAACTCATCCACCACCTGGAGCAGCGTGACGGCCCCGTCTGGGGCCTTGGCCATTCCCTCGGAGGGGTGCTGCACTATCACGCCGCCCTGCGCCGCCCGGAGCTCTACCGGGGCGTGGTGATGCTGGACTCGCCGGTGCTGACCCTGGCCGATCGCCTGGTGATCCGCGCCGCCAAGCGCTTCGGTTTCATCGACCGCATCACCCCCGCCGGACGCACCCTGGGCCGCCGCGAAGCCTTCGACGACCACCAGCAGGCCCGCGACTACTTCGCCGGCAAGTCCCTGTTCCGCCGATTCGACCCCGACTGCCTGGACGCCTACGTGCGCCATGGCCTGGCTCCCGGCGACCAGGGGCTGCGGCTGAAGTTCGACGCGGCCACCGAAATCCGCATCTACCGCAGCGTGCCCCACCGCGCGCCGGGGCGACCGCACCAGCTGCAGGTGCCACTGGCCCTGGTACGGGGACGCCACAGCAACGTCGTGCTGCCCCATCACGCCCGGCTGGTGAAGCGGGTGCCGCAAGGGGAGTACCTGTCCCTGCCGGGCGGGCACATGTTCCCCCTCGAACGGCCCCAGGAAACCGCCGACCTGCTCAAATCCGTCATCGGCCGCTGGGACGGCCGCCAGGAGCCCCACCCATGACCGCACAGGTCGAAGAAATCCGCCTGAACCTGCCCCATATCGAACTGGCCGCCCACCTTTATGGCCCGGAGGACGGCCAGCGGGTGATCGCCCTGCACGGCTGGCTCGACAACGCCAACAGCTTCGCCCGCCTTGCACCCCTGCTACCGGGGCTGCGCATCGTCGCCCTGGACTTCGCCGGGCACGGGCTCTCCGCGCACCGCGCTCCCGGCGCCAGCTACCTGCTCTGGGACTACGTCGCCGATGTGCTGCAGGTGGCCGAGCAGCTGGGTTGGGAGCGTTTCTCCCTGCTGGGCCACTCCATGGGCGCCATCGTCTCGGTACTGCTCGCCGGCGCCATGCCCGAACGGGTGGAGCGCCTGGCCCTGATCGACGGCCTGATGCCCTACACCGGCGAGGCGGAGCAGGCGCCGGCCAAGCTGGGCGAGGCCCTGCGTGCGCAACTGGCGCTGCGCAACAAGCGCAAGCCGGTCTACGCCGATATCGACCGCGCCGTCGAAGCGCGCATGCGCAACACGGGCGCGGTCAGCCGGGAGGCGGCGGAGCTGTTGGCCGAGCGCGGCCTGATGCCGGTTCCCGGCGGCTACACCTGGCGCACCGACAACCGTCTGACCCTGCCGTCGCCCCTGCGCCTGACGCGTGCCCACGCCCAGGCCTTCGTTCACGCCGTGCAGTGCCCGACGCGCCTGGTGCTGGCGGAGCAGGGCATCCTGGCCGTCGAACCCGGATTCTCCGGCCTGCTGGAAGGCATGCCCGTCGAGGTCCATCGCCTGCCCGGCAAGCATCACCTGCATCTGGATGACGAGGCCGGTGCCCGGGCCGTAGCAGACTG
Organism: Pseudomonas furukawaii; assembly: GCF_002355475.1. NCBI lineage: Bacteria > Pseudomonadati > Pseudomonadota > Gammaproteobacteria > Pseudomonadales > Pseudomonadaceae > Metapseudomonas > Metapseudomonas furukawaii. The sequence goes on along the minus strand of NZ_AP014862.1, from coordinate 3,656,496 downwards.
TTTCAATCCCTTCTTCACGCTTCCTTGACTTGGGCTCCCCAACTGGGGAGGCTGGCGGGCTTCGCCTCTGGGCCGCCGCTCCGCCCGCCTTCCCGGCGCCAACACCGATCGCGGCGGGGCGGGACAAGCTCGGGATGCTGGTCCAGACTGCACAATTCAGGACAGAACGATAAGGAAGCGCATGCGTCTCTCCCTTCTTGCCGGCCTGCTGCTGGCGGCCTCCGCCCAGGCCGCCGACCAGCCCGATAGCCACGACCTGGCGGCACTCCCGCGTTTCCCCCATGCCGAGATCTTCGAGTTCCGCGAACGCGACGGCGAGGAACGGACCTACCCGCAAAGCGCCATCCGCCGCATCAGCAACCAGTTGCGCATGGAGCGCAAGGTGGAGGTGGAAGGCCGACAGACCGCCGTGACCTACCGCCTGCCCAGTGGTCACAGCGCCCTGGACGCCTTCGACCGGGCTCGCCAGGACCTGCTCAAGGGCGGCGCCGAGCTGCTCTACTGGTGCCAGGGGCGCGATTGCGGCTCCAGCAGCCTCTGGGCCAATACCGTATTCGGCAACGCCAGGCTCTATGGACCCGACGAGCAGCAGGCCTACCTCCTGGTGCGCCTGGCCGAGCCCAGCCAGGACAGCCTGCTGGCCCTCTATGCCATCACCCGGGGCAATCGCCGCGCCTACCTGCACGCCGAGCAACTGGACGCCAACGCCCCCCTCGGCGAGCTGTTGCCCACCCCCGATACCCTGATGCGCGAACTCAAGGCCAGCGGCGAGCTGCGCCTGGCCCGCCTGCCCGCCGAGCCGCCGGCCAACTGGGCCACCCTGCTGGCGCGCTGCCTGAACCTGGACAGCACGCTGCGCGTCAGCGTCGCCGGCGAAGGCGCCGAGGCCTGGCGCGAGGCGCTGGTGGGGCAGGGCGTGCGGGCCGCCCGGCTGGAGCTGGGCGAAAGCCGTGACCCCGGTTTGCACTTGAACCTTCTGCGCTGAGAAATACTCAGCCGCTCTCTATGCTTGTGACTGCCGGGTGCCTGACGCATCACGGCGCGCACCGCCTTTCCTTTCCCAAGCCGGAGTGATCCAGGGATGTTCAACAATGATCGCCTGCTGGTGCAGATACTGCTGCTGGCCCTGCTGGGGGCTTGTCTCTGGGTGTTGGCGCCCTTCGTTTCCGCACTGTTCTGGGCGGCGGTACTCGCCTTCGCCAGCTGGCCGCTGATGCGGCTGCTCTCCGGGGCGCTCAAGGGGCGGGAGTCCGCCGCGGCCGGGTTGCTCACCGTGGGCTGGATGGTGCTGGTGGCGCTGCCCCTGGCCTGGCTGGTGAGCAACCTCGCCGACCACGTGCGCGATGCCACCGAGTTGGTCAAGAACGTCCAGGTGGAGGGACTGCCGGCGCCGCCGGAGTGGCTGATCGAAGTGCCCCTGGTGGGCGAGCGGCTGGTGCGCGTCTGGAATTCCATCGATGCCCAGGGCGCGGCCTTCTTCGCCGGGCTCAAGCCCTACATGGGCCAGGCCGGCAACTGGATCCTGGCGCGCACGGCGCAGGTCGGCGGCGGCATGGTGGAGCTGGTGCTGAGCCTGGTGCTGGTGTTCTTCTTCTACCGGGATGGTCCGCGCATGGCGCAGTTCGTCGAGCGGGGACTGGAGCGGCTGATCGGTGAACGCGCCGAGCATTACCTCGAGCTGGTGGCCGGCACCGTGCAGCGGGTGGTCAACGGCGTCATCGGCACCGCCGCCGCCCAGGCGCTGCTGGCGCTGATCGGCTTCTGGATCGCCGGCGTACCGGGTGCCCTCGTACTGGGCATCGTCACCTTCGCCCTCAGCCTCATTCCCATGGGCCCGCCGCTGGTCTGGGCGCCCGCCACCGCCTGGCTGGCCTGGCATGGGGACTATGGCTACGCGGTGTTCCTCGGCATCTGGGGCATGTTCGTCATCAGCGGCGTGGACAACGTGCTCAAGCCCTACCTCATCAGCCGGGGCGGCAACCTGCCGCTGGTGGTAGTCCTGCTGGGCGTGTTCGGCGGCATCCTCGCCTTCGGCTTCATGGGGCTGTTCCTCGGCCCCACGCTGCTGGCGGTGGCCTACAGCCTGATCTCCGACTGGATCGGCCAGCCGCAGCCGTCCCAACCCGCCGCAGCGGCCCGGGACACGGAAGACCGGCCATCCTGAGTCCCGGTTGAACACCGCTCAATCCGGAGCCTGGATGAAATCCGGGGGTAGGGCGGCGTCCCGCTCCCGGATGGCGGCCGGGCCACCCGGTCGCGAGCGACGACGCGCCTGATCCACGCGCATCGTCATCCCGTGGGGCGCACAGCCCAGCCCCTCACCCCGCATCTTTACGCCTTCTTTATGCCCCGCTCCGGCCACTGGGCTCGTTCCTTTACGCCTCCCGTTCCGACAATGGCTCCACAGCGGCATGGACCGCATCAAGGAGCACAGGCAATGAGCATTCTCGACGGGGTGTCCCTGGTTCTCGCCACGGGGCTTTTCATCTACTTGCTGGTGGCGCTGCTGCGCGCCGAACGGGGCTAGGAGACGTCATGCAGGTTCAAGACTATGGGCTGCTACTGGCCTTTTTCGTGCTGGTGCTGGTGCCGGCGCCCTTCCTCGGCCGCTTCATCCATCAGGTGATGGAAGGCCAGCGCAATGTCCTCAGCCCGGTACTCGGCCCGCTGGAGCGCGCCTGCTACCGGCTCGGCGGCGTCGATGCGGAGCGCGAGCAAGGCTGGAAGACCTACGCGCTGGCCCTCGTGGCCTTCTCACTGGCCAGCCTGGTCACGCTGTTCGCCATCCTCATGCTGCAGGGCGTGCTGCCGCTCAACCCCGAGGGGCTGCCGGGCCTGGAGTGGACCCTGGCCTTCAACACCGCCGTCAGCTTCATGACCAACACCAACTGGCAGGCCTACAGCGGTGAAGCCAGCCTGAGTTATTTCAGCCAGATGATCGGCCTTGGTGTGCAGAACTTCGTCAGCCCCGCCGTCGGCCTGGCCGTGCTGGTGGTGTTCTGCCGGGGCATCGCCCGCCGTTCCACCGACAGCATCGGCAACTTCTGGGTCGACCTCACCCGCGCGGTGCTCTACGTGCTGCTGCCCCTGTGCCTGTTGCTGGCGCTGTTCCTGGTCTGGCAGGGCGTGCCCCAGACCTTCGCCGACTACGCCCACGCCGTGACCCTGCAGGGCGCCGACCAGAGCATCCCGCTCGGCCCGGCCGCCAGCCAGATCGCCATCAAGCAACTGGGCACCAACGGCGGCGGCTTCTTCGGCGTCAACTCGGCGCACCCCTTCGAGAACCCCAGCGCCTGGAGCAACCTGCTGGAGCTGGCGTCCATCATTCTCATCCCGGCAGCCCTGGTGTTCACCTTCGGCCACTACGTCAAGGACCTGCGCCAGAGCCGTGCGCTGCTGGCCACCATGCTGGTGCTGTTCGTCATCGGCCTGGGCGTGACCCTCTACGCCGAGTACCAGCCGAACCCGGCACTGGCCGGCCTGCCCATCGAGCAGGGCGGCTCCCTGGAAGGCAAGGAATCCCGCTTCGGCATCGCCGCCTCGGCGCTCTGGGCCGTCACCACCACCGCCGCGTCCAACGGCTCGGTGAACGCCATGCACGACAGCTTCAGCGCGCTGGGCGGCATGATCCCGATGTTCAACATGATGCTCGGAGAGATCATCTTCGGCGGCGTGGGCGCGGGCCTCTACGGCATGCTGCTGTTCGTGCTGATCGCCGTGTTCCTCGCCGGCCTGATGATCGGCCGCAGCCCGGAATACCTCGGCAAGAAGCTGGAGGCCCGTGAAGTGCGCCTGCTGGTGGCGACCCTGCTGGTGATGCCCATCGGCGTGCTGGTGTTCTGTGGCCTGGCCATCAGCCTCGACGGCCCCGCCGCGTCCATCACCAACCCCGGCGCCCACGGCTTCAGCCAGGCGCTCTACGCCTACACCTCGGGCACCGCCAACAACGGCTCGGCCTTCGCCGGCTTCGGCGCCAACACCCCGTTCCACAACCTGATGATCGGCCTGGCCATGCTCATCGGCCGCTTCGGCTACATCCTGCCGATCATGGCCATCGCCGGCAGCCTGGCCGCCAAGAAGCGCGCCCCGCTGGGGGCCAACAGTTTCCCGACCCACGGCCCGCTGTTCGTCACCCTGCTGACCCTGACCATCCTGCTGGTGGGTGGCCTGACCTTCCTCCCGGCGCTGGCCCTGGGCCCCATCGCCGAGCACCTGGCGCAGCTCCAGGGCTTCTAACGGAATTCGGAGAATCGAGATGAACGCCCCTATCCAGGCGCACAAAAGCGCCCATGTGCAATCCAGGACCACCTTCGCCGCGCTGTGGAAGCCGGCGTTGATCCAGGCCTTCGCCAAGCTGGACCCGCGCCAGCTGGTGCGCTCGCCGGTGATCCTGGTGGTCGAGCTGACCGCCGTCCTCACCACCATTCTCTGCGCCATTCCCCACCCGGCGGTGAGCACCGGGCTGGCCGTGCAGATCGCCCTCTGGCTCTGGTTCACCGTGCTCTTCGCCAACTTCGCCGAGGCCCTCGCCGAAGGCCGTGGCAAGGCCCGCGCCGACAGCCTGCGGGCCGGCAGCCAGGGCCTGACCGCGCGCCGCCGGAAGAGCGCCGGCCAGTACGAGACCGTCGCCGCCAGCGCCCTGCGCAAGGGCGATATCGTCCGGGTCGAGGCTGGCGAGCTGATCCCTGGCGATGGCGAAGTGATCGAAGGCGTCGCCGCCGTCAACGAAGCGGCCATCACCGGTGAATCGGCGCCGGTGATCCGCGAGTCCGGCGGCGACCGCTCCGCCGTCACCGGCAACACCCGCATCGTCTCCGACTGGCTGCTGGTGAAGATCACCGCCAACCCCGGCGAATCCACCCTCGACCGCATGATCGCCCTGGTGGAGGGCGCCAAGCGCCAGAAAACCCCCAATGAAGTGGCGCTGGACATCCTTCTCATCGGCCTGACGCTGATCTTCCTGCTGGTGGTGGCCACCCTGCAGCCCTTCGCCCGCTTCGCCGGTGGCGACCTGCCGCTGGTGTACCTGGTGGCGCTGCTGGTGACCCTGATCCCCACCACCATCGGCGGTCTGCTTTCGGCCATCGGCATCGCCGGCATGGACCGCCTGGTGCGCCTCAACGTCATCGCCAAATCCGGCCGTGCGGTAGAGGCCGCCGGCGACGTGCACGTGCTGCTGCTGGACAAGACCGGCACCATCACCTTCGGCAACCGCCGTTGCAGCGCGATGGTCAAGGCGCCGGGCGTCTCCGGCAAGGACCTGGCCGACGCCGCGCTGCTGGCCTCGCTGGCGGACGAGACTCCGGAAGGCAAGTCCATCATCGAGTACCTGCGTCCGCTCAACAGCCTGGAGCAGCCGGCACGCGATGCCATCACCGCCATTCCCTTCACCGCCGAAACCCGCCTCTCCGGCGCCGACTGGGCCGGCCGCAGCTTCCGCAAGGGCGCCGTGGACGCCGTATTGGCCTGGGTCGGCATGGACCGTGAAGCGATGCCGGCGCCCCTGGCCCGCGAGATCGAGAAGATCGCCCAGAGCGGTGGCACCCCGCTGCTGGTGGCCGCCGACGGCCAACTGCTCGGCGCCATCCACCTCAAGGACGTGGTCAAGCCGGGTATCCGCGAGCGCTTCGCCGAACTGCGTCAGATGGGCATCCGCACCGTGATGGTCACCGGCGACAACCCCCTCACCGCCGCCGCCATCGCCGCCGAAGCGGGCGTGGACGACGTCATCGCCGAAGCCACGCCGGAGAAGAAGCTGGCGCGCATCCGCCAGGAGCAGGGCGAAGGCAAGATGGTCGCCATGTGCGGCGACGGCGCCAACGACGCGCCGGCCCTGGCCCAGGCCGACGTGGGCCTGGCCATGAACGACGGCACCCAGGCCGCCCGCGAGGCCGCCAACCTGGTGGACCTGGACTCCGACCCCACCAAGCTGCTGGACGTGGTCCAGGTGGGCAAGGAACTGCTGGTGACCCGTGGCGCGCTGACCACCTTCTCGGTGGCCAACGACATCGCCAAGTACTTCGCCATCCTGCCCGCCCTGTTCGCCGGCATCTACCCGCAGCTGGGGCTGCTCAACGTCATGCAGCTGGCCAGTCCGCAGAGCGCCATCCTCTCGGCCATCGTGTTCAATGCGCTGATCATCATCGGCCTGGTGCCGCTGGCCCTGCGCGGCGTCCGCGTGCAGGCCACGGATGCCGCCAGCCTGCTGCGCCGCAACCTGCTGATCTACGGCCTGGGCGGCATCGTCGCGCCCTTCGTCGGCATCAAGGTGATCGACGTCCTGCTCAACGCCGTCGGCCTGGTCTGACAATTCCCCCTCTCCCGCGAGCGGGGGAGGGCCGGGGGAGAGGGCGCCGGCGCGCCCCTCCCGCTTAGATTTCCCAAGAGGAACTGCATATGCTTAGCCAACTCCGTCCAGCCCTTAGCCTCCTGGCCCTGATGACCCTGATCACCGGCGTTGCCTACCCCCTCACCGTCACCGGCGTCGCCCAGCTGGCCTTCCCCGAGCAGGCCAACGGCAGCCTGGTGCGCGACGCCAAGGGCGAAGTGCGCGGCAGCCAGCTGCTGGCGCAACCCTTCGAAGGAGCCGGCTGGTTCCAGCCACGGCCCTCCGCCGGCAACTTCGCCACCGTCGCCAGCGGTGCCAGCAACCTGGCGCCGAGCAACCCGGCCCTGGCCGAGCGCATCGACAAGGATGCCCAGCGGCTGGCCAGCGAAGGTCACGGCCCGGTGCCCATGGCGCTGGTGACCACCTCCGGCAGCGGCCTCGACCCGCACCTTCCGCCCGAGGCCGCGCGCTTCCAGATCCCCCGCATCGCCGCCGAGCGCGGGCTGCCGGCGGCGACCCTGGAACGCCTGGTGGAGCAGAACACCCAGCGCCCGCTGATCGGCCCGGCGGTGGTCAACGTGCTGGCCCTGAACACCGCCCTGAACGAGATGCCTCGATGAGTGATGCCCTGCGCGCCGACGCGCTGCTGGCCGATGTCGCCCGAACGGGCCGTGGCCGGCTGAAAGTCTTCCTCGGCGCCGCACCCGGCGTAGGCAAGACCTACGCCATGCTCCAGGCCGCCCAGGCGCAGTTGCGCCAGGGCGTCGACCTGCGCGTTGGCGTGGTGGAAACCCACGGCCGCGCGGAAACCGAGGCCCTGCTTGCCGGGCTGCCGCAACAACCGCTGCGGCGCACCGACTACCGCGGCATGCAGCTCACCGAAATGGACCTGGACGGCATCCTCGCCCGGCCACCGAAGCTGGTGCTGGTGGACGAACTGGCCCACAGCAACGCCCCCGGCAGTCGCCACGCCAAGCGCTGGCAGGACGTGCAGGAACTGCTCGAAGCAGGCATCGACGTCTACACCACCGTCAACGTCCAGCACCTGGAAGCCCTCAACGACCAGGTGCGCGACATCACCGGCGTGCAGGTCCGCGAAACCCTGCCCGACTGGGTGCTGCAGGAGGCCGACGAGATCCTCCTCATCGACCTGCCGCCCCGGGAACTGCTGGAGCGCCTGCGGGAAGGCAAGGTCTACGTGCCCGAGCAGGCCCGCGCCGCCATCGATGCCTTCTTCTCCCAGACCAACCTCACCGCCCTGCGCGAGCTGGCCATGCAGACCGCCGCCGCGCGGGTAGACGCCGACCTCAACCGGCGCTATCGCCAGCGGGGGCTGGACGCTCCCGCCGTGCGCGGCCGGCTGCTGGTGGGCATCGATGGCGACCATCAGGCCGAGCGGCTGATCCGCCATGCCAGCCTCGTCGCCCAGCGACGCCACCTGCCCTGGTCGGTGGTCCATGTGGACACCGGCGGCGCCCGTTCCGAAGACGTGCGGGCGCGCCTCCAGGCGGCCCAGCAGCTGGCCGAGCGCCTGGGCGGCGAAGTGGTCACCCTGCGGGAGGATTCGGTGGCACGGGCCCTGGTGCAGCACGCCGAGGCACGGCGGGCCAGCCTGCTGCTGGTGGGCCGCAGTCGCTTGCGCCTGCGTCGGCGGCTGTTCGGCCGGGGCCTGGCGGAACGCCTGCTGAACCTGGCACAGGGGCTGGAAATCAGTGTGCTGGATACCGAGGTCGATGCCCGGCCGCCCAGCCCCCGGGCGCGGCAGGGCGCGCGCCTGCTGGACTATGGCCTGGCGGTGGTCGCCGCCGTGGCCGCCGCCGCCCTGGCCTGGGCCCTGTCCCACATGCTGGCGCTGCCCAACATCTCCCTGGTGTTCCTCGCCGCCGTGCTGCTGGTGGCGGTGCGCAGCAGCCTGGGGCCAGCGCTGCTCTGCGCGGGCCTGACCTTCCTCGCCTACGACTTCCTCTTCATCCCGCCCACGCTCTCCCTGACCATCGCCCGCCAGGAAGACGTCCTCACCCTGCTGTTTTTCCTGCTCATGGCCGCGCTCACCGGCAACCTGGCCTCGCGCCAGCGGCGGCAGCTGGAAGCCCTGCGAGACACCCAGGTGGAGACCGGCCAGCTGCTCGACCTGTCGCGCAAGCTCACCGCCGCCACCGACCGCCAGGCGGTGCTCAACGTCGCCGCCCAGCAGTTCGGCGCCTGGAGCGACCTGGAGATCTGCCTGCTGTCCCGTGGCCGCGACGGCGTGTGGAAGGTGGAAGCGGGCGTGCAGCGCCTGCTGGTCGACCAGGAGCGCGCGGCGGCGGAATGGTCCTGGCAGCACGACCAGCCCGCCGGCCTCGGCACCGACACCCTGCCGGGCGGTCGCTGGTGGTGGCTGCCGCTGTCCGCGGAGGAGGGCCCGCTGGTGCTGCTGGGCGTCAGCCCCCGGGACGAAGCGCCGCTGCCCGCCAGCCGGCGGCGGCTGCTCGCTGCCCTCGGCCAGCCCCTGGCCCAGGCCCTGGCCCGCGCCCAGCTCGCCGAGGAACTGGAAGCGGCGCGCCTGCATGGCGAAACCGAGCAATTGCGCAGCGCCTTGCTGGCCTCGGTCTCCCACGACCTGCGCACCCCGCTCACCGCCATGCGCGGCTCCATCGACAGCCTGCTGGCGCTCGGTGAAGCCATCCCCCTGGAGGACCGCCGCGAACTGCTGGAGGGCACCCGCGACGAGGCCGAGCGCCTGGACCGCTACATCCAGAACCTGCTGGACATGACCCGCCTCGGCCACGGCGGCCTCAAGCTCGCCCGCGACTGGGTGGCGCCGGGTGACATAGTCGCCAGCGCCTTGCAACGCCTGCGTCCGGTGCTGGCGCCGCTCAACGTGGAAACCCGGGTGCCCGACGCCTTGCCGCTGCTTTACGTCCACGCCGCGCTGATCGAACAGGCCCTGGTGAACGTGCTGGAAAACGCCGCGCGCTTCTCTCCCAGCCGGGGCCGCCTGCGGGTGCTGGTGGAAGCGGATGACGAGGAACTACGCTTCGCCGTCAGCGACCAGGGGCCCGGGATCCCGCCCGAGGAGCGCGAGCGCATCTTCGACATGTTCTACACCGCCGCCCGAGGTGACCGGGGCGGGCAGGGCACCGGCCTCGGCCTCGCCATCTGCCAGGGCATGGTCGGCGCCCACGGCGGCCGCGTCAGCGTCGGCGAGGGGCTGGAAGGGCGCGGCGCCACCCTGACCCTGCACCTGCCGCTGCACCCGCAGCCCAGGCTGGAGGAAGAGTGACCTTCGTTCGCATACAGATGGACAATGCACCGAGATGACAACGGATTTGACGACCTGCCCATGACAACCAACCAACCGACCATCCTGGTCATCGATGACGAGGCGCAGATCCGCAAGTTCCTGCGCATCAGCCTCAGCGCCCAGGGCTACCGGGTGCTGGAGGGCGCCAATGGCCGCGAAGGGCTGGAGCAGGCCGCGCTGGCCCGGCCCGACCTGGTGGTGCTCGACCTGGGACTGCCGGACATGGACGGCCAGCAGGTGCTGCAAGAACTGCGGGAATGGTCGCAGGTTCCCGTGCTGGTGCTGTCCGTGCGGGCCAGCGAGGGGGAAAAGGTGCTCGCCCTGGACCGTGGCGCCAACGATTACGTGACCAAGCCCTTCGGCATCCAGGAGTTCCTCGCCCGGGTGCGGGTGCTGCTGCGCCAGGCCGGCCCCGGCGAACAGCAGGAGGCCAGCATCGCCAGCGGCCCGCTGCGCCTCGACTTCGCCTACCGCCGCGTCACCCTCGACGGCGAAGAGGTGGCCCTGACCCGCAAGGAGTACGCCGTGCTCGCCCAACTGGCGCGGCACCTCGGGCGGGTGGTGACCCAGCAGCAACTGCTCAAGGACATCTGGGGGCCGACCCACGTCGAAGACACCCACTACCTGCGCGTGGTGGTGGGGCACCTGCGGCAGAAGCTCGGGGACGACCCGGCCAACCCCCGCTTCATCGTCACCGAGGCGGGTGTCGGCTACCGACTCAAGGAGGCCTGAACGGGCTGTGTCGTGACGGTCCCGGCGGGCGTCCAGAGGACCATGGGCGCAGCAGACGCCCGCAATCGGAAGGACCAGCATGCAAGAGCTGTTGAACGACATCCTCGACGAAGTCCGGCCCCTGATCGGCCAGGGCAAGGTCGCCAGCTACATCCCCGCGCTCTCCTGTGTCGCCCCGGACCAGTTGGGCATCGCCGTCTACAGCAATGACGGCGAGCTCTACAGTGCCGGTGACGGCCGCACCCCGTTCTCCATCCAGAGCATCTCCAAGGTGTTCAGCCTGGTGCAGGCCATCCAGCACTCCGGCGAGTCCATCTGGGAGCGCCTGGGCCACGAACCCTCCGGGCAGCCCTTCAATTCCCTGGTCCAGCTGGAGTTCGAGCGGGGCGTGCCGCGCAACCCCTTCATCAACGCCGGCGCCCTGGTCATCTGCGACATCAACGAATCCCGCTTCGCCGCGCCCTGCCTCTCCATGCGCGATTTCGTCCGCCGCCTGTCGGGCAATCCCCACGTGGTGTCCGATGAAGTGGTGGCTCGCTCGGAGTACCAGCACCGCGCCCGCAACGCCGCCATGGCCTACCTGATGCAATCCTTCGGCAACTTCCACAACGACGTGGAAGCTGTGCTGCACAGCTACTTCCACCATTGCGCCCTGCGGATGAGCTGCGCCGACCTGGCCCTGGCCTTCAGCTTCCTCGCCAACGACGGCGTCAGCCCCCACGACGGCGAACGCATCCTCTCCCCGCGCCAGGCCAAGCAGCTCAACGCCATCATGGCCACCAGCGGCCTCTACGACGAAGCCGGCAACTTCGCCTACCGCGTCGGCCTGCCGGGCAAGAGCGGCGTCGGCGGCGGCATAGTCGCCGTGGTGCCGGGCCGTTTCACCGTCTGCGTCTGGTCGCCGGAACTCAACGAGGCCGGCAACTCCTTGGCCGGCATGGCCGCCCTGGAGAAACTCTCAGAGCGCATTGGCTGGTCGATCTTCTAGCCGCACCCCGCGCGGCAAGGTGCCTCTCGCAGGATGGCGCAGAGCGCAGTGAAACCCATCGAGGTGCGCAGGACGCACCTCGGGACGGCGCCCTGTCCACCGGCCAGACCAGAGCCCTCCGGGCGCGGTGTGCCCGGAGGGGAACGGCGGATCACTCCAACAACTGCTCCAGGCTCGGATCACGCATGACGCGCGGTGCGTCCTGGGGCGCGGTGTCGCTCGGCCGGGCCATCTTCAGCTTCATGCTGGCGACTTTCGCGCAGGCGTTGGAGCCGTCCGCGTAGATGCCACTCATGTCGCACTTCCACTGGTAGAAATTCACCAGGCCACCCGACATCTGCAGGCTGTAGTCGGTGCTGCGGGTGCCCGGGGTGAACGGCTGGCCGGCGGGGATGTTCTGGAACCACTTCATCCAATCCGGCGAGCCCACCGGCGGCGGATCGGCCTGGAACAGCGGGTTCATGATCGCCAGCTGCGGCGACTCGGCCGTCATGTGGCAGCTCATGCAGGCGCTGTTCGGGTTGTCCACCGGGCCGTTGAGGCGACCGTTCCAGCCCAGGTGCGTGGGCGGCAGCTCCTCGGTGTTGGCGTTGATGGCGGTCTGTTTCAGCGCGGGGTTGATCCGGGTTTCCGTCGGCTGCGGGTTGGTGAAGTCGTTGCTGGTCACCTCCGGGTCGTTGCCCCACATGATCCCCACCGGCACCAGGTTGTCCCAACCGGGTTTGCCGGTCTTCTCGCCGTTGTACTGGAAGGTGCCGAAGATCCAGCCGGTGTCGCTGATGCGTGTATCACGCACGGCGATGTCCATCTGGATCAGCGCCACGTCCCGCACCGTGCGGTTGGCCGACTGGAAGGTCTCGGTGATATAGCCCGTCCAGAGGACCGGGTTCACCAGGAAGGGCACGGTGCTGCGGTCGATGTCCGCGAACAGCGCCTTGCACACCACGGTGCCGTTGGCAAAGCTGTTGGGCTTGGAGGTGTAGCTCGGGTCCGGGCTCTGCGGGTCCTTCCACACCTGGCCGATGGTGTAGGCACCGATATCGTTGTAGATGCCCACCGCGTAGGTCTGGCCGGTGGCGACCTGGGTGCTCGCCAACTGCCTGGACTGGATCTGCGCTTCCTTGGTCATGCCGTGGATGCCCTCGCGACCCAGCGGCCCATAGTGTTGCCACGGCATGTGATACCAGTCGCGTACCTTGTTGTTCTCCACGTACCAGTCGGCTTCCACGTTGCCTTCCAGGCAGTAGTCCTTCACCGCGTCCATGTAGGCGCGCCAAGTCTCGAAGTTGTTGTCCGGCTTGGCTGGCAACTGCTTGAAGAAGGCCGGCAGCCCGTCCTTGGGAGGCGTGGCGGGGTAACTCTGGCTGAGTGTGAAGGTGGGGCCCTTGTAGCTGTCCGGCGGCGCGTAGCCATAGTCCGGGTAGGTGCCCGCCTGGGCGGCGGCAGAGAGGAGGGTGGCCGTCATGGCCAATCCGGCAAGCGTTCCTTGAGGCTGGTTCATCGATCATCTCCTTGATTGCGAAACGCCTGGCACCGTTCGGGACCTGCCCGCCCGACCAGGGCTTCCTTCTTCTTCTTGGCCCGGGGCTCGGCACTATGGCCGGGACCGGCTTCACGGTGGAACTCGGTAGGGCGTGCTGCACCTCCTTGGCGGCGCCAGACGAACGAGCAGGTTCAGGCCCCGTCGATACGCCGGGAATGAGGACTGGAGAGAGGAATCGGATCAGGAACAGGGGGACGTGGGCGGGATACCGCCTGTCGACTCCTTTCGATCGTTCGTCGTTCTTCCATGCTTACAGGTGTAGGACATATCTGCGAAAGCGCCATGCCTTTCATCCCGATCGGTGCGCACGGATTGCAGGTCCTGGCCGCCCTGGAGTCGATCCGTCCGGCTGCGCACCCGGTTCACCCAATCGACCTGCTTGTCGCTGAATCACCCACTCTTCGCCGGCCCGCTCTGCTAAAACACGTCTCTGACAGGGAAATCGAGGACGCCATGATCGAACGCCAGCAGGTCCACAGTGACGGCTATGCGCTGCTCCGCCAGGCCATACCGGCCGAGAGTCTGGATGAGCTTCGCGCCGTGTTCGATGCGGGCGTCAAGCCGTCGAGCCAATGGCCCGTGCCCCGTGGCATGGACTGGCGCCACTCGATGCTGGACCTCGATCCCGGGGTGCAGGCGGTGTGTCGCCTGCCGGCGCTGCTGGCGGTGGTGGGAGCACTCATTGGCGAGCGCTTCTTCCTCGCTCAGGTCGAAGGGCGCGAGCCGCTTGCGGGTGGCGGTCACCAGCGGCTGCACCGCGACCTGTCGGCCCAGCGCCCCGGCGACATGGCCATCGCCCTGGCGTTCCTCGACGACTATGGCCCCGACAATGGCGCCACCCGCATCGTCCCTGGCAGCCACCGGCCCGTACCGGACGAGCCGCCCTTCGACTTCAACGATGAATCCCGCTCGGTGCAGCTAGCAGGCGCTGCGGGCGACATCCTGGTGCTCGACGTCGATCTGGTTCATGGCGGCAGCCTCAACCTCCTCGGCGCTCGTCGTCGTACCCTGCTGATCAGCTACTTCGCCGAGCCGCTCTACGACTACCACCAGGAAACCGCGCACCTGCGCGGTGTGCGGATGGACGCGAGCGAGCGTTTCACACCAAACGAACTGGCGGCGTCCTGAATCCTCTACTCGGCGAGCCTCCGCCTTGACCCATGCACTCACCTGATGCGCCCTCCGGGGAGCGCCCCGTGCTTACAGCCAGCGACGCACCCGGGCGCGGTAGCAATCGAAGGCTTCGCCGAACAGCGCTTCGAGCGCCCGTTCTTCAGGAGCGATCTGGAAGCGGTTCATGTACAGCACGAAGATCAGCACGCCCAACAGGGCAAGGGGCGATGCCAGGGCCAGCGCCCAGGCTGCCAGGATGAGGGCGAAGCCCAGGTACATGGGATTGCGGCTGTACCGGTAGATGCCGGCCTCCACCAGCGAAGACGCCTGCTGTGGCTGTAGCGGATTGACCGTGGTGCGTGCGCGGCGAAACGACAGCACGCCGGCCACGCACACGGCGAGCCCCAGGAACAGTACCGGCAAGGCGGTTGCCAGCCGTCCTGCCCACACCAGCTCGAGGCGCGGCAGCCAGTTGGCCGCGAAGCCCATCAGCAGGGCGATCAGACCCGCTACCAGCAGCGGTGGAACGCGGTTCTCCAGCGCACCCATGGCGACGCCTCCCAGTGGTTATTCATCAGTGCCGGCCAATCTCGCCAGGCGCCTTCGTGTTGTCATCGCACCTGGCCGATAGTGTGGTAATCCCGCTCGAAACAGCCCCGACGCGGCCCGGCGTCGCTGGGGAAGAAGCATCCTGCATTCAGTGACAGCAGCAGGAACTGCCGCCGCAGCCCTGCGTTCCGACGTCCTCCGGGGCCTCGCGTCTGGCCGGGTAGCCTGCGTCCTGCAGGGCGGCCAGCAGCGACCGGGCATCGGCGTCGCCGCCGACGCGCACCCGGCCCGCCGCAAGGTCGACCGATACCTCGGTCACTCCGGCGACCGACGCCAACGCGGCATTCACGTGGCGAACACAGGAAGCACAGCTCACGCCTTCAACCCGCAGTTCGATACTTTTCATCCTGGCGACTCCTCAGCGAGTAAACTTCTCTACCCAAGACACCGGCTGACCCGGCGTGGGACCTGAATTCATCTTCGACCTTGCCATGGTGGCAAGGTCAAGCCTGTCGGACCTGGTCGCCGAGCGAAGCCTTGCGCAGGCGCAGCGCGTTGAAGACGACCGATGCCGAACTCACGCTCATGGCCAGCGCCGCCACCATCGGCGACAGCAGGTGCCCGGTCAGCGGGTAGAACAGCCCGGCCGCCAGCGGAATACCCATGGCGTTGTAGGCAAAGGCGAAGGCGAGGTTCTGGTGCATGTTGCGTACGGTCGCCATGGAGAGGCTGCGGGCGCGGAGAATGCCGAGCAGGTCGCCCTTGACCAGGGTGATCTGCGCGCTGTTCATCGCGACATCAGTGCCGGTACCCATGGCGATGCCGACATCGGCGCGCGCCAGGGCCGGTGCGTCGTTGATGCCGTCTCCGGCCATCGCCACCCGGCGTCCCTCCTGCTGCAGCGCGGCGACAAGGCGCTCCTTGTCCTGTGGCCTGACCTCGCCATGCACCTCCTCGATGCCGAGCTGGCGAGCCACCGCACGCGCTGTCGTCGGCCCGTCGCCGGTCGCCATGATGACCCGGACGCCTACGGCCTGAAGGCGCTCGACGGCTTGCCGGGAGGTCGGCTTGATCGGGTCGGCCACGGCCAGCAGGCCGGCTGCCGTGCCATCCACCGCCAGGTAGATGATGCTCGCCCCATCGCTGCGTAGCTGTTCGGCCCTCTCCCGCAGGGCTTCACAGGGCACGCCCGCTTCCTCCAGCAGCGCGGTATTGCCCAGCAGCAGGGTCCGTCCCTCTACGCGTCCGCGCACTCCGATCCCGGAGGCGCTCTCGAACGCCTCCACTGCGCTCAACGCCAGGCCCTCTGCGCGGGCCTGCTCCACGATGGCATGCGCCAGGGGATGCTCGCTGCCCTGGTCCAGGCTGGCGGCCAGCCGCAGCACGTCCCTGGCAGTGAATCCGGGGGCCACCTCAAGGCCCTGGAAGGACGGCCGACCTTCGGTAAGGGTGCCGGTCTTGTCGACAATCAGGGTATCGATCCGGCGCAGGTTCTCGATGGCCGCAGCATCGCGGAACAGCACTCCGCTGCCGGCAGCCTTGCCGGTAGCCACCATCACCGACATGGGGGTCGCCAGGCCAAGTGCGCAGGGGCAGGCGATGATCAGCACCGCCACCGCATTGATCAGGCCGAACACCCATCCGGGCGTCGGTCCCCAGAGGCCCCATAGGAACAGGGTCAGAATCGCGATGGCGATGACGACCAGTACGAAATAGCCGGCGATCACGTCAGCCAGTCGCTGCATGGGGGCCTTCGAGCGCTGCGCCTGCACGACCATCTGGACGATCTGCGCGAGGACGGTCGCCGAGCCGACTTTCTGTGCTTGCACCACCAGGCTGCCGTGGGTGTTGAGGGTGGCGCCTATCACGGTGTCCTCGGGCCGTTTCAGTACCGGAATGGGCTCGCCCGTCAGCATTGACTCGTCGACGGCGCTCTCACCCTGCAGGACCAGGCCGTCGACCGGAACCTTTTCGCCTGGGCGGACGCGCAGCCGGTCACCCGGGTGCACGTGACTCAGGGGGATGTCCTCTTCGCTGCCGTCGGCGTTGATCCGTCGCGCCGTTCGGGGCGCCAGGCCCAGCAGGGCCTTGATGGCGGCGGAGGTCTGCGAGCGCGCCTTGAGTTCGAGCATCTGCCCCAGCAGGGTGAGTGAAATGATGACGGCCGCAGCCTCGAAGTAGACGCCGATGCGGCCTTCCATCATGAAGTTCGCCGGGAAGGCCGCCGGTGCCAGGGTGGCCACGACGCTGTAGAGATAGGCGGCGGAAGTCCCGAGGCCGATCAGCGTCCACATGTTGGGACTGCGCTGGATCACCGAGCGCACTCCGCGAACGTAGAAGGGCCACCCAGCCCAGAGCACGACCGGACTCGCGATCACCAGTTCGACCCAGTTCTGCATGGCGCCGTGGAACAGGTTCAAGGCATGTCCGCCCATGGCCAGCAGCGTGACGATGCCGGTCAGCGGCAGGGTCCCCCAGAAGCGCCGGGAAAAGTCCCTGAGCTCGGGGTTCTCCTCCTGCTCCAGTTCCGGTAGTTCGGGCTCCAGGGTCATGCCGCACTTCGGACAGACTCCAGGCCCCGCTTGGCGGACTTCAGGGTGCATCGGGCAGGTGTACCAGGTAGCGCTCGCAACGGACGCTGGACTCACCGCGTCCGCACCTGTGCCTGTGCCTGTGCCTGTGCCATAGCGTTCCGGTTCGGCCCTGAACTTCGACAGGCACTTTTCGCTGCAGAACCGGTAGGTATTCCCGGCGTGCTGCAGTCGGTGGGGGCTGTCTGCACTGACCACCATCCCGCATACCGGGTCTTTCACCTCGACGGCCGAGGTGTCCTTCCCGGCGGGTGTGCGTGAGTGCGCAGGCTCGTGACTGTGCATGAGTCAGCCGCTCCTGCCGCCCTTGGTGGTGTCGTCGGTCTCACCATGACGGCCGTGGCCACCGCGATGATGGCCAAGCAGGTGCATCAGCGGGCACAGCAGCAAGATGGCGTAGGGCAATAACAGCGAGACATGGCCGTAATGCTCTCGGGCCAGGTAGAACAGGGCGATGACCAGCAACATGCCTGTGGCGATGCCGGGTGTGCTGCGCCAGAAGGGTGGCTGCGGGTGGGATGGATCCGACGCGTTCATGAGCTTTCTCCAGGAGCGGAGGCGGGATGTCCCGCTGCCGGCCGTTCACAAGGCCAGCAGCGGGTCTCGGCAAATCACTGTTGGGCGGGCTTCTGGGGCGGCTGCTCCGCAGGTGCCGGCATAGGCATGCCCTGCATGCCCGACTGCGGCCCCATCATGCCGGCCTGCTGGCCCATCATCTGCATCATCATCTCCATCATTTTCGAGTCCATCATTCCCATACGCCCTCCCATGCCCTGCCCGGGGCAGCCGCTCTGCATCATGCCGAGGCCGTCCTTCATCGCCTGCATGCCCTCGCGCATGGCCGCCTGGCGCTCCTCCGGGGTCTTGGCAGCAGCGATCCTGTCGTGAATGGCCTGCATCTTTTCCACTTGCTCGGCTATCGCCTTTTCCCGGGCCTGGTTCTGGGCCTCGGTCTGGACGGGGGCCGACTGGCTCGCGGCTTGCGCCGGGGCCTGGTCGGGATGATGTTCCTCGACGGCCGCGGCGAGCAGTGGACTACTGATCAGCAGTGCGGCGACGAACGATTTGATGGGCATTTGCATGGCGATCTCCGGTTGTTTCAAGGGGTGAGATGAATCGGGCAACGCCGGCGTCGAGCAGGCGCAGCAAGACGGCGTCCGAAAGTCCGGGCGCACGAATGGAGGGTCAATCGTTGAAGCGGACGAAGCTCAGACGTGCCGGTGGCCGTGGAGGCGCTGGCAGGCGAATGGCGAGTGCGCCGAAGCGCATGGGGATGACGGCTGTCAGGAAGAGGAAGGGAAGCGCAAGCAGCGCGCCCCAGAAGGCCTGTTCGAGTAGAAGATGGCTAGGCGCCGGATTGAGTGCTGACGCGCTGTCTTCGCAGAATTGCAGGCAGCCACTGGCATGAAGCTGGTGCGCCGAATCATGCAGGCTGGTCGGAATGTCCGCGTGAGCCAGCGCGAGGTCATGCACGGGATAGGACAGGCAGCCATGGCTTACCGCAACCCCGAACGCCAGCGCCCACAGCACCAGGGCCATGCGGAGCAGCGCGCGTTGATGGCTCCGGAACCAGATCATCTGCTCAGCCCGTCATGAAAATTAGCTCGACATTAGCGCCAGCAGCTCCGGGGCGCTTGATCCACGTCAACCAAATCCACTGGCCTGGCGACAGTCTAGCTGCCCGCATGGATGGCCGCTCCGGACCTGGCCGACTGCCCATCAGCGATACCTTTCGCCACCTTCGGGTGGTCGTTCTGCGTCAGCGGGCAATACTGTCCTGCAAGGGTAGACGTGCTGCGGGTGGCACGCGCCGCGGGATGGTGTGAGGTGTGAGATGAAAAAGCTATCGATCGTGGGTGTCGGAATGGTGGGTGAGGCGGCAGCCCAGATCATCGCCCGGGAAGAGCTCTGTCGTGAGTTGGTGATGATCGATGTGCAGGGTGAGCTGGCAAAGGGCAAGGCGCTGGACGTCTGGCAGGCGGCCGTTGAGTCAGGCTCCGATACCCGGGTTTGTGGCGGGGGCAATGCCGAGTTGCTGCAGGACTCCGAGCTGGTGGTGATTACGGCGGGTGTGCCCCGCAAGCCGGGCCAGTCGCGCCAGGATGTATTGAGTATCAATCTGCCAATTCTCGACAGCATCATGCGGGACATCAATCGTCATGCCCCGGCGGCGACGGTGCTGGTGGTGTCGAACCCGGTCGACGTACTGACCTATCGGGCCTGGTGCCTCAGTGAGCTGGGGCGCGACAGGGTGTTCGGGCAGGCGGGGGTGCTGGATACAGCACGCATGAAGTGTTTCATCGCCGAGGAGACAGGGTTTTCCGCTCGGGATATCTCGGCGCTGGTGCTGGGCGGGCATGGCGACAGCATGGTGCCGCTGATGCGCTACTGCACGGTCGGTTCGGTGCCGCTGTCCCACTTCCTGTCCAGCCAGCAGATAGAGCGGATCGTGGAGCGCACACGTCAGGGTGGCGGCGAGATTCTGGGATTGAAGAAGCTGGGAAGCGCCTGCGATGCCCCGGGCGTGGCCATCGCGCAGATGGTGGATGCCATCGCCAATGGGCGTAACCGCATCTTGCCGGCGGTGGCGATTCTCGAGGGCGAGTACGGGCGGACGGATATTGCGATGGGTGTCCCCTGTGTGCTGGCCGAGGAAGGGATTGTGCGGGTGATCGAGTTGCCTCTGGATGCCCAGGAGCAGGCAATGTTCGACCACTCCGCAGATCAGGTGGTGCGTGATATCGCTGAAATGAAGGCTTTGTGAGCTGGGGTGATGAGGGGGCACGAGGGAGATCGTGCCCCAGCAGGGGGGGGGTAACTGAGGTCCAGCCGCCGCGTCGAAAGGTCCCAGGCTCGCTGCGTCGAAACATATGCTTGGCATATGCTAATCTTGAGCGCTGAGGATTATTCGATTTGAAACGAGGAGGCTAACCATGGCCACTATCACTGTTTCGTTGTTCCGCAATGGTCGGAATCAGGCCATTCGAATCCCCCGGGACATGGAGTTCCACGGCGTGACCGAGTTGATCGTGACCCGTGAAGGCGACACGCTGACGCTGCGGCCGTCGCGCCCCTCCTGGAGCAGCCTGGCGACGATGGAGCCCATCGAGGCGGACTTCCTGGCGGATCGTCCTGCGGTCATCGAGCCAGGCCGGGTCGACTTCTCTGAACGCGAGGATTGACCCGGGATGCCGACTGTCGTGACCTATATGCTGGATACGAATATCTGCTCGTTCATCATCCGGAAGAACCCGCCGCAGGTGTTGGAGCGTCTGCAGTGCGCTGCCGCTGCCGGCAATCGGTTGGTGATTTCGGCCATCACCTACGCCGAGCTTCGCTACGGCGCCGCCTCGCCTCGCGCGCCCAAGGCGTTGACGGCCTGGATCGATGCCCTGGTGCAGCGCCTGGACGAAATTCTGCCCTGGAACGATACGGCCGTTGAGGCCTCTGCGAACTTGATGGCCCAGTTGCTGAAGGCAGGCACGCCGATCGGCCCGAACGACACCGGAATTGCAGGGCACGCACTCTCCACCGGCTGCATTGTTGTCACCAACAACACACGGGAGTTTCTGCGTGTGCCTGGTCTTCTCGTAGAGGATTGGGCCGCTGGCTGATCTGACTTTTCGATTACTTGTTCACCGCCCCTGCTCGAACCGCTCCAGCGTGTCCCGCGCAATCTGCCGTCCCAGCTGAATCAGCTCCGGGGCCTTGTAAAACTCGAAGAAGCGGCAGACGCGCTTGGGCACGTTGATGAGGATATCCGGCGGGTAGCCGGCGATCTTGTATTGGGCGAGGGAGGTCTGCATGACCTCGAAGCTCTGGTTGACCAGGTCCAGCAGGGAGGCGGGGCCGACGTTGGCGATCACTTCCGAGCCGCTGGCGGAGCGGGGGGCGCCGTCGGTTTCCGGGGCGGCGGCGGGTTGCTGCATTTGCGGCGCCGCGTCTTCCAGCCAGGGGTTGCCGCCGGGCAGACTTTCCGGGTCGAGCAGGCCGTGGGGTTCGCCGTTGCCGCGTTTGCGGAAGGGCAGGCGTGAGCTGAGGGAGTTCATCAGCAGGTCGACGCGGCTTTTGACGGCCGGTGGCCGGTCGATCACCGGCAGCTGGTATTCCCGCTGGTTGGTGGCGTTGAGGTTGACCGCGACGATGAGGTCGCAGTGGCTCGACACCACGGGAATGATGGGCAGCGGGTTGAGCAGGCCACCGTCCACCAGCATGCGGCTGCCCTGGACGACGGGGGTGAAGAGGCTGGGAATGGCCGCCGAGGCGCGCATGGCCTGGTGCAGGCAGCCTTCCTGGAACCAGATTTCCTGCTGGTTGGTGAGGTCGGTGGCCACCGCCGTGTAGGGGATGGACAGTTCCTCGATATTGATTTCGCCGACGATGTCGCGAATGCGCCCGAAGACCTTTTCGCCGCGGATGGCGCCGAGACGGAAGCTCACGTCCAGCAGGCGCAGTACGTCGAGGTAGTCCAGGCTTTCGGTCCATTCGCGGTACTGGCGCAGCTTGCCGGCGGCGTAGATGCCACCCACCACCGCGCCCATGGAGCAGCCTGCGATGCAGGCGATTTCATACCCCCGTGCTTCGATTTCCTCGATGACGCCGATATGGGCATAGCCCCGTGCGCCCCCCGAACCCAGTACCAGTGCGACACGCTTGCTCATCCGCAGCCCCTTTTGCAGAAGCTTTGACGATACGCCTCTCGCCGGTGCCTCGCCAAGACGGCAAAGGGCCGTCCCAGGGCGTTTCGTCGTGATGCCGATCCGTCCACGAAGTTGAATCTTCCCGCTGTCGGAGCGTCTATCGAGGCACTAGACTCTGGTCATTTTCACAACGGGAGTGTTTATCGATGAAAGCCTGGATCTGCCTGCCCCTGATGGCCCTCGTTCTGGTGGGGTGCGCCGGCAAGACGGCCTACCGCAGCAGTTGCGCGTCCGAACTGGATGCCGCCTGGCAGGAGCTGGACATGGCGAAGGCCGAAGGCTTTTCCGGAGCCGTGAGCTATTCCAAGGCACTGAGCCTGCTGACCGCCGCCAAGACCGAGCAACAGTTCGAGTCCTTCGAAGGGTGCACCGACAAGGCGCAGAAAGCCCGCTTCTATATCCGCGAGTCCCGCGCCGGCCGCTGAGCCCGGGACGCAGGGGAGGTCGATCCGGGCCTTCCCCTTACCCCGATCACGAAAAGCGGTACGCCTGTCCCAAAAAAGAGCTCCCCTGGCGCGTTGGGCCATTCCCGCCCGAGGCCAGTCGATCTAGCATCTCCCGCAGCATGACGGGGGATGATAAGAATGCAGAACAGTTCCCACGGGGTCCCACTGCGGGTGCTGATCATCGGCGCCGGCTTCGGTGGCCTCGGTATGGCCATCCAGCTGCGCAAGGCCGGCATCGAGGATTTCCTGATCCTCGAGAAGGGCGACGAGATCGGCGGCACCTGGCGTGACAACGGTTACCCCGGCGCAGCCTGCGACGTGCCTTCCCACCTCTATTCCTTTTCCTTCGAGCCCAAGGCCGACTGGTCACGCAAGTTCGCGCCCCAGGCGGAGATCCTCGCCTATCTGCGGCACTGCGCCGCCAAGTACGGGCTGCGCCGGCAGATCCGCTTCGGTTGCGAGGTGGAAGGCGCGGTGTTCGACGAGGCCAGCGGCACCTGGGAGGTGCATAGCCGCGCCGGGGAGCGCTTTCGCGCTCGGGCGCTGGTGAGTGCCTGCGGCCAGCTCAATCGCCCGGCCTGGCCGACGATTCCGGGGCTGGAGACCTTCCGGGGCGAGCTGTTCCACTCGGCCCGCTGGAACCACCGGTACGACCTGGCGGGCAAGCGCGTGGCGGTGATAGGCACGGGGGCCAGCGCCATCCAGTTCGTGCCGCAGATCGCCCCGCAGGTTGCGCGGTTGACGGTGTTCCAGCGTTCGGCGCCCTACGTGATCCGCAAGCCGGACCGCGCCTACCGCAGCTGGGAGCTGGCGCTGATGCGGCGCCTGCCTGTCCTGCAGAAGGTCGACCGGCTGCTCACGTACATCCATCATGAATCGCGGGCCCTGGCGTTCACGGTGTTTCCGTCGCTGATGAGCCTGATGCGGGGGCGCTTCGAGCGGCACCTGCGACGCGGCATCGCCGACCCGGAGCTGCGCCGGCGGCTGGTGCCGGACTATCCGCTGGGCTGCAAGCGCATCCTGATTTCCAACGATTTCTACCCGGCCCTGGAGCGCCCCAATGTGGCGCTGGAGGATGGCGGCATCCGCGAGGTGACGACGGACGCGGTGATCACCCGCGATGGCCGGCGCATCGAGGTGGACGCCATCATCCTCGGCACCGGCTTCACCGCCACGGACTTCCTCGCGCCCATGACGATCCGGGGCCTCGCTGGCCGCGACCTGAACGAGGCCTGGCGGGAAGGCGCAGAGGCCTATCTGGGCATCAGCGTGACCGGCTTCCCCAATCTGTTCGTGCTCTACGGACCCAACACCAACCTGGGCCACAACTCGATCATCTACATGCTGGAAAGCCAGTTCCCCTATGTGCTGGACGGCATCCGCGCGCTCCAGGGGGTTCGCTACCTGGACCTCAAGCCCGAGGTACAGCGCCGCTTCAACCAGCGCCTGCAGCGAGAGGTGCGCCATTCCGTCTGGGAGCAGGGCTGCACCAGCTGGTACAAGACCGCCGACGGTCGCAACACCACCAACTGGCCCGGTTTCACCTTCACCTATCGCCAACTCACCCGCCGACTGGAGCTGGACCGCTATGAATGCACCCGTTGATTTCACCGCTCCCGACCCTGGCCAGCCCCTGCTGCGGGCCGTGCTGCGAGTCAGCTTGCGGCTGCTGTTCCGGGGGCTGATGCGGCCGCCGACGCCGGTGCCCTGGCAGCGTCTTTTGTTGCGCGGCCTGACCGCAAGCACCCTGGCGCCCCGTGGCCTGGCGAGGGAAACCGGGCGGCTGGGCGGCCGGCCCTGCGAGTGGCACCGGCCGCCGGAGGGCGCCGATGGGGTGCTGCTTTACCTGCACGGTGGCGCCTTCATGACCGGCTCCCCGGCGACGCACCGGGCGATCGCCGGCCACCTCGCCAAGGGCGCCGGCATCGCCGTGTGCGCGCTGGATTACCGGCTGGCCCCGGAGCATCCCTTTCCCGCCGCCCGTGACGATGCCGTGGCGGCCTACCGCGAATTGCTGGCGGCCGGCCACCCGGCCTCGCGCCTTTTCATCGGCGGTGATTCGGCCGGCGGCAACCTGGCCCTGCTCTGCGCGCTGGAGGCCCGCCGCCAGGGCTTGCCGTCGCCGGCGGGAGTGCTGTGCTTCTCGCCGGTCACCGACATGAGCGGCGAGGCATTGCACGCGCCATCGGCGGGGGACCCACTGATCAACCCGGCCTGGGTGGCCCAGGCCGCCGACCTCTATTGCCCGCCGGGCATGGATAGGCGCGATCCGGCCCTGTCGCCGCTGTTCGACGACCTGGCGGGCCTGCCGCCATTGCTGTTGCAGGTGGCGGAGGACGAAATCCTGCGGGACGACAGCCTGCGCCTGGCGGAGCGGGTGAGGGAGGCCGGTGGCTGGGTACGCCTGGAGCGGTATCCGGGACTCTGGCATGTGTTCCAGGCCCATGCCGGGGTGCTGCACGCGGCGGACCGGGCGCTGGCCAGCGTTGCCGACTTCGTCCGTCGGCAACGGGGGGCTCGGCCGGGGGGGTGAGGGCCGCTGGTCGCCGCTTTTGCGACAACTTGTCCAGGTTTTCGGCAGACCGGCAAACGGGGCGCTACCCTGCAAATTGAAGCTGCATTCTCACTCTTCGAGTGAAACAGCGGCCGGGTCCGCTCGGGACCTGGTCGGGGCGTGGCGTTGCGTCTGCACGGCGGGCCCCTGGGGGGCGGCACCGCAGGGTGTCGCGAAGCCGGATCCTCCGGTTTCCTGAATAGCGGTAGAAGCGGAACACTCATCCATCGCCTAGAGGAGGTCGTTTCATGAGCACAGCCTTCCACGATGATGTCAGTACCAATCTGTTGCGCCGCATGAAAGAGGGTGGTTTCGATTTCGCCCGGGTCCATCCGATCGAGTTCTACGCCATTTTCCCCGACGAGGACCGGGCACGAATGGCGGCGCGGAATTTTCGCGGCGAGTCCTTGAATGCCCAGGTGTCGGTCCGTGCCGATGGGGCCTGGCACCTGCAGGTGAGCAAGGTGATGTATGCCACCCACGCGGGCATCGGTGATTTCGAGCATGACCTGGAGGCCCTGGTGGTGCCCCTGGGTGGGGTGCTGGACGGCTGGGGCGTGACCCAGGAAATTCCCGCCAAGCAACCCTGAAGCCCTTGCGGTTCGCGGCGGCGCGTCCGTCGCGAACCGGGCATTCCCGTCACAGTCCCGGCTGACTTTTCCTTCCCCGCACCGGCCGTGGATTCCCTGCAAACCCCCGGATTTCCGGTACTCGACCTCGGCATGGCCTTTGCCTCAGACTCCGCCAACGGAGACGACCCCATGACCGATATCCTGATTCTCACCCACGTGGATTTCTGCCCACCCGGCCACCTGGCGACCGTCCTGGACCGCGAGCAGCGCGACTTCACCGTGCTGCGGACGGACCTGGGCGAGCTGGACGGCTATGACCTGGACCGCCCCAAGGCCGTGGCCATCATGGGTGGGCCCATGAGCGTGAACGACCCCTTGCCCTGGATCGGGGCGGAGGTCGACGCACTGAAGCACTTCATCGCCCGCGACGTGCCCCTGATCGGCCATTGCCTGGGGGGCCAACTGCTGGCCCGCGCCCTGGACGCGCCGGTCCATCGCATGCCCTACACCGAGGTCGGCTGGCAGCCGCTGGAGAAGCGCGCCCTGGCCACCGACAACCCCTGGATGGCGCATCTGCCCCGGGAGTTCTCCATTTTCCAGTGGCACGGCGACACCTTCGATCTGCCCGAGGGTGCCCAGTGGCTGATGGACAGCCCCTGGTGCCCCAACCAGGGCTTCTCCTGGGGCGACAGGGTGCTGGCCCTGCAGGGGCATCCGGAGATGACCGAGGAACTGGTGCGTGTCTGGCTCACCGACTGGGCCCACCTGCTGGACGAGACCCAGCCCAGCCAGCAGGGCATCGCGAGGATGCTCGACGACCTGCCACGCAAGGTGAGGGCGCTGAACCAGGTGGCCGAGGGCTTCTACCGGCGCTGGCTGGACCTCGCTTTCTAGGAGCGGGCTTGCCCGCGAACCGGTCCGCGCCGTTCGCCGGCAAGCCGGCTCCTACAGGGTGCGCCCTGTCGATTCGCCGTGGGAGCGGGCTTGCCCGCGAATCGATCCGCGCCATTCGCCGGCAAGCCGGCTCCTACAGGGTGCACCCTGTCGATTCGTGCCCGCGAAGGGGGCGGTCAATGCCGGATCATCACGTGCCGCACCACGGTGTAATCCTCCAGGCCGTACATGGACAGGTCCTTGCCATAGCCGGACTGCTTGAAGCCGCCGTGGGGCATTTCGTTGGTGAGCATGAAGTGGGTGTTGATCCAGGTGCAGCCGTACTGCAGGCGCGAGGCGACGGCGGCGGCGCGGCCCACGTCGCGGGTCCAGACCGATGAGGCCAGGCCATAGTCGGAGTCGTTGGCCCAGCGCACGGCCTCGTCCACCTCGCTGAAGGGCGTCACCGTCACCACCGGGCCGAAGACTTCCCGCTGCACGATCTCGTCGTCCTGTTTCGCATGGGCCACCACGGTGGGTTCGTAGAAGAAGCCGCTGCCGGCCACGGGCTTGCCGCCCGTGGCGATCTGGACATGGGGCAGGGCGCCGGCCCGTTCGACGAAGCCCGCCACGCGATCCCGCTGCGCCTGGGTGATCAGCGGGCCGAGCTCGGTTGCCGGGTCCTGTTGCAGGCCGGTCTTCAGGCTGGATACCGCGCTGGCCAGGTCGGCCACGAAGTTGTCGTAGATCTTCCGGCCGGCGTAGATGCGGCAGGCGGCGGTGCAGTCCTGCCCGGCGTTGTAGAAGCCGAAGGTGCGGATGCCGGCCACCACGTCGGCCAGGTCGGCGTCGTCGAAGACGATTACCGGTGCCTTGCCGCCCAGTTCCATGTGGGTGCGTTTCACGCTGTCGGCGGCGCTGCGGATGATGGCCTTGCCGGTGCCCACCGAGCCGGTGAGGGAGACCATGCGCACCAGCGGGTGGGACACCAGCGGACTGCCGACGCTGGGACCCCGGCCGAGGACGATGTTGGCCACGCCGGCCGGGAAGAGTTCGGCGATGAACTCCGCCAGGCGCAGGGCGGTGAGCGGCGTCTGCTCCGAGGGCTTGAGCACCACGGTATTGCCGGCGGCCAGCGCCGGGGCCAGTTTCCAGGCGGCCATCATCAGCGGGTAGTTCCAGGGCGCGATGGAGGCGATCACGCCCACCGGGTCGCGGCGGATCATGGAGGTGAAGCCCGGCAGGTATTCGCCGGCGGCGGAGCCGGTGAGGCAACGGCTGGCGCCGGCGAAGAAGCGGAACACGTCGGCCACGGCCGGGATCTCGTCATTGAGGGCGGCGGCGTAGGGCTTGCCGCAGTTGTCCGACTCCAGCCGGGCGAATTCTTCGGCGTGGGCCTCGATGCGGTCCGCCAGGCGCAGCAGCAGGGTGGCGCGGTCCCTTGGCGAAGTCCGCGCCCAGCCTTCGAAGGCGGCGTCGGCGGCGCGCACGGCGGCATCCACCTGGCTTTCTCCGGCTTCCGGGATCTGCACCAGCACGGCGCCGGTGGCAGGGTTGAGCACGTCCAAGGCCGGGCCTTCGCCGGCGACGAACTGGCCGTTGATCAGCAGTTGGGTTTGCATGGTGGGGTCCTCGGTCGAATGCCATTCGGCCCTTCTTCCATCTGGGGAAGGGGGCTCTGCGGGAGTGTTTTCATTTGCCGCCGCCCGCCACGGTCTCGGTGCCCCGCGTCAGGTAGTAGGCGCCGAGGATGGGCAGCATGGTGGCCAGCATCACCAGCAGGGCCACCACGTTGGTCACCGGCACATCGCGCGGGCGGCTGAGCTGGCTGAGCAGCCAGAGGGGCAGGGTCTGTTCATGGCCGGCGGTGAAGGTGGTCACGATGATTTCGTCGAAAGACAGCGCGAAGGCCAGCATGCCGCCCGCCAGCAGCGCCGTGGCGATGTTCGGCAGGATGATGTAGCGGAAGGTCTGCCAGCCGTCGGCGCCCAGGTCCATGGAGGCTTCGATCAGGCTCTGGGAGGTACGGCGAAAGCGCGCGATGACGTTGTTGTAGACGATCACCACGCAGAAGGTGGCGTGGCCGACGACGATGGTGAAGAAGCCCGGGTCTATGCCCAGGGTCTTGAAGGCCGAGAGCAGGGCGATGCCGGTGATGATGCCGGGCAGGGCGATGGGCAGGATCAGCATCAGGGTGATGCTCTCCTTGCCGAAGAAGCTGCGGCGGTAGAGCGCCGCCGCTGCCAGGGTGCCCAGGACCATGGCGATGGCGGTGGCCAGGCAGGCGATCTTGAGGGACAGGACGATGGCTTGCAGCACGTCCTCGCGGCCGCCCACCACGGCGAACCATTCCAGGGTGAAGCCCTTGAGCGGAAAACTGTAGGCCGATTCCTCGGTGTTGAAGGCGTAGAGCAGGATCACCAGGATCGGGAAATGCAGGAACACCAGCCCGCCCCAGGCCGCCAGGCGCAGGCCCCAGGCCGCTCGCTCAGAGTGCATCGAAGGCTCCCAGCCGGCGGGCGAGGGTGAGGTAGAGGGCGATGAGCAGGATGGGCACCAGGGTGAAGGCCGCCGCCAGGGGGATGTTGCCCACCGAGCCTTGCTGGACGTAGACCATGGTGCCGATGAACAGACCGCTGGGGCCTACCAGTTGCGGGATGATGAAGTCGCCGAGGGTCAGGCTGAAGGTGAAGATGGAGCCGGCCACGACCCCCGGGAAGGCCAGGGGCAGGATCACCTGGAAGAAGGTCTGCCGGGGGCGGGCGCCCAGGTCGGCGGAGGCTTGCAGCAGCGAGGGCGGCAGGCGCTCCAGGGACGCCTGGATCGGCAGGATCATGAAGGGCAGCCAGATGTAGGTGAACACCAGGAAGCGTCCCAGGTGCGAGGTGGACAGGGTGTTGCCGCCGATGCCGGGCAGGCCCAGCAGCAGGTTCAGCAGGCCCTCCAGGTGCAGCCTCTGGATCAGCCAGTAGAGCAGCCCGCCCTTGGCCAGGATCACGGTCCAGGCGTAGGCCTTGACGATGTAGCTGGCCCACATGGGCAGCATCACCGCGATGTAGAAGAAGGCCTTTTCGCGGGGCGAGGCGTAGCGCGCCATGTAGTAAGCGATGGGGAAGGCCAGCACCGCGCTGGCCAGGCTGACCACCACGGCCATGCTCAGGGTGCGCAGGATGATGTCGTAGTTGGCGGGGTTGAACAGGGCCTGGTAGTTGGCCAGGGTCAGGTCGGGCGTCACCGCCATGGTGAAGTCGTCGAAGGTGTAGAAGCTCTGCCAGAGCAGGGCGAAGAGCGAGCCGACGTAGACCACGCCGAACCAGAGCAGGGGCGGCGTCAGGAGCAGCAGCAGGTAGAGGGTGGAGCGCCGGTAGAGGAAGCTGGACAACCCCCTCATGGGGCCCGTCGGGCGACGGATGATGACGGCGTCCATGGGCTACTCGCTGAGGGCGACCATGGCGCTGCGGGGCCAGCAGGCCCGCACCCGCTGGCCGGGCTCGGGACGGGCGCCGTCGAGGCGCTCGCCGTTGGGCAGGCTGACCGCCAGGCGCTCGCCGCCGTCGAGGTGGACTTCGTAGCGGCTGCTGGCGCCCAGGTACTGCACGTCGTGGAGGATGCCTTCCACCTGCAATTCGTCGTCGCTCGCCGTGCCGAAGCGCAGGTGCTCCGGGCGCAGGGAGAACGCGGCGGCGTTGCCGGTGAGCTGTCGGGCCAGCTCGCCGTGGAGCACGTTGGCCGTGCCGACGAACTCGGCGACGAAGCGGGTGCGGGGCTGGCGGTAGAGGTTCTGCGGGCTGTCCACCTGCTCGATGCGGCCCTTGTTGAACACGGCCACGCGGTCGGACATGGACAGTGCCTCGCCCTGATCGTGGGTGACGAAGATGAAGGTGATGCCCAGCTGGCGCTGCAGCTTCTTCAGCTCGCTCTGCATCTGCTCCCGCAGCTTGAGGTCCAGCGCGCCCAGGGGTTCGTCCAGCAGCAGCACGCGCGGACGGTTAACCAGGGCGCGGGCCAGGGCGACCCGCTGGCGCTGGCCGCCGGACAACTGCGCCGGCTTGCGCTCGCCGTAGCCCGGCAGGGCCACCATGGCCAGGGCCTCCTCGGCGCGCTGGAGGCGCTCGGCGCGGGCGACGCCCTTCACCTTGAGGCCGTAGGCGACGTTGTCCCGCACGTTCATGTGGGGGAACAGCGCGTAGTCCTGGAACACGGTGTTCACGTCCCGCTCATAGGGCGGCAGCCCGGCGGCTTCCTCGCCGTGGATGCGGATGGAGCCGGAGGTGGGTTGCTCGAATCCGGCGATCAGGCGCAGGCAGGTGGTCTTGCCCGAGCCCGAAGGCCCGAGCATGGAGAAGAACTCGCCGTCGCGGATCTCGATGGATACCCGGTCCACGGCCTTCACATCGCCGTAGTGGCGGCAGACATCGGTGAACTGCACGGCTGTGGTCATGTGCAACTCCGCATTGGTTTCGAAGGGCGCCGGGGAGCGCGCGGCCCCCGGCTTCCCTCTCCCCCGGCCCCTCTCCCGGAGGGAGAGGGGTGACTGTTCGAGCGTTGCACCGAGCCGAGCGAGCGTCCCGAGGGCTAGGCGCCCCGCAGCGAGACGCGAGACATACCTGTTGGTAGGCGAGCGTCGAGCGAGGACGCAACGACGCCCTCGGGGCGCGCAGCCGGCTCAGCGTCCTCCCATGATTGCGATGTAGTCCTGGGTCCATCGGCTATAGGGCACGAATTTTCCGCCCTGGGCCTCCGGGGTCTTCCAGAAGGCGATCTTGTCGAACTGGTCGTAACCATTGGTGGCGCAGCCTGCGGGGCCCAGCAGTTCGCTGGCCGAGCAGCCCTGGGCCACCACCGGCAGGGAGCCGAACCAGGCGGCCAGGTCGCCCTGTACCTTGGGCTCCAGGGACCAGTTCATCCACTTGTAGGCGCAGTTGGGGTGCTTGGCGTCCACGTGCAGCATGGTGGTGTCGGCCCACCCGGTGACGCCTTCCTTCGGCACTACGGTGGCCACGGGCTGGCCCTCGGCCTTGAGGGTGTTGGCCATGTAGCCCCAGGTGCTGGCGGCGGCCACGCCTTCGTTCTTGAAGTCGCTCATCTGCACGGTCGCGTCGTGCCAGTAGCGGTGGACCAGGCTGTGCTGTTTGCGCAGCAGGTCGAGCACGGCCGCGTACTGCTCCTCGTTCAGCTGGTAAGGATCCTGGATGCCCAGTTCCGGCTTGGTGGACTTCAGGTAGAGGGCGGCGTCGGCGATGTAGATGGGGCCGTCGTAGGCCTGGACCCGCCCCTTGTTGCTCTTGCCGTCGGCCAGTTGTTGTTCCTCGAAGACCGCGGCCCAGCTGTCCGGGGCCTTGGCGAAGAGCTTGGTGTTGTACATCAGCAGGTTCGGGCCCCACTGGTAGGGCGTGCCGTAGTGCTGGCCATTCACGGTATGCCAGGGGGCGTCCTGGAGACGTTCGTCAATTGTCTTCCAGTTGGGGATCAGGGCGATGTTCACGGGTTGTACGCGCTTGCCGAAGATCAGGCGCAGCGAGGCGTCGCCGGAGGCGGTGACCAGGTCGTAACCGCCCTTGGCCATGAGGCTGACCATCTCGTCGGAGGTGGCGGCGGTCTTCACGTTGACCTTGCAGCCGGTGTCCTTCTCGAACGCGGTGACCCAGTCGTAGTTCTTGTCTGTCTCGCCCCGCTCGATGTAGCCGGGCCAGGCGATGATATCCACCTGTCCTTCACCCTCGCCCAGTTGCTTGAGGGGTTCGGCGGCCTGGGCCGAGGCGATGAGGCAGGCACAGCTGACGGCAAACGACAGAAAGGCGGGTGTGAACGAGGGCATGTTCGACTCCTGGTGTACGAAACGTGCGGAGCCGTTCGGCGGGACTGCTGGCCGTTGGCGGCGCGTCGCAGCGGGCGGTGCACTGACCGCTGGTCGCATTCAGCAGCGTAGATCGGGGGCCAGGGGCTGACAAGGAAGGGGCCTGGCAGCCGGCCTCCAGGCGCAAGGCCGGCGTTTCGCGAGTGAATGGGCTCACACACTCAGAAGTGGATAGTCGCCTCGCCCTTGTGCCAGTTGCAGGGGCAGAGTTCCTCGGTGAGCAGGGCGTCCAGCAGGCGCAGGGTTTCCTGGGGGTTGCGACCGACGGAGAGGTCGTTCACCGAGACGTGGCGGATCACATTGCGCGTATCGATGATGAAGGTGGCGCGCAGGGCCACGCCCTCCTGGCGGTCGATGATGCCTAGCGCGCCGGCCAGTTCGTGCTTGATATCCGCCAGCCAGGGAAAGCTCTGGCCCTTGAGTTCCTGATGGTTGCGGCGCCAGGCCAGGTGGGCGAATTCGCTGTCGGTGGAGGCGCCGATCAGCTGGGTGTTGCGGTCGCTGAGCTGCTCCAGCAGCTCGCCGTAGGCCTTGATCTCCGTCGGGCAGACGAAGGTGAAGTCCTTCGGCCAGAAGAACAGCACCTTCCATTTTCCGGGAAAGCTGTCCTGGTTCAGCCGCTTGAACGCGGTCTCGGGGCTTGGGGCGTGTTCCGAATCCTGGTCCACGGCCAGCAGGTCGAACGCTGGCAGTCGGTCTCCAACGGTCAGCATGGCATTCCTCCGATGGCAGGGTGCGGAGGCACTGGGTTGGGCAAGTATGGAAGGCGTTCGGCACCTTGGAAATACGCCCTGGCTATCCGGCCGATAGTGGCGACCCATGGCGCGTGGATGCCGTTCGTCTCCCATAGGCCATCTGGTTATAGGGCGAATTCCAAATCGCAACATATGCATAGAACAATCGGGCCCAAGGGGCCTTGTGTCGCGGGTCTAGACTGAATCTTCCCGGCTTGCCGGTGCGAAAGGGGGAACGCTTCGCCACCGTGCGCCCTCGAACCCAGTACCGCCGCCAAACGGGGCGACGCCAGGCCATCGGTCCGCCAGGCTGCACCATTTGGGGGCGCGATCGTCGAGGTCGTCATGCAAGTGGCTGAAAGATAAGGAGTTGTTCCGATGGCACGGCGCTTGCGACGGTGTGATCGCCCGTGGAGACAAGGAGTTAGGCATGTCCCGCATTTTTTATGACGAGATGTATGACGCGAGTGGCGAATGCCGACCGCACTACCGGGAATTCGCGCGCTGGCTGGCGGACACGCCCCAGGAACTGCTGGCTCAGCGGCGACGAGAGGCCGACCTGCTGTTCCACCGCGCCGGTATCACCTTCACCGTCTATGGCGATGACCAGGGGACCGAGCGACTGATTCCCTTCGACACCATTCCCCGTGCCATTCCCATGAGCGAGTGGCGGGTGGTGGAGAAGGGCTGCATCCAGCGCGTGAAGGCGCTGAACATGTTTCTCGCCGACCTCTACCACAACCAGCGCATCATCAAGGCCGGGATCATCCCCGCCGAGCAGGTGCTGGCAAATGAGGGCTACCAGATCGCCATGCAGGGCCTGGACCTGCACCGTGACATCTACGCCCACATCGCGGGGGTGGACCTGGTTCGCGACGGCGATGGCACCTACTACGTGCTGGAGGACAACCTGCGCACGCCCAGCGGCGTGAGCTACATGCTGGAAGACCGCAAGATGATGATGCGGTTGTTCCCCGAGCTGTTCGCCGCCCAGCGCGTCGCCCCCATCGACCATTACCCGAACCTGTTGCTGGATACCCTCAAGACCTCCAGCCCGCTGGACAATCCCGCCGTGGTGGTGCTCACCCCGGGCCGCTTCAACAGCGCCTACTTCGAGCACGCCTTCCTCGCCCGGGAGATGGGGGTGGAACTGGTGGAGGGGGCCGACCTCTTCGTTCGCGACGACCGGGTATTCATGCGCACCACCTCGGGCCCGCAGCCGGTGGATGTGATCTACCGGCGCCTGGACGACGCCTTCCTCGATCCCCTGGCGTTCAACCCGGAGTCCATGCTCGGCGTGCCCGGCCTGCTGGCCGCCTACCGCGCCGGCAATGTGGTGCTGGCCAACGCCATCGGCACCGGCGTGGCGGACGACAAGTCCATCTACCCCTATGTCGGCGACATGATCCGCTTCTACCTGGACGAGGAACCCATCCTGAAGAACGTGCCCACCTGGCAGTGCCGCAAGCCGCAGGACCTGTCCCATGTGCTGGCCCACCTGCCCGAGCTGGTGGTCAAGGAAACCCAGGGCTCCGGCGGCTACGGCATGCTGGTGGGACCGGCCGCCAGCGCAAAGGAGATCGAGGCCTTCCGCGAGCGCCTCAAGGCCCGCCCGGAGGCCTATATCGCCCAGCCGACCCTGTGCCTGTCCACCTGCCCGACCTTCGTCGAGCAGGGCATCGCCCCACGCCACATCGACCTGCGGCCCTTCGTGCTCTCCGGCCGTGAAACCCGACTGGTGCCCGGTGGACTGACCCGCGTGGCGCTGCGCGAGGGCTCCCTGGTGGTGAACTCGTCCCAGGGCGGCGGTACCAAGGACACCTGGGTGGTGGAGGACTGACCATGCTTTCGAGAACAGCCTCCGAGCTCTACTGGATGTCCCGCTACCTGGAGCGCGCGGAAAACCTCGCGCGCATGCTGGACGTCAGCTACTCCCTGTCGCTGATGCCCCAGGACGGCCGTGGCGATGGCCTGGAAGAGCTGGCCATGCCGCTGCTGATCACCGGCACCCTGGACGCCTACCTGGAGCGCCACGGCCAACTGCACGCCGAGCGCATGCTGCATTTCTTCGCCCTGGACGCGGAGAACCCCGCCAGCATCTACAGCTGCCTGCAGGCCGCCCGCACCAACGCCCATGCCGTGCGCGGCCGCATCACCGCCGATATCTGGGAGAACATCAACGCCACCTGGCTGGAGATGCGCAGCATCGCCAACGAAGGGCTTGGCCGCTACGGCATCAGTCGCTTCTGCGAATGGGTGAAGGAGCGGTCCCACCTGTTCCGCGGCGCCACCTACGGCACCATCATGCGCGGCGAGGCCTACCGCTTCATCCGCCTGGGCACCTTCATCGAGCGCGCCGACAACACCCTGCGCCTGCTGGACGCCCGCTACGAAATGCTCGGCGAGGAAGCCGAGGAGGTGAGCGACACCTCGGCGCGCGGCTTCTACCAGTGGAGCGCCTTGCTCCGCGCGTTGTCCTCCTTCGAGGCCTACACCGAGGTCTATCGGGGCTCCCCGGGCACCCGCCAGGTGTCCGAGCTGCTCCTGTTGCGGGCCGACGTACCCCGTTCCCTGCGTGCCTGCATGGAAGAACTCGACCACATACTCGCCAGCCTGCCCGGGGACAACGGCCGCCCCGCCCAGCGACTGGCCGCCGAGCTGGACGCCCGGCTGAGGTACACCGCCATCGACGAGATCCTTGCCGAAGGCCTGCACACCTGGCTCACCGACTTCATCCTGATGGTCCGCCAACTCGCCCGGGCCATCCACAGCTCGTACCTGGAGGCTGTATGAAACTCTCCATTCGCCACGACACCACCTACCGCTACGACGACAAGGTCCGCGCCAGCATCCAGTACCTGCGCCTGACGCCCCAGGAGAGCGAACGCCAGCACGTGCTCAGCTGGCAACTCACCCTGCCGCGCCCGGTGCGCGCGCAGATAGATCCCTTCGGCAACGTCTTCCACGTCCTGACCCTGGACGAGCCCCACGACGCCATCGTCATCAGTGCCCGTGGCCAGGTGGAGATCGACGAGCGACAGGAGGCCGAGCACGACAAGCACTCGGCCTTTCCTTTCCTGCGCTTCACCCGCCTGACCACCGCCGACGACGCCCTGCGCGAGTTCGCTGCCCGCCAGTGCGGCACCCGCCGCGACCGCAGCGGGCTGATCGACCTGATGCAGGCGCTGCATGAGCAGATGCCCTTCAAGAAGGGCGTGACAGGCCTGGACAGCACCGCCGCCGAGGCCTTCGCCGGCCGCGCCGGGGTCTGCCAGGACCACACCCACGCCTTCCTCGCCTGCGCCCGCAGCCTGGGAGTGCCGGCGCGTTTCGTCTCCGGCTACCTGTACCAGGGCAACGAACAGAACCTGGCCAGCCATGCCTGGGCCGAGGCCTGGATCGGCGACGCCTGGTACAGCTTCGACGTGACCAACAACCTGGCGCGCCCGGAGCGTCACCTGAAGCT
This sequence comes from Pseudomonas furukawaii, assembly GCF_002355475.1. Classification (NCBI taxonomy): domain Bacteria; kingdom Pseudomonadati; phylum Pseudomonadota; class Gammaproteobacteria; order Pseudomonadales; family Pseudomonadaceae; genus Metapseudomonas; species Metapseudomonas furukawaii. The sequence goes on along the minus strand of NZ_AP014862.1, from coordinate 3,620,164 downwards.
GGCCGTGGGACTGGACTACCTGGACGCCTGCCCGGTGCGCGGCATGCGCCGAGGCGGTGGCGGCGAGCAGATGCATGCCAAGGTGGATGCGCCGCCGCTGCTCCTGGTGCAGGAGCAATAAGGACACCTGCACCCTGCGTCGCCGGCCGCTGCTTGCTGCCAGCCCCTCGGGGCCGGCGGCCGGATCTCCGACGCAGGGCGCATCGACAAGGAGAACCCCCATGACCTACTGCGTCGCCATGCACCTGGCCGATGGCCTGGTGTTCGTGTCCGATTCCCGCACCAATGCCGGCATCGACCATATCGCCACCTTCCGCAAGCTCTACAGCTTCGGTATCAGTGGCGAGCGCCTGATCGTGCTGCAGAGCGCGGGCAACCTGGCCACCTCGCAATCGGTGGTGAACCTGCTCAAGCAACGGCTGGACGGCCCGGGGCCGAACCTGCACAACGTGCCGACGCTCTACGACGCCACGGCCCTGGTGGCGGAAACCATCCGCGAGGTGATCGCCCGGGATGGCGCGCCCCTGGCGGGCAACACCGACCTGACCTGTTCCTTCCTGGTGGGCGGGCAGATCGCCGGCACCCCGCCGGACCTCTACAGCATCTATCCCCAGGGCAACTTCATCCAGGCCACCGAGGACACGCCTTTCCTGCAACTGGGGGAGAGCAAGTACGGCAAGCCGATCCTGGACCGCAACCTGGAGTACGAAACCAGCCTGGAAGAAGGACTGCGCTGCGCCCTGGTGTCCTTCGATTCCACCATCCGCAGCAACCTCTCCGTGGGCATGCCGCTGGACCTGCTGGTCTATCACCGCGACAGCCTGATCCTGCCCGTCGGCTACCGCGTCACCGAGGATGACCGCTACTTCGCCGACATCCGCCGCCAGTGGGCCGCCGGGCTGCGGGAGCTGATCGACCAGCTGCCGCCGCCGCCAGTGGAATACAACGTCTGAAGGACCAAGGGGCTGGCATTCGATGGGTTTCGATTCGCTCTACCCATCCTGCGATGTGATTCGTGGCGCCCCGTGGATGGTTTGAGCCTGCGAAGCCCATGCGGTCGTCTTTCGCAGGCTCCGATTCAGGGCGCGACCTTGCGCCCCGCCATATGCCGCAGGTAGCCGATCAGCTGCCCCAGTTCTTCATCCGTGATCGCTTCCCTGGAAAAGCCCGGCATCTTGCCCTGGGGCCAGCGGCGCAGGCTTTGCGGGTCGCGGATGTAGCGGGGCAGGAAGTCGCCCGCCAGGTACTCGGTGGGGTTGTGGGGGATGTTCAGGTCCGGGCCGAACTGGGCATCGCCGGCGCCGTTGAGGCGATGGCAGGCCAGGCAGTGCTTCTGGAACTGGGCGAAGCCGGCCTGCACCTCGGCGTCGGCTTCGGCGGCCGGGAGCAGGGCGGGGAAGCGCTCCGCCACCGCCGGCAGATAGCGGATTCGCGCCACCTGATAGGGCCATTGCTCAGGGCCAATCCGGGCCGCGCTGGGTTCGGTCCAGACCAGGTAGAAGGGGCCGGCGCTGGGCTTGCCCTGGCCTAGGGGCGGCCAGGGTTGCTTGGGGTCCTCGATGGCCAGCCAGGCGCGGGCGCCCTGTGTTGACAACAGCGGGGCGGCGGGCAGTTCGGCGGCGAAACCGTCCAGGGCCACGGCCTGCAGGTGCTGGTCCGCCTTCACGCCTTCCAGCAAGGCCGCCAGCGGCACGGCGCGGTAGTGCATGGTCGTCTTGTAGGTGACATCGCCCTGGATGGTGACGTCCCGCGCCTGGGGATGGGCGAGCAGGGTCGTCGCCTCCCAGGTGCGGGTGCCTCCCGGCAGTTCCAGGGTCAGCTCGGCGGCATGGAGCGGGGTGAAGCAGAACAGCAGGGCGAATAGCGCGTTGCGCATCGATCATTCCTTTTCGAGGGCGTCTTTCAGGTCCTGGTAGCCGCCGCCGTTGACGACGCGCGTGTAGCCCAGCGCCTCGAGGCTGTCCTGGGCGATGCTGGCGCGGCGACCGCTGCGGCAGTAGAGCACTATGGGCGTGTCCTTGTCCGGGGCGACCTCGGCGATGCGGCCCGCGATGGCCTCGTAGCCGATGAAGCGGGCGCCGGGCAAGGCGCCTTCGGCGATTTCCTCGGGGGTTCGTACGTCGATGAGGACGGCATTGGGCTGATGCAGGGTCTGGAGGGCGGAGGCCTGGTCGGTTTCGCCGGCGCTGGCCGACAGGGCGAGGGTCAAGGCGAGGGTGGCAACGAGGGTTCTCATGATGGCGGCTCCCTAGGAGGCTGTTCTGGCACGCTAGCACAATTGCCCCGCAGCGGCGCGAGCCGTTAGGATCGCGGGTTTCCGCTAACCCACGCGGGTTCCGGAGTCGCCAGTGGCTCCGGCTGCCTGTCAAGGAGAGGTCATGCTGGCCGAGTTGTTCGCCGTCATGGCGCCGGTGCTGATTGCCGCCGGCATCGGCTATGGCTGGGCCCGTTCAGGGCAGTCCTACCCCACCGAGTTCATTGCCCGGCTGGTGCTCAATATCGGCACCCCATGCCTGGTGCTGTCCACCCTTGCCCGCACCGAGATCGATCGCCACGCCTTCGGCCAACTGGCCATCGCCTGCCTGCTGGTGATGCTCGGCATGGGCCTGATCGGCACCCTGTTGAGCCGGGCGTTCCGCCAGGACTGGCGCATCCTGGTGCCCGCCTACCTCTTTCCAAACTCCGGCAACATGGGCCTGCCCATCGCCCTCTATGCCTTCGGCGAGAAGGGGCTGGCCCTGGCGGTGGCCTTCTTCCTGGTGCTCTCGGTAGGGCATTTCAGCCTGGGGCTGGCGCTGTCCGGTACCGAGCGCTCGCCGAAGAAGCTCCTGGCCAACCCCATCATCATCAGCCTGGCCCTGGCGGTGCCGCTGGTGGTCTGGGATCTCGAACTGCCGCGCTGGCTCGCGAACACCATCGGCCTGCTGGGCGGGATGACCATCCCGCTCATGCTGCTGACCCTTGGCGTATCCCTGGCCAGCATCCGCGTGCATCACCTCGGTAGCGGCATGATCCTGGGCGCGCTGCGCATCCTCTGCGGCGCGGCGTTGGGCTGGGCGGTAGGCTGGGGGCTCGGGCTCTCGGCCCTGGCCCAGGCGGTGCTGGTGATGCAGGCGTCGATGCCGGTGGCGGTGTTCAACTACCTGTTCGCGGTACGCGCCGGACGTTCGCCGGAAGCCGTGGCGAGCCTGGTGATGTGCTCGACGCTGCTGTCGTTCGCGCTGATTCCATTGCTGCTGGCCTGGTGGCTGCCCGCGCTGCGTTGACCGCCCGGGGGGCGGTGCGCAGCACAGGAGAACCAGCGGTGAAAATGACGATCAGCCGACCAGGCGGCTCAGGTTGGGAAGGATGAGAATCACTGTGGTGGCAAAGACGATCAGGCTCGCCTGCCGCATTTTCGGCTGCTTGAACATGGCCAACTGCCTTTGTTGTTGTTGGAGGCGCGTTGGTCGAGGCTCCCTACGGCCGGCCCCGTCCCTCGTCGTTCTCCGTGGCTTGGAATGACACACTCCGTTCCGGCAAACCCCGGCAACGGCTTCATACCTTTCAAACTCTAGGGCTGGGATCACAGTTCGCTTATATCGCTTGGTAACTAGCAGCCGATGCCTAGGAATCCTTGGCTATTGGGTGGGCGTCCGGCGCCCTGAGCGACCCCGAGGCCAGACAGCTCCGTTTCACCTTCGCAGGCAACTGGCCATCAACCGACCGTTCGTCTGAGCGCAGCGGTCAATGGGGCTGAGCGGATCCGTCATTGAGCCTCGGGTCCGCAGCGATAAGGTAAAGCGAGCCTGCCGGGATACCGGCGGCCCACGCACAGGAACAACAGGCACAGCCGTTGCCATCCGCTGCCCCAAGAGGACGCCATGAGCGAAGCATTCATTTTCGACGCGGTGCGCACGCCCCGCGGCAAAGGCAAGAAGGACGGCGCTCTGCACAGCGTCAAGCCGGTCAACCTCATCGCCGGGCTGCTCCGCGCCCTGGCCGAGCGCAACCGGCTGGACACCAGCCAGGTGGACGACATCGTCCTCGGCTGCGTGACCCCGGTGGGCGACCAGGGCGCCGACATCGCCAAGACCGCCGCGCTGGTGGCCGACTGGGACGAGGCCGTCTCCGGCCAGCAGATCAACCGCTTCTGCGCCTCGGGCCTGGAGGCGGTGAACCTCGCCGCGATGAAGGTGCGTTCCGGTTTCGAGGACCTGGTGGTGGCCGGTGGCGTGGAGTCCATGTCGCGTGTGCCCATGGGCTCGGACGGCGGCGCCTGGGCGATGGACCCGGAAACCAACCTGCACACCAGCTTCGTGCCCCAGGGCATCGGCGCCGACCTGATCGCCACTCTGGAGGGCTTCAGCCGCCAGGAGGTCGACGCCTTCGCCCTGCGCTCCCAGCAGAAGGCCGCCCGCGCCCGCGCCGACGGCTCGTTCGAGAAGTCCCTGGTGCCGGTCACCGACCAGAACGGCATCGTGCTGCTGGACCATGACGAATTCATCCGCGCCGACTCCACCGCCGAAGGCCTGGCCGCCCTCAAGCCCAGCTTCGAGATGATGGGCCAGATGGGCTTCGACGCCACCGCCCTGCGCAAGTACAGCTGCGTGGAGCGTATCGAGCATGTGCACACGCCGGGCAACAGCTCCGGCATCGTCGACGGCGCCGCCGCCATGCTCATCGGCTCCGCCGCCAAGGGCGAGGAACTGGGCCTCAAGCCCCGCGCGCGCATCGTCGCCACCGCCGTGACCGGCACCGACCCGACCATCATGCTCACCGGCCCGGCACCGGCCACCCGCAAGGCCCTGGCCAAGGCCGGCCTGTCGGTGGAGGACATCGACCTGTTCGAGGTCAACGAAGCCTTCGCCTCGGTGGTGATGAAGTTCATGAAGGACATGGGCGTCCCTGAAGAGAAGGTCAACGTCAACGGCGGCTCCATCGCCATGGGCCATCCCCTGGGCGCCACCGGCTGCGCCATCCTCGGCACCCTGCTGGACGAGCTGGAGAAGCGCCAGCTGCGCTACGGCCTGGCCACCCTTTGCGTGGGCGGCGGCATGGGTATCGCCACAATTATTGAGCGGGTTTGAGGCCGGAGAACAAAAATGACTGACGCCATCCGTTACGAAAAAGGCCCGGACAATATCGTCGTCCTGACCCTCGACATGCCCGGCCAGAGCGCCAACACCATGAACGCCGTGTACCGCGAGGCGATGGCCAAGACCCTGGACCGCCTGGAGGCGGAGAAGGACGCCATCGCCGGGGTGATCCTCACCTCTGCCAAGAAGACCTTCTTCGCCGGCGGCGACCTCAATGAGCTGGTCAAGGTCACCCGCGCCGATGCCGGCGACTTCTATCGCATGGTGCTGGGCATCAAGGGGCAGCTGCGCCGCCTGGAAACCCTCGGCAAGCCGGTGGTGGCCGCCATCAATGGCGCGGCCCTGGGCGGTGGCTGGGAAATCTGCCTGGCCTGCCACCACCGCATCGCCCTCGGCGAAAGCCACGTCCAGCTCGGCCTGCCGGAAGTCACCCTGGGGCTGCTGCCCGGCGGCGGTGGCGTGGTGCGCATGGTGCGCCTGCTGGGTATCGAGAAGGCGCTGCCGTACCTGGCCGAAGGCTTGAAAGTGCGCCCGGACCAGGCCCTCAAGGCCGGCCTGATCCACGACATCGCCCAGGACCGCGATGAGCTGCTGGCCAAGGCCCGCGCCTTCATCGCCGCCAACCCCGGCGCCGTGCAGCCCTGGGATATGAAGGGCTACAAGATCCCCGGCGGCACCCCATCCACCCCGGCCGTGGCGCAGATGCTGGCCATCGCCCCCAGCGTGCTGCGGGACAAGACCAGGGGCTGCTTCCCGGCGCCGGAGAAGATCCTCTGCGCCGCCGTCGAAGGCGCCCAGGTGGACTTCGACACCGCCCAGCTGATCGAGGCGCGCTACTTCACCGAGCTCACCACCGGCCAGGTGGCGAAGAACATGATCGGCACCTTCTGGTTCCAGTTGAACGAGATCAACGCCGGCGGCTCCCGTCCCAAGGGCCCGGCCCGCCATGAGACGAAGAAGGTGGGCGTGCTCGGCGCCGGCATGATGGGTGCGGGCATCGCCTACGTCTCGGCCGCCGCCGGCATCGAGGTGGTGCTCAAGGACGTCTCCATCGAAGCCGCCGAGAAGGGCAAGGCCTACTCCGCCGGCCTGCTGGACAAGCAGGTGGCGCGCGGCCACATGACGCACGATGCGCGCGACGCCTTCCTCGCCCGGATCAAGCCGACCGTGGATGACGCCGACTTCGAAGGCTGCGACCTGATCATCGAGGCGGTGTTCGAGAACCGCGAGCTCAAGGGCAAGGTCACCGCTGCCGCCGAGGCCGCCGCGTTGCCCGATGCGGTAATCGCCTCCAACACCTCGACGTTGCCGATCACCGGCCTGGCCACCGCCGTGGCCAGGCCGGAGAAGTTCATCGGCCTGCACTTCTTCAGCCCGGTCGACAAGATGCCGCTGGTGGAGATCATCCGTGGCGAGAAGACCTCGAACGAGACCCTGGCCCGTGGCTTCGACTATGTGCTGCAGATCCGGAAGACCCCGATTGTGGTCAACGACAGCCGTGGTTTTTTCACCTCACGGGTGTTCGGCACCTTCACCAACGAAGGCATCGCCATGCTCGGCGAGGGCGTGTCGGCGGCGATGATCGAGAACGAGGCCCGCAAGGCCGGCATGCCGGTGGGGCCGCTGGCGATCTCCGACGAGGTCTCCATGAGCCTGATGACCCACATCCGCAACCAGACCGCCGCCGACCTCCAGGCCGAAGGCAGGGCCATGCCGCAGCACCCGGCCTTTTCCGTGATCGACCTGATGGTCACCGAGTACCGGCGTCCGGGCAAAGCGGCGGGAGCGGGCTTCTACGACTACCCGGCGGGCGGCAGGAAGCACCTGTGGCCGGGGCTGAAGGCGCACTTCGAGAAGGCCGACCGGCAGATTCCCCAGGAAGACGTGCGCGACCGCATCCTGTTCATCCAGGCCATCGAGACCGTGCGCTGCGTGGAGGAGGGCGTGTTGCTGTCCACCGCCGACGCCAACATCGGCTCGGTCTTCGGCATCGGTTTCGCCGCCTGGACGGGGGGAGCGCTGCAGTTCATCAACCAGTACGGACTGGACGACTTCGTCGCCCGCGCCCGCTACCTGGCCGAGCAGTATGGCGAACGCTTCGAACCACCGGCGCTGTTGCTGGAAAAGGCGGCCCGGGGCGAGTCGTTCTGACCACGCCTCATCGCACAGGCGCGGGATCGCCGGGGCCGCGTAGGAGCGAGCTTGCTCGCGAACGGACCGGATCGCGTGGTTCGCCGGCAAGCCGGCTCCTACGGGGCTGGGGCAGCGCAGGAGCGAGCTTGCTCGCGAACGGGCCGAATTGTGCGGTTCGCCGGCAAGCCGGCTCCTACGGGGCTGGTGCCGCGTAGGAGCGAGCTTGCTCGCGAACGGACCGGATCGCGTGGTTCGCCGGCAAGCCGGCTTCTACGAGGCCCGACGAGCTAACCGCCCGGATCGATTCCGGGCATCGAGCCCCGGGGGATGATCGCGCCGAAGTGACCGATCACGGTGGCCGCCAGGCGATGGCCATTCTCGGCTGCATGCCGCTCGTCCAGGCCCTGGATACGGCTGGCGAGGTAGGCGGCCGCGAAGGCATCGCCGGCGGCGCAGGTGTCGACCACGCGCGGGACGGACTGGGCCGGCACTTCGAGCCAGTGATCGGGGCCGGCCAGCAGGCAGGGCTCTGCGCCACGCTTGACCACCACCTCCCCGCAGCCACTGTCCAGGGCGTTCCGGGCGACTCGGGCGGCGTCTCGAAGGCCGTGCAGCTGGCATTCGTCGTCGAGGGTCAGCAGGGCGATATCGGTCATCGCCAGCATCCGTTCCTGGGCCGCACGGGCCTCGGCGGCGTGCCAGAGTGCGGGGCGGAAATTGTTGTCGTACCAGAGCTGGCCGCCTTCGGCGCGAAAGCCTTCCAGGGCGTCGAGGAAGGCCTCGCGGCGCTGGCCTGGAAACAGCGCCAGGCTGATGCCGGAGAGGTAGAGCGCGTCGGTCCTTCGACGGTCCAGCCAGGGCGTGAAGTCTTCCACGGTGGCGAAGTGGCGGCGGGCGGCGCTGTTGTCGCGCCAGTAGAAGAAACGGCGTTCCCCGTCCGGGTCCAGTTCCACGAGGTAGAGGCCGGGAAGCTCCCCCGGTCGTACCGCCACCCGTTCGGTGTCCAGGCCTTCCTCCCGCCAGCGGGCGAGCATGTCCCGGCTGAGCGGGTCGTCCCCCAAGGCGCTGATGTAGGCCACCGGCTCGGGTTCGCTGGACAGCAGGCGGGCGAGGTAGAGCGCGGTGTTGAGGGTATCGCCGCCGAAGCGGCGCTCCAGGGGCGAACCGCTCAGTTCGATCATGCATTCCCCGAGGCAGGCGATTCTCATGCCGAGCCTCCCTTGGCGCCGGGAAGCCGGTAGGCGACGCAGTCCACTTCGACCTTGCAGTCGATCACCAGGCTGGAGACGACGCAGGCGCGGGCCGGCGGGTGCGCGCCGAAGTAGGTCTGGAAGACCTGGTTGAACGCGGCGAAGTCGCGCGGGTCGTCCAGCCAGACGCCGCAGCGAACCACGTGCTCCGGTCCGTAGCCGGCGTTCTCGAGGATCGCCAGCAGGTTGCGGATGCACTGATGCGCCTGGGGGACGATGCCGCCGTCGGCGACGATGCCGTCCTTGAGTGGCGTCTGGCCCGAAACGTACAGCCAGCCGTCGGCTTCGACGGCCTGGGCGAAGGGCAGGGGCTGGCTGCCGGTGCCCAGGGCGATGCCGTGGCGTTTGAGCGCGTTCATTGCGATTCCTCCTGGAGGATGGTCTGGCCCGGGAGGTTCTCCCGAGGCAGGAAGCGGCCGGCCCGTTGCGTCTGGGCCTGGCCATGAAGGCAGGACAGCGCGCCGTTGACCCACACCGCGTGAATGCCTGTCGCGGCGCGTCGCGGTTGCTCGAAGGTGGCGGTGTCGGACACCGTCTGCGGGTCGAAGAGCACCAGGTCGGCGTGGAAACCGGGTTCGATTCGGCCGCGTTCGCCGAGCCCGAAGCGCATGGCGCTGAGGCCGGTCATCTTGTGCACCGCCTGTTCGAGGGGGAGCAGGCGCTGTTCGCGGCAGTAGTGGCCCAGCACCCGGGGGAAGGTGCCCCAGAGTCGCGGGTGGGGGCGCGGGTCGTCGGGCAGGCCATCGGAGCCCACCATGGTCAGGGGATGGGCGAGGATGCGGCGGACGTCGGCTTCGCTCATGCAGCGGTAGACCGCACCGGCCGGCTGCAGGCGGCGAGCGGCCTCCAGCAGGGGCAGTCGCCAGCGTTGGGCGATGCGCGCCAGGGGCTGGCCGGCCTCTTCGGGATGAGGCTCCGACCAGGTGATGAGGATGTCGAAGTCTCCGGTGACCTGGTTCAGGTCCAGGGTGGAGGCGCTGGCGGCGTAGGGGTAGCAATCGCAGCCCAGGGGTTGCCGGCGGGCCGCCTGTTCGAGGCTGGCCAGGACTTCGCCGCTGCGTCCCCAGTTGCCGGCGCCGGCGCATTTGAGGTGGGAGACTATGACGGTGCAGCCGGCGTGCCGGGCGATGTCGAAGGCCTCGTCCAGGGCGTCGAGGATGCCGTCGAACTCATCCCGCAAGTGGGTAGCGTAGAGCGCCCGGCAGCGTGACAGCTCCTCCGCCAGCTGGCGGACCTCGTCGGTCGGCGCCGACGCCGCGCTGGCGTAGGCGAGGCCGCTGCTCAGGCCCAGGGCGCCGGCGTCCAGGCTGTCCGCCAGTTGCCGGCGCATGGCTGCGATTTCCGCGGGTGAGGCGGGGCGGTCGAGGCGGTCCAGGTGATTGCTACGCAGGGCGGTGTGGCCCACCAGCGCGGCGACATTGACCGCGGGCCTGGCCGCCTCCACGGCCAGGCGATAGTCGGCGAAGCGCGGGTAGCGGAAGGCGCTGGCCGGTCCGAGGAGGTTCATCGGGTCCGGTGGCGCGCCGGTGAGGCTGACCGGCGCCGCGCTGATGCCGCAATTGCCGACGATCACGGTGGTCACGCCCTGGCTCAGCTTGGGCAGCATCGAGGGCTGGCGGATCACCTGGGTGTCGTCGTGGGTGTGGACGTCGATGAAGCCCGGGGCCAGCACCAGGCCACGGGCGTCCAGTTCCCGGCGGGCCCGTGCCTGGCCCGCGTCGCCCAGCAGGGCGATGCGCTCGCCCCGGATGGCGAGGTCGGCAATGTAGGAGGCCCGGCCGCTGCCGTCGACGATGGTGGCCTGGCGAATCAGCGTGTCGAAGGTGTCCATGGCTCAGTCTCCCAGCGGCAGTCGATCGTCGCCCTGGCGATAGTCGTCCAGGGCCAGCTTCACCCGGCGCAGCAGTTCCTGGCTTGCACCGGGGTCGCGCAGCGCCAGCTCGGTGGCCAGCAGGTCGATGGCCAGCAACATGCCGTAGCGGGCGGCGGTGGGTGTGTAGATGAAGTCGGATTCCTCCAGGTGCAGGGGCAGGTGCAGGTCGGCGAGGGTCGCGAGGGGGCTGTCGGCGCGGGTGATGGCCAGCAGCCGGGCACCGTAGGAGCGCGCCAGGCGTGCGGTTTCCAGCAGGTCGGGGGTGATGCCGGTAATCGACAGCAGCACCAGCAGGTCGGACGGCCCCAGGCTGGCGGCGGCGATGCGCATCAACACCGGGTCGTGGTAGGTCGAGACGACGTGGCCGAGGCGTACCAGGCGGTACTGGATTTCGCTGGCGAACACCGTGGAACAGCCGCCCATGCCGAAGGCGACGATCTTTCCGGCCGAGGCGATGAGGTCGACCGCCTGGCGGAAGCGGGCTTCGTCAAACCCTTCGAGGTGCCGGTGCAGGCTGTGCTCGATGTCCCCCAGCACCCGTCGGAAGAAACGCGAGGTGGTCCGGGGGGCGTCGCCGGGGGCGAGAAAACGGTTACCCACGGCGGCGGCCCGCGCCAGTCGCAGACGCAGTTCGCGCAGGTCGCCGCAATCCATGAGCCTGGCGAAACGGGACATGGCGGCCTTGCTCACGCCGGCCCGCGCGGCGAGCTGGTCGATGCTGGCGGACGCCGCGAAGCCCACGTCCTCGAGGATGGCCCCGGCGATCCGGGCGGCGTTGCCCCGCAGCTGATCCCGGCGGCTGCGGATCAGGTAGAGAATGTCCATCTCAGCATGGCCTCCAGCGGTTCCGGGGCGTTCCGGCGAGCTGGGAATCGATGCGCATGGGATCTAGCCTCCCTTCGTCGAAACCGGAAGTTCGTCAGCCCGTGGCGGGTCGAACAGGCGCCTGCAGCTCGCGAAGTGATCGGGCCCGACCTGGGACTCGCGCAGGTTGGGAAGGGCGCAGAGGTCGATGGCATCCGGGCAGCGGGTCCGGAACACGCAGCCGGAGGGCGGGTCGAGCGGGCTGGGAATCTCGCCCGCGAGGGCGATCCTCGTGCGTTGGGCGCGCGGATCCGGCACCGGTGCGGCGGACAGCAGGGCGCGGGTATAGGGATGCCTCGGGTTGGCGTAGACCTGGCGGGTGGGGCCGCGTTCCATGACCCGGCCCAGGTACATCACCACCACGTCGTCGCACAGGTAGTCCACCACGGCCAGGTCGTGCGTCACGAACAGCAGGGTCAGTCCCAGGTCGCGCTGCAGGTCCTGCAGCAGGTTCAGCACCTGCGCCTGCACCGACACGTCCAGGGCGGACACGGGTTCGTCGGCCACGATGAAATCCGGCTCCACCGCCAGCGCGCGGGCGATGCCGATGCGCTGGCGCTGGCCGCCGGAGAACTCGTGGGGATAGCGGCGACCGTGGTCGGCGTCCAGGCCCACGCGCTCCAGCAATTCGCCGATGCGGGCGGCGCGGCGATGCTGTGCGAGCCGATGGGTGTCCAGGGCTTCGCCGAGGATCTCGGCCACCGTCATGCGCGGGTTGAGGCTGGCGTAGGGATCCTGGAACACAATCTGCATGCGGCGGCGCCAGGGCAGCATCTGCCTGTCGGACAGGGCGGTGATGTCGTGCCCATCGAACAGGATGCGGCCGGCGCTGGGTGTGAGCAGGCGCAGCAGCGCCCGACCGGTGGTGGTCTTGCCCGATCCTGACTCACCCACCAGGCCCAGGATCCTGTTCTTCGGTATATCGAAGCTGACACCGTCCACCGCCCGCACGACGGGCGCATGACGCGCCTGCGAGGTGGGGAAGTGGACCTTCAACTCTTCGATGCGGACCAGCGACGCGTTCGCGCGCGACCGTTGGAGGTTCGTCATATCCGATTCACCTTGATGCAGCGTGCGCGATGTCCGCTGCGCACGGGGACCAGTTCAGGCACGGCGGCGCGGCAGGCCTCGGCGGCCAGGTCGCAGCGCGGCGCGAAGGTGCAGCCCGGTGGCAGCGACAGCACGCTGGGCACGTTGCCGGGGATGGCGCGCAGCCGTTCGCCGGAGGCGAGCAGGTCCGCCGTGGGCAGGCAGGACAGCAGGCCGCGCGTGTAGGGGTGCGAGGGGCGTTCGAACAGGTCGTGGACGCCGGCGTCCTCGACCACGCGTCCGGCATACATGACCGCCACGCGATGGGCGATCTCGGCTACCACCGCCAGGTTGTGGGTGATGAACAGGATGCTCATGCCCATCTCGGCCTGCAGGCGGCGCAGCAGGTCCAGGATCTGCGCCTGCACGGTCACGTCCAGCGCGGTGGTGGGTTCGTCCGCGATCAGCACGGCCGGATCGCAGGCCAGCGCCAGCGCAATCATCACGCGCTGGCGCATGCCGCCGGACAACTGGTGGGGGTACTCGTGCACGCGCCGGTCGGCTGCGGGGATCTCCACCCGGTCCAGCATGTCGCGTGCGCGCTTCAGGGCCGCCGTCCGGCTGCCGCCCTGGTGCTGCAGCACCGCTTCCGCGATCTGGTCGCCCACGGTGTACAGCGGATTCAGGCTGGTCATGGGTTCCTGGAAGATCATGGCGATCTCGGCGCCACGGATGCGCTGCAGGGTGGCCGGGCTGGCCCGGGCCAGGTCGTGTCGCGCGCCCTGGCGGTCGCGGAACAGGATGCGACCCGCCTCGATGCGGCCCGCCGGCCTGGGCAGCAGTCCCATGATGGACAGGCTGGTGACGGACTTTCCGCAACCGGACTCGCCCACGAGGGCCAGCGTCTCGCCCCGGGCGAGATCGAAGGTCACGCCGTCAACGGACTTGGCGATGCCATCGCGGCTGTGGAACCAGGTCTTGAGTCCGTCCACGGACAGCACGACGTTTCGGGGGCTTGCCGTCATGATCACAGCTCCTTGCGCAGGCGGGGATCGAGCACGTCGCGCAGTCCATCGCCCACCAGTTGCAGCGACAGCACGGACAGCACGATGGCGATGCCCGGGAAGACCATGATCCAGTCGGCCGAGCCCATGTATTGCTGGCCGGCACTGATCATGGTTCCCCAGGTGGGGATGTCGGGCGAGACGCCCACGCCCAGGAACGACAGCCCGGCCTCGGCCAGGATGGCGTAGGCGAAGATGAAGGTGCCCTGCACCAGGATTGGGGACGCCAGGTTGCGCAGCACGTGCACCGTGACGATGCGCCAGGTGGGCACGCCCAGGGCGCGGGCCGCCTCGACGAAGGGCAGTTCGCGGATCACCAGCGTGGAAGCGCGGACGATGCGCGCCAGCCTCGGCGTGTAGACGATGCCCAACGCGATCACCACGTTGATCAGCGAGGGGCCCAGCGCGGCCACCAGGGAAATGGCCAGGAGGATGTCGGGAAACGCCATCATGGCGTCGATCAGGCGGGACACGAGCCTGTCCGCCGAGCGGAAGAATCCGGCGATCAGCCCTAGCGCGATGCCCAGCGCGCCGGACAGGACGACCACGGCGAAACCCACCATCAGGGACAGCCGGCCCCCGTGGATCACACGGCTGAACAGGTCGCGGCCGAACTCATCGGTGCCGAACCAGTGCGCCGTGCTGGGTGCCTTCAGCCGGTCCATGATGGACAGCTTGAACGGATCGTGGGGGCTGATCCAGGGCGCCAGCAGGGCGGCCGCCACCAGCACGGCCAGGAGGATCAGGCTGATTAGCACCGTCTTGCGCGAGACCAGGAGGCGCAGCACCTGCCAGCGCTCGGCGCCGATGTTCGGGGAGGTCGTGCTGGCCATATCAGTAGCGCACCCGGGGATCGACCAGCAGGTAGAGCAGGTCGATGAACAGATTGATCAGGACGTAGAGGGCCGCGATGACCAGCAGCGCGCCCTGGATGACGGGGTAGTCGCGACGCAGCACGGCCGACACCACCAGGCTGCCGACGCCCGGCAGGCCGAAGACTGTCTCGGTCACCACCGCGCCGCTGATGAGCAGGGCGGTGGTCAGGCCCAGCACCGTCAGAATGGGAATCAGCGCATTGCGCACGGCGTGCCTGAGGATGACCCTGCTCTCCGGCAGCCCCTTGGCGCGCGCGGTGCGCACATGGTCGTCACGCAGCACGTCCAGCATGCTGGCGCGGATGAAGCGCGTGATCAGCGCGGAGTTCACCAGCCCCAGTACCAGGGAGGGCAGGACCAGGTGCGACAGGCGCGTCGCCAGCGAGGCGTCCGGCCCGCCGTAACCGGCCACCGGCAGCCAGCCCAGCTTCACCGAGAACAGCTGCATCAGCAGCAGCCCCAGCCAGAAGCTGGGCACGCTGGAGAGGAACATGGAGCCGGCGAGCACCGACTGGTCCAGCGCCGTGCCGCGTCGCACCGCCGACAGAATGCCCACGGGCAGCGCGATGGCACTGGCGATCAGCAGCGACATGAGCGTGAGCAGCAGCGTGGGCTCGGCACGGTCCGCCAATGCGGCCAGTACGGGCTTGTTCATGAAGATGGACTGGCCCAGGTCGCCCTGTGCCAGCTTGCCCAGCCAGCCCAGGTATTGCAGGGCGATGGGCCGGTCCAGGCCCAGCTGTGCGCGCAGCGCGGCGATGTCCTGCTGGCTGGCCTGGGGGCCCAGCATCACGGCGGCGGGATCGCCCGGCGTGACGCGGATGATGACGAACACGATGGACGCGACGATGAACATCACGGCCACCAGCCCGACCAGTCGGTTCAAGAGGTAGCGCGGCATGATGCGGTCCTGACGTGGAGGCGCGAGGGGGGGAGACGGCAGTGCCGTTCCGGTTCAGTTGGCGGCCTTCCAGGCATTCCAGAAGAACGGCCAGGGTGCGGGCTGGGTGCCTCGCAACGACGGGGAGCGGGCCGCCAGGGCGTTGAAGTCGCCCACCTTGATGAAGGGCACTTCGTCATGCACCGCCTGCTGCACCTCGGCCCAGCGCAGGATGCGCGCCTCCTGCGTGCGCGCCTGGTTGAAGGCGTCCATCACCTGGGCGCGGCGCGGGCTGTCCCACCAGCCCGGGGAGTCCCTGGAGGGGAAGTCGATCAGGGCCGGTTCAGGCAGGAAGGCGCTGTGGGTGATGAAGACGTCCCACACGGCCGGGTCCTGGCGGCGCTGGGTCAGCGTGGCCCAGTCCACTACCTGCAGCTCCGGGGCGAAGCCGGCCGCCTTCAGGTGCTCCGCCGCCACCAGGGCCATCTTGTAGTGGAACTCGTACTGCCGGCTGGTGAGGATGCGGAGCGTTCTGTCGGTCGCGGCGGCGCTGTCGAGCAGCTTCCTGGCGGTCAGGCTGTCGGCCTTGTTGTAGACCTCGCCGCCCAGCGAGGTGGCCCAGGGGTAGCCCTCGGGGTAAAGGTCGCCGTTGAGGCTGTAGAACGCGGGGTCGCCAAAGGCGGCGAACAGCATTTCCTCTTCGTTCAGCGCCAACTGCACGGCCTGGCGCGCCGCGAGGCTGGACAGGATGCCCTGCCGGGTGTTGAGCACCAGGCGCGGCCAGCCGAAGGGCTCGAGCATGACCCGCTCGGAGCGGCTGCCCTGGAGTTTGCCCAGGGCCT
The DNA here is from genome assembly GCF_002355475.1 of Pseudomonas furukawaii. NCBI lineage: Bacteria > Pseudomonadati > Pseudomonadota > Gammaproteobacteria > Pseudomonadales > Pseudomonadaceae > Metapseudomonas > Metapseudomonas furukawaii. The sequence goes on along the minus strand of NZ_AP014862.1, from coordinate 3,604,276 downwards.
CAACCGGCAGCGAGTCGACATAGTCGAACTGGCCGGCCATCGCCGCTTCGCTGCGGGTGTTGGCGTTGGCCACCGGTACGAAGCGGATCTCGTCCAGGTACTGCCTGCGGGCGCCGCCATAGCCGTTGGGCTCGCCCGGCCGCTGCCTGTAGCCGTCGAAGCGCATCAGCTGGATGTACTGGTCGGGCACGCGCGCCTTGAGCTGGTAGGGGCCGGTGCCGACGAACTCGGTCAGCACCGGGGCGATCTTGTCCTTGGGCATGATGACCGCGGCGGCGTTGTTCAGGGCGAGGAGCGCGACCAGGGGCGCATGGGGCTGCCGGAGACGGATGACGATGGTGTGGGCATCGGGTGCCTCGATGCTGCTGATGACCCTGGCTGCGGCTTTGCCTCGGCTGGCCGTGGTGGTCCAGCGCTCGAGGGAGGCGAGGACGTCGGACGCATCCATCGGGGAGCCGTCATGGAAGCGGATGTCCTGGCGCAGCGGGATGCGGTAGACCCGTCCATCGGGGCTCACCTCGGGCAGTTCTTCGGCCAGGAGCGGCGTCGGGCGCCACTCGGCGTCGAAGGTGTAGAGGGTCTCGAAGAGGTGCTGGGCCAGGGTCCCGACCAGGTCCGCGGTGCTGCTCATGGGGTCGAGGGTCGGTGGCTCGCCGATGGTGGCGACGGTGGCGATGCCCCCCGCCACTGGCGTCGCGCCGAGCGACGGGGCGAGCAGGCCGGACAGGGCCAGGGTTCCTGCAAGCAGCAGGCGACGCGCCCGGCTGCGGGATGAAGGGCTTGGAATGATCATGGCTCAGGTTCCTCGGGGGTTGAGCACGGATGGCCTGCGAACCGGATGCCGCCGGCCGATGGACTCCGTGCATGCACGACCGGCGTGGAGCGCCTAGAAGAGGGTTTCCACTGCTCCGGTGACCCGGTACTCGTCATCCACCAGCAGCAATTGCCGCCATTTGTCGAAGGTCAGGCAGGGGTGGGAAATCTCGAAGGCGAGGAGGTCGCCCACCCTGACATCGGCGTTGCCGGGCAGGGTCATGAAGGCGTGCTGGTCCATCATGCGGGTGAGGCGCCAATCCTCGGGCACGCTCCGAGGCGGGCGCTGCGCCCCCGGGCGGTGATGCAGCGCGGGTATCGGCAGGCCGGCGTCGAAGGCCGCATCGCGCTTGCCCAGGGCGACTATGGCCAGGCCGGGCTCGGGCAGGGACTGGACGTTGGCCCAGAGCTGCAGGGCCGGCAGCAGGCTTTGGCCCATCTCCCGGGCTACCGGGTTGCTGGCGAGGAAGCGCTGTTCGGCCTCCCGGTAGATGCCGGCATCGTGGGTCAGGTAGCAGCCGGGACGCAGGATGATCTGCAGCGGTTTGCCGAGGTCCTGGCCGGTGAACTCTTCGGCCACCACGTCGAACCAGGCCGATCCGGCTCCGGAGAGCAGAATCTCCGGTTCCTGGAAGTGCCCGGCGTCGGCCAGGGCACGGGTGCGTTCCAGTACATGGCGCAACAGGGCGCGAATGGCCGTTTCGTTCTGCAGCACGCCTTCGTACAGCTCGGTGCCCACCAGGCGGATGGACTGGGGCCAGCGGGTGATGGCCTCGATCAGCGCGGCTTCCTGCTGCGGGGTGCGAAGGCCCGTTCGGCCTCCTGTGGCACCGTATTCGATGAGCACCCGCAGGCGTTGTCCCGCTTCGGCGAAATAGCGGCCGAGGTCATCCAGGTTGTCGGCGGAATCCACCAGGCAGCAGAAGCTGAAGGACGGGTCCCGCTGCAGACGGGCGATGATCGCCATGTTCGCCTTGCCCACCAGTTGGTTGGCCATCAGCACCCGGCGAACGCCTCCTGCGTAGGCGGCCTGGGTCTGCGGCGCGGTGGCCAGGGTGATGCCCCAGGCGCCATGCTCCAGCTGCATTCGGAAGAGGGCGGGGCTCATGGTGGTCTTGCCGTGGGGCGCCAGCTGGACGCCGTAGCGCTGGATGAATTGCTGCATCCAGCGCAGGTTGTGGAGCATGCGGCTCTGGCGCAGGACCGCGACCGGCAGGCTCACGTCTTCATCGAGAATGCTCCAGCCCAGTTGTCCGACTCCGCCGGCCTGAAAACCGTCGGGTACCTCGCCCAGGCCCTTGCTCAACAGGTTGAGTGGCTGTTCTTGAAACTTGTTTTCAGTCATCGCGGCTATCCCCCTGAGTTCCTGAAAATAAGTATCACCGACGGCGCGTGGGTCACCAGTCGGCCGGCCGCGATTTACTCGGGTCGGTCAACAGGGTGGGAAAGGGCTGGCTGAGTCCGGCAGCAAAGGTGGAATGCCCGGTGGATTGAGGCGTTCGGCGAGACTGCTAGATCGAAGCGGGAAGGTGCCGGCAGGTGAGGGGCGCGATTCGCAGCAGGGGAGTTGGGGTTTCACGGCCCTTCTCGGACCGTGAATAAGGGCTGACAGCGCATTCCGAGGGGGGATTCGTCCGCGTCCTCAGCCGCGCGGGGAGCGCTGGCCCCTCGGGGGCAGCGCCAAGGTCAGTTGCCGGCGAAGCGGCTTTCCAGGTAGCGGATGATGTCGTTGGATTCGTACATCCAGCGGGATTCGCCGTTTTCGTCGATGCGCAGGCAGGGCACCTTGATCCGGCCGCCGCCGGCCAGCAGTTCGGCGCGACGGCCTTCATCATGCTTCGCGTCGCGCAGCTCGATGGGCAGGTTCAGCCGGTGCATGGCGCGGCGGGTCTTCACGCAGAAGGGGCAGGCGTGGAACTGGTAGAGGGCGAGGCTGGCGGTTTCCTCGGCGATCCTGGCTTGCGCCTCGGGGCTGCGGCTCAGCTTGCGCGGACGGGTGATGAAGTCGAGGAAGATGATCAATTGGCCCAGGCCGACTCGTACTGCCTTGATGAACACTGCTGCGTACCTTTGTCTGGAAAAAGGGGCGGCAGTCTACCCGAACCGCACGGCCCCGACCGCCCTTCAGGCCAGACGGCCATGAAAACCGGCGATGGAACCCAGGTCGAACAGCCGTGGCAGAGGTTGGCGACCGCTCGGCGGATTGCCCGACAGGCTCTTCAGGGCGCGTTCGGTGAGGATGCCGCGACCGATGTTGTGGTTGCACTCGATGGTCTTCGCCACGGCCCCGACGGAACCATGGCTGAAGCCCAGCAGGGAGAATCCATTGGTCATGATGGCCAATGCGGTGAGGAGAAAGAGTCGGGTCCTGTGCTGCTTCATGGTCTATCGCCTGTCCGGGTCAACCTTGGGTTCTTCCGCTGGTTTTCTTCTGGCTGGCCAGCAGCACCGGAATGCTCTGGCTGAGTTGCTGGTAGAAGCTCATCGAGGCGTCAACGGGGCTGGCGCCGACTCGCCCGCGCTCGTAGCCGAAGCTGATCGCCAGGACCACCGTCACCACGATGAAATACAGGCCGAGGCTGGCGAGGGCGCCGTTGCGGGCGTAGCGGACAGTGGCGTTCTTCATGGCATTGGCTTCGCGAGTGGGCTGGGATGGGGCGTAGATTCGCTGAAAGCATTTCGATCAAAAAGCCACGAATGGGCATGGTAAATATCGATGAAACCAATGGTTCAGAAATGCGCCGTCAATTTTTCTGGACGAGGGCCCGAGAGGCCCGTTCCAGAGACGTTGCGCTGCGGAGGGGGGATCGCTTCGGCGGGGGAATGGAGCGACGCTATCGCGCGGATGCAGGCAGGCTATCGCCAGGGGGATTCGGTGGTATTTCAATCACTTCGGTACTGTGTTAAATAAATCGCACATTTCACAACCGAGCCTCTCATCCATCAGGAACCATGAGCTAATGCCACTTCGCATCTGCATTCTCGAAACCGACATGCTCCGCCCCGAACTGGTCGACCAATACAAGGGTTACGGCCTGATGTTCGAGCAGCTGTTCGCCAAACAGCCCATCGCTGCGGAGTTCAGTGTCTACAACGTGGTGCAGGGGCATTACCCGCCTGAAGGGGAGAAGTTCGATGCGTACCTGGTGACCGGCAGCAAGGCCGACTCCTTCGGCACCGACCCCTGGATCCTCAAGCTGAAGACCTTCCTGCTGGAGCGTTACGAGGCGGGTGACAAGTTGCTGGGCGTGTGTTTCGGCCATCAGTTGCTGGCACTGCTGCTGGGCGGCCGTACCGAGCGCGCCGCCCAGGGCTGGGGCGTGGGCACCCACAGCTATCAGCTCAAGCAGAAACCGGAATGGATGTCCCCGGCCCTGGACGAGCTCACCCTTTTGATCAGCCACCAGGATCAAGTGACCCAGCTGCCGCAGAACGCCACCTTGCTCGCCTCCAGCGATTTCTGTCCCAACGCCGCCTACGCCATCGGTGACCAGGTGCTGTGCTTCCAGGGGCACCCGGAGTTCGTCCATGACTACTCCCGAGCGCTGCTGGAGCTGCGTCAGGACTTTCTCGGTGAAGCGGTGTACAGCCAGGGCGTGAGCAGCCTGGACCGCGATCACCAGGGCGCCGCCGTGGCCGAGTGGATGATGCGTTTCGTGGCCAGCGACCGCGCCGCTTGACGTCCGGCCGCGATGCAAGGAGCCCGCCTTCGCCAGGCGGGCTTTTTGTTGGAACTACAGCCAGCCGTAGTACTTGAAACTGGCGTACAGGCCCGTGCAGCCGGTGGCCACCAGGCCGAGTACGCCAAAGTACCCGTAATGCCAGGTGAGCTCGGGCATGTACTGGAAATTCATGCCGTAGATGCCCGCCACGGCTGTCGGAAAGGCCAGGATCGCCGCCCAGGCCGCGAACTTGCGTTGCACCACGCTCTGCCGCGATGACTCCAGCAACAGGCCGATCTCGATGGCGTGGTCGGCCATTTCCCGCAGCCCCGTCAGGTCCTCCAGCAGGCGTTTGACGTGAATGGCGATGTCGCGGAAGTAGGGGCGCATCTGCTTGTCGATGAAGGGGAAATCCAGGCGCTGCAGCTCCTCGCAGATTTCCCCCATGGGCCCGATGTAGCGGCGCAGGCGCAGCAGGTCGCGGCGCAGGCAGTGGATGCGCTCGACATCGGACTGGCTGAGCGGTCGCTCCAGCACGTGCTGTTCGATCTCTTCCAGCTCCGCATGGAAGCGGTCCATGAGCGGGCGGTAATTCTCCAGCACGAAGCTGAGCAGCGCATAGAGCACGAAATCCTCGCCATGCTCGAGCAGCAGCGGCCGCGCCTCGCAGCGCTGGCGCACCCTGGAGTAAGGGGCGGATTCGCCGTAGCGGGCGCTGATGATGTAGCCCTTGCCGGTGAACAGCTGGGTCTCGATGAATTGCAGCTCGCCGTTCTCCTCGATGGGCGAGTAGACCACCAGGAACAGCGCATCGCCGAAGGTTTCCAGTTTCGGCCGGGTATGGCGGGTGAGGGCATCCTCCAATGCCAGTTCGTGCAGATCGAACTGCCGCTGCAGGTTGCTCAGCTCCTCGGCGCCGGGATCATGCAGGCCGATCCAGACGAAATGTCCCGGTTTGCTGGCCCATTGCAGGCCCTCGTCCAATGTGATGTCGGTGACTTTCCTGCCCTTGGCGTATACGGCGGCGGCAACGACTCTACCCATGGCTCAGTTGGTCCTTGATCAGTTGGTCATGTGCATGACGCGGAGAGTATCGCGGTTGCTTCGCGGCGTCTTGGGGGCACCGCCCGCCGGGATGGCGGCGGACAGAAGAAAGCCCCGCGAGGCGGGGCTTTCTGGTGACGCTCTGGTCAGGCCAGGTGTTGCTTGTCCAGTTCGATGGCGGCGTCCAGGGTTTCCAGGAGCGCCTTGCGGACCTTCAGCTTGGTGTTGCGGTGGGCGGTCATGTTGATCTTCTTCAACTGCGTCGCGGCGCCTCGGGCGGCTTCCAGCAACTGCTCCTGCGGCACGACCTTGTCCAGGAATCCGGCATCCAGCGCAGCCTGCGGATCGAACATCTCGCCATTGATCACCGAGCGGTGGAAGGCTGAGCGACGCAGACGATCGCGGGCCAGCTCGATGCCGACGTGGTGCATGGTCATGCCGATCTGCACTTCGTTGAGGCCAATGCTGAACGGGCCTTCCACACCAATGCGGTAGTCCGCCGACAGCAGGATGAAGGCCCCCTTGGCCACTGCATGACCCGGGCAGGCGACGATGATGGGGTAGGGATGGGCCAGCATCCGACGCGCCAGGGTCGAACCCGCCGCGACCAGCGCGATGGCGTTCTGCGGGCCGGACGTCATCACCTTCAGGTCATAGCCACCGGAGAGGATGCCTGGCTGACCGGTGATGATGACGATGGCGCGATCCTGCTCGGCGCGGTCCAGCGCGGCATTGAAGGCGGCGATCACGTCCGGGGAGATGGCGTTCACCTTGCCGTTGCAGAGGGTCAGGGTCGCGATGCCGTCTTCGAGTTGGTAGGAGATCAGCTCACTCATGGCAGGTTCCTTGTTGAGAAGTGGGCTGACGTTAGCGAGCGCTATCGTGGAGGTAAAGCACTGAGACTGACCGCCCGGTCAGCCAATCCGTGGAGGTGACTCTATATAGAAAGGCCACAGCGGCGAAAAGTACACTTGCGCCAGTTCAGACCCCTTGACAGTGAAGTGGAAAATGGTCTGTAGGCTATCGCTCCCGTAACCGCATGAAAATTATGAAAAAAGTGCTTGCATACCGGAAAGCTCTCCCCTAAAGTACGCGCACCTCGACGAGCACAGCGTCGAAGAGGTTCCGGTGAGGTGTCCGAGCGGTTGAAGGAGCACGCCTGGAAAGTGTGTATACGGGAAACCGTATCGAGGGTTCGAATCCCTCCCTCACCGCCACTTTCCGAATAGATAAGCCCCTGATTTCTAACGAGATCAGGGGCTTTTTCTTTGTCTGCGGAAAATCGGGTGTCGAAAAAGTGTCGAAAGTGCTTCTCGCTGCTTCCGGGGTCCCCGCCGTCACGTCGTGTATAGTGAGCTCATTGCAGCTCAGGCTGCGTTCGCAGGAGAGGGAAGCTGTCATGGCTGGCCGCGCAGAAAATCATAACGGTGGAAGGGGCTTGGTCTCTCGTGACAAGCGGACTGGCCGTTTCGTGCGCGTCATCGCGAAGAAGAAGACAGTGAAACCTCAGCCTTCGCCGATCGCGCACCTCTCTGATAGCGAGTCGCGTGAATTGTCAGATGTCTTCGTTGAGCTACTGACCTCGCGATAAGGCTCCTGGTCAAGGATGACGAGGCCAAGGATAGATCGCTCCCCCGTCTTTGAAGCTGCCTGGGCAAGATCAGACCAGCGACTTCGCTCCTTCCTGGACTCCCTCGTCGATGCATTCGCTGTCTACATTCAGCGGGGCGGTCACAATCATTTCGGCCGTGACGCACCTCTGGATTGGCCCTCCAGTGCGCGCGCAGCGGCGCTCAAGCACATCCACATCATCCCGTCCTGGTCAGAATCCGCGTTTCTTTAAAGGCTGGAAGCAGAAAGAACCGTTTCGGCGTTCCTCTGACCGAATGCTTGTCTATGTGAAGGACGATCGAGGCAACTACTGCCTTCTCGCCTATCTGCATGACGATGCTCACACACTGCTCAACAAGGCATCCCTGGTTGGTCATCTGGCCGACCTGGCGGAAGAGTGGTTCCGAGAGAACGATTCGTTCCCAATGCGCGGAGTGACCCTCTTTCAAAGACAGCTCGTCCTGGAAAAGAATGACCAGCTGATTGGGCTTTGTACGAAAGGAATCAATTGAATGCGAAAGGGATCATTCCTGTTTGATGCTGGCGTGGCGCTGGTTTGCCTACTCCCTCCCACCTTGCTTTATGTAGTAGGCGCCGTAGTTGTCATGCGCATTATTCACAAGGGTCTGGTTGGTTACGGTTTCTTCTCCGCCGCAGTGATCTTGGCGGGGATTGGATTGGCGACCATGTGGTGGCTCGCCTTCAACTACCGGACCAGGACGCTCGCCAGCCTTCCTCTGCTGGTAAAACTTGGTTTGGTTTCAGGGCTTGCTGGTTTTGCGATGTTGCTCTGGCACTTCATCAGCGTAGGGCTTCTGGTCGTGATTATGACTTTGCCGTTACTCCTGCTGATAGGTTACTGCCGGAGCATGTGGAAGCCAGCGGGTTGAATTGCAGGGCATCTAGTAAGTGATCTGGCGACAAATGCGCATAACGCATCGTCATGGCCAGCGACGTATGCCCGAGGATCTTCTGCAGCGTCAGGATGTTCCCGCCGTTCATGATGAAGTGAGATGCAAAGGTGTGCCTCAGGATGTGGCTGGCCTGGCCCTGGGGCACCTTGATCTCCGTTGCGCGCAGCACACGTCGGAATGTCTCCATGCAATGCGTAAAGCGCCCGTGATGGGCCAGATGGGCCTTCAGTGCTTCCTCCAGCTCGGCGCTGATAGGAACGGTCCGCGTGCGTTTTGACTTGGTGTTGGCAAAGGTGACGGTGCCATTGCGTACCAGGGCCGGATCAAGACCTTCCACCTCGCCCCAGCGTGCTCCAGTTGCAAGGCAGACCCGGGCAATCATCGGCGGGTGAGGGGAGCTGTCTCGCGCGTCCAGGGCGGTCAGCAATACGTTGATGTCCTCCAGGCTCAGGAATGACAGGGCGCGCTCCTGGAGCTTGACTGGCCGGACTCGTTCCAAGGGATTTCGGTACTCGATCTCGCCTAGCTGGTACAGCTCGTTGAATACCGCTTTCAAGTAGCCCAGGCGGTTATTAAGCGTCTTCCCGGCTACGCCTTTTGCCATCTGCGCCCGGCGTAGTTCATTGACCTGGTTGCCGGTCAGTTCCCGGCCGACTGGATCTCGTAGCGCTTTGGCAAGGACCAGCAGTATTTCCTTGCGACGTACCCCATCCGACAGCGTGTGGCCGTGCAGGTCGAACCATTTATCAACCAACTCGGTGAGCCGGCGCTTGTCCTTGGGTTTGGGGTTCCATTCGGCGTCCTGGACGAGTCGCTGCCGAACCAGAGACTCGAAACGGACGGCTTCCGCCTTGGTCTTGAAGCGTCGGCGAAAGCGCTTCCCCTTGATAGGCTCTGGACTGTCTCTGCCTGTCGAGTCGCGGCCGCCGAACACGGCGAAAATGGGGATGACAAGGGGATGAACCCCTTGGTGTAGAGGGATGGGGGTCCAGGGGGAACGTCCCCCTGGTCGTTACTTGTGGCCGTTGTAGTAGCTGCTGCGTTCCCGCAGATCCCTGGCAATCAGCTCATCGGAAAACAGCGGCGCCGCCTTCTCGACTCGCTTCACCAGCCGCCGCTGCCGGGCCTCGCCCTTGCGTCAGGCACTCCCGTGCCGAACGGTTTCCGATTGCCGGGAGTCGAGGCTCACGCGGTCGCCCTGCGGCTGGTACCGTTTCCATGCATCGAGAATCGTGGGAGGAATCGGAGCACCTGGGCGGGTGTGTCTCGCCAGCAGCTCGCGGGGGCATGGGCATGGCCTGCGCGGCAAGCACCACTGGAGCGAGTAGCTCCACATCAGTGGCGCTGCGCGCTGGGCCATGGTGCCTCCTATGCCTGAGTTTCGTGGCTGGTGAGGATCGCCGGCAGCCAGCTCGTCCCTTCGACCAAGCGACCCGCCTCGCTGGCGAGGTCGCCTTTCTTCAGGGCGGACAGGCGAGCCACTTCGGCCGGGGCGACGACCTGCATGGCCTCCAGGGAAAGACCCTTCGGTACCTGCGCGAAGTATCTTTCTGCGGTTGGCTTCCACCAGTTCCGCATGTCGAGGCTCAGCGTGCTGGCCAGCACATCAGCGGCGCTGTCGCCCTTGGTGCCCTTGTCGCTCACCACATCGACGCCCGTACCGGCGCACACGGCAAACAGTGCGGCCAAGTCTTCCAGGGACAGTTCCAGCAGCGCCGCGAACAGCTCCTTCGGATCGGCGGGCAGGCGCTCCCGCCAGTGCGTGATCAGCTCTTCCATTGCCTGCAGGGCAAGGCCCCCTTTCAGGTCGTCGGCCAACTCGGTCAGTCCGCCGTGCGAGGTCAGACTGACACCAATCGGCAGCTTGAAATTGAAGTAATACTCGCCGTGCAGAACCCGCAGCCTTGGTGCGAGCTCAAGCGCTGATGGATGCGGCTCAGGAAAAGCTGAAACGACGCCGGTTTTCTCGACAGAATCGACCAGAGGCGCAGGTTTAATGCGGCAGCAGATCGATCGGTCAGTTCTGTCGCTTCGACTTCTACTGTGCACTCAGTCCTGGACGAACCTGAAACGAGCGCCATAGGCATTGCCCGGCAAATGGTCGGCGCCGTCACGACGCAGTCGTGAACGCAAGGTGCCGCTTTGCGCAGCCGTGCGGTACAGCCCACGCTTTTGCAGCTCCGGCACGATCAGCTCGGCGAAATCGGTGAGCGTGCCGGGGCTGATCAGTGGGTTGAGCATGTAGCCGGTGGTGCCGGAGATCCGCGCGTGCTCTTCGATCTTCTCCGCGACCTGGGCCGGTGTGCCGACCAGAATCAGATCGGTACCGCGGGTGACCCTGGCGAAGCGTTGGCGCACCTCGCCTGCGGTCAGCGGCTTGCCGCTGCCGCCGGGGCGCATGACGTAGGAGGTCATGCCTTCGGTGTGGGTGGTCAGTGGCTCGTTGTCGGCGTAGCGGTCGATGTCGATGCCGGTATCGCCGGCATAGCTGACCAGTTGAGCCTGCAGGTGATAGTTGCTCTGCAACTGATCGTATTTCTGCTGCGCCTCGATGGCCGTGGGCGCGGTGACGACCCGCAGTACGGTGAGGGATTTCACGTCATCGGCGGCACGGCCGTTGGCCACGGCCTGGCGGGCGATGTCGTCGAGCCCGGCGCGGATCTCCAGCGGGTCGGACTTGGCGGTGAAGATCAGCTCGGCGTGCTTGGCGGCGAACTGCCGTCCCCGCCCCGACCAGCCCGCCTGGATCAGCAGCGGGCTGCGTTGCGGCGAGGGTGCGGCCAGGTGCGGCCCGGCCACCCGGTAGTGGGCGCCTTCGTGGTTGATCGGTCGAACCCGCTCGCCACGGGCGTAAAGCTGCCTTGCCTTGTCAGCCACCACGGCATCATTGGCCCAGCTGCCTTCCCAGAGCTTGTAGACCACGTCCATGAACTCTTCGGCGCGTTCGTAACGGTCATCGTGGCGAATCATCCGATCCAGGCCAAAGTTACGCGCAGCGCTGGTCAGGTAGGAGGTGACAATGTTCCAGCCGATACGACCGCCGGTCAGGTGATCCAGCGTGCTGAAGCGACGTGCGTGGCTGAACGGGTGTTCGTAGGTGGTGCTGACCGTCGCACCGAAGGCGAGGTGATCGGTCAGCGCCGCCAGTGCCGGGATGTGCAGCAGCGGGTCATTGGCCGGCGCCTCGACGGCCCATTTCAGGGCGGCATCATGGTTGCCGCCATGCACGTCGTAGAAACCCAGCACTTCGGCGAAGAAGAACAGGTCGAGGTTGGCCTGCTCGGCGATGCGCGCCTGGTTCGACCAGAATTTCAGGGTGTTGATGCCCAGGCGCTCGTCGGCCGGATGCGTCCACAGGCTGGGCGCGCCGCCGCAGCCGACGCTGGCTTGTTCGTAGAGGCCAAAGAGCAGGGGAGTTGGATCGGACATGGACTTTCTCTATTGATCAATTGGGGGGCTGGCCGGCACCGAAGGCGCAAGGCCAGGTCTGAAGGCTAGCGCCGCTCCTGGAAACCCTTGCCGTAGTGCCGCTCCAGCCGTGCCTGGATCAGTTCCAGGCCGATCGACAGCAGCCAGTAGATGACCGCGGCGGCGGTCAGCAGCTCGATGTAGCGGTACGACGAGCGCCCATAGGACTGGGCCAGGAACATGATTTCCCAGACGCCCATCACCGATACCAGCGAGGAGTCCTTGAGCATGGAGATGAACTGGTTGGTGGTGGGCGGCAGGATGGTGCGCATGGCCTGCGGCAGGACGATGCGCCAGAAGATCACGCCGCGCCGCATGCCCAGTGCCAGCGCGGCCTCGCGCTGGCCGTGGGCGACACCCAGGATGCCGGCGCGGAAGATCTCGCTCAGGTAGGCGCCGTAGTTCAGCGACAGAGCCAGGATGCCGGCCGTGATCGCTCCAGGCACCAGCCCTATCTGCGGCAGCCCCAGGTAGATCAGCAGGATCTGGATCAGCAGCGGTGTGCCACGAAAGAACGAGGCGTAGAAGGTCGCGATACCAAAGGCCACGGCGCTGGAGGACAGGCGCGCCAGCGCGGCGATAAAGCCCAGCAGTACCGATACGATGATCGAGCAGACGCTGAGAAACAGGGTCAGTGCGGCGCCCTGGAGGAAACCGTTCGGCCCCAGGTCGATGCCCACCAGGTTTGGCCACTTGTCCGCGATCACCGAGAACTTCAGGTCGAAGGTCAGGAAGAATGCGACGCACAGCGCCAGTAACGCGGCCCAGGTCAGGTACAGGCGTACGCGAAAACCGAAGAGGCGTGGCAGCGCTGACAGCATGCCCGCCGCGAGGCGCGGCAGGCGGGGTGGTTGAGGGAAGGCGGTCATTGGCTGATATCGGTGCCGATCCATTTCTGCGAGATCTTCGCCAGGGTGCCGTCCTGCTTGAGTGCTGCGAATATCTCGACCAACTTGGCGTCCCACTCCGGATCACCCTTCTCGGTGGCCACGGCATTGGGTTCGCCATACAGCACCTCGCCGGTCACCTTGAAGCGCGGGTCGGCGGCGATGCGTTCCCTGGCGGTCACCAGGTTGGTGACCATGGCGTCCAGGCGAACGCCAGCGCCGAGGGCGAGATCCTGGAAGGCGACGGTCTCGTTGTCGTAGGGCGCGATCTGCACCTGGTCGAAGGGGTAGTCGATCTTCCGATCTTCGGCACCTTCGATCACCAGGTCCTTGCGCAGGTAGCTCTCGTAGGTGGAGGCGGTGATCACGCCCACTTTCCTGCCGTCCAGATCCTTGCCGCTTTGGATACGTTCGTCCGCTGCATTGACCACGATGACGGCAGGCGAGGCGTAGTAGTTGAGCGGGAAGTTGAAGACCTCGGCACGCGCCTGGCTCGGCGTCATGGAGCAGATGCACAGGTCATAGCGACCGCCCCAGCGGCCGGCGGCTATCACGTCCCAGGACGGCGTTTCCAGGCGCAGCTTGACGCCCAGGCGGTCGGCTACGGCCTTGGCGATGTCCACGTCGAAGCCGTCCAGCTGATTCTGCTCATTGAGAAAGGAGAAGGGCGGGTAGTTTTCCATCAATACGCCCACCACTTCGCCGCGCTGCTGCACGCGGTCGAGAATGGGGCCGGCAAGGGCGCTGGAGCAGGTGGTGATCAAGGCAAGGCCCAGGGTGAGCAGACTAGGTTTTTTCATTGCATCTCCGATGCGTGTTTCGAGTGGGGTGAGGAATCAGGTGCGGTGGTTGAGGCGTTTGGCCAGGCGGTCGCCGCTGAACTGGATCAGGCTGACCAGCACCACCAGGGCGACGATCACCGTGAGCATCACCTGGCTGTCGAAGCGCTGGTAACCGTAGCGGTAGGCCAGGTCGCCGAGCCCGCCCGCGCCGATGGCACCGGCCATGGCCGAGGAATTGATCATGGTCACCAGTGTGATGGTGAAGCCGCCGACGATGCCCGGCAGGGCCTCGGGCAGCAGCACGTGCCAGACGATGTGCCAGCGCCGGCAGCCCATGGCCTGGGCGGCTTCGATCAGGCCGTGGTCGACTTCACGCAGACTGACTTCGGCAATGCGAGCGAAGAACGGCGTGGCCGCGATGGTCAGTGGCACCACCGCAGCCCAGACGCCATAGGTGGTGCCGACAACCAGGCGGGTGAAGGGAATGAGCGCAACCATCAGGATCAAGAACGGGATCGAGCGGAACAGGTTGACGATGGCGCCGAGTACCTCGTTCAGCCGTGGCGCCTCGAAGATGCCGCCTTTGCTGCTGGTGACCAGGAACACTGCCAGCGGAATGCCGGCCAGCAGTGCGAGCAGCGACGATACGCCGACCATAAGCAGGGTATCGAGCAGGCCCTGCCACAGACGTTCAAGCAGCAGCGACATAGCCCAGTACCTCCAGGTGATCGGCCAGCGATCGTGCGTTGTCGAGCAGGGTGTGGTGGGGGAGCGGCGAGTGGCCGACGGCGAGGATCAGATGGCCCACCCCATGGTCCTGGATCTGCTCGAGGCTGGCGTCGAGCAGCGTCACCTGTCCACCCAGGGCCGCACCGATGGCGGGCAGGTCAGGCTCCAGGCCGCTGCCGGTGAAGTGCAGGCGCACTATCAGGTCGTCAGCGGCGCTTTCGCGTTCGCTGCGCAGACGTTCTTGCAGGCGCGCCGGCAGGGCATGCTGCAGCGGCGCGAGCAGGGTACGCGTCACCTCATGGCGCGGGGCGCCGAATACCCGCCACACCGGGCCTTGCTCGACCACCTCACCCCGCTCCAGCACCACCACGCGGTCGCAGATCTCGCGGATCACCGCCATCTCGTGGGTGATCAGGACCACGGTGAGACCCAGGCGCTGGTTGATCTCGCGCAGCAGGCCGAGTATCGACTGGGTGGTTTCCGGGTCCAGCGCGCTGGTGGCCTCGTCGCACAGCAATATCTGCGGATCGTGTACCAGGGCGCGGGCGATGCCCACGCGCTGTTTCTGCCCGCCGGAAAGCTGCGCCGGGTAGGCCCCGTGCTTGTCCTGCAGGCCGACCAGTTCGAGCAGTTCGCGCACCTTGCGCTGGCGTGCTTCGCGCGGCACGCCAGCGACCTTCAGCGGCAGCTCGACGTTCTGCCACACGGTCTTGGCCGACATCAGGTTGAAGTGCTGGAAGATCATGCCGATACGCCGGCGCAGCGCAACCAGCTGATCCTCGTCGTAGCGGGCGATGTCGATGCCGTCGATCAGCACACGGCCGCTGCTGGGCTGCTCCAGACGGTTGATGGTGCGCAGCAGCGAGGACTTGCCCGCGCCGCTGCGCCCAATGATGCCGAACACTTCGCCACGCTGGATCGCCAGGTCGATATCGCGCAATGCCTGCACTGGGCCGCTGGCGCCGTCGTAGACCTTGCCCAGGTTGTCGAAGCGCAGGTGCGCCTCGACGGCCTGGCTGGCCTGTGCGGCCTGTTGCAGATGTGGGTCGAAGCCGCTCATGTCAGCTTTCCCAGCCTGGCTGGTATAGCTTGCCGTGGGCCTTGTCCAGGGCGGCGCGCACAGCCGGCGAATGCTGGTAGATGTCGATGAACTTGAGCAGGCGGGCGTCCTTGGCCTTCGCCGGCTGAGCGACGAACTGGATGATGTACTCGGGGTTGTCCAGGCCGTCGAACAGCAGCGCCGACTCCGGGTCGTGGGTGCCGGCCAGGCGGATGTAGTGCGGGTAGCCCTGGGCCAGGTCCACTTCATCCAGGGCGCGTACCAGTTGCACGGCTTCCAGTTCGATGATGCGGATGTTCTTCGGGTTGGCGGTGATGTCGTCGAGGGTGGCCTTGTAGCCGACATCCGGCTTGAGCTCGATGAGCCCGGCCTTGCGCAGCAGTTGCAGGCCGCGTCCACCATTGATCGGGTCGTTGGCGATGGCCACCTTGGCGCCGTCCGGCAGGGTGGAGAAGTCCTTGTGCTTCTTCGAGTACAGGCCGACGTTGTTGAGCACCCCGCGCGCCACCGGCACCAGGTCGTAGCCGCCTTCCTTCTTGGCGTTCTCCAGGAAGGGAATGTGCTGGAAGTAGTTAACGTCGATGTCGCCGTTGGCCAGGCTGACATTGGGCGCGATCCAGTCGGTGAACTCCACCAGCTCCACGTCCAGCCCCTGGGCCTTGGCTTCGGCTACCGCCACTTCCAGAGGCGGGGCGAAGGCGGCGGTGGTACCCAGCTTGAGTGGCTCGTCCGCCTGGGCCAGACCGCCGGCCAGCAGCAGGCCGAAAGCGGCGGCGCGCAGGGTGAAGCTTCTGAGAGATTTACGCATGGCGGGATTCCTTTTCTTCAGTCTGTAGATTCGCTTGCCGCCAGTGGGCGGCCGGGTGGGGTGCGGCCAGTCGCGGGCCCTGGCCGAACAGCTTGTGGCGCAGGGCGCCATCGGCGTAGGCGGTCTTGTAGCGGCCGCGCTGCTGCAGCTCGGGGATCACCAGGTCGATGAAGTCGATGTAGCTCTCCGGGGTGACGGTGCGGGTGAGGTTGAAGCCATCCAGGCCGGTCTCGTCGATCCAGGCCAGCAACTGATCGGCCACCTGGCTGGGCGAGCCGACCGCCTGCGGATAGCGGCCGCCTAGGGCGTGCTGCTCCAGCAGGCGGCGCTTGGTCCACCCGCTGAAGCCCTTCACCACCGACTCGATAGCGTTGGTCTTGCGCTCGACGATGGGCTCGTCCAGGCCAAAGGCGGCCAGGTCGATACCGGTGGAGGCGGAGAAGTGCGCGATACCGGCCTCTGGGCTGGCGTGACGCCGATACTCGGCGAGCTTGTCGAGGGCCTCGGCTTCGGTCGGCGCGACTATCGCGTTGATGCCCATGAATACCTTGATCGCGTCCGCCGGGCGTCCGGCGGCCACGGCCGCGGCGCGCACCTTGTCGACCTGGGCGCGCACCGCTTCCTTGTTCTGCCCGCCGATGAACACGCACTCCGCGTGGTTGCCGGCGAACTTCAGGCCGCGCGCCGAGGAACCGGCCTGGAACAGCAGTGGCGTGCGCTGCGGCGAGGGCTGGCTGAGGTGATACCCCTCCACCCGGTAGAACTCGCCGTGGTGGCGGATCGGATGGACCTTGTCCGGCCGGGCATAGATACGCCGGCCACGGTCAGCCAACACCGCATCGTCTTCCCAGCTGCCTTCCCAGAGCTTGTAGAGCACCTCCAGGTATTCGTCGGCCTGGTCGTAGCGGCGGTCGTGCGTCTCCTGTTCGCCGTGGCCCATGGCGCGGGCGGCACTCTCCAGGTAGCCGGTGACGATGTTCCAGCCGACCCGCCCACCGGTGAGGTGGTCCAGCGTGCTCATGCGCCGGGCGAAGGTGAAGGGCGCCTCGTAGCTCAGGTTGGCGGTGACGCCGAAGCCCAGGTGCGAGGTGACGCCGGCCATGGCCGAGACCAGCAGCAGCGGGTCGTTGACCGGCAGCTGGATGCTCTCGCGCAGGGTCAGCTCGACGCCGCCCTGGTAGACGTCGTAGACGCCGAGGATGTCGGCCAGGAACAGCCCGTCGAACAGCCCGCGTTCCAGCAGGCGGGCGAGGTCGGTCCAGTAGTCCAGGCGGTTGAAGTCCACCGAGCGGTCGCGCGGGTGGGTCCACAGGCCGTGGTTGATATGGCCGACGCAGTTCATGTTGAAGGCATTGAGCAGCAGTTGCTTGGCCATCAGATGGTTCCCCGGCGCGGTGGCAGGCGGTCGTTCAGGTAGTAGTCGCCGATGGCGTGGTACTTCCAGCGCACCGGGTCGTGCAGGGTGTGGGTGCGGGCGTTGCGCCAGTGGCGGTCGAGGCCGAACTCGGCCAGCGTCGCGCGGCTGCCGGACAGCTCCAGCAGCTTGCTGCCGAGCAGCAGCGAGGTCTCGGTGCTGATCGCGCGAGCCTCGGCGACTGCGATGGAGGCAGCGGCCACGCTGTGTTCGTCCGGTGCCAACTGGGCGCGGTCGACGAACTCGCCGGCGCGTTCCAGTAGTGCTTCGGTGGCGGCCAGGCGCACGCGCAATTTCCCGATCTCCTGCTGGGTCAGCGGGTCATCGCTGGCCTTGTCGACGCCGGAGTCGATCCACGGACGTGACTTGTTCCTCACGAACTGCAGCAGGTCCTCGTAGGCGCCTCGGGCGATGCCGGTGTCGATGGCCGCATGCAGCAACTGGGCGAAGGGGCCGACGGTGGTCGGCCGGTCGAACGCGCTCTGGAACGGCACCACGTCGTCGGCTGCCACCGGCACGCTGTCGAACAGCACACTGCCGCTGCCGGTGGTGCGCTGTCCGAAGCCGCTCCAGTCGTCGATCAGCTGCAGGCCTTTGGCCTCGCGCGGGACGAAGGCGAGGAAGCCGACGCCATGCTCGTCCACGGCCAGAGTGGGGATGCGCTGGGCGAACAGCGCGCCGGTGCAGTAGAACTTGCGCCCGTCGATGCGGTAGCCGTCGTCGGTGCGGGTCAGGCGGGTGTTGCGGTCCAGCGCGGTCCTGGTGCCCAGCTCGGCCAGGGCGTTGCCGAAGCGTTTGCCGGCCAGGACCTCGGCGTACAGGCGACGCTGCTGCGCCTCGCTGCCGTTCACCCGCAGCACTTCCAGTGCGTAGAAGTGGTTCTGCGGAATCTGCCCGAGCGAGCCGTCGGCCTGGGCGATGCGGGCGATCACTTTGGTCAGGGTGACGCTGGCAAGACCAGGGCCGCCGAAGGCCTTGGGCACGGTGATGCCCCACAGGCCGGAGCGGGAGAAGTTTTCGAGTTCGGCGTGCGGCAGGCGGCGCTCGCGGTCGCGCTCAGCGGCCTCACGGGCGAAGGAGTCGGCCAGGCCTTCGGCCACGGCCAGCGCCTCGGCGGCGTCGCGTAGCAGCGGCGCGCCGGTGTTGAGGAGTGCGTTCATGGCTCAGATCCAGGAATGGCGGTTGGGGCGGCTGCCATTGAGGTGCCAGGCACCGATGGCGTGGTACTTCCAGCGCACCGGGTCGTGCAGGGTGTGGGTGCGGGCGTTGCGCCAGTGGCGGTCGAGGCCGAACTCGGCCAGCGTCGCGCGGCTGCCGGACACCTCCAGCAGCTTTTCGCTGGCGGCCAGCGATATCTCGGTGGTCAGCGCCTTGGCCTCGGCCACGGCAATGGAGGCGCGGGCGGCGCCATCGGCGTCGATGGGGGCGGCGGCGACTTCATCCAGCACGCGGCCTGCCTTGTGCAGCAGCGCCTCGGCGGCATGCAGCTCGATCTGCAGGCGGCCGACATCGGCTATCACATAGGGATCGTCGCCTGCCCGATCGACCTTGGCGTCGATCCACGGCCGCGCCTTGTCGCGTACGAAGGCGATGGCGTCACGCAGAGCGGCATCGGCGATGCCCAGGTCAATGGCGGCCTGGATCAGCTGGGAGAAGGCGCCCTGGATGCTCGGTTGCTCGGCCAGCGGCCAGAGCGGGATCAGGTTATCGGCATCCACCTCCACCTCGTTGAGCATCACGGTGCCACTGGCGGTGGTGCGCTGGCCGAAACCGGACCAGTCGTTGACGACGCGCAGGCCGGGGCGGCCGCGCTGGATGAAGGCCAGCCAGGGGCGTCCGTCTTCGTCCAGAGCCTTGGCGGCGATCCAATGGGCGAACAGGGCACCGGTGGAATAGAACTTCTCGCCGCTGAAGAGCCGACGGCCGTCGCGCTGCACCAGGCGCGCCTGGATGTCCTGGGTGTGCTTGCTGCCGCGCTCGGGGCCGCCGTTGCCGATGCGCCAGCCGGCCAGCACGCTGGCGAACAGGCGGCGTTGCTGCTCGGGGCTGGCGAAGGCGCGCAGCAGGCCGATGAGACCGAACTGGTTCTGTGGGATCTGTCCCAGAGCCGGGTCGGCGGCGGAGATGATGCGGAACACTTCGGCGATGGTGACGTGGGGTAGCTGCGGGCCGCCAAATTCGCGCGGGACAGCGATGCTGCCGAGGCCACTGATGGTGAAGCGCTCCACCAGATCCCAGGGGAGGCGGCGCTCGCGGTCACGCACTATGGCTTCGGCGTTGGCGATGCGGGCCAGTTCGTGGGCTGCTTGCAGGGCTTCGGCGTCGCTGCTGAGAACGGCGGCGGGGAGCAGGGCGGGGGCGATGTCCTGGTCGGATGAACCCAGAGCTTCGCGAGCGGTGTAACTGTCCTCAAGGGTAATCGGACTGATCATGCAAACCTCATCTTGTGGATGCGCCAGCAACGGGCACCGGGATGAGGGCGCAACGGAGCGGCGTGAAGAAAGTGCGGTGCTCCGGTGGTCCGGTCGTTTATACCGTATCGGTTTTAAATCTATTATTTAAATACGATTATGGAATATGCATGTGCCTGGAAGTTGTTTGAGGGAACGGCTTTCGGCTGGGCAGAACATGAGGGTTCGGCAGCGGCTCATTCGCTCTCGGAAGCGTTCAGGAAGGCCGTCAGACCACCCTCGATCGAGGCGACGTTGGCGTAGCCAAGGCGCTGTAGTTCGTCGGCGGCCAGGGCGCCGCGGTTGCCGCCACGGCAGTAGCAGAGGATCGGCGCCTGTTTGTCCGGCTGCAGCCGGGCGATCTGCTTGGCCAGCTCTTCGGCAGGAAGGTTGTAGGCGCCCTCGATATGGCCCTCGGCATACTCCTCGCCACTGCGCACATCCAGCAGCAGGCCGCCCTGTGTGATGCGCTGGCGTGCCTCCTCGGGCACTAGCTGCCGGATGCGTGTCTTGGCCTCGGTGGCGCGGCGCAGGAAGTCTTCATCGTGATGGGCCATTGACGTATTCCTTAGTGTGGGCGGTCACCGAGAATGGTTGCGCGGTGCATGACCCGCCGCGCCGGGCGGTAGTCGTCCACGGCATAGTGCTGGGTGATGCGGTTGTCCCAGAAGGCCAGGTCGTTCTCCTGCCAACGCCAGCGGATGGTGAATTCCGGGCGGGTGCTGTGGGCGAAGAGGAAGCGCAGCAGGGCGTCGCTTTCGGCCGGCTCCAGCTCGTTGATTCGCGTGGTGAAGCCCTCGTTGACGAACAGTCCCCTGCGTCCGGTAACGGGATGCGTGCGCACCACCGGGTGGCTTACCGGCGGGTGCTGGCGCTGCACCTCGTGGTAGCGCTCCAGCGCCTCGGGGGTGTTGCCGAAGCGTTCCAGCGGAAACGAACGGGTGAAGTCGTGGCTGGCGGTGAGGCCGTCGAGCAAGCGCTGCAGCGGCTTTGAGAGCGCCTCGAAAGCCGCGCTGCTACTTGCCCA
The DNA here is from genome assembly GCF_002355475.1 of Pseudomonas furukawaii. Taxonomy (NCBI): domain Bacteria; kingdom Pseudomonadati; phylum Pseudomonadota; class Gammaproteobacteria; order Pseudomonadales; family Pseudomonadaceae; genus Metapseudomonas; species Metapseudomonas furukawaii. The sequence goes on along the minus strand of NZ_AP014862.1, from coordinate 3,583,607 downwards.
CAGGGTATCGCCGCCATACGCCGGCAGCTGCTTGGAGGCCAGCACAGCGCCGAGGGCCGGCGTTTCGAGGAAGGTCACGTCGGTGTGCCAGATGGCGTTGTCACGTACGTCAGTGACGGCCGTATCGAGCACCAGCACTTCCGGCTGCTCGGGAATGTTCGGGTAGATCGGATGGATATGCAGCTCGCCGAAGCGAGCAGCAAAAGCCGCCTGTTGGGACGGCTCGATTGGCTGGGCGCGAAAGAACAGCACCTGATGGTCGAGGAGGGCGCGTTCGATGGCCCGCTGGTCGGCGTCGGCCAGCGGCTGGCGCAGGTCGATGCCGCCGACGATGGCGCCCAGGGCCGTGCTCAGCGGAGTGACGTGGAGGCTCATGACTATTTCTTCCGAATCAGTGGGCCTGGCCATGCCAGGGCACCAGTTTGCGTTGCAGGGCGCGCAGGCCCAGTTCCAGGGCGAAGGCGATCACCGCGATCAGGAGGATGCCGAGGATGACCACGTCGGTGACCAGGAATTGCGCTGCCGCCTGCACCATGAAGCCGAGGCCGCGCTGGGCGGCGATCAGCTCGGCAGCTACCAGCGTCGACCAGCCGACACCGAGGCCGATGCGGATCCCGGTGAGGATGTCCGGCAGGGCGCTGGGCAGGATCACGTGCCGCACCAGTTGCGCCGGAGTGGCGCCGAGGGCCTGGGCGGCGCGCAGCTTGGCCGGGTCTGCGCTGCGCACGCCGGTGGCTGTGGCGATGACGATGGGGGCGAAGATTGCCAGGTAGATCAGCAGGACCTTGGACAGTTCGCCAATGCCGCACCAGATGACGATCAGCGGCAAGTACGCAAGCGGCGGTATCGGCCGGTAGAACTCGATCAGCGGATCCACCAGACCGCGTACCCGGTGGCTGCGCCCGATGGCGATGCCAAGCGGAATGGCGGTCAGCACGGCAATCAGCAGCGCCAGGCCGATGCGCCCGAGGCTTGCGCCCAGGTGCTGCCACAGGCTGGCGTCCAGGTAACCGTCGGCCAGCAGCTTCCATCCACGCGCCAGCACGGCCTGCGGGCTGGGCAGGAACAGGGGCTCGATCAGCCCGGCGGCGGTCACCGCCCACCAGGTACAGAGCAGCGTGCCGATGCTGAGCAGACCAAGGGCCAGCAGGTTGGGCTCGCGACGCGGCACGCGCTTGGCCTGCTGCTCGGCATCGCTTCTGGAGTCGACATACTCGTAGCTGCTCATTCGATTTTCCTTGTCATGCTCTGGGTCTTTGGCGCTGGGCGAAGACCTGGGCCAGCACCCGCTCGCGGGTTTCGATAAAGGCAGGGTCGGACTTGATTGCCCGCGCGCTCTCGCCGGCGGCGTAGCGGCGCCCGAAGTCGAGCTGCAGGCGCTCGGCGATGCGCCCGGGGTTGGGCTCCAGCAGCACCAGGTCGGTGGCGAGAAAAACGGCTTCCTCTATGTCGTGGGTGATCAGCAGCACCGGCTTGGCGGTGCGGCGCCAGACCTGCAACAGCAGTTCCTGCATCTGCTCGCGGGTGAAGGCGTCCAGCGCGCCGAAAGGCTCGTCCATCAGCAGCAGGCGCGGTTCGGCGGCCAGCGCGCGGGCCAGGCCGACGCGCTGTTTCTGCCCACCGGAAAGCTCCCAGATGTGGCGTTGCTCGAAACCGGCCAGATCGACCAGGGCGAGTAGTTCGCGGGCCCTGGCCTCCCGTGGTGCACGCGGTACGCCGGCCAGTTGCAGGCCGAAGGCGACGTTGGCCAGCACGTTCTGCCAGGGCAGCAGGGCATCGTCCTGGAATACCACGCCACGTTCGGCGGAGGCGCCGATGACGGGCTTGCCATCGAGACTGATGCGACCGCTGCTGGGGTTGGTGAAGCCGGCGATCAGGTTCAGCAGGCTGGTCTTGCCACTGCCGGAGGGACCAAGGGCCACCAGCAGTTGGCCGGGACCCAGCGTTAGGGAGACGTCGTGCAGTACCGGCTCGGCCGCGCCGGGGTACTGTGCGCTGATGCGCTCCAGTTCGAGTAGGGCCATGTCGTTCTCTTCAGTTGGGTGCATCCGGCGGCGGCATCCTTGCCGTCGCCGAACCTCGCCCCGTGAGGGGGAGGGCCTGATGCTCAGTTGGTGACGTACTGGTTGCTGACGTAGGGGGTGTAGTCCGGCAGCACGGCGTCGACCTTGCCCTGCTCCTTGAGGAACCTGGCGGTGTCGGTAATGGCCTGGGTGGTCGGCGCACCAAGGGCGGTGGCCTGGTCGGCGGCCAGGGGGAAGACGTTGCCCTGCAGCAGCAGCGGAATGTCCTCGGCCTTGGCACCGGAGAGTTTCACCAGCTTGGCGATGTTGTCCTGGTTGGCCAGCCAGGCTTTCGGGTCCTTGCGGTAGTCGGCGTAGGCGTCGAGGGTCACCTTGGCGAAGGCGCGGACGATTTCCGGGTGCTTCTCGGCAAAGTCCTTGCGCACGATCCAGGCATCAAAGGTCGGTGCGCCCAGCTCGCTCAGCTCGCCGGAGGTGATCAGCACCTTGCCGTTCTCCTTGGCTACGCCCAGAGCCGGGTCCCACACGTAGGTGGCGTCGATATCGCCGCGCTTCCAGGCGGAGATGATCGCCGGCGGCGCCAGGTTGAGGATCTGCACCTTGGTCGGATCGATGTTCCAGTGCTTCAGCGCGGCCAGCAGGCTGTAATGGCCGGTGGAAACGAAGGGCACTGCGACCTTCTTGCCGATCAGGTCTTCCGGCTTGCCGATGTTGCTGCCGTTCCGGGCGACCAGGGCTTCGGCTGCGCCGATCTGGGTGGCGATCAGGAAGGTCTGTATCGGCAGCTGGCGGGTGGCTGCGGCGGCCAGCGGGCTGGACCCCACGTAGCCGATCTGTACGTCACCGGAAGCCACGGCGGTAATCACTTCGGCACCGCCGTCGAATTTGCGCCAGTCGATCTCCGACTTGCTGGCTTTTTCGTAGGCGCCATCGGCCTGGGCCACCTTGGCCGGGTCAACGGTGGTCTGGTAGGCGACGGTGAAATCGGCTGCCTGGGCGGCCAGGGTCAGGCTGGAGAGGGTCAGTACAGCCAGCAGGCGGCGGGCATAAGGGATGTAGCTCATGGAAGCTCCTCGGGCGGGCAGGGCCGCAAAAGGAGCAGGCCGAGCCACAGGACAGTTGTGATCGTCTTGGTGTCCGGTGGTCCGGTGAGATGAATCTATTAGAACTTAATAGAATCGATAAATAATTTTTTAGACTATTTTTATTGCTTTTTGAAAGGGCCGCATCTCTGCGCGGGCCAGTGAGCATACGCATCGCTGATGCAGGCTTTCGCCCAGCCGTGCCAGCCTGGCCGTGCTTGCAGTGAGAGCTGCACGCACGGTTTGAAGCTTTACAGGAATTTGCCGGGAACCCTTCCCGCGCAGCCCTGCCGCACTCGACGTGCTCAGAAGGACGGCTGTTGCTGCCAGGCCTTGGGCTTGAAGAACAGCGTCTCGCCCCGGACCAGGCCCACCAGGCTGTCGTGGTCCTTGACCACCTCGGCCTCGATCAGCTCGTCCTGGCCCTCGACCTTGAGTGTTACCCGGGTGATCGCCCCCAGCGGGCGGATGTCACGCACCTGCGCCGCGCGATGCTCGTCCACCGCCAGGCGCGACAGCGACACCTCGTGGGGGCGGAACAGCAGGTGCCGGTCATCGCCCAGGTGCAGGCGGTTGGAGTCACCGAGGAAGTGGTAGACGAAGTCGCTGGCGGGCTTCTCGTAGACCTCGGCCGGCGAACCGATCTGCTCGATCGAGCCCTTGTTCATGACCACGATGCGGTCGGCCACTTCCATGGCTTCTTCCTGGTCGTGGGTGACGAACACCGAGGTCAGGTTGATCTCCTCATGCAGGCGTGCCAGCCAGCGGCGCAGCTCCTTGCGCACCTTGGCGTCCAGCGCGCCGAACGGTTCGTCCAGCAGCAGCACCTTGGGCCTCACGGCGAGGGCACGAGCCAGGGCGATGCGCTGACGCTGGCCGCCGGACAACTGCTCGGGGTAGCGGTCGGCCAGCCAGTCCAACTGCACCATGCCGAGCAGCTCGTGCACGCGCTCGGCGATCTCGCGCTCGCTCGGTCGCTCGCCCTTGGGCTTCATGCGCAGGCCGAAGGCGACGTTGTCGAACACGGTCATGTGGCGGAACAGGGCGTAGTGCTGGAACACGAAGCCGACGTTGCGGTCGCGCACGTCGTGGTTGGACACGTCCTCGCCATGGAACTGGATGCTGCCGGCATCCGGCGTTTCCAGGCCGGCGATGATGCGCAGCAGGCTGGTCTTGCCGCACCCGGACGGGCCGAGGAGGGCCACGAGCTCGCCGCTGTGGATATCCAGGTTGATGTCGTTGAGCGCGCGGAAGGCGCCGAAGGTCTTGCTGACATTACGGATTTCGATGGACATGGCTTATTCCTCCGCGTCGCTGTGACGTAGGCGGGACAGACGGGATTCGCTCCACTGCTTGAGCAGCAGGATGATCAGTGCCAGGGCCAGCAGCAGGCTGGCGACGCTGAAGGCGGCGACGTGGTTGTATTCGTTGTAGAGAATCTCGACGTGCAGCGGCAGGGTGTTGGTATAGCCGCGGATATGCCCCGAGACGACGGAGACGGCACCGAACTCGCCCATGGCCCGCGCGGCGCAGAGCACCACGCCGTAGATCAGGCCCCATTTGATGTTGGGCAGGGTCACGTGCCGGAACATCTGCCAGCCGCTGGCACCGAGCAGGCGTGCGGCTTCCTCCTCCTGGGTGCCCTGTTCCTGCATCAGCGGGATCAGCTCGCGGGCGACGAAGGGGACGGTGACGAAGATGGTGGCCAGGACGATGCCGGGCAGGGCGAAGATGATCTGTATATCGCGCTCCTGCAGCCACTCGCCGAAGAAGCCCTGGGCGCCGAACAGCAGCACGTAGATCAGGCCGGCGATCACCGGCGACACCGAGAACGGCAGGTCGATCAGGGTCACCAGCAGGCTCTTGCCGCGGAACTCGTACTTGCTCACGCACCAGGCGGCGGCCACGCCGAACACCAGGTTGAGCGGCACGGCGATGCCGACGGCGAGCAGGGTCAGCTTCAGGGCGGCAATCGCATCCGGCTCCAGCAGCGCGGCGAAGAAGGTGCCAAAGCCGAGCTTGAGGGCCTCGCTGAGCACCACGAACAGCGGTAGCAGGAGGAACAGGGTGAAGACCAGCCAAGCGCCGACGATCAGCGCATGGCGGCCGAGTGGGCTGCCCCGGCGCCGGTCATTGGCCAGGGTGGAGGAGGACAGAACGGTGCTACTCATGGCGGCCTCCTTACGGGCGTTCGATGCGGCGCTGCAGCAGGTTGATCAGCAGCAGCAGGAGGAAGGACACCACCAGCATCAGCACGCCGATGGCGGTGGCGCCGGTGTAGTCGTACTGGTCCAGCTTGACCATGATCAGCAGCGGCAGGATCTCGGTCTTCATCGGCATGTTGCCGGCGATGAAGATCACCGAGCCGTACTCGCCCACGCCCCGGGCGAAGGCCAGGGCGAAGCCGGTCAGCCAGGCGGGCAGCAGGGCCGGCAGCAGCACGTGGCGGAACACCTGCAGGGGCTTCGCGCCCAGGCAGGCGGCGGCTTCCTCGACCTCGCGCGGGATATCCGCCAGCACCGGTTGCAGGGTGCGCACCACGAAGGGCAGGGTGACGAAGGTCAGCGCCAGGGTGATGCCCAGCGGGGTATAGGCGATCTTGAAGCCGAGCCCGGTGGCGAACTGGCCAACCAGACCGGCCGGCGCATAGAGCGCGGTGAGGGCGATGCCGGCGACTGCAGTGGGCAGGGCGAAGGGCAGGTCGATCATTGCGTCGATGATCTTGCGCCCGGGGAAGCTGTAGCGCACCAGTACCCAGGCCAGCAGGGTGCCGATCACACCGTTGAGCACGGCGGCGGCGAGCGCGGTGCCGAAGCTGAGCTTGAGGGCGGCCAGCACCCGGGGTGCGCTGATGATGGCCCAGAATTCGGCCCAGCTGAGCTGGGCGGCGTGCACGAACATGGCACCCAGGGGAATCAGCACCAACAGGCTGAGGTACACCAGGGTGTAGCCCAGCGTCAGCCCGAAGCCGGGTATGACGGGGGAAATGCGGCGTGACATAAGGTCCTCGCAGTGTCAGGGGCCCGGAGGATGTCCGGGTATTTCAGCCGAAAGCCCGGCAGTGGCCGGGCCTTTATCGTTCCGCGCGTCCTGCGCGGGCTGCACAGGCTTAGTGAGCTTGGTAGATCTTGTCGAAGATGCCGCCATCGTTGAAGAACTTGGGTTGGGCGCTCTTCCAGCCGCCGAAGTCCTTGTCGATGGTCACCAGCTTCAGCTGCGGGAACTGGCTGGCGAACTCCGCGGCGACTTTCTCGTTGCGCGGGCGGTAGAAGTTCTTCGCCGCGATGCGCTGGCCTTCCTCGCTGTACAGGTACTGCAGGTAGGCCTCGGCCACCTTGCGGGTACCCTTCTTGTCGACGTTCCTGTCCACCACGGATACCGGCGGCTCGGCGAGGATCGACAGGCTGGGGGCGACGATCTCGAAGTTCTCGCCACCCTGCTCCTTGAGGGCCAGGAAGGCTTCGTTCTCCCAGGCCAGCAGCACGTCGCCGATCTGGTTGTTGACGAAGGTGATGGTCGAGCCACGGGCTCCGGTGTCCAGCACCGGGACGTTCTTGTACAGCTTCTCGACGAACTCCTGCGCCTTGGCCTCGCTGCCGTACTTCTGCTGGGCGTAGGCCCAGGCGGCGAGGAAGTTCCAGCGCGCGCCGCCGGAGGTCTTCGGGTTGGGGGTGATCACTTCCACGCCCGGCTTGATCAGGTCATCCCAATCCTTGATGCCTTCCGGGTTGCCCTTGCGCACCAGGAACACGATGGTCGAGGTGTAAGGGGTGCTGGACTGTGGCAGGCGGCTCTGCCAGTCCTCGGGAATCAGCTTGCCCAGCTTGTGCAGTTCGTCGATATCGCCGGCCAGCGCCAGGGTCACCACGTCGGCCTTCAGGCCGTCGATCACGGCACGGGCCTGCTTGCCTGAGCCGCCGTGGGATTGCTGGACCTTCACATCGTCGCCGCCCTGGGCCTTCCAATGCTTGGCGAAGGCGGCGTTGTATTCCTGGTAGAGCTCGCGGGTCGGGTCGTAGGACACGTTGAGGATCTCGGTGGCCGCGAGGGCCTGGCCGGAGAACAGGGCGGCGGCCAGGCTGGCCAGGGCGAAACGGCGGATGGACATGGAACTGCTCCTGAGAGGGCGTATGGGCTTGGCTTTTTTATTGGGGTGGGCGCTGCAGGTGTGTGCTCGCGGCCAGAAAAACGTAGTGATACGCCCTCCGGAGGTCCGGTCGGGTGGCCCTGGAATCAGGCAGGTTTGTTGGTCTGGGGTTGCAGGCGGAATTTTTCCTTGCGCTCGATCTGCACCACCTGGCCGTTGTGCACGGTGATCTCCACCGCGCCAAAGCGCAGGTTGTGCAGGGCGGCCTGGATTTCACGCAGGATGCTGGCTTCGTCCTGACCTTCGAGGCTTCTCAGCGTGACGCTCATGATCTGCTCCTTGGGATGGGGCCCGGTGCGGGCGTGGAGCGGATGGTAGGGGCAGAGCTTTTAGACTTAAAAAGAATGTTTAATGCTTTGCATATTCTCTAATTTCATATATGGGTGCCCGGAAATTTCTGTGCCACGCGGGGGGTGAGTTGGCGCTACTCCCTGATAGGTGCCAAGGTCTTGTCTGGCAGGCTGGCGACGGGCGCTTAGCCTTGTAGCCATGACGATCGACAGAGGGTCCGGGATGACCGTGGATCAAGCTGACAGAGGCCGGGAAAAACTGATCCTGGCCCTGCTGCACGACGAGTCATCTTCCCAGTGAGGCAGGTGGCAACGATTGCAATACTGTTGGCGATTAGCGACTTGTGGAATAAGTAAATAATTTCTTATTCCTTAACATGTTTTTCTGCCCTGCCTAGACTGGCCCTGAAACGCATTCGAGGAAGCCCTGCTCATGGCCAGTCAGAACACTCACTACCTGTTCCTACCAGGGTGGCAGGGTTCGCCAGACGACCACTGGCAAAGCCACTGGCAGCGCAGTCTGCCGAATTCCAGCCGGGTCGAGCAGGAGGATTGGAACAACCCTGATCCGCACGGCTGGATCGCCGCCCTGGAGCGGGAGGTGGCCGTCGCCCGAGGTCCGCTGATTCTGGTGGCCCACAGCCTCGGCTGCATCACTGTGACGCGCTGGACTGCGCAGGCGCCTTTGGCCTCGCTGCACAAGGTACGTGGCGCGCTGCTGGTGGCCCCGGCGGACGTTGAGCGGGCCAACTGCCCTGAGGCATTACGAGGCTTCGCGCCTATCTCACGCGAGTTGCTGCCCTTTCCCAGCGTGCTGGTGGGGTCGGACAACGACCACGCGGCCAGCGCGTCACGTGCTCTTCAACTGGCTCGCGACTGGGGCAGTCAGGCCGCCATTCTGCCGGGCGCCGGGCATATCAACGTGAAATCCGGCCACCAGCGCTGGGAGCAGGGCTTCGCCTACCTCTTTCGGCTGCAACGGCAGATCGAGCAATTGGAGCGCCTGCAGGCATGAGCCGTTGCCGTGTACGACGAATGCGAGGGCTACAGCGCCGCGGTCACCCCAATTCCACCTGAGCCGGCACAGTGCGTGGCTCGCAATGATCAGAGATTGTTTCATGAGCCACCCCGAACACTCGCAGCATGCGCTGCTGACCTTCGCCGAGAGCGAGAAGAGCCCGCTGAGCATACGTGCCAAGGCACTGGTATTCGTCGATCCGCATTCGCGCCAGTTGCGCGAGCAGGCCAACCACCTGGCCGCCAGCGGGCTGGCTGTGCTGATCCAGGGGGAAACCGGCACTGGGAAGGAACTGCTGGCCCGGCACATTCATCGTGAAAGCGAGCGCGGCGGCCTGTTCGTCGCGGTCAGTTGCAGTGCCATCAGTACACGCTGGGGCGAGGCGGAGTTGTTCGGCCATGTCGCCGGTGCTTATGTCGGTGGTGCCAGCAGCCGGGCAGGATGGTTCGGCTCGGCCAATGGCGGCACCCTCTATCTCGACGAAATCGGCGACCTGCCGCTTTCCCTGCAGGAGAAGCTTCTGACGGCCCTGGAGACCCGCGAGGTGCTTCGGGTCGGTAGTGCCCATGCTGCACCCGTGGACGTGCGTCTGGTGGCTGCCACCAGCATCGACTTGGCTCAGGCGGTGGCGGCCGGCAAGTTTAACGAGCGGCTGTTCCGCTACCTCGATGAAGGCCGTCTACCGCTGCCGGCGCTACGGGAAAGGCCGGGTGACATCTTGCCGCTGGCCGAATACTTTCTCGGCATCCATGCTCAGCGCCTCGGTCTGGCCATTCCACTCATCGGTGCGGAGGCCCAAGTGGTATTGGAGCAGTACCCCTGGCATGGCAATACCCGCGAACTGGAGAACGTCGTTCACTTCGCCCTTCTGGTGAGCAGCGGCGAGGAAATTCTGCCGCAGCATCTCAATCTTCCGGATAACGTGCCCTTGCGGCAGATCGAGCAATTGCTGGCGCGACTCACGGAGGCCGAGCGCGTGCAGTTGCGTCAACGCCTGCTCTGAGCCCAGGCTGCGAAGGGCGCACGGATTCAGGTGTGCATTGGTTTCCTCTGGCGCGACCTCAGCCTCGAAGGCTTTGTGTCGCGGCTGCAGTTTCCTCCAACCGCTTCCATGAAACGAAAAAAACGGGAGCCGCCGCTGCCTGGTAGCGACTCCCGTACAAAACGCCTGTTCAGGAGTACAGCGAAGGTGTTGGTGGCACGCTGCGGGTCAGCCATTGGCCTATGTCGCGTACCTTGTAGTCCAGTGGATCGTGCAGGCTGTGGACACGTACATTGCGCCAGAAGCGGTCGAATCCATAGCTCGAAGCGGTGGCGCGGGCGCCCATGGTTTCGAACACCTGGCTGGTGATTTCAAGGGAGGCGCGGGCCGAGGCGACTCGCGCCTCGGCGATCAGCAAGGCCACTTCACCGCGCTCGGCGGCGCTCAGGGCTGGTTTGTCCCAAGCCTGTTGCAGGCGCTCGGCGGCCAGTTCGGCTTGCAGCAGGGCGCCGCGATAGAGCAGCCAAAGCTCGCCGAAGCGTTTCTGGATAAAGGGATCTTCGCTGGCTTCGTTGACTCCGGTGCCGAGCCAGGGGCGCGCCTGTTCGCGCACATAACGCAGTGCGCCATCCAGAGCTGCCTGGGAATTACCCAGGTAGAGCTGGGTGAGGATCAGTTGCGATACGCAGACTCGCAGACTGCTGCGTGGGCTCTGGCCGCCGGAGACCAGCAGTTCACCACGATCGACAAAGACATTCTCGAACTGCACGGTTCCGCTGTCGGTCTGGCGTTGGCCGAAGGCGTCCCAGTCGTCGTTGATCGCCAGACCCTCGCGTTGGGTCGGCAGCACCAGGAATGCCCGCTCGTTGGTGCTGCCACCGCGTGGCGCACTGACCACCAGGGCATCGGCGCCGAGGGCGCCGGAGCAGAACGACTTGCGACCGTTCAGTTCAAAGTGTTCCTCGCGTTTCTGCAGTTGCAGCCCAAGGTCGCGGCCGTTGGTTGCGTTGCCCCAGAACCAGCGTTCGTGCGCCGCACGGCTCAGCCAATGGCGCTGCTGCTCGGTGCTTCCATGCAGGAGAATTGTCGCTACCTGCAGGTGGTTGAAGGCGAACAGATGGGCCAGGGAGCTGTCGGCCGCAGCCAGGTGGCGAACGATGCGGTAGATCTGTGGCCAGGGTTTCTCCAGCCCGTCGAAGCGCTGCGGTATGGCCAGGGCCAGCAGGCCGCTCTCACGGATCAACTCACGCTCGGCGTGCGCGTGGCCACCTTGGCGATCACGTGCGACCGCATTCTCGGCAAGCTTGCGGGCCAGGCGCTCGACCTTGGCAGTGAGATTGCCGAAATCCACAGGGAACAGGCGCACATCGAGTAGCGATTCCGCATTCTGGTGCAGTTGCCGGGCTTCACTGGGCATTTTCTGCCTCCGGCTGCCAGACGGCGACATCGTTGGCGTTCACGCGCTTGGGTAACAGCCCCTCGGCGAGGAAGGCATCGGCGATCTTCTGTTGTTCGCCGAGGCCGCTGGGTAACACCGGGCGTACTTGGTAGCTACGCCGGCTGTTGGCTTGCTGGACGATGGCCGGGTCGAGGTTCCCCCATAGCGGTCCGAGGATGTTCGCGCCTTCGACCGGATGGGTGCGCAGCCATTCACCGGCCTTGGCCAGCTCGGCATAGACGGTCTGCAGCACCTGCGGGTGCTCCTTGGCGAAGCGGGTACTGGTGAGGTAGTAGCGTTGGTAGCTGGCCAGGCCTTTGCTGTCTGCCAGGGTTCGGGTCGGCAATTGATGCTGGGCGGCGCTGAGGAAGGGCTCCCAGATTACCCAGGCATCGACCTTGCCGTTCTCGAACGCGGCACGGCCGTCGGCCGGGGTCAGGTAGGCCGGCTGGATGTCGCTGAACGTCAGATTGGCCTTGGCCAGTGCGGCGATCAGCAGGTAGTGGGCACCCGCCGCCTTGGTCACCGCCACCTTCTTGCCTTTCAGGTCGGCCAGGCTGTGCAGTGTCGAGCCGTCCTGGACGATGATCGCCTGTGCGGCCGGTGACGGCGTTTCGCGGGCGAAGTAGGTGAGCTGGGCACCAGCAGCCTGGGCGAACACCGGCACAGTGTCTGCAACATCGGCGGACAGGTCGATGTTGCCGACATTGAGTGCTTCAAGCAGCGGCTGGCCGCTGGCGAACTCATGCCAGCTGACCTTGAGGCCCTGGCTGGCCAAGGACTTTTCCAGGGAGCCCTGGCTCTTGAGCAGGCTGATCAGGGTGGAGGACTTCTGATAACCAATACGCAACTCGGTCTCGGCCTGGGCAGGCAGAGCGGCGAGCAGGCCGAGACTCAGACCAAAACCGAGCAGGCTGCGACGGGAGAATAGAGCACGGGACATGGCGGGCCTCGTCTGTGGGCGTTCCGACCATGATCGGCGACGGAACACGGAAACTTCGGGATAAAGGGAAGTCCGGTGATCCGGTGTCAACCAAGCTAAGCGATCTAAAAAGGCACTCTCAAATACTTTTTAAGAATTAGCTTATACGGCTAAAGCGATGTGTTTTTATTCTAATTAGTTATATATGGGTGACCAATAATTCTTTTTAGAGATTACAAGAAACCCCTAGATTGGCCGCCAAGCCGCCAGCGGACCACCGCACCGAGCCCGATCATTCAGGGGCTCCTCGCCAACCCGGGCCCCAGCACTAGACCAAGAACAGTATCTGGAGCATCGAGTATGAATACGTCCACCCTGGTTCTGGCCGTCGCCCTCGGCGTAGTCGCCCAGCAGGCTTCCGCCGCCGGTTTCGTCGAAGACAGCAAGGCTACCCTCGGCCTGCGCAATTTCTATATCAACCAGGACACCCGCAACGCGGACGCCAACACCCAGGAAGAATGGGGCCAGGGCTTTCAGTTCAACTACACCTCCGGCTTCACCGATGGCACTGTCGGTTTCGGCGTCGACGCCCTGGGCCTGCTCGGCGTCAAGCTGGATTCCGGCAGGGGCCGCCACGGCAACCCGGACTCCAGCAAGTACGGCGGCAGCGTTTTTCCCACCGATGAGAACGGTCGTGCGGTGGACGACTTCAGCAGTCTGGGCTTGACCGGCAAGGTGCGCATCTCCAAGACCGAGGCACGTGTCGGCACCCTGCAGCCCAAGCTGCCGGTGGTGACCTTCAACGACGGTCGTCTGCTGCCACAGACTTTCGAGGGCGGGCAGATCACCTCCACCGAGATCGACAATCTGACCCTGATCGGTGGCCAACTGGAGCACGCCAAGGGGCGCAACTCGAGCAACAACGAGGGGCTGTCCATCGGCGGCGCCAACAATGCCGAGACCGGTCAGTTCAGCAACAAGTTCTACTACGGCGGTGGCGACTACAAGGTCGGCAAGGACCTGCTGGCGCAGTACTACTACGGTAACCTGGAAGACTTCTACCAGCAGCACTTCCTCGGCCTGATCCACAACTGGGCCATTGGTCCGGGCGCGCTGAAGACCGACCTGCGCTACTTCCGCAGCGATTCCGATGGCAAGAACGGCAGTGCCGCAGGGCGCGCCGAAGGCTATCGCAGCAGTGGCTACTGGAAAGCCGGCGATGCCGACAGAGGTGAGGTCGACAACGCCACCTGGAGTGCCTTGTTCACCTACAGCCTTGCCGGCCACGCGCTGAGCGCCGGCTACCAACAGGTCGAAGGCGACAGCAACTTCCCCTTCCTTAACCAGGGCGACGGCGCTACCGCCTACCTGATCACCGATCGCCAGATCGGCAAGTTCATCTCTGCAGGCGAGCGCACCTGGCTGGCCGAGTACACCTATGACTTCGCCGGGTTCGGTGTGCCGGGCCTGAAGGCCACTGTTACCTACCTGTCCGGCGACAACATTGACTCGGCCAACGGCGAGAAGAAGGAGTGGGAGCGCGACATCCGTCTTGACTACGTGCTGCAGGAAGGAGCCTTCAAAGGCCTCGGCGTCTCCTGGCGCAACGCCACCCTGCGCGGTAACACCAGCACGGCAGACCAGGACGAGAACCGCCTGATCCTCAGCTACAGCCTGCCGATCCTCTGATCGACCGCGCACCGCCTTCTCCTGACCCGGCCGCCATCGGCCGGGAAGGTCTCACCCAGAGTCCAGGGAGATTCCCCCATGAAAAGCTTCAAGCCTCGCCAACTGCTCGCTGCGCTGTTGGCTACTACTCTGTCGATGACCACGTACGCCTCCGTGCCCAAGGAAGTCCGCCTTGACTACGCCTACTACGCACCGACCAGCCTGGTGCTGAAGGACCGGGGCATCCTGGAAAAACGCCTGGCAGCCGACGGCATTGCGGTCAAGTGGGTGCTCAGCCAGGGCAGCAACCGCTCCCTCGAATACCTCAATGGCGGCAGCATCGACTTCGCCTCCACCGCCGGCCTGGCCGCGGTGCTCAGCCGTGCCAACGGCAGCCCGGTCAAGACCGTGTACATCGCCAGCCGTCCGGAGTGGACCGCCCTGGCCGTGCCCAAGGACTCGTCGATCAAGACCCTGGCCGACCTCAAGGGCAAGAAAATCGCCGCAACCAAGGGCACCGACCCCTACCTGTTTCTCCTGCGCAGTCTGCAGACGGCCGGCCTGGACAAGGGCGATGTGGAGATCGTCCACCTGCAGCACCCCGATGGCCGTGTGGCCCTGGAGCGCGGTGACGTGGACGCCTGGTCCGGCCTAGACCCGCACCTGGCTGCCAGCCAACTGCAGGCCAGCTCGCGCCTGCTGTACCGCAATGTCGCGTTCAACAGCTATGGCGTGCTCAACGTCAGCGAGACCTTTCTCAAGGAACAGCCGCAACTGATCGGCAAGGTCATTGCTGCTTACGAGGAAGCGCGTCAGTGGGCCGTCGCCCATCCGCAACAGGCCGCCGAACTGCTTGCCCGGGAAGCCAAGCTGCCGCTTGAAGTGGCCAAGCTGCAGCTGTCGCGTACCGACTTCAGCAACCCGCAACCGGGGGCCGAGCATGTCGCTGCGCTCAAGGCTGCTGCGTCGATCCTGCTCGACGAGCAACTGGTGCGCCCCGGCACCGATGTGGCCGCTGTGGTCGACCAGCTGATCAGCCCGCAACTGGCGGCAGGCGTGATCGGTCAACCGCTAGCCAAGGCGGAGCAGTGAGCCATGCCTGCGGGTAGCCTGATCTGTGCGCATGTCAGTACCGAGGCCGCGGCGGCGGCCCGGCGTCCGTGGCTGGCCCACTGGCGCGGGCTGGTGCTGCCGATGGTGTCACTGGTGTTGCTGGAGACACTGGTGCGCCTGGGGTGGATACCGGCGCATCAGTTGCCGGCGCCCAGCCAGGTCGGCCAGACCCTCTGGTGGCTGAGTGTCGGTGGCGAGTTGTGGGGGCACATCGGTGTCAGCCTGGCGCGGGTCGCCGCAGGCTTCGCCATAGGCGCGATGCTGGCCGTGCTGATCGGCGCCTGGGTCGGCCTGAGCCGGCGCGCGGAACGGTATCTGGAGCCGAGCTTCCAGGCTCTGCGCGCCATTCCCAGCCTGGCCTGGGTGCCGCTGCTGCTCCTGTGGCTGGGCATCGACGAGACGCCCAAAGTGGTACTGATCGCACTCGGTGCCTTCTTCCCGGTGTACTTCGCGCTGCTCGCCGGCATCCGCAACGTCGACCGCAAGCTGGTTGAGGTGGGCCGCCTGCATCGTCTGTCCGCTGTTGCGCTGACCCGGCGTATTCTGCTGCCGGCGGCACTGCCGAGCCTGTTCACCGGCCTGCGCGGCGCGCTCAGTCTGAGCTGGATGTTCCTCGTCGCCGCCGAACTGATTGCCGCCACGCAAGGTCTCGGCTACCTGCTCAGTGATGGTCGCGAGACTTCCAGGCCGGACCTGGTGATCGCCGCCATCCTGCTGCTGGCCGTGCTAGGCAAGCTCAGCGACGGCCTGCTCAAACAGCTGGAAACCCGTGCGTTGGGCTGGCGTGACAGTTTCGTCGGCGCGGAGGGTTGAGGATGAGCAGTGCATTGCTGGAACTGCGTGGCATCCGCAAGTCCTTCTCCGGGCAGCACGTGCTGGACGACATAGACCTGAGTCTTGCGTCCGGCGAGATTGTCAGCCTGCTCGGCCCCAGCGGCTGCGGGAAGAGCACCCTGCTGCGCATCGCCGCCGGGCTGGATCAGGACTTCAGTGGCGGCCTGGCGCGCAACTCGCTGCTGGAGTTTGGCAGCGGCACCGGTATGGGTGTCGTTTTCCAGGAGCCGCGCCTGCTGCCCTGGCTGACGGTGGCGCAGAATATCGGTTTCGCCGACGGCCGCCGTGCCGACTTGGCGTGGATTGAGCAGTTGCTGAGCGATGTCGGTCTGGCCGGCCAGGGCGCCAAGCTGCCGAAACAGCTCTCCGGCGGCATGGCTCAGCGCGTGGCCATTGCCCGCAGCCTTTACCAACGCCCGCAGGTGCTGTTGCTGGACGAACCGTTCAGCGCGGTGGATGCCTTCACCCGCATGAAGCTGCAGGACCTGGTGGTGCACCTGGCGGACCGCTACAGCATCGCCTTGCTGCTGGTCACTCACGACCTGGACGAGGCCTTCTACCTCAGCGACAGGGTGCTGATCCTCGGCGGCAGCCCCAGTCGCATCCAGCGCGAGTTGGCCGTACCGCTGACGCGCCCGCGAGACCGCCGCGCGGCTGAGCTGGCCTACCTGCGTGGCGAGGCGCTGACCGAGCTGACGCTTTAAACGAACCTCAAGGTGGAAGCTGTTTCCGGGCCTCGTGGCCCGGTTTTTTATCCTTATGAGCAGGTTGCGCCTGTCCTGCGGTTGGATTTGTTAGGGTAGGTGCCTTCATGTCGAGCATTGGTACGGCGCACATCCATCAGATTGAACGGCCGCTCTGTGGCGTGCCGCTCCGCCTGTCTGCGTGCCTGGCTTCGGCTCATCAACCACTTCTTAGTTTTGCAGCAGGTGTACGCCCAGTCCTGCTAGCGCACAGGTCATCAGCACCTGGATCACGCCGAGCTTGTAGCGAAACAGGGCAACCGCTGCCGCCAAAGCGATCAGTGCTGACGGCCATTCGAAATGGCCGTTGAAGCCCTGCGGCCAGAGCACGTGGTAGCCGAAGAACAATGCCAGGTTGAGGGTCGCCCCCCGGCCACGGAGGCGGTCACCCGCGCCAAGTCTGTAAGTAGGTGCACCGGTGCAGGCAGCGACGAAAGAAAATGAAGGTTCGTCTCGGTATTGCACAGAATGGACTCGCGGCGTGCGGTGGCTGCTGTGACTGTAGGTTCGACCCAGGACGGCCGTAGGGAAGGGCGCAGGGCGTCACAACATCCTTGTTGTGGCACCTGGCTGCGAGCGCATTGCAGAAGTGTCCTACGAGGCGTTACTCGGCGGTGTAGACCTGGTCGAATACTCCGCCATCCTTGAAGTGGGTGGTCTGGATAACCGGCCAGTCGCCGAAGGTTTCGACCACGTTGAAGAAGCGGACCTTGGGGAAGCGGTCGGCGAATTCTGCGAGGATCTGCGGATCACGGGGGCGCAGGTAGTTGTTGGCGGCGATGCGCTGAGCCTCCGGCGACCATAGGTACTTCAGGTAGGCCTCGGCTTCGGCACGAGTGCCCTTCCTGTCTACCACCCTGTCGACCACGGCAACTGGCGGCTCGGCCTCTGCGGAGACGCTGGGGTAGACCACTTCAAAGCTGCCGCGGCCGAACTCGCGGGCGATCATTTCGGCTTCGTTCTCGAAGGTCACCAGCACGTCGCCGATCTGGTTCTGGATAAAGGTGGTAGTGGCGGCGCGACCGCCAGTGTCCAGCACCGGTGCCTGCTTGAACAGCTTGCCGACGAAGTCGCGAGCCTTGCGCTCATCGCCGCCATTTTTCAGCACATAACCCCAGGCGGAGAGGTAGGTGTAGCGGCCGTTTCCCGAGGTCTTGGGATTGGGCACCACCACTTGCACGCCGTCCTTGAGCAGATCCGGCCAGTCCTGAAGGCCCTTAGGATTGCCCTTGCGCACGATGAACACAGTGGCGGAAGTGAAGGGTGCGCTGTTGTCCGGCAGGCGCGAGGCCCAATCCCGTGGCACCAGGCCGCCGTGATCGGCCAGGGCGTTGATGTCGGTGGCCATGTTCATGGTGATCACGTCAGCCGCCAGACCGTCGATCACCGCCCGCGCCTGCTTGCTCGAACCGCCGTGGGACATCTGGAGCTGCAGCGGCTTGCCGCCATTGGCCTGCCAGTGTTTCTGGAAGGCGACGTTGTAGTCCTTATAGAAGTCGCGCATCACATCGTACGAGACGTTGAGCAGGGTCGCCGCCTGGGCGGAGGTTGCCAGTGCAAAGCCGGCGGCCAGCAGGGAGTAGGGCAGTAGGCGCTTCATCGGATGTCCTTGGTGTTTGGCTAACTGAGCTGACTATATGGAAGGTTTTTTATTCTATAAAAGAATAATTAATTAGAAGCTTATGCTTTATTGGTTCACCAATATATTCCTAAAAATAATAAGCAAAGTATTATTTATTCTTTTTGTTTCTGACTGCTCCTGAGCATAGTGAGCCCACGCAACGAACAGCCAAGGAGCAACACCATGAGCATCCGCCTGGGCGACATCGCCCCCGATTTCGAGCAGGACTCCAGCGAGGGTCGCATCCGTTTCCACGACTGGCTGGGAGACAGCTGGGGCGTATTGTTCTCCCACCCGGCCGACTTCACCCCGGTGTGCACCACCGAGTTGGGCTTCACCGCCAGGCTGAAGGACGACTTCGCCCAACGCGGTGTCAAGGTCATCGCCCTCTCCGTGGACCCTGTGGACTCGCACCTGAAGTGGATTGAGGACATCAATGAGACGCAGAGCACCCGGGTCAACTTCCCGATCATCGCCGACGCCGACCGCAAGGTCTCCGGCCTGTACGACCTGATCCACCCCAACGCCAACGACACCCTCACCGTGCGTTCGCTGTTCGTCATCGACCCGAACAAGAAGGTGCGGCTGATCATCACCTACCCGGCCAGCACCGGCCGCAACTTCAACGAGATCCTGCGGGTGATCGACTCCCTGCAGCTGACCGACAATCACAAGGTCGCCACCCCCGCCAACTGGCAGGACGGCGACGAGGTGGTGATAGTGCCGTCGCTGAAGGACGAGGCGGAAATCGCCCAGCGTTTCCCCAAGGGCTATCGCGCAGTGAAACCCTATCTGCGCCTGACCCCGCAGCCGAATCGCTGAGGGCTGGCCATGCACGTGGTTTTGTTGTCCGGCAGCCCCTCGGCGCGTTCGCGCACTGAGCTGCTGCTGGAGTACGCCAGCCAGCGCCTGCAAGGACATGGCCTGGAAGTCAGCTTGCTGCGGGTCCGTGATTTTCCCGCCGAGGCTCTGCTGTATGCCGACTTCGCCAGCGCCGCCGTGCAGCAGCTGCAGGCGGTGGTGGCCAGCGCCGACGGTCTGGTGGTTGCGACGCCGGTGTACAAGGCGTCGTTCACCGGCGCGCTGAAGGTGTTGCTCGACCTGCTGCCTGAGCGTGCGCTCGCGCACAAGGCGGTGTTGCCTCTGGCCAGTGGCGGCAGTCCGGCCCACCTGCTGGCCGTGGACTACGCCTTGAAGCCGGTGCTGGCCGCGCTCAAGGCCCAGGAAATGCTCCCCGGCGTGTTCGCCGTGGACAAGCAGATCGCCTATCCGGAAGGGGGCGCCCCCGCCCGTATCGATGACGAGCTGCGCGAACGTCTCGACGAGTCGCTGGACCAGCTGCTTGCCGCCCTGGCGCGCCGGCCGAAGCCGATTGACCCAAGCCTGTTGAACGACCGGCTGGCCAGTGCCCGCTGGGGCATCTGAACCGACGCGGGTTCGCCCGCCCCAGGTAAATCTGTAGTACCCCGCCTTACTCGCCCGCCAACGGGCCAGCAGGTGCCAACCAAGACAACCTACCGCAAAGGAGTCGCGCCATGCGCACCATCACTTTGCGTCGGAGCCTGGTCGCCCTGTTTGCCGCGGCCATTTCCTTCGGCGCCATCTCTCAAGCTCAGGCCGAGACCTTGCGTATCGGCTATCAGAAATACGGCACCCTGGTGCTGCTCAAGGCCAAGGGTTCGCTGGAGAAGCGCCTGGCCGAGCAGGGAATCGAGGTGCAGTGGACCGAATTCCCCGGCGGCCCGCAGTTGCTCGAGGGGCTGAACGTCGGTTCCATCGACTTCGGCACCACCGGCGAAGCCCCTCCGATCTTTGCCCAGGCCGCCGGCGCCGACCTGCTGTATGTGGCCCATGAGCCGCCGGCGCCGAGAAGCGAGGCGATCCTGCTGCCCAAGGACTCGCCGATCCAGTCGGTGAAAGAGCTGAAGGGCAAGAAGATCGCCCTGAACAAGGGCTCCAACGTGCACTACCTGCTGGTGCGCGCCCTGGAGGAGGCCGGCCTGAAGTACAGCGACATCCAGCCCGTGTACCTGCCGCCAGCCGATGCCCGCGCCGCCTTCGAGCGTGGCAGCGTCGACGCCTGGGTGATCTGGGATCCCTTCCAGGCCGCCGCCGAGCACCAGCTGCAGGCGCGCACCCTGCGCGACGGCGAAGGCCTGGTGGCCAACCACCAGTTCTATCTGGCCGCTCGACCCTATGCCGAGCAACACCCGCAGGTGGTGCAGGCGCTGGTCGAGGAGATCCGCGCCATCGGCGAGTGGACTCGCGCCAACAGTGCCGAAGCGACTGCCCAGGTGGCGCCGCTGCTCGGGTTGTCGGCAGAGATCACGCGCAACGCGGTGGAGCGCCAGGCCTATGGCGCACAGCCGATCACCCCACAGGTGGTCGAGGCGCAGCAGAAGATCGCCGACACCTTCGCCGACCTCAAGCTGATTCCCAAACGCCTGGCCATTCGCGAGGTGATCTGGAATCCGCCGGCTGACGCCAAGGTTGCCCAGCAGTAAGCCAGCCTTTTAGCCCTGCCCCTTTCCCATCGGGAGAGGGGAGCAACGACAAGGAGACCACTTCATGAGCCTTGATATCTTCTGGTTCCTGCCCACCCACGGTGACGGCAAGTACCTGGGCACCGCCAAGGGCGCCCGTGCCGTGGATCACGGCTACCTCACCCAGATCGCCCAGGCCGCTGACCGCCTCGGCTTCGGCGGCGTTTTGATCCCCACCGGACGTTCCTGTGAGGATTCCTGGCTGGTGGCCGCCTCGCTGATCCCGCAGACGCAGAACCTGAAGTTCCTGGTCGCTCTGCGACCGGGGATCATCTCGCCTACCGTGGCTGCGCGCCAGGCGGCAACCCTGGACCGCCTGTCTGGAGGCCGTGCGCTGTTCAACCTGGTCACTGGTGGCGACCCGGACGAGCTGGCTGGCGATGGCCTGCACCTGTCGCACCAGGAGCGCTACGAATCCTCCGTTGAATTCACCCGCATCTGGCGACGCGTGCTGGAGGGCGAGACCGTCGATTACGACGGCAAGCACATCCAGGTGAAGGGCGCCAAGCTGCTCTACCCGCCGATCCAGCAGCCGCGCCCGCCGCTTTACTTCGGCGGCTCTTCCGAAGCCGCCCAGGAGCTGGCCGCCGAGCAGGTCGAGCTGTACCTGACCTGGGGTGAGCCGCCGGCCGCGGTGGCCGAGAAGATCGCCTCCGTGCGCGAGAAGGCTGCTGCCCAGGGCCGCGACGTGCGTTTCGGCATCCGCCTGCACGTGATTGTGCGCGAGACCAATGAAGAAGCCTGGGCCGCCGCCGACCGCCTGATCAGCCACCTGGACCAGGACACCATCGACCGCGCCCAGGCCTCCCTGGCGCGCTTCGATTCGGTGGGCCAGCAGCGCATGGCTGCCCTGCACGGCGGCAGGAAGGACAACCTGGAAGTGTCGCCGAACCTCTGGGCCGGGGTCGGCCTGGTGCGCGGCGGTGCCGGCACCGCGCTGGTCGGCGACGGCCCGACCGTTGCCGCGCGGGTGAAGGAGTACGCCGAGCTCGGCATCGACACCTTTATCTTCTCCGGCTACCCGCACCTCGAGGAGTCGTACCGGGTCGCTGAACTGCTGTTCCCCCACCTCGACGTTGCCCAGCCACAGCGGCCGGAGTCGCGAGGCTACGTCAGCCCGTTCGGCGAGATGATCTCCAGCGACATCCTGCCAAAGGCCGCCTCCGCCAGCTGACTTGCACAGGGTGGGAAACCGCCCCAAACCGCGTAACACGAAAAAAGGAGCGTTGCCATGTCGACGCATAGGCTACACAACATCGGTCGCCGCCTGGCGCCCTGGGCTCTGCCCGTGGCTCTGCTGGCGATCTGGCAGGGCGCTGTGGTGGCCGGCTGGCTGTCCACGCGCATCCTGCCGGCGCCGAGCGCGGTGATCGAAGCCGGCTGGGCGCTGCTCGAAAGTGGCGAGATCTGGACTCACCTGGCCATCAGCGGCCAGCGTGCCGCCCTTGGCTTCGCCATCGGCGGTGGCCTGGGCCTGCTGCTCGGTTTCATCACCGGCCTGTCCAACTGGGGCGAGCGTTTCCTCGACAGCTCGGTGCAGATGGTCCGCAACGTGCCGCACCTGGCGCTGATCCCGCTGGTAATCCTGTGGTTCGGCATCGATGAGGCGGCGAAGATCTTCCTGGTCGCTCTCGGCACCCTGTTCCCCATCTACCTCAATACCTATCACGGCATCCGCAACGTCGATCCGGCACTGGTGGAAATGGCGCGCAGCTACGGCCTGACGGGCTTCGCCCTGTTCCGGCAGGTAATACTGCCCGGCGCGCTGCCCTCGATCCTGGTCGGTGTGCGCTTCGCCCTCGGCTTCATGTGGTTGACCCTGATCGTCGCGGAGACCATCTCCGCCAGCAGCGGCATCGGCTACCTGGCGATGAACGCCCGCGAGTTCCTGCAGACCGACGTGGTGGTGCTGGCGATCCTGCTTTACGCGGTGCTCGGCAAGCTGGCCGATGTCGCTGCGCGCCTGCTCGAACGCGCCTGGCTCCGCTGGCACCCGGCCTATCAGGCCAAGGCGGGTGCGCGATGAGCGCCCTGCACAGCATTCGCCGCGGCATCCCCCTGAACATTGAGGGTATCCGCAAGGCGTTCGGCGAGCGCGAGGTGCTGCAGGGCATCGACCTGCACATTCCGGCCGGGCAGTTCGTCGCTGTAGTCGGTCGCAGTGGCTGCGGCAAGAGCACCCTGCTGCGTCTGCTGGCCGGGCTCGATCAGCCCAGCGTCGGACAGCTGCTGGCTGGCAACGGCCCGCTGGCCGCCGCCCGCGAAAACACCCGACTGATGTTCCAGGATTCGCGTCTGCTGCCCTGGAAGCGAGTGATCGATAACGTCGGCCTGGGCCTTTCGGGCGACTGGCAACTCAGGGCCCGCGAGGCATTGGCCGCGGTCGGCCTGGCCGACCGCGCCCATGAGTGGCCTGCCGCCCTTTCCGGCGGGCAGAAGCAGCGCGTGGCATTGGCCCGTGCGTTGATCCATCAGCCACGCCTGCTGTTGCTGGACGAGCCGCTCGGTGCCCTGGACGCGCTGACCCGCATCGAGATGCAGCAGCTGATCGAGCGCCTCTGGCAGCAGCATGGTTTCACCGTGCTGCTGGTGACTCACGATGTGGCCGAGGCTGTGGCGGTGGCCGACCGGGTGATCCTGATCGAGGACGGACGCATCGGCCTCGACCTGGCCGTGGACCTTCCACGCCCGCGCCCGCGCGGCTCGGCGCGCCTGGCCGCCCTGGAGGCCCAGGTGCTCGGCCGAGTGCTGGCGCTGCCCGAACTGCCCCCGCAACCGGAACCCGTTCTACCCCTGCCCACGCAACTGCGTTGGGCCCTCTGAAACCTGAAGGAGCAACACCATGACCATCAAAGCCATCAACGTGCGCAACCAGTTCAAGGGCACCATCAAGGAGATCGTGATCGGCGAGGTGCTGTCGGAAATCGACGTGCAGACCGCGGCCGGCATCGTCACCTCGGTGATCACCACCCGCTCGGTGAACGAGCTGGAACTGCAGGTGGGCAGTGAAGTGATCGCCTTCGTCAAATCCACCGAGGTGTCCATCGCCAAGCTCTGAACCTGGCCGGAGTCACCTGCCTGATCGATACACCTGCCCAAGCGTCTGCAATGGAGCCATCATGAAACGCAACCTTATCGCCAGTGCGTTGCTTTCCGTCCTCAGCGTCAGCCTGGCGCATGCCGGAGAGAAACTTACCGTCGCCGCCACGCCTGTACCACACGCGGAAATTCTCGAACTCATCAAGCCTGAGCTGGCCAAGCAGGGTGTCGATCTCGACGTCAAAGTCTTCACCGATTATGTGCAGCCCAACCTGCAGGTGAGCCAGAAGCTTCTGGACGCCAATTACTTTCAGACCAAGCCCTACCTCGATACCTTCAACAAGGATCGCGGTACCGACCTGGTCATCGTCCAGGGCGTGCACGTCGAGCCCTTCGGAGGCTACTCCAGCAAGTACAAGTCGCTGAAGGCGCTGCCGGATGGCGCCACCATCGCCATCCCCAACGAGGGCAGCAACAGCGGCCGCGCGCTGCTTCTGCTGCAGAAGGCCGGGCTGCTGGAGCTGAAGGACCCGAAGAATGCCCAAGCAACGCCCAAGGACATCGCCAGGAACCCGCACGGCTTCAAGTTCAAGGAGCTGGAGGCGGCCCTCCTGCCGCGCGTGCTGGACCAGGTCGACCTGGCGCTGATCAATACCAACTACGCTCTTGAAGCCAAGCTCAACCCGACCAGGGACGCCCTGGTGATCGAGGGCAGCGATTCGCCTTATGTGAACTACCTGGTAAGCCGCCCGGACAACCAGGACAGCGAGTCGATCAAGAAGCTCTCGGCGGCTCTGACCAGCCCCGAAGTGAAGGCCTTCATCGAGCAACGCTATTCCGGCGCGGTGGTGCCCGCCTTCTGATCGAGCGTTTGCCCGGGGCGGCTCTCCTTGTGTCGCAGCTGCCCATCCGACCACGGTGGTAATGGTGCTTTGCACCCTTGCTCTTCACGCCGACCGGCCATGCCGAGTCGGCGTTTTTTTTGTGCCGGTGCAGGGCGTCGATCACTCATATGCATATGCTTAAAAAGTATTTCAGATGTTTCCCTTATATCGACTATCTTCTGTCCATAACTTGTTATAACAAGTAAGGATATTTGACGAGATGGCCGAGCTTTTCCCCCTGTCCCCCGTGCCGCTGTACAGCCAGCTCAGGGAGCTGCTGCGCAGTCGCATACTTGATGGCACCTATCCGCCGCACAGTCGTATGCCTTCGGAGAACGAGCTGGGGCAGTCGTTTGGTGTCAGCCGCATAACAGTCCGCCAGGCGCTGGGGGATCTGCAGAAAGAAGGGTTGATCTTCAAGAACCACGGCAAGGGCACCTTCGTCGCCAGGCCCAAGGCGTTCCAGAACGTCAGCACCCTGCAGGGGCTGGCCGAGTCCATGTCGCAGATGGGCTACGAGGTGATCAACCGTCTGCACAGTCTCAAGCACCTGCCGGCCAGCGCTCGCGTCGCCGAGCGCCTGGGACTGGAGGAGGGCGCGCCGGTGACCGAGATCAAGCGCGTGCGCCTGGTCAATCGCGAGCCGGTGTCGCTGGAGGTCACCTATGTGCCGCGCGCCGTGGGCGAGAAGCTGGAAAAGGCCGACCTGGTGGCGCGCGACATCTTCCTGATCATCGAGAACGATTGCGGCATCGCCCTCGGCCATGCGGACCTGGCCATCGATGCCGTGCTTGCCGATGCCGACCTGACCCGTGCGCTGGATGTGGAGGAGGGCGCGTCGATCATGCGCATCGAGCGCCTGACCCACGCCGCAGACGGCACGCCGCTGGACTTTGAATACCTCTATTACCGTGGCGACGCCTTCCAGTATCGCCTGCGCATCGACCGCCAGAAGGGCTCCCACGCATGAATACGATCGAACGCGAATACGACCTTGTGGTGATCGGCGGTGGCACCGCCGGCCCGATGGCCGCGATCAAGGCCAAGGAGGCCAACCGCGAGCTGCGCGTGCTGCTGCTGGACAAGGCCAACGTCAAGCGCAGCGGCGCCATCAGCATGGGCATGGACGGCCTGAACAACGCGGTGATCCCCGGCCACGCCACGCCGGAGCAGTACACCAAGGAAATCACTATCGCCAACGACGGTATCGTCAACCAGGCGGCGGTGTACGCCTACGCCACCAAGAGCTTCGAGACCCTCTCGCAGCTCGACCGCTGGGGCGTGAAGTTCGAGAAGGACGAGACCGGCGACTACGCGGTGAAGAAGGTTCACCACATGGGCGCCTACGTGCTGCCGATGCCCGAGGGGCACGACATCAAGAAGGTGCTGTACCGCCAGCTCAAGCGCGCGCGGGTGGAGATCACCAACCGGGTCATCGCCACCCGCCTGCTCACCGACGCCGAGGGCGCGGTGAACGGGGTGATGGGCTTCGATTGCCGCACCGCGGACTTTCATGTGATCCGCGCCAAGGCGGTGGTGCTCGCCTGCGGCGCCGCCGGGCGCCTGGGCCTGCCTGCTTCGGGCTATCTGATGGGCACCTACGAGAACCCCACCAACGCCGGCGACGGCTACGCCATGGCCTATCACGCCGGTGCCGAGCTGGCGAACCTGGAGTGCTTCCAGATCAACCCCCTGATCAAGGACTACAACGGCCCGGCCTGCGCCTACGTCACCGGCCCGCTGGGCGGCTACACCGCCAACAACAAGGGCGAGCGCTTCATCGAGTGCGATTACTGGTCCGGGCAGATGATGTGGGAGTTCCACCAGGAGCTGGAGGGCGGCAACGGTCCGGTGTTCCTCAAGCTCGACCACCTGGCCGAGGAGACTATCCAGAACATCGAGGAGATCCTGCACAGCAACGAGCGCCCCAGCCGTGGCCAGTTCCACGCGGGCCGCGGCACCGACTACCGGACCGGCATGGTGGAGATGCACATTTCCGAGATCGGCTTCTGCTCCGGCCACAGCGCCTCGGGCGTATGGGTCAACGAGAAGGCCGAGACCAGCGTGAAAGGCCTGTATGCCGCCGGCGACATGGCGGCGGTGCCGCACAACTACATGCTCGGCGCCTTCACCTACGGCTGGTTCGCCGGGGTCAACGCCGCCCTGTACATCGCCGGGCGAGACTTTACCGAGCTGGACAAGCAGCAGATCGAGCGCGAGCAGGCGCGGGTCTATGCGCCGCTCAATCGCGAGCATGGCCTGCCGCCGGCCCAGGTCGAGTACAAGCTGCGGCGCATGGTCAACGACTACCTGCAGCCGCCGAAGGTGACCAGGAAGATGGAGATCGGCCTGACCCGCTTCGCCGACATCCAGCGCGATCTTGACCAGCTCAAGGCCAACAACCCGCACGAGCTGATGCGCGCCCTGGAGGTCAGCGTGATCCGCGACTGCGCCGAGATGGCCGCGCGCGCCTCGCTGTTCCGCGCCGAGAGCCGCTGGGGCCTGTACCACCACCGGGTCGACCACCCCGAGCGCAATGACGCCGAGTGGTTCGTGCACTGCCACCTGAAGAAGGGCGAGCAGGGTGAGATGACCAGCTTCAAGAAGCCGGTGGAGCCCTACCTGGTCCCGCTGGACGAAGAGGAGCAACGCGCCTATGAGCGCCTGCGGGTGCGTAGCGACGCTGCCTGACCTGACTCGTGCGAACCGCAGAAACGAACGAGCCGTAGGCTCCGAGGAACCGTGACATGGCCTACCAGCCCCAAGAAATCTTCTTCCGCAGCAATGCGCCGGTGACCATCGACGAGGACAAGTGCATCGCCCACAAGGGCTGCACCGTGTGCGTCGAGGTCTGCCCGATGGACCTGCTGGCGATCAACCCGGACACGCAGAAGGCCTACATGGCGTTCGACGAGTGCTGGTACTGCATGCCCTGCGAGAAGGACTGCCCGACCGGCGCGGTGAAGGTGGAGATTCCCTACCTGCTGCGCTGAGCCACACGAGCAAGAAATGCCACCGGCCACCGCCGGACGCCTGATGTAACACCCCCTCGTTTCCCACCAGCCGACCGACTGGCGGAGACGATTCCAAAACCATGATTCGAGGGGAAAACCCATGCGCTTGCGTACTACCCTGGCCGGCCTCGCCCTGGCCATCGCCACCGTTCATGCCAATGCCGAGACCATCCGCGTCGCCATCGGCACCCAGGACACCACCATCAACTGCGCCACCGGCGGCCTGCTCATTCGCGAGCTGGGCCTGCTCGACAAGTACCTGCCGAAGGACGGCAAGTACGAGGATGTGAAGTACGAGATCGAGTGGAAAAACTTCACCAGCGGCGCACCGCTGACCAATGAAATGGTTGCCGGCAAGCTGGACTTCGGCGCCATGGCCGATTTCCCCGGCTCGTTCAATGGCGTCGCCCACCTCGATGCCGGCAAGCGCAGCCTGTTCCTCACCGTGCTCTCCGGCAGCATTCGTGGCAGCGGCAATGGCATCGTGGTACCGGCATCTTCGAGCGTGCAGTCGCTGGCCGAGCTGAAGGGCAAGACCATCTCCGTGCCGTTTGCCTCCACCGCCCACGGCATGCTGTTGCGCGCGATCGCGGCCCAAGGCTGGGACCCGCAGAAGGACGTGCGCATCATCGCCCAGCCGCCGGAGATTGCCGGCTCGGCGCTACGCAGCAACCGCATCGAGGCCCACGCCGACTTCGTGCCCTTCGCCGAGCTGTTCCCCAACCGTGGCTTCGCCCGCAAGATCTACGATGGCTCCCAGGCCAATGCGCCGACCTTCCATGGCGCGCTGGTGGATGCCGAGTACGCCAGGAAGTACCCGGAGGTGGTCACCGCCTACCTGCGCGCGAGCCTCGAGGCCGACCGCCTGTTCGCCGAGTCGCCGGAGCACTACAGCGAGCTGATCGAGAAGGTCACCGGTATCGAGGCCGAAGTGAACTACCTGTTCCATGGCCCGCTCGGCCTGCAGACCCGCGACCTGACCTGGAAGCCGGAATACCGCAAGGCGCTGGCCACCTCCATCGACACCCTCAAGCTGCTGAAGAAGACCGATCGCGGCCTGGACGTCGACAAGTTCGTCGACGACCAGTACATCCGCGCCGCCTTCAAGCAGGCTGGCCGCGACTATGACAAGGCACTGGCCGACTACCAGCCGCTGCCGCTGAAGGCCGTTGATGCGCTGACCGGCCAGCCGATCACCGACTTCAAGCGCCTGGCGCAGATCTGGGTGCGCGGCGAGAACAAGGTGCGCCACTACGCCTCGCCGGAAGCCGCGCTCAAGGCCCTGGCCGCACTGGAGCAGGAGGGCAAGGACATCCGCGCCATCTACGCCCAGGCTGCCGACAGCGGCATCAAGCTGCTGGCCAACCAGGCCTGGTTCGTGCGCAACGGCAAGG
Source organism: Pseudomonas furukawaii (assembly GCF_002355475.1). Classification (NCBI taxonomy): domain Bacteria; kingdom Pseudomonadati; phylum Pseudomonadota; class Gammaproteobacteria; order Pseudomonadales; family Pseudomonadaceae; genus Metapseudomonas; species Metapseudomonas furukawaii. The sequence continues at coordinate 3,554,851 of NZ_AP014862.1, read as the reverse complement.
GCGAGCTCGCCGCCTTCCTGCTCAAGGACCAGGCCGAGGCCTACGCCCAGCAGCACGGCGGCACTGCGCTGGACTTCGTCAGCGCCAACCAGAACCAGGCCCTGGCCCAGCGCTGACGCCATCGTAGGGTGCGCTGCGCGCATCGGGACCCACTGCGGTCCGCCCGGTGCGCACGGCGCCCCCTACGGTCCACCGAGGACCTATGTCATGACCCATTTCTACCGCTGGCCCCTGCGCTTCGCGTCGCTGGCCGCCTGCCTGCTGTTCTGGCAGCTGGCCGCCACCACGCGGCTGGACCTGGGCCTGCTCACCTTCACCTACGTGCCCACGCCCAGCGCCGTGCTCGGCGCTGCCTGGCAGTTGCTGCACTCCAGCCAGCTGCTGGCGCACCTCACCAGTAGCCTGGGCCGCGTGTTCGCCGGCTACCTCAGTGCCGCCGCGATCGGCGTGGTGCTGGGCCTGGCCATCGGCCGCTCGAAATGGGCCGAGGCCAGCCTGTTGCCGCCGCTGGAAGTACTGCGACCGATTCCCGCGGTGGCCTGGATTCCCCTGGCCATCCTGATGTTCCCCTCGTCGGAGCTGTCGATGGTGTTCATCACCTTCACCGGCGCGCTGTTCCCCATCCTGCTCAACACCATCCACGGCGTGGAGGGCGTCGATCCGCGTCTGATCGCCTCGGCGCGCAGCCTGGGGGCAGGGCGCCTGGCGATCCTGCGCGAGGTCATCCTGCCGGGCGCGGCGCCGAGCATCGTCACCGGCCTGGCCATCGGCATGGGCACCTCCTGGTTCTGCCTGGTCACCGCCGAGATGATCTCCGGCCAGTTCGGCATCGGTTACTACACCTGGGAGTCCTACACCATCCAGAACTACCCGGACATCCTCGTCGGCATGCTGCTGATCGGCCTGCTCGGCATGGCCAGCAGCGGCCTGGTCAAGCGCCTCGGTAGCCTGGCTACCCCCTGGTACCGCAGTGGAGCACCGCGATGAGCGTCTATGAGAAAGCCCCCGAGACCGGCCGCATCGACGGCCGCCGACTGTCCATTCGTCTCGGCCAGGGCACGGATGCCTTCGAGGCGGTGCAGGCGCTGGATTTTGCCGTCGAGCCCGGCGAGTTCGTCTGCATCCTGGGGCCGTCCGGCTGCGGCAAGTCGACCCTGCTCGGCGCCCTGGCCGGTCATCTGCGGCCCACTGGCGGCAACCTGCTGGTGGATGGGGCGCCGGTCGCCGGCCCGTCGCCGGAGCGCGGCATGGTGTTCCAGCACCACACCCTGCTGCCCTGGCGCAGCGTGCTGGACAACGTCGCCTTCGGCCTGAAGATGCAGGGCATCGGCAAGGCCGAGCGCCGCCGCCAGGCCGCCGAGATGCTGCGCCTGGTCGGCCTGCAGGACTTCGCTACGCGCTGGCCCAGCCAGCTCTCCGGCGGCATGCAGCAGCGCGCCGAGATCGCCCGCGTGCTGATCAACCGGCCGCGCCTGCTGCTGATGGACGAGCCCTTCGGCGCCCTCGATGCGCAGACCCGCACGCGCATGCAGGAGCTGCTGCTGGATATCTGGACGGGCTTCCGTACCACCGTGGTGTTCGTCACCCACGATATCGACGAGGCGCTGTTCCTCGCCGACCGAATCCTGGTGATGAGCCCGCGTCCGGGCCGCTTCATCGAAGACCTGCGCCTGGACTTCCCGCGTCCGCGCAATGCCAGCCTGCTGACCAGCCCAGGCTTCGTCCACCTCAAGCGCCATTGTCTTGAGCTGCTGCGCCACGAGGACGGCCGCGAACTGCCGCGTCTCACGCCACTGGGCCTGCCCACCACCGAACACCCGCCACTGCGAATCGCCCTATGACACTGATAACCGACAACCCGGACATCCTCGACCTGCAGCCTCGCCTGGCCGATATCGACGCCGGTGTGCGTCGCATCGCCCTGATCGAACTGGCCGACCTGGAAGATCCCGACGCCTTGCCCTGGCTGACACAGGCACTGGGCGACGACCCGGCCGCCGAGGTGCGCGCCGAGGCCGCGCGTCTGCTGGAGGCCTGGGAGGAGCCAGAGGTGGTGGCCGCCCTGTGCGCGGCCCTGGCCGATACCGATGAAGGCGTGCGCGCCGCCGCCGCGCAGAGCCTATCCGAGCTGAAAAGCGCCGAGGCGGGCAGGGTGATCCTGCCCTGGGCCGCCCATGGCGAAGCCTTCGTCCGTGCCAGCGCTTTGCGCGCGCTGCGCGAGCTGCGTCTGGCCGAGGCAGCGCCGCTGGCTCTGGGCGCGCTACACGACAGCGATGCCTTCGTCCGTCGCGAGGCGGTCGGCATCCTCGGCTGGCTCAAGCAGACCGACGCGCTGCCGGCTCTGGCCACCCTGGCCAGCCGCGACCCGGACACCGAGGTGCGCCGGGCCGCCACCGGCGCCCTGGGCCTGGCCAGCGACGCCAGCGTGCTGCCGGCCCTGCGCGCGGCATTGCGTGACCGCGAATGGCAGGTGCGCGAGGAGGCCGCCACTACCCTCGGCAAGGTCGGTCAGGCCGAGGCGGGCCCGGCGCTGATCGAGGCGTTGGCGGATGGCTACTGGCAGGTACGCCTGCGCGCGGCACGGGCTCTCGGCAAGCTGCGCTTCGTTGGCGCGCTGCACCCATTGGTCGAACTGCTCGGCCACAACATCAGCAACCTGCGCAAGGAGGCGGCCCTGGCCTTGGGCGAGCTGGCCGACCCGGCTGCATTGCCGGCGCTGCAAGCGGCGGAAAATGATGGAGACCCCGAGGTTCGCAAGGCCGTGCGCATTGCCCTTGGTCAGTTACAGGGTGCGGTGCAATGAACGTACCCAGCGCCCTGCGCAGCGCCGCCGATCAGCTCCGCCTGGAGTGGCCGGACGGTCAGGTAACTGAGCTGAGTCACATCCGCCTACGCGCCGCTTGCCCCTGCTCGCAGTGTCGCGCTGCACGCCTGCAGGGGCGCATCGACACGGCGCCGAGCGAGGTGCGCCTGCGGGCTATCAATCCGCAGGGTTATGGAGTGCAACTGGTGTTTAGCGATGGCCATGACAGGGGCATCTACCCTTGGAGCTATTTGCGGGGGCTGGCTTGAGTCGTTCTGGTTGCAGTCGACCGTTTGGGAAGGGGGCCAAAGCATGGGACGACCTGTGATTGAACGGCTCGGTGCGGCCCTTTGGCTTTCGAGCCGGCTGTACAGGCGCTCGCCGTTTAATGACTTTCTTTGGCCTCCAGGCTGCGCGCAGCTTACAGCCCAGCGCGCACACGCGCCCGGTTGAGCACTCGGCCGACTTGTCGGCCGGGGGCGATTTATCCGTGGTCTTGGCGCCCCGCAGGGGGCGTAGGCGCGGAGCGCCGGAGAGGGCGGCCGAAGGTCGGGCCGCTTAGACGGGCTGCCGCACAAAAGTCCCCGGCGCGCTCAAGGTAGAAAGTTTCCCGAAGGGGCATATTTCGTGGTGTGCAGCACCACCGCTCTCCTGATTCTTTTAAAACCAGCTGGTTAATGCCCGACACCTACTGGCGGTCTCCCCGACACTTAACGACTCACTAGAAACTCCTGCACGCAGGATCCGCGTGCGGGAGTGCTGGTCGAGGAAGGGCGAGGTTGAAAAGGAGAGTGCCGAGAGGCGGAATCAGCGCGGAAATGGCCAATTTGCCAAGTTGCGGACGTGACGAGGCCTGCCTGGTTTCAGGCATGCATCCTGGCGCGCAGGATCCGGTCGGCTTCGGTGTGATAGTCGTTCGCTGGCAGGCCTGGCTTGGCCTGCATCAGCGCCACCAGCAGCTCGGTTCGAGCCTGCTGATAGGTAAAGGCGTCGACGCCTGGCAGCGATCGATCCTGAGATCGCTGCGTCCGCAGGCGGATCTTGGGCTCCCCCGTCCGTCCTATCAGCAGCGCGTTGCGCGCCCAGCCGGTCAAGGTTCCGCCCAGCTTCGCCGCCTTCTTGGCCAGGCGCTTCGCGGCGCGATCGCGCTCATGGCGCAGGCGCTGGCCGAGGCCAAAGGCGGTGAATAGCAGTTTGTTTACCGCCTGGACGGCCGCCAGGCCGCGCCAGGTGCCATCCTCCTGAAGCTGGCGGGCCTGGCTCACGGTCAGCAGGTTCGCGTGCTTCAGGTCCGCCATCGCGCGTTCAGCGCGGCGCGGATGCAGGTCGGTGAAGCGCACCAGGTAGTCCAGTGTCAGCGACACGAAACCTGAGGACGTCGGCACACCGCAACGCAGCGAGGCCAGGTCCGTGAATTCCAGAATCGCCGCCAGCAACTGCAGGCACGCTTCGCGGCGCTCGCTGCGCTGCTGACGACCGGTTGCGCTACGGTTTGCCGCACGGAGCGACAGAATCATCATGGGTCGTGTGTAGTAGCTCTTCACGCGCGCTTGCAGCTCGCGAAGGATTCCTGGGCGACGTTTCACCGTCGTTGGGGTGATCAGATCCAGCTTCGGGGCATCGACGACATGGCCACAAAAATTACCGCCGTGGTTGATCCGCGGAACGTATTCCCTGCGTACAAGCAAACTCCGAGCAGCGGCCGCCCACGGACCTGTCGCGCGGGCCACCGACGGGCCAGCGCAACAGCGAAGCAGCCAGGAGGAAGGGCAGATAAGAAAGCCCCGTGGCGATTGGCCTTGGGGCTGGGGAGGGGAGGAGGAAAGGCGCTGGAGGCCGACGCGTTGTCAGGCCTTCAGTGGTCAAGCGGGAATCAGAAGGGGATGTCTCGACTACGGTCCACCGTCGGCGCCGCCGGCTCGATCAGGCGACCGGTGTCGGCGACTGTCTGGTAGTCGACGCCCTGCTTGTACAGCTCACGCTCCAGGCTTTGGTACAGGTTGTGGGCCACCTCCTTGGCTGCCTGCGTAGCGTCCGGATTGGGCGACTTCGCGAGTTGCCGCAGGTTGGCCAGCGCATCCGGCCAGCGGTGTTCGTTGAACACGGCCTCGGCGAAGAGATCCGCTACCTCATCAAAACCCACTTCGCGCAACGAGACCGCTGCCTTCGAGAGGCGGTCGCCGTCGAGGCGAGTATCGCGTAGCGGTTCAGCAGCGACTGACGTCAGCCCGGAACGCTCATGATCGATGGCCATCCCTTCTCGCTTCACCGTCCAGGTGCGACGCTGCGCGACCTTGGTTTCGCTCGTGCCATCGGCGAGCTGATGAACCACGTCGACTGCCTGGGTACCGTGATCCTGAAGGAGGATCCGCTCACCTGGCTGGAGCTGACCCTGCTCCATCAGGTGCTGAAAGTCCTTGCCCCACATCGTCCGCTCGCCTTGGTCGGTCTGCAGCTTCACGAAGTAGCTGACGTCCTTGCTCGGGTCGTGCTGGTACGGCGCTGGCCCATGCTCCAGCAGCTCGCCACGGATGCACCCGCTTCGAAGCTCCCCTGGAGCGCTTCGTCTACCGCCGCTACTACAAGACCGCCAGAGGCTTCTCGGGAAAGAACATAGAGCTGATGCTGGGCAACGCCATCACGCTCTTTGCCCGTAACCGCATGGACTTCCCGTCCTGCTGGGCAGCCTTGAAGACGTTGCCGATCTTCCACCTGGTGGAGGAGTACTACCGGGAGAAGGGCAGGTCCAGGACCTGGCTCAAGAAGCACCTGGCCAAGAAGCTGGAGGAGCGATACATCCGGTATGGGATGGCGGCTTGATACCGGTCAGGTGAGGCCGTCAGTCGCCTGTTATTTGTGGGCTGTACCGTTGTGCGGTACAGTGGGATAAATCCTAAGAATTTGACTCATGATCAAAAGCTTCAGGGACACATGGCTGGAAGCGTTCTTCGTTCATGACGAGCACGCCAAGCAGATACCGGCCGATATCAGCAACAGGCTCTTTCGAAAGCTGCAGTTGCTGGACGATGCCACTACCGACAGTGACTTGCGGATTCCACCTAGCAATCACTTCGAAAAACTGGTTGGCAAGTTGAAAGGGCTGCACTCCATACGGGTCAATCAGCAATGGCGATTGGTATTCGAGTGGGATGGAGACAAAGGCGAAGCGTCGGGGGTGTACCTCGACAATCACTCTTACCGATGAGGTGAAGCATGATCATTACCGAACGTAAGCCGGTGAGCGTCGGCGAGATGCTCACCGAAGAGTTCCTGGAACCCATGGGCATTACTCAGGGACAGTTGGCCGAAGCCATGGGCGTACAGCGCAAGCTGGTCAATGAGCTCTGCAACAACCGTCGCGCCATCACGGCGGACACTGCGTTGATGCTTTCCCGGGTCTTTGGTAACTCGGCCGATTTCTGGCTGAACCTGCAGCGCCGAAACGATCTCTGGGAAGCGCTCAATTCGCCTGATCGCAGAGCCAGGATCGAGCGCGCTAAGCCACTTCCTCATCAGGCTGCTTGATGTGCGCAGTGACGACCTGCTCCCTCACGAACTGGTGAGTCGCCTGGTCGATTCCGCTGAACTCGACAGGATCAAGCGAGATCCCGAGTTTGCAAGGGCGCTGTTCGCGGAAGCGGGTTCGCTGCTTTTGCAAGGAGAGCCTGAAGTCGCCCGCGTGATGCTGCACAACCTGGTTAACGCTACATTCGGCTTTGAAGGGCTCGCACAGGCGACCGGTAGGCCAAGCAAGAGTCTGCACCGAATGCTTTCAGTGAGCGGAAACCCAAGCATGGACAACATAGCAGCGATCTTTGATGCGCTTCGGCACCACCTGGGTGCGAGCATTGAAGTGCAGGCCAACACTGTGGCCTGAACCACTTTCTAAATTCATGGATGACCAGTATGCCTACCAGCGCGTGGACCAAGCAGTGTGCGGAATGCGGAACGAGCAACCAGTTTGTCTCGCACATGAAGTCCAGAAGGTGCACGTCCTGCAGCAGTCCGATGGACTGGCGGCTTGAGGTGATCTGTGTCGATTGTGGCCTGCGGAATTTCGTTACCCGGGAAGAGTTTCGAACAGGCTACTGCACGGGATGCACAACGCTTCTCGGTTCCAGTTCAACTGAAGAGGATTACGTCCCCAACCAGGTAACACTGCTAGACAGGGCTGCGAGTCTGATTGGCGCAGTAGTCCTTTTCGGGCTCTCCGCCTACGTCATCTACGTGCAGCACTTTCAACTCGCGTACGGAGGCCGACGCGGGCGGCGTGCACTTGTGCTTGAGTTCAGCGGAGCCGAGATAACCCTGCCGGTCCTGAGTCTGCTCCTGGGCGCAGTGAGTGTGATTTCCGTATTCCTGGACCATTACGACAAGCGCCAGAATGAGCACATCTACCGCAAGATTGGCCGGTATTCGCTTGGCCTTGGTTTTTGCTGCTACACGCTTGCGATTTTCTTCGGTCACCAGGTGCGATGAAGCTTACGCCATGAATCTTGAGCGTCGCGACTGAGGTTCAAGAGGTCGAGAAGGCCCAAGCAGTTACTCTCTCAGATTGATACTCCGCACCAGGAAACCTGCAAGCCATTCCTTTGTGTGCAGTGTGTAGCTTCCTCTCACGGGAAACTGCTCGAATTGAATGGCCGGGGTCGTTGCCGAGTCAAATTAGCGGAGCACGGCAGTATGGTCTTTTACAGATGTTTGTCGGCATCGATCACAAAAACCTTTCTTGTGCCTGATGCGTGGAAGCGCCTTCTTGGAGTTGGCCTAGCCCCATAAACATGTCGAAAAAGTGTGGAGGTTGGTTTAGGGCGCTGCCGGTCGATGTAAACGGATGGCCATCGCATCCCCATCGTTCGGAGGCGGGTGGTGGGCGGCGGAGCCATCGCCGGTTGAGTGGCTGGCGGGTCTCGTCCAGCGGCTTCTGGAACGATGTGCCTTCCCGGGCGAGGAGGCGATCGGACAGGATTCGTTCTCTTCCAAAGGGCCTGCGAACGCGGATGTCTACACGAAGGCCTTGTTCCAGGATTGGAAGTCACGTCCGGAAATCGGCTTGCTGATGCAGTAGCCCTGGGCTTCCTCGCAGCCCCAGTTCGACAGCATCTCCATGGTCGAAACCGACTCGACCCCTTCGGCGACCACGGCGATGCCGAGGCTGTGGGCGAGCTTGATGATGGCTTCCACGATGGCCGCTGACTCCCTGTCGCTGTCGAGGTCCTTCACGAATGACTGGTCGATCTTTATGTAGTCGACCGGAAGATGCCGCAGGTAGGCGAGGGAGGAGTATCCGGTTCCGAAGTCGTCGATGAACAGCTTGAAGCCCGCTTCACGCAGCTGTGTGAGGACCTGCCGGGCGATCGACAGGTCTTCCATGATGCAGCTTTCGGTCAGCTCGAACTGAATCCAGTCCGGTGCGCCGCCCCAGGTTTCCAGGGCCCGCGAGATCTGCTCGAACAGTTGCCGGTCGCGAATGTCATGGGACGACAGGTTGATCGCGATGGGCACGGCATGGCCAGCGCCATGCCAGGCATGACTTTCCCGAACGGCAGCCGCCAGCACCCAATACGTGAGCCGCGTGATGAGACCTGCGTTCTCGGCGAAACCGATGAACTGGTCCGGGCCCAGCAGGCCTCGCTCAGGGTGCTTCCAGCGCACCAGCGCTTCCACGCCGCTCACCTGCCTTGCGTGCATCCGCAGCTTGGGCTGGAACATCAGGAGCAACTCGTCGCTATCGATGGCGCGGCGCAGGTCGTTCATCAGCGTCAGCCGCTGCGCGTTGTCGCTGTCGAGGGCGCCTGCGAACACCGCGAGTTTCTCCGCCCTGTGCCTGGCGCCATAACGGGCGATGTTCGCGCGACGCAGCAGTGAATCCGGGTCGGTGCCGTGCCCCGGATACAGCGTGATTCCGATGCTGCACTCAGCGGGTACATACAGGTCATCCAGCCCGAAGGGCGTGCTCATGGCTTCCAGTACCTTGCGCGCCGCCTGCACGGCCTGACTGGCATCCATTCCGGGAAGCAACACCGAGAACGAGGACTCGGCGATACGGGCGACCGTCTCGCGGGCATCCACCGCCTCCCGCAACCGTGTCGCGATCTCCTGCAGCAGACGGTCGCCTTCGCGGTAGCCCAGCGTCTCGTTGATCTCGCGGAAGTTATCGACCTCGACGTGCAGCAGGGCGACAGGGGCGTGGGAGTCGCCCGAGGTGGCGATGGCGACGCCCAGGGCATCCCGCATGGACAGGCGATTGGGCAGGCCGGTCAGCTCATCGAAGTAGGCCATTCTCCGGATGCATTCCTCCGCGTGCTTCTGCTCCGTGATGTCGGTGATGAACCCTTCCAGTGCGAGCACCTTTCCGTCCGCGGAGTAGACGCCGCACCCCTTGTCCCAGACCCACTTGGTCTGGCCCGTTGCGGTCCTGATCCTGTAGGTGGATTGGTAAGGAGTCCGGGTCCTCAGCGCTCTGGAAACCTTTCGCCTCAGCGGGGGAATGTCGTCAGGGTGGATGATGTCCACCATCCTGACGGTTCCCTCGATGAGTTCGGCGGCGGAATAGCCGATCAGCTTCAGGCAGCCCTCGCTGACGACCTCCAGACGCCAGGAAACATCATTCAGGCTCCGATACGCGACGCCGGGCAGGTTGCTGACCAGGGTCTGCAACCGGCGCTGGCTTTCCCTCAGGCCGTCGAGCGCATCTGCCTCCCGGTCGGCCGCCTCCAGCCGGTTGCGCAGCGAGGCCCTGTGCTGGAGCAGGTTCGAGATCTGCCCCGCCAGCAAGCGAAGGGCTTCGACCTGCGCGGCATCGAGGCGGCGTTTTTCGGTATCCGCGACCGAGAGCACGCCGGTCACGTCCCGCTCCGCCACGGTCAGCGGGACCCCGGCGAAGAGCCTGATGCGAGGCGAGTCCGCCACCAGGGCGCAGTGCTGGAGCAGGGCATTCGAGGAAGCGTCCTCCACATGGACCAGTGCGTTGGACTCCACCACCACGGCACTGAGCGAGCCCGCCCGCGGCCCCTCGCCGGAGGCCACCCCCAAGGTCCCGCCCGACCACTCCCGTTCCTTGTCGAGGAAGGTCAGCATGGCGATGGGCACCCGGCACGCGATGGCGGCCAGCCTGACGTAACCGTCGAGCTCGGGATCGGGTAGCGGGTCGCGGATACCGCGAAGTTGAAGAGCGGTCATCTCCTGGCTCCCTTGCCCGGACGGGTCGGCGCGATGGCGAGGGCGCGGGTCCTGCGGCTGCCAGACGCCCATTCATGGAGGAGGAGAGCCTGTGGGGCTCCGCAGTAAGTGTAGCTGCGCGGTGCCATGGGGCGGCTGGGGAGATGCGCGGTCCATGGGGGCAGCAAAGCAACAAGGGTCCCTTGGAAACCCCGCACGAAAAGCTTCGAGACAGGTTCCCGTCCCAATGATGGCTTTGCCTTTCACATCCCGAGCCGCCAGGAGGGCCTGCCATGCCAGCACTCCGTCGAGACGCGGAGAACGCGACCAGCACTGCGGTAGGGCGATTTCGCCGCGACGGTGGTTGGCAGGAAAGGCCAGTCGACGTGCGGCCAGAGCTTGAGGGCGACACCCGCGCCGACGTGAGAGTGATCGGCGCCGGCTTCTCCGGGGCAGGGCCAGTTTCGTCCGATCAATGTTAATGCTAACGAGTGTTGTGTTAAATTTATCCGGGACTAACGTTCAGCAAAAACTACACAGGCTCCGAGGGTCCGTGCCATGAAAGGCGCTATCGATTTCAGCGCCGCACGCACGGAACTCCGGGAGCCTGTGCATCGCTCAGTACGGCTCGTGACTGAGCAAGGAGACCCGAGATGAAGCGACTCAAGACATTCCTGCTCTGCGGCTGTGCCGGCAGTCTGGCCCTGGCACTGACAGGTTGTCAGGAGCAGGCGCAAACGGCGGAACCCCCGCGACCGGTCCGCACGGTCATCGCCAAGGCCGCCGCCATCGGCGAGGAGGTCGCCCAGACGGGCGAGATCCAGGCGAATGTCGAAACCAACCTCGGTTTTCGCATCGACGGCCGCGTCGCGACCCGGGCTGCGGAGATCGGCATGAGCGTGGTCAAGGGCCAGCTCCTGGCGACACTCGATCCGAACGATGTCCAGAACGAAGTGCTCACCGCCGAGGCCGAGGTGAAGAGCGCCGAGGCGACAGAGGGATTGGCCAGATCGGAACTCGAGCGACAGCGCACCCTCTTCGCGAAGCAGTTCGTCGCGCAGGCGCGGGTCGAGGAGGCCGAGGCCAACTGGCGCGCCGCCAACGCCAAGCTCAAGGTCGCCACAACGGGATTGCAGACCGCCCGCAACAAGCTGACCTACACCGAGCTCCGGGCGCCTGACGACGCCATCGTCAGCGCGGTCCAGGTCAATGCGGGGCAGGTCGTCGATGCCGGCCAGCCGGCGATCAAGCTGTCTTCCACCCATGAACGCGATGCCGTCTTCAACGTGTCCGAGCGGATCTACACCAGTGTGCCGAACGACATCCAGGTCGAAGTGGCGCTCCTGTCCGATCCCAGGGTCAAGGTCATCGGCCGGCTCCGCGATGCGAGCCCGACCGCGGACCCGGCGACCCGCACCTACCGCGTCCGCATCGCCCTGCCCAATGCGCCCGATGTCATGACGCTGGGCGCCACGGTGACGGGGCGCCTGATCCTGCCTGGCAAGTCGCTCATCATTCTCCCGTCCTCGGCCCTGACGAGCGAGGCCGGCAACCCGGCGGTCTTCGTGGTCGAGCCCAGCACCCGGGAACTGGTCCGCAAACCGGTGGTGGTCGCGCGCTACACGGCGACGCAAGCGCTGGTGGAGTCCGGTCTCGACGAGGGCGATGCCGTGGTCACTGCCGGTGTGAGCAAGCTAAGGCCCGGCCAGAAAGTCACCTTCGAAGCCGGTGAGGTGGCCAAATGAGTTCCGGCAAGACACGCCCGGAAGGGCAGGGCGGCTTCAACCTCTCGGCCTGGTCGATCGCGCAGAAGCCGCTGATCTTCTTTCTCATGCTGATCACCTTGATCGGCGGTGCGATGAGTTACTCGAAGCTGAGCCGCAACGAGGACCCGGCCTTCACCATCAAGACCATGGTGGTGGCCGCTCGCTGGCCCGGCGCCAACATCGATGACACGACGAACCTGCTGACCGATCGCCTGGAGAAAAAGCTCGAGGAGATCCCCTGGCTCGACCGCCTCGACAGCTACACGCGCCCCGGCGAGACGGTGATCATGGTGAACCTGCGCGACGATGCGCCGGCGCACATAGTCCCCGACGCCTGGTACCAGGTGCGCAAGAAGATGGCCGATATCGCCGCGACGCTCCCCAGCGGCGTCCAGGGGCCCTTCTTCGACGACGAGTTCGGTGACACCTATGGCCAGATCTACGGGTTCACGGCCGAGGGCTTCTCGGACCGGGAGTTGCGCGGCTACCTCGAGAACGTGCGGGCGGAACTGCTGCGCATCCCGAGCATCGGCAAGGTGCAGCTCCTGGGCGTGCAGGAGGAACAGATCGTCGTCGAATTCTCCCCCAGCCAGCTGGCCACCTTCGGCCTGGACGAGGCGGCGATACTGAGGGCCCTGAGCGCCCAGAACGCTGTGAGCCCCGCCGGCACGGTGCGCCTGGCCGACGACAAGATCGCCCTGCGCGTGAGCGGCAGCTTCGTCTCCGAGGAGAGCCTGCAGACCATGACGCTGCGGGCGAACGACCGGTTCGTGCCGCTGACCGAGCTGGCGACGATCCGGCGTATCCCGGCCGACCCGCCGTCCCCGCAGTTCCGCGTCAACGGTGAGCGGGCGCTCGGCCTCGCCATCTCGATGGCCTCCAACGGCAACCTGCTCAAGTTCGGGCAAGCGGTGCGGGACCGCATGGATGAGGTGCGGATGGGGCTGCCCCACGGCATCGAGATGCTTCAGGTCGCCGACCAGTCCAGCGTCGTCAAGCAGGCCGTGAGCGGCTTCCTGAAGGTGCTGGCCGAAGCGATCGCCATCGTGCTCGCCGTCTCCTTCCTCTCGCTCGGCGTCCGGGCCGGACTCGTCGTCAGCCTCTCGATCCCCTTCGTCCTGGCGCTGACCTTCATCGGCATGGAGCTGACCGGCATCGGCCTCCAGCGCATCTCGCTCGGCGCGCTGATCATCGCCCTCGGCCTGCTGGTCGACGACGCGATGATCACGGTCGAGGCGATGATCGGCAAGCTGGAGGAGGGCTGGAGCCTCAAGCGGGCGGCGAGCTTCGCCTACGACTCGACCGCCTTTCCGATGCTGACGGGGACGCTGGTGATGATCGCCGGCTTCATCCCGGTCGGATTCGCGGCATCGAGCGCGGGTGAGTACTGCTACTCGATGTTCATGGTGGTGCTGATCTCGCTGTCCGCCTCCTGGGTGGTCGCCGTCCTCTTCTCGCCCCTGCTCGGCACCCTGATCCTGCCCAGGTCCCTCCCGAGTCATGGCCATGGTGGCGGCCGCGCCATGGGGCTCTACCAGCGGGCACTGTCCTGGGCCCTGGGGCATCGCGCGATCACCCTGGGCGCGGCCGGCGTCGCCTTCGCGCTGTCGGTGGTCGCCTCGGGCCAGCTCGAACAGCAGTTCTTCCCGCCCTCCGACCGGCCGGAACTCCTGGTCAGCCTGACGCTGCCGCAGAACGCCTCGCTGGAGGCGACCGAGCGTGAGGCGCTGAAACTCGAGAGGCTGCTCAAGGACGATCCAGGCGTGGAGCTGTTCTCGACCTACGTCGGTTCCGGTGCGATCCGCTTCTACCTCCCGATGGAGGTGCTGCTGCAGAACGACAACGTGACCCAGGCGGTGGTGGTGACCAAGGGCATCGAGGAGCGTGACGCGCTGCAGGCCAAGCTCGCCGGCGTGTTCAAGACCGAGTTCCCCGGGCTGATCGCCCGGGCCACGCCACTCGAGCTCGGCCCGCCGGTTGGCTGGCCGCTCAAGTACCGCGTCACGGGACCCGACCAGAGCAAGGTGCGCGACCTGGCCGGACAGCTCGCCAACCTGCTCTCGACCAACACCGATACCCGCGAGGTGCATCTGCTCTCGGGCGAGCCGCAACGGAGCGTCATTGTCGCCATCGACCAGACGCAGGCGCGGGCGCTGGGGCTTTCCTCCGAGGATATCGCCAGTGCCATGGCGTCGATCTTCTCCGGTACGACCGTGACCACCGTGCGCGACCAGGACCGCCTCGTGGACGTCGTCGTCCGCGCGCAGATCGGAGAGCGCACGAGCCTGGCGACCCTCGCCAACCTGCAGGTCCGCACGGCCCAGGGCCTTGCCGTCCCGCTGTCGCAGATCGCCAGGCTCAGCTACGGCGTCGAAGACCCGATCGTCTGGCGGCGGCAGCGTCTCCCGCTGATCACTGTCCAGGGTGACGTTCGCGAGGGCGTCGAGGCGGCGACCGTCGTTCAGGAACTGGCACCCGCCATCGCGCAGTTCGCCGCCAGCCTGCCCAAGGGCTACAAGGTCGAAACCGGTGGCGCCGTCGAGGAAGCCGCGAAGGGAAGCGCCTCGCTGGCCGCCGTGTTGCCGGTGACCGCGCTGGTGATGTGCGTGCTCCTGATGCTTCAGCTGCGCAGCTTCTCGCGGATGTTCCTCGCCCTGGCGATGGCGCCGTTCGGCCTGATCGGAGTGGTCCTGGCCATGCTGCCGACGGGAACGCCCATGGGCTTCGTGGCGCAGCTCGGCGTCATCGCCCTGGTCGGCATGATCGTCCGCAACGCCATCATTCTCATCGAGGAGGTGGACATCAACGTTGGTGCGGGCCAGTCGCCCCGGGAGGCCATCGTGCAGGCCGCGAGCCATCGTGCGCGCCCCATCGTGCTCACGGCCTGCGCGGCGATCCTCGGCATGATCCCCATCGCGCCGCAGATCTTCTGGGGGCCGATGGCCTTCGCGGTGATCGGTGGACTCGCCGTCGCGACGGTCGTGACCCTCACGGTGCTCCCCTGCGCCATTTCCTTCCTGCTGCAATGGGAGGCAGGTCGGCGCAGCCTGCAAGCGCCCGAGCCCTTGCACCATCCTTGAGTGGGCCTCTCCATCGCTGCGCCACCCGGGTGGCGCGGATGGAGAGGGCGTCCTTGCCCCGCATGGCCGCAGCCAATGGCCAGCGATGCGCGGATTACGGCTTGGTCGCCTTGCTCCTGGACGGGCGCCTGGCGGCATTGGCCGGGGAAATCAGGGTGATCAGCGCATTGAGCAGCGCCTGCCCGCGCTCCCCACTGAAACGCTCGGGCTCGATCGGCAGCATCATCAGCCAGCCGTCGCTGATGGCGCTGATCTGATCGGCCAGCAGATCGGCGGGGATATCGTCACGAATCTTGCCCTGTGCCTGTCCCTCTTCCAGCAACGCGGTGAACATCTGGCGGAAGCGCGCATAGCGCTGCTCGATGACCCCGGCGAAGGCCGGTTCGTGACGGGCGTGACTCAGCAGTTGCAGCCAGGCCAGCCAGTTGTCCGGCTCGTCGGAGGTGGTCCATTCCAGCAATTGCCGGATGAGCGACTTGATATCGAAGGGTTCGCGATTGATTTCCAGCAGGGCGTCCACCCTGTCGAACAGGTTCTGCGCCACGGCGCCGACCATCTCTTCCTTGTTCGCGAAGTAGTAGGTCACAGCGCCCGTGGTGCAGCCGGCGTGTTGCGCGACCTTGCGCATCGAGGCCCCGGCGTAACCCTCCTGTGCGATCACCGCGATCGCGGCTGCCAGCAGCTCGGCCCGCTTGGCGTTGTGGTCGCCCACTGGCCGCCCCCGACGTGCGACGGGTTCGGATTCGCTGTCACTCGTACGTGGGGTTTCGGGTTGAGGGCGGGCTTTGGCGTCGGACATGGGGGCTCTGGAAGGTCGTCAGGTCGGTTTCAGGTGTTGCCGCCCGGTTGCTGAGGCTGGCGGGCGCGCGGCCCAGCATAGGGAAATTACGGGAATAAAGCACTCCGGGAGCGCCGGGGTGGCCGGAATCGCCCTGGGCCGGAGGTGCCTTCGTCGCAGAAGAAGCGGGGATGAAGCTGTGTCGGCTGGGGAGGTCCGCATGCACCGGTGCGCCGCCCTGAAGCGATCCGGGATGCAGCACCACATCGCCTGGCGCGGTGGCCCGGTCGGTGTAGGGGGAAAGAAGCCGGCATCCTTCCGAATGCCGGCCCCGTGGTTCAGTCGCCCGTTCTCAGAACTGCTCCGCCCCCAGCTCGTAGAGGCTGTCGGCGCCGCCGCGCAGGCAGGCGATGAGGCCTTCGATGCGTGGCAGCAGGCGGTTGAAGTAGAAGCGCGCGGTGGCGAGCTTCGCGCTGTGGAAGTCGGGGTCGCTGTCGAGCCTGGCCCTGGCCACGCTGGCCATCTTCGACCAGAGATAGGCGTAGGTGACGTAGCCGAATAGGTGCAGGTACTCCACCGAGGCGGCGCCGATCTGGCGGGGGTCGTTGCCGGCCTGGTCGCGAACCCACTGGCTGGTTTCCTCCAGCTGCTTCACGGCCTCCAGCAGGGCGTCGCGGTATTCCACGCCGGGTTGGCGGGCGAATTCACGGATCTCGGCGAGGAAGTCGTCCAGCGCCTTGCCGCCGTCGGCCACCACCTTGCGGCCCAGCAGGTCGAGGGCCTGGATGCCGTTGGTGCCTTCGTAGATCTGGGCGATGCGCACATCGCGCACCAGCTGTTCCTGGCCCCATTCGCGGATGAAACCGTGGCCGCCCAAGACCTGCTGGCCCTGTACGCAGCTTTCCAGGCCGGTGTCGGTGAAGAAGGCCTTGGCGACCGGGGTGAGCAGGGCCACGCGGGCCTGGGCGGCGGCGCGGGCGTCGGCGTCGGTGCCGTACTTGGCCTGGTCCAGTTGGGCGCCGACGTAGGTGGCCAGGGCGCGGCCGCCTTCGTTGAAGGCCTTCATGGTGAGCAGCATGCGACGCACGTCCGGGTGGACGATGATCGGGTCGGCGGCCTTGTCCTTGGCGACCGGGCCGCCGGGGGCGCGACTTTGCAGGCGGTCGCGGGCGTAGGCGACGGCGGCCTGGTAGGACGCTTCGGCGCAGCCGATGCCCTGGATGCCGATGGACAGGCGCTCGTAGTTCATCATGGTGAACATGGCGGCCAGGCCCTTGTTGGGCTCGCCCACCAGCCAGCCGGTGGCGCCGTCGAAGTTCATCACGCAGGTGGCCGAGGCCTTGATGCCCATCTTGTGTTCGATGGAGCCGCAGGACACGGCATTGCGCTCACCGAGGGAGCCGTCAGCCTTCACCAGCACCTTGGGCACCAGGAACAGGGAGATGCCCTTCGGGCCGGCCGGGGCGTCGGGGAGCTTGGCCAGCACCAGATGGATGATGTTCTCGGTCAGGTCCTGTTCGCCGCCGGTGATGAAGATCTTGCTGCCGGTGATGGCGTAGCTGCCGTCGGCGCGGGGTTCGGCCTTGGTGCGGATGAGCCCGAGGTCGGTGCCGGCGTGGGCTTCGGTCAGGCACATGGAGCCGGCCCAGCGGCCCTCGTACATGGGCGGCAGGTAGGTGTCCTTCAGCTCGGCGCTGGCGTGGGTGTCCAGGGCCAGGCAGGCCCCGCTGCTCAGCACGGAATACAGGGTGAAGCTGCTGTTGGCGGCGTAGAGCATCTCCTCCACGTGGACGGCGAGCATCTTCGGCATGCCCATGCCGCCGAACTGCGGGTTGCCGGAAAGGCCCACCCAGCCGCCCTCGGCGTAGGTGGCGTAGGCCTCCTTGAAGCCCGCCGGGGTGGTGACGACGCCCTCGTTCCACTGTGCGCCTTCCTCGTCGCCGCTGCGGTTCAGCGGGGCCAGGGATTCGCTGGCGAGCTTGCCGGCTTCCTCGAGGATGGCGGCGGCGGTGTCCAGGTCCAGGTTGCCGGCGATCTCGGGCAGGGCGGCCCATTGGGTGCCGGCGTCGAACACGTCGTTCAGGAGGAATTGGATATCGCGCAGGGGCGCCTTGTACTGGCTCATGGTCGGATCTCCGGAGTGGAAAGGGGGTTGGCCGCCGTCAGCAGGCGCTCGAGGTTGGCGCAACGCTGGGCCTTGTCCAGCGGGTAGCCGGCGAGCCAGAGGGGCAGGTGCTCGAAGAGTTCCAGCGTCGGCATGCCGGGCGTGGCGGGGTGGCCGGCGTCCCGCAGCAGGGTGGCGAGGTGCTGGCGAAGCCGTTCGCGCAGCCGGTCGACGCTGGCGCGCTGGCCGGGCTTGAGGCAGCCGGCGTCGCGGGTGGCGAGCTGGAAGTGCAGGGGTTGTTCGTCATGCAGGTCCACCAGGCCCTGGATCACCTGGCGCAGGGTGGCGCCGGGGGTGTTGCGGCGATGGCGGCGATCGAACAGCGACAGCAGCGCCATGTAGTGCTCCTCGATGAACTCCAGCAGCAGCTCTTCCTTGCTCGAACAGTGGTTGTAGAGGGAGCCGGCGGTGAGTTCGAGGTGGCTGGCCAGTTCGCGCAGGCTCACCTGCGCGAAGCCGCGCTCGGCGAAGAGGGCCAGCGCCTTGGGGCGGTTGCGCTCGAAACGCGAGCCCACCCGGGTGGAGGGCGTGGCAGTGTCCATGCACTTGGCGGTGTTCATGCTGTTCACCCTGGCGACCGGGCGGACCGGATTCGCTGTCGTGGCGGAAGTCGGTGCGACCGACCCGGGAAGGCTGGACCTTCCCGGGTGGTGCGGGTCAGACGCGTTCGAAGATGACGGCGATGCCCTGGCCGCCGCCGATGCACATGGTGGCGAGGGCGTAGCGGCCCTTGACCCGGTGCAGTTCGTGGATGGCCTTGGTGGCGATGATGGCGCCGGATGCGCCGATCGGGTGACCCAGGGAGATGCCCGAACCGTTGGGGTTGACCTTCTCCGGGTCGAAGCCCAGCTCACGGGCGACGGCGCAGGCCTGGGCGGCGAAGGCTTCGTTGGACTCGATCACGTCCAGGTCGGCCACGGTCAGGCCGGCGCGCTGCAGGGCCAGGCGGGTGGCCGGGATGGGGCCGAGGCCCATGACGGTGGGTTCGACGCCGGCGTGGGCGTAGGCCACCACCCGCGCCATGGGTTGCAGGCCCTGGTCGGCGGCGGCCTCGGCGGTGGCCAGCAGCAGGGCGGCGGCGCCATCGTTGAGGCCGGAAGCGTTGCCGGCGGTGACGGTGCCGTCTTCGGTGAAGGCCGGCTTCATCTTCGCCAGGGACTCCAGGGTCGCCTCGGCGCGGACGTGCTCATCCACCTCGAACAGGCTGGTGCCCTTGCGGGTCTTGATTTCCACCGGAACGATCTGGCCGGCGAAGCGGCCCTCGGCGATGGCGCGGGCGGCGCGCTGCTGGCTCTGCAGGGCCAGGGCGTCCTGGTCCTCGCGGGTGATGCCGTGCAGCTTGGCGACGTTCTCGGCGGTGATGCCCATGTGGATGCCGTGCAGGGGGTCCTGCAGGGCGCCGAGCATGAAGTCGAGCATCTTGCTGTCGCCCATGCGCGCGCCCCAGCGGGCGGTCTGCACCAGGTAGGGCGACATGCTCATGTTCTCGGCACCACCGGCCAGGGCGACGCGGGCATCGCCCAGCATCAGGCACTGGGCGGCGCTGACGATGGCCTGCAGGCCCGAGCCGCACAGGCGGTTGACGGTGAAGGCCGGGGTTTCCTTGGGAATGCCCGCCTGCAGGGCGGCGACGCGGCTTATATAGGCGTCCTTGGGTGTGCTAGGAATGACGTTGCCGTACACCACGTGGCCCACCTGCTCCGGCGCGCAGTTGGCGCGGTCGAGGGCGGTGCGGGCGACCAATGTGGCGAGTTGCGCCGGCGGAACGTCTTTCAGGGTGCCGCCGTAAGTACCGATGGCGGTACGGACCGCGCTGACAACGAAAACTTCAGGTGTGTTCATCCGAAAGGCTCCTGGAGGGATGGCGTGAGTCTAGGGGCAAGGGCCTCTTCGCCCTATGCCGGAATTGCGCAGTATCGGATGACGAATTTGGACATGACCGACGATGGACAAGATGACGGGCAACTCTGAAGCACGCACCGTCCGAAAGAGTGATTCCGTGGCCGCCTATTTTGTGAAAGCGGCGGTCCACCGGCTGGCCGGGCGGCCCGCGCGCGCCGAGGCGGTGCTGCGGGAGGCCGGGATCGACCCCGCCTGGCTGGATGAGCCGCGCCGCCGCGTGCCGGCCGAGTCGGTGACGCGCCTGTGGCTGCTGCTGACCGAGGAACTGGGCGACGAGTTCTTCGCCTTCGACTCCCGTGGCATGCCCCGAGGCACCTTCGCCATGATCTGCCGCAGCGTGCTTCACGAGCCGGACCTGGGGCGGGCGCTGCGCCAGTGCCTGGCGGGCTTCAACCTGTTCCTCGGGGATATTCGCGCGGAGTTGGAAACTCGCGGCAACCGCGCCGCCATCGTGCTGGAGAACCGTATCCAGGACCCGGCGATTCGTGGTGTGGCGGAGGAGATCTACCTGAGCATGGTGATCGGCGTCGCCTGCTGGCTGGTGGGGCGCCGGCTCAACCTCGACCACACCCGGTTCGGCCATCCGCAGCCGCCTCACGGCGCCGAGCCGCTGCTCTGGGGACCCTGGATCCAGTTCAACGCGGAACGCACCGAGGTGGCGTTCAGCGCCGCCCAGTTGAGCCTGCCTCTGATCCGCAACTTCGCCCAGCTCAAGCAGTTCCTGCGCCATGCGCCGGAGGGCGTGGTGGTGCGTTTTCGCAATCGCTCGGGACTGGCGGCGGACGTCTATCGTCGGCTCAAGTCCTCGCCCGAACTGGACTGGCCGTCCCAGACCCAGATGGCGGGCCAGGTGGCCATGAGCGAGTCGGCCTTTCGCCGCCAGCTGGAGCGCGAGGGGTTTTCCTACCAGGCCATCAAGCACGAGGTGCGCAAGGCGCTGGCCTTCGACTACCTCAACGACAGCTCGCTGAGCATCACCGAGATCGCCATCCGCTGCGGCTTCCAGGAGCCCAGTGCTTTCCACCGGGCGTTCCGCCAGTGGACCGGCATGAGCCCGGGGCGGTATCGCACGGGGTTGGTGGCGGGCTAGGACGGGGCGATTCAGGCTTCCGGGCTGGTCTGGCCCGCTTCCGAAGCGGTTTCGCCGCTGACCAGCCAGAGCGCGTGTTCGGGAAAGACTTTGACGAGCGCCATGATGTCTTCTTCGTTGGCGCGTCGGCGACCATTGCGGAGGGCGTACCACTTGGTTCGATCTACGTCGGTCGCTTTCTCTAAATCCCTTGCGCTCAGACCTTTCGTTACCCAGAGCGCGATTATTCTGTCCCTGATTGTTCGTGAGTCTTCACGAGTAATGTCGTTTTCCCTTTGCACTTCGGACTCCGGCTGATTTCAGCAACCTTGTGCGTCGCATAGAGTGCAACGCAGATGGTTATTCAACGTAAGCGTTCTGAAATAGTGCAGGAGTGAGCATGGACAAGGAAGTAGAGGGCCGGGTGCCTGAGCGCTTAATCAAGTGCCCATCCGCAGGTGCCCGGGCGCGAGTTCGCCATCGGGAGTCCTCCGGGTGAGGAGGCCGATACGGCCCGTGATCGGACCGACCAGGGCGACCTCCCCGGACGGTCCTCCCTGGTGAATGTGGCGCGGGTGGCGAAGCAGTCGATGAGGCAGGCGGGCCCTTGAGCGGCGCGGCGTTGCGGCGGTGGGAAAGGGGCGCGCGAGGCCGTCTTGCTCCGGGTTCAGGCAGGGAATCCAGCGTTGAGGCACAGGGGCGCCCGGGTCCACGAAGGGCAGGGCGAACCTGGCTGGATGGCGGGTGTTGGCGCAGCGGCGTTCCGGGTTCCGTCCCGGGCTCGTCCGGTTCCCGCCTGCCGCGCATCCCTTGCCGACAGCTCGCTGGACCGTCACCCACAGACAATTGGCCGATGGCTGCCGTCAGCGTCAGCCCATCGACCGAGACGCGGCCGAGGAACGCGCCGCGCCTACCGGATGACAGGAGGGAGCCGGCATGACCCCGAGGGTCACCTATCAACCCCGCAACGGCGAAGGCCGGGCGCGCTCGCCGCCCGGGCCGAGTGCGTGTGGTTCGTTTGAACTTGGCAGGCCACGCCCTGGGGCGTGGCTATCTCGGGCCCGATACCAGCATTCGGAGGCCCCCAGGCACTACCACGAACCGAACGGGATGCCGTACTTCTCGATGTAGGCCTTTGACTCAGGTTCCAGCGGCAATGCGTATCGCCCCTCTGTTTGGCCACCTGATGGTCCCAGCTTCACCACCTTCCCCTCGACCCGTGTCACCTCGATTGGATGCAGGCAAGGCCCCATGAGCCAGACCTTGGCGATCCCACCAGGAGCCAGACCGACGGTGAGTGTCTCGCGATAGCCCGTAATCCACTTGCCATCGAACGAGCAGAAGGTACGTTCCCCCTTGAGCATGGCCTCCCGGGTGGCCTCAGGGATGGCGATGTAGGCTTCATAGGTCTGCGGCTCGACCAGTGATTGCCAGCGCACATAGAGCAGACGCGGCAGGTCGGCACCCCGTACATGCTTGCCAGCTCCACCGCCAGGACGCTCGGGCCAACCTGCGGGCTCCTTCTGGAGGTCCTTCGGGCTCTGGGTCGAAGCGATACCGCCCATGGCCCGATGAAACACCCGGTCCCGGATGTCCACCGCATCGGCGGTCTCGATCCAGACTTCCATGTAGTTGGGGGTACCGAAGCCCAGGAACCAGGCATCGTAGGGCAGCTTGTTTGCTCCCGTGGCGCAGCCGGCCAGGAGCAAGGACAGGCTGAAGGCCAGCAGCCAGTGGCACATACGCATCACCACGAACCGTACGGGATGCCGTACTTTTCGATGTAGGCATTTGATGCTTCGGAAAGGGGCCTATGTTTGCCGCTGGATGTCCCGTCGTAGGGGCCTTTCTTCACCACCTTCCCCTCGACCCGCGTCACCTCGATTGGAGAAAGGCAGGGGCCTCTGATCCATGCCTTGGCGATGCCACCCGGCGCGAGGCCAATGGACAACATATCTCGATAGTCCGTGATCCACTGGTCATCGGCCCGGCAGTAAGCCCGCTCCCCCTTGAGCATGGCCTGTCGGGTGGCCTCGGGGATGACGATGTAAGCCTCGTAGGTCTGCGGCTCGACCAGTGACTGCCAGCGCACATAGATCAGTCGTGGCAAGTCGGCACCGATAACGCGCTTGCTTGTCCCGCCTCCAGGCCGCTCCGGCCAGCCGGTAGGGTCGCCCTGGAGGTTCCTGGGAGTCTGGATCGCCGCCATGCCGCTCATGGCCCGGCGAAACACCCGGTCCCGGATGTCCACCGCATCGGCGGTCTCGATCCAGACTTCCATGTAGTTGGGCGCGAAGAAGCCCAGGAACCAGGCATCGTAGGGCAGCTTGTTTGCTCCCGTGGCGCAGCCGGCCAGGAACCAGGTCAGGCTGAAGGCCAGCAGCCAGTGGCGTTCAGGCATTGGGATGAATGACACGTTTGCCGTCCTTGGTGGGTCGATTGATGAACACCGTCTCCAGATCACTGTTTTTCCAGCCTTTGGCGGCATTCCAGTGGGCGGAAAGGTGGATGTAGTGCCGATGGAGCAGGTCAAGTTCGGCGTTGCTCAGGTTGGGCGTCACCGTCTCGCCCAAGGCAAAGGCTTGCAGTTTGGCGGCAATCGACTCGAGTTCCGACGGCACGGCTGTGCGGTTGTCTTCAGGGTCGATGGGGGCGAATGCAACCCCGGCACGCACCGCCAGTTCACGCATGATGCGCAGGTACACCCGTGACAGCTCGCCGCGCACCTGCCGTTCGCCGCTGACTGCGGCATACACGCGTTTTTTCCTCGGCTCGTCGCGCTCGCGATAAAGGCCTGGCACCGACCAGGTCACGATCTTGAGCCCCTCCGGGGGGACCGCAAGTTTCCAGTGACGTCCCTCCTGACTCAGGCGCATGCGGGTACGCCAATAGGCGTCGCTTCGTTCATCGGCAAGCTGTTCGGGGCTCAGGCTGGTGTCGGGCCGGCTCAGCAGCAATTTCTCGGTGGCCAGGGGCAGGTAGCCGCCGCCAATGTCCGAATGGCTGCCCGGCATTGCGATATCGCGGTCAGTTCGAACCAGGGAGAAGTTATGGCGGTACTCGTGGTGGGCCACCAGTTGCGCCACCTGGCGTGCGCAGTCGGGGGCCAGGCCCAGGTCCAGCCCCTCGTTGCGGGCATTGCTGGCACTGAAGTCCCCGCGGAGCGGCGAGACGATGCCGGGTACGGTATCGAACAGGCCGATGAAGTTCAGCAGGAAGTCGGTCGGGTGGCGCCAGGAGAAGCTGGGTACCAACAAGGGTGAGCCTGCCGGCAAGGCACGGGCCAATAGGCTGCCGGCCCCCGTGAGCAGGTCATTGGCGCAATGCCGGGCGGCCGCCGCTCCCCGGCTGAAGCCGAACAGGTCGATCTCGATCCGGCGGATCTTCAGGCCGGGGTTGTTGTCTCGCAACAGGCGCAACTGCCTCAGCACCAGTCCCGGTGCTTCCTTGACTCGAGCCGCTATTCCCGTACTGCCTCGACCAGTGGCCTGGCTGTAGAGGGAGTCCGCCTGGCCGCTGGTGGTGCCAATGCCTTCCAGATAAACCTTCAGATAGGCTTCTTCCGCATTTGGCGACAAACGTTCATCGGCATTATCCGGATACAGCTCATACAGCCGGGCGATATTGCTGAGGTCATTGCCGTAGCTGTTGTCCGGCGAGTTGCCCTGGCCATCGTAGCCATAGGTGGCGCAGTGCTGGCGAATGTCCTCGGCGATGTCTTCGGTCATGCCGACGTTGACGGCATAGCAGCCCGCCGCTGCCTCGCTGTTGGCCCGGTTGTTACCGGTGCCGTCGAAGAACAGCCCCAGGTGCAACACGATGCCGGCTTCGTCCAGCTCCTCCTCTTCCTCCTCTTCTTCAAGAAAGCGTCTGGGCGCCGGATTCGGTGGCTTGGCCAGGGGCGCGGCTGCAAGCGGCATGCGGACTGCGGCGGGGCTGCTGGTTGGCTTGGCCGCACCTTCATCCGACTGGTAGGTGGCGCTGTACAAGGAGGGAATCAGCCTGGCCTTGCAGGGGCAGCCGCTGATGCTGTGCAGGGTGCCCGCCACTATCCGCCCGTGGCTCTTGATGAACGGAACCCCGCCGAGGATCAGGTAGGTCTTCCCATCCTTGCCACAGGAAACCCGGTCGCCCTGGCGAGCATGCGCGATGCCGAACATCATGACTTGGGTGTCCGCTTCCAGGACAACGCCGCCACAGGTGGTCTTGTCGCCACGGCGAATGAAATACCCGATTGCCATACCTACTCCCTATCCAGAGGCTTGCGCGAACAGCTCCGTGCTGGCAGCCGAAGGGGCAAGCGAGATGATGCCCACTCGAACGGCGACGCTAGGCAGGTAGGCGGTGTGGAGTAAATAAGACGTGTCTTGTTCTGGGGGATCGGTTTTCCGAATCGCAAGCAACTAAATGCCAGCCTCTGGCCAAAGGCCGATTCGATGGCTTCTCCGAACGCCGAGCTTCCCGCGCGGGTGGAGCCGACACCGAATGCACGCACCGCCGTAGGATGGCGTAGAGCGAAGCGAAACCCATCAGGTATGTACGGCCGCCCTCCCGGGAGGATGGGGCGCGGGGTGGACGTGACTTCACCAACGGTCGTGGCGCGGGTTACCGGGCGGCGTTATAGTCCGCCGCCTCTCCACTCCCCACGTATAGCGGCAAGCCCGATGGACGACGATCTCGACCTTCACGAACCCGAGCATGACCACCTGCTGGACAACGACGACGACTTCGATGGCGAAGACGACTTCGACGACGAGGACGGGGAGTCCTTGGATCAGCCCGAAGGCGCCTGTGATTACTGCGGCGAGCTGACCGAGCGCACCGACCGGCGCGGCCAGTTCGTCTGCGCCGATTGCGCCGATTTCGACTGAGCTCAGGCGAAGTCCGGGCCCTGGTCCAGCACGGCCAGGGCCCATTCCTCCTGTCCGGGTTCCATCAGCGCCGCTACGCGCCAGGTGCGCACGCGCCCCACGTCCACGTGGATGAAGCCCTTCGAGGGATAGAAGCCGACACCGCCAGCGCCCAGTGAGTGCACCAGCTTGCCCAGTCGCTCGACGCTGACGCCCGGGATGCGGATATCGGCGGCCATGCCACGGATGTGCAGGGAATGCCGGGCGGCGCCTTCCAGGCTGGCGTTGTGCTGGGGCGTGCGATAGCCGCTGTTGACCAGGATGCGGGTGGGCAGCTTGTTGATCCGCAGCCAGGCCTGGATCAGGAACAGCAGGTCCAGCAGGCGCACGTTGACCTTCACCATCTTCCGGTACTTCACATCCCGCAGGATATGGCAGCCCTGGCGGTAGCCTTCCAGGTCCCAGCCCTTGCCCTTGCGGAAGTAGCAGAAGGTGGCCACCTCGCTGGCGGCGGGGCGTTCAAGGCGCAGATAGCGGTCCCGGTTGAGCACCTTGGCGTGGAGGTGGCGCGGGCGCAGGGTGACGTCGAGGCGGGTCGCCAGGGCATCGCCAGCGGCCAGTCCCAGGACGAGGCTGGCAAAGGCCGAGAGGACCTGGCGACGGGAGATACCGGAGTTGGAAGCAGCCATGGGACCGCTCTCGGGAGGCCGGGCCTTCGACTATACACCTGCGCCTGAACGCGAAAAGCCCCGCATGGCGGGGCTTCGGGGCACTCTGGTGATCATTCGTCCTGTGGTTTTTCCAGGCGCCGGGCGATCTGTTCCAGGAGGATCAGGTCCTGTTCCACCAGGCGCCCCTGGCTGGCGGCGAGGGTCAGGCGATCCAGTACCTGGCGGGAGCGGGGGCTGAGTCTTTCTTCCGGGTCGTAGCGACCTTCTTCCGATTCGGCGATCTGCATGGCGGGCGTGAGCAGGTCATTGAGGCTGACCCCCAATGCCTTGGCGATCCGCCGGAGGTCGTCGAACGAAGGTTCGCGAGTGTCCCGTTCGTAGTTGCCGATCCGGGACTGGGATTCCCACCCGCACTCGTTGGCCAGGGCCTGCTGAGAGAGTCCTTTCAGCTTTCTGTAATGCGCAATGCGCGTTCCAAGCGTATTCATGCCGCGAATCTTAATGACGGAATGAATCGCCTTCTGTTCACTTATCGTGTTTGTTAATTGTTCAAATTGTGTTTATCGTAGGGCGCATTCGGGGAAAAGCAAGCCCTCTGAGGATCCCGAGGAAAGCCCGCCTGGCTGGGATGGTCCCACCCTCAGGAATGCTCAGGCCTCATTCGGACCTTTCCGATAGGGCCGGGGCCACAAGTCGCAATGTGTTCTGGGGAGTGGTGCCGGCATGGCCCCCTGTCCGCGTGAGCGGGCAGGGGGCTTTTGCCGTCAGGCGAGGCGGAGGATGACCTTGACTTCATCGAGGATCTCCAGTGCCTGGCCGACGAAGGCCCCCTCGTGCTGTCCAGTGCGTCAATCGCGTCACGATTGCCGTTATGGATAGCCACTATCGAAGCAACTGATTTCTATCGGATGGCCGCAACCCATAGCCTTGTCACCATGCAAAGCGAAGGAGGTGTGGCCATGTCCCACGTCGATGTGATGTCCCTGGTTGGTACGGCGGTTCCCGAGTCGCTCCGGGCTGCCGGGCATATAGCCTGCTGGTTCGTGGTAGTGGACGGGGTGATGCGCTCCGGTCCCTTCACCTCCCGCGAAGCCGCCGGCGCCAGCCAGGCGATCTGGCAACTGGAAATGCGCCGCCGTCACGCTGACACGGATAGCCTGCTGGCCTGACCCCGCTCACCCGCTCCATGCTCCCTTGGCCCGCCTCATGGCGGGCATTTTGTTCCTGGCCGCAGGGCAATCCCGACCCCAGGTGCCGAAATGGGGCCAGCCCCTCTCCGGCGGCACTTGCCGTCAGTCGGTTCCGGAATCACATGGCGCGGTGAGCCCTTGCTTGTAGTGGGGCATCGACACCAGCGCCCTGAATCGCCATCCCGTAGGGTTCGCCATGCGCACCGCGATGACGGCGCAGGGTCTGTTGGTGCGCGCAGCGCACCCTACGAGGGGGTCAGGTCCCCGACTTCAGCCGGGTCCAGGCGCGGGTGCGGGCGCGTTCGGCGCCGCGTTCCAGGGGCACCAGGGTGTACAGGGTCTTCTGGGCTTCCGCCGTGGGGTAGAGGTTGGGGTTGTTACGGATCGCCGGGGCGACCAGTTCGGTGGCGTCCTTGTTCGGGTTGGGGTAGCCGACGAAGTCGCTGACCGGCGCGATCACCTGGGGTTGCAGCAGGTAGTTGATGAAGGCGTGGGCGTCATCCGGGTTCTTGGCGCCCTTCGGGATGGCCAGCATGTCGAACCAGATGGGCGCGCCTTCCTTGGGCAGGCGCATGTCCACCACCACGCCGTTGCCGGCTTCCTTGGCGCGGTTGGCGGCCTGGGAAAAGCTGCCGGAGTAGCCCACGGCCACGCAGATGTCACCGTTGGCGATGTCGGCCATGTACTTGGAGGAGTGGAAGTAGGCGACGCTGGGGCGGATTTTCTGCAGCAGATCACCGGCCTTGTCGTAGTCCTTCGCGGTGTTGCTGTTGGGGTCCAGGCCCAGGTAGTGCAGGGCGATGGGCATGATCTCCGACGGCGAGTCCAGCAGCGCCACGCCGCACTGCTTGAGCTTGGCGATGTTCTCTTCCTTGAAAATCAGGTCCCAGCTGTCCACCGGGGCGTTCTCGCCCAGGGCGGCCTTCACCTTCTCCGGGTTGAAGCCGATCAGCACGGTCCCGTACATGTAGGGCACGGCGAAGCGGTTGCCCGGGTCGTTGGCCTCGATCAGCTTCATCAGCTGCGGGTCCAGGTGGTTCCAGTTGGGCAGCTTGCCGCGGTCCAGGGGCTGGAAGACATCGGCCTGGATCTGCTTGGCGAGGAAGACGTTGGACGGCACCACCACGTCATAGCCGGAGTTGCCGGTGAGCAGCTTGGCTTCCAGGGCCTCGTTGGTGTCGAAGATGTCGTAGACCAGCTTGGCGCCGTTCTCCTTCTTGAAGTTCTCCAGGGTCTGCGGGGTGATGTAGTCGAACCAGTTGTAGACGCGCAGGGTCCGTTCTTCTACTGCCAGTGCGCTGGTGGCCAGGACACCGCAGAGGGTGGCGCCCAGCAGGCGGGGGAAAGTGGTCTTGATCAATTGCGGCAACCTTTGTTGAGCTTCTGTCGGTTCTAAGCCGATATCTATCCGCTTAGGTCGCATAAATGTAAGCAATTGTCGCGCCATGTCAGTTTAAACATCGATTTATGTCGATTAATGCTCGGCGCCATGCCGGGTGACGTGCGCGCGACATTACCAGGCGTAACGGCAGTGGCACCGGGCTACACAGTCTGGACGCACCAGGAGGGTGCGCGTTCCGCCACAAGCGTCCACACCGCCGGCGCACGCCCTCCCAAGGGCGGTGCCGTGGAGCCGTCCAGTCGGATACCGTCTGTTCAATAATACCCCCAGGGGTATATGATCGCGCTGTCATCCCCACCGGCTTTGCAGCCAAGGAATCACCGTGACCATCGACTGGCAGGCGTTCACGCCCTGGAGCGCCCTGGCGGGTGGAGCCCTGATCGGCCTGTCCGCCAGCCTCTTCATACTCGCCAACGGCCGTATCGCCGGCATCAGCGGATTGCTGGGAAGCCTGCTGCAGCGCAGCGGCGACGGTCTTGACGAAAAAGCCCTGTTCCTCCTCGGCCTGGTGGTGGCGCCGTTGCCCTGGATCCTGCTGCGGGGTGAGCCGACCGTGCGCTTCGACGCGGGCTGGCCGGCGCTGGTGCTGGCCGGGTTGCTGGTGGGCGTCGGCACCCGCTACGGCTCCGGCTGCACCAGTGGCCATGGCGTCTGCGGCCTGGCGCGACTGTCGCCCCGGTCGCTGGCGGCCACCCTGGCCTTCATGTCCACCGGTTTCCTGACGGTGCTGGTGCTGCGTCACCTGCTGGGAGGTACGCCATGAGACGCCTGAGCGCTTTCCTCGCCGGGTTGCTGTTCGGCCTGGGTCTGCTGCTGGCCGGCATGGCCGACCCGGGCAAGGTCCTGGCTTTCCTCGACCTTGCCGGCGCCTGGGACCCGTCTCTGGCCCTGGTGATGGGCGGCGCCATTGCCGTGGCCTTCCCGGCCTTCACCCTGGCCCGTGGGCGGCGAACGTCCTGGCTGGGGGCGTCGATGCAGTTGCCCGCCAATCGCCAGCTGGATCGCCGCCTGATCGGCGGCAGCCTGCTGTTCGGCGTGGGCTGGGGGATTGCCGGGCTCTGCCCGGGGCCGGGCCTGGTCCTGCTCTTCACCGGTCACTGGCAGGCCTGGCTGTTCGTGCTGGCCATGGTCGCCGGCATGTTCCTCTACAGCGGCCTGGAGCGGCGGGGCGCCTGATCGTCCCGGCGGGGCAGGGCGATGCGAAATCCGTCCGGGTGGCCAGCCTGCCCCGGACTCCCGCGACGCACGGGCTGGCAGTTCCCACGGGCCCTGACGGCCCTGGCGTGTGCGGCAACTCACCGCAGCCGCTTGCGGCTTCCAGGCGTGATGGCCCGGTGCTAGAGTCGCCGCCCATGAAAACAAGCCGCCAAGACCGCTCGCTGATTGCCTGGATGCTCTATGCCTGCGTCCTGTTCAATCTGTTCGCCTGCGGCTTGCACCATGGCCAGGCCATGGGATTGGAGCTGAGTGGCCTGGGCGGTGCCTTCTGCGCCACCGACTCGACGGGATTCGCCCTGGACGGCGATCTGGGAGGCAGCACCGCGTCGGCCTTCTCCGCCGCCCTGAAGTGCCCGGTCTGCGGCACCGTCATCCTCGGCATCGCCGCGCTGTTCATATTGGCCTGGCTGCTGGGCGTCCGCGATGCCCGGCCGCCTGTCCTCGAATCCCGCCGCAAGGCGCCTCCGCGTTATCTCTGGCCTTCGGCCAATCCCCGCGCTTCTCCCCTGCACTAAGCCCTCCATCGCGCCCAGTGCCCTTGCGGCCGGCGCGACGGGTCCCGCTGTTTTCGTACAGATCCTAATTCAAGGGGTTCGCTGATCGGGTTCACTTGCTCGGGGTGACGGGTTGCCCTGTTTCCCCTCCAGATCGCGAAAGAATGGGTGCCACCGGTGCAGGAGTTTCGTCTTGATGTTCAAGGAGTGGATCGCTATCGCCACCGGTCTGTTCCGCGCGAGCGAGCGGTGGTCGAGCGGCCGTCCGTGTTCGCATGGCGGGGCCCGGGTTCCATGACCCGGTGCTCTCGTACACCCGCTCAGCGGCTTGGCGCCTGGTTGGCGCTGTTCGCGATGCTGGCGATCTATGTCGGCGCCCTGGTGTCCCAGGTTCGCGCCGCCGAGCCTTCCTTGCCGCACTGGGTCGCCGAACTGGCCTGTGACCATGATGACGGCCCGCCAGCGCCCAGGGCTCCCGCCCATCACGGACCGGCCTCCGCGCTGGACGCCTGCGGTTACTGCTCCCTCCTGGCCACCAGCCCAGGCCTGGGCGGTTCGACGCTGGCGCTCGCCTGGAGCTTCCTGTCCGCTGTCGAGCCGCCGCGCACGCTGCGCCTGGGTCGCCCCGGCGAGCCGGCCCTGTTTCCCGGCGCGCGTCCCCGTGCGCCCCCAACGACTTCCTGATTCGCCGACCGACCGCCCCGAAAGGGGCCGCCTGATAACCGATTCTGGAAGAACCATGACACTGTCCATCCAACAAGGTCGCGCCGACGCGCGCCCGCACGCCCTCCGTTTCTCCCTTGCCGATGCCCGCCTGCGCTGGCGTCGCGGCTTCGCCCTGTTCCTCGGCCTTGCCCTGGCCGGCCAGGCACTGGCGCAGGAGCAGCCGGAGGAGATCGACGCCACCGTCATCACCGCCGTCCAGCAGAGCTCGCCGCTGACCGTGGTGACCGATCCCAGGCAACCGCGCCAGCCGGTGCCCGCCAGCGATGCCGCCGATTACCTGAAGACCATTCCCGGCTTCTCCGCCGTGCGCAACGGCGGCAGCAACAGCGATCCGGTGCTGCGTGGCATGCTCGGTTCGCGGCTCAACCTGCGCACCAATGGCGGTCTGATGATCGGCGCCTGTCCGTTCCGCATGGACGCCCCCAGCTCCTACATCTCGCCGGAGACCTTCGACAAGCTCACCGTGATCAAGGGCCCGCAGACCGTGCTCTGGGGGCCGGGCGCCTCCGCAGGCACCGTGCTGTTCGAGCGGGAGCCGGAATCCTTCAGCGAACTGGGCGGTCGCCTGCGCGGCAGCGTCCTGGCCGGCTCCAATGGCCGCTTCGACAAGGTGCTGGACGGCGCCGTCGGTGGCGAGCAGGGCTACCTGCGGCTGGTGGGCAACCAGGCCCAGGCCGACGACTACGAGGACGGCAGCGGGAACACCCTGCCGTCGCGCTGGAGCAAGTGGAACGGCGACCTGGCGCTGGGCTGGACCCCGGATGCCGATACCCTGGTGGAGCTCACGGCCGGCCGTGGCAACGGCGAGGCCCGCTACGCCGGGCGCGGCATGGACGGCAGCCAGTTCCTGCGGGAAAGCCTCGGCCTGCGCTTCGAGCGCAACAACATAAGTGAAGTGCTCGACAAGCTGGAGGCGCAGGTCTACTACAACTACGCCGACCATGTGATGGACAACTTCCGCCTGCGCAACCCCGATCCCACCAGCATGATGCCCATGCCGATGGCCTCCGCCGTCGACCGCCGCACCCTTGGCGGGCGCGTCGCCGCCACCTTCAAGTGGACCGACGTGGAGCTGGTGGCCGGGGTCGACGCCCTGCGCAGCGAGCACCGCGAGCGCAGCTCCCGCTACGACATGATAAGCGGCACCTACACCGACGCCGACCAGTTCGCCTGGGACAAGGACGCGGTGTTCCACAGCTACGGCGCCTTCGCCGAGTCCACCTGGTACCTGGCCCCGCGCAACCGCGCCATCGCTGGTGCGCGCCTGGACCGTTCCTCGGCCAAGGACTTTCGCGAAACCACCGGCATGATGGCCATGCCCAACCCCACCGCCGGCGAAACCCGCGCCGACACCCTGCCCAGCGGCTTCCTCCGCTACGAGCACGACCTGGCGGAGTCCCCCACGACCCTTTACGCCGGCCTGGGCCACGTACAGCGCTTCCCTGACTACTGGGAGCTGTTCTCACCGAAGCGGGGACCGGCCAGCGCCGCCAACGCCTTCGATGGGGTGAAGCCGGAGAAAACCACCCAGCTGGACCTTGGCGTGCAGTACAGCGGCGAGAACCTGGAGGCCTGGGCCTCCGGCTACCTCGGCCAGGTGCGCGACTACATCCTCTTCACCTACAGCCCGGGGATGATGGGCGCCACCTCCCGGGCCGAGAACATCGACGCGCGCATCATGGGCGGCGAACTGGGTGCGGCCTGGCGCTTCGCCCCCAACTGGAGGACCGACGCGACCCTGGCCTACGCCTGGGGCAAGAACAGCTCCGATGGCAAGGCGTTGCCGCAGATGCCGCCGCTGGAAGGCCGCCTCGGCCTGACCTTCGAGCAGGGCGACTGGAGCGCCGGTGCCCTCTGGCGCCTGGTGGCGGCGCAGAACCGCGTGGCCGAGGGCCAGGGCAATGTGGTGGGCCAGGACTTCGACAAGAGTGCCGGCTTCGGCGTGGTCTCGGCCAACGCCGCGTACCGCCTGAGCAAGGAGCTCAAGGTCAGCGCCGGAGTCGACAACCTCTTCGACAAGACCTACGCCGAGCACCTCAACCTCGCGGGCGACGCCGGCTTCGGCTTCCCGGCCGATCCGGTGGCGATCAACGAGCCGGGGCGAACCCTCTGGACCCGGCTGGACTTCAGCTTCTGATCCGGGCGGCCTTGCCCTGGGCCGGGGGCATTCGTCCCCTGGTCGTTCAACATGAATGGAACTTGAGTTCATCTCAAATACATTGAGTTTGTTTCATGCTCAGGGGCTCCGGACAATGTCGCCACGAATTGAAAGGAGCTCTATCCCATGGCACTGGCACATAACCTTGGCTTCCCCCGTATCGGCGGTGACCGCGAGCTGAAGAAGGCTCAGGAGGCCTTCTGGAAAGGCGAGCTGGACGAAGCGGGCCTGCGCGCCGTCGGCCGCGAGCTGCGCGCCCGGCACTGGCAAGTGCAGAAGGACGCCGGCATCGAGCTGCTGCCGGTCGGCGACTTCGCCTGGTACGACCAGGTACTGACCCATTCCCTGACCTTCGGCGTCATCCCCGAGCGCTTCCGTGGCCAGGGCGAGGCCGGGCCGACCCTGCAGACCCTGTTCGCCATGGCCCGTGGCACCCTTGGGGCGAAAGGCGGCGACAGCTGCTGCGGCGGTGCCCACGCCCAGCCGCTTCTCGCGCAGGAGCTAACCAAGTGGTTCGACACCAACTACCACTACCTGGTCCCGGAGTTCACCGCCGACCAGACCTTCGCCCTGAGCTGGGAGCAACTCTTCGAAGAGGTCGAAGAGGCCCAGGCCCTCGGCCATAAGGCCAAGCCCGTGGTGATCGGCCCGCTGACCTACCTCTGGCTGGGCAAGGCCAAGGGCGCCGAATTCGACAAACTCGAGCTGCTGGAGCGCCTGCTGCCGCTCTACGGGCAGATCTTCCAGCGCCTGGCCGCCCAGGGCGTGGAGTGGGTGCAGATCGACGAGCCGATCCTGGCGCTGGACCTGCCCCAGGACTGGAAGAACGCCTTCGAGCGCGGCTACAACCTGCTGCAGAAGGAGCCGCTGAAGAAGCTGGTGGCCACCTATTTCGGCGGGCTGGAGGACAACCTCGGCCTGGCCGCCGGCCTGCCGGTGGATGGCCTGCACATCGACCTGGTGCGCGCGCCCGAGCAGTACCCGACCATCCTCGACCGCCTGCCGGCCTACAAGGTGCTGTCGCTGGGCCTGGTGAACGGCCGCAACGTCTGGCGCTGCGACCTGGAGAAGGCCCTGGAGGTGCTGCGCCACGCCCACGACCGTCTTGGCGATCGCCTCTGGGTGGCGCCGTCGTGCTCGCTGCTGCACAGCCCGGTGGACCTGGCCCGCGAAGACCAGTTGGACGCTGAGCTGAAGAGCTGGCTGGCCTTCGCCGTGCAGAAGTGCGAGGAGGTCGCGGTACTGGCCCGTGCCCTGAGCGAGCCGGAAGCCCCGGACGTGCTCGCCGCCCTGGCCGCGAGCCGCGCCGTGCAGGCCAGCCGTGCCGCGTCGCCCCGTATCCACAATCCGGCCGTGCAGGCCCGTGTGGCGGCCCTGAAGCCGCAGGACAGCCAGCGTCCGTCGCCCTTCGCCACGCGCATCGCCAGCCAGCGGAACGGCCTCTACCTGCCGCTGTTCCCCACCACCACCATCGGTTCCTTCCCGCAGACCCCGGCCATTCGCCTGGCACGGCAGGCGTTCAGGCAGGGCCGGTTGTCCGAGGCGGAGTACACCGAGGCCATGCACAGCGAGATCCGCCACGCGGTGGAGGTGCAGGAGAAGCTGGGGCTGGACGTATTGGTCCACGGCGAAGCCGAACGCAACGACATGGTCGAGTACTTCGCCGAGCAACTGGACGGCTACGCCTTCACCCGCTTCGGCTGGGTCCAGAGCTACGGCTCCCGCTGCGTGAAACCGGCGGTGATCGTCGGTGACCTGAGCCGTCCCAAGGCCATGACGGTGGAGTGGATCACCTATGCCCAGGGCCTGACCGCAAAGTGGATGAAGGGCATGCTGACCGGCCCGGTGACCATGCTGATGTGGTCCTTCCCCCGCGAGGACCTGCCCCGTGAAGTGCAGGCCAGGCAACTGGCGCTGGCCATACGCGACGAGGTGCTGGACCTGGAGGCCGCCGGTATCCGCATCGTGCAGATCGACGAAGCCGCCTTCCGCGAGGGCCTGCCGCTGCGCCAGGCCGAGTGGCAGGGGTACCTGGACTGGGCTGCCGAAGCCTTCCGCCTGACCGCCAGCGGGGTGCGGGACGAGACCCAGATCCACACCCACATGTGCTACAGCGAGTTCAACGATGTGATCGAGTCCATCGCGGCCATGGACGCCGATGTGATCACCATCGAGACCTCCCGCTCGGACATGGAGTTGCTGGACGCCTTCGAGGCCTTCGCCTACCCGAACGAGATCGGCCCGGGCGTCTATGACATCCACTCGCCGCGTGTGCCGGGCAAGGAGGAAATGGTCAAGCTCCTGCGCAAGGCTGCGCAGCGGGTGCCGGTGGAACGCCTGTGGGTCAATCCGGACTGCGGCCTGAAGACCCGCGCCTGGCCGGAAACCGAGGCGGCCCTGGTGAACATGGTGGCGGCGGCCCAGCAACTGCGGGCCGAGTTCGCCTGAGGGCAATGCACCCTACGGCGGCCCGGAGCGCGTACCTGATCCGTAGGGTGCGCCGTGCGCACCGGGAAACCTCGAAGCCGCGATCGCGGTGCGCGCAGCGCACCCTACAGCCTGCGCCGGCGCTCTGTCCCCGTCCGCTGCGGGCCGAGTTCGCCTGAGGGCAATGCACCCTACGGCGGCCCGGAGCGCGTACCTGATCCGTAGGGTGCGCCGTGCGCACCGGGAAACCTCGAAGCCGCGATCGCGGTGCGCGCAGCGCACCCTACAGCCTGCGCCGGCGCCCCGGTCCCCGTCCGCTGCGGGCCGAGTTCGCCTGAGGGCAATGCACCCTGCGGCGGCCCGGAGCGCGTACCTCATCCGTAGGGTGCGCCGTGCGCACCGGGAAACCTCGAAGCCGTGATCGCGGTGCGCGCAGCGCACCCTACAGCCTGCGCCGGCGCCCCGGTCCCCGTCCGCTGCGGGCCGAGTTCGCCTGAGGGCAATGCACCCTGCGGCGGCCCGGAGCGCGTACCTCATCCGTAGGGTGCGCCGTGCGCACCGGGAAACCTCGAAGCCGTGATCGCGGTGCGCGCAGCGCACCCTACAGCCTGCGCCGGCGCCCTGTCCCCGTCCGCTGCGGGCCGAGTTCGCCTGAGGGCAATGCACCCTGCGGCGGCCCGGAGCGCGTACCTCATCCGTAGGGTGCGCCGTGCGCACCGGGAAACCTCGAAGCCGCGATCGCGGTGCGCGCAGCGCACCCTACAGCCTGTGCCGGCGCCCTGTCCCCGTCCACTGCGGGCCGAGTTCGCCTGAGGGCAATGCACCCTACGGCGGCCCGGAGCGCGTACCTCATCCGTAGGGTGCGCCGTGCGCACCGGGAAACCTCGAAGCCGCGATCGCGGTGCGCGCAGCGCACCCTACGGCCTGTGGCGGCGGCCCAGCAACTGCGGGCCGAGTTCGCCTGAGGGCAATGCACCCTACGGCGGCCCGGAGCGCGTACCTCATCCGTAGGGTGCGCCGTGCGCACCGGGAAACCTCGAAGCCGTGATCGCGGTGCGCGCAGCGCACCCTACAGCCTGCGCCGGCGCCCTGTCCCCGTCCGCTGCGGGCCGAGTTCGCCTGAGGGCAATGCACCCTGCGGCGGCCCGGAGCGCGTACCTCATCCGTAGGGTGCGCCGTGCGCACCGGGAAACCTCGAAGCCGCGATCGCGGTGCGCGCAGCGCACCCTACAGCCTGCGCCGGCGTCCTGTCCCCGTCCGCTGCGGGCCGAGTTCGCCTGAGGGCAATGCACCCTGCGGCGGCCCGGAGCGCGTACCTCATCCGTAGGGTGCGCCGTGCGCACCGGGAAACCTCGAAGCCGCGATCGCGGTGCGCGCAGCGCACCCTACGGCCTGTGGCGGCGGCCCAGCAACTGCGGGCCGAGTTCGCCTGAGGGCAATGCACCCTGCGGCGGCCCGGAGCGCGTACCTCATCCGTAGGGTGCCCCGTGCGCACCGGGAAACCTCGAAGCCGTGATCGCGGTGCGCGCAGCGCACCCTACAGCCTGCGCCGGCGCCCTGTCCCCGTCCGCGCCGATCAATACACGTCCCGCAGGTAGCGCTTCTGCCGGGCGAGGTCTTGCAGGTATTCGGCGGCGCGGTCGTCGTCGAGGCCGCCGTGCTGCCGGGCCAGGTCGCGCAGTGCCAGGTCCACGTCCTTCGCCATGCGGCTGGCATCGCCGCAGATGTAGAGGTGGGCGCCGTTTTGCAGCCAGCGCCAGAGCTCGGCGCCCTGTTCGCGGATGCGGTGCTGCACGTAGATCTTCTCCGCCTGGTCGCGGGAGAACGCGAGGCTCAGGTGGGTGAGCAGACCGTCCTGCTGCAGGGCGCCCAGCTCGTCGCGGTAGTAGAAGTCGGTGGCGGCGTGCTGCTCCCCGAAGAACAGCCAGTTGCGGCCCCGGGCGCCCCGGGCGCGGCGCTCCTGGAGGAAGCCCCGGAAGGGGGCGATGCCGGTGCCCGGACCGATCATCACCACGGGCAGGTCATTGTCTTCCGGCAGGCGGAAGTGCCGGGACGGCTGCACGAATACCGGGACGTCGCCGCCGTCGGCGCGGTCGGCGAGGAAGGTGGAGGCGACGCCCTTGCGCCGGCCGTAGCGCACCGCTGACACGGTCAGGTGGACTTCGTCCGGGTGGGCCTTGGGGCTGGAGGCGATGGAGTAGAGCCGAGGTTGCAGGCGTTTGAGGCTGCCCAGCAGGTCGTCGGCGGACAGGGCGGTGGGGCAGGCCTGGAGCACGTCGGCGAGTTGGCGCCCCCAGAGCCAGTCCTTGAGTTCGTCCTTGCGCGGGCCGAGCAGTGCCCGGAGGTCGGCGTCGCCGCTGCGTTCGGCGATCAGCGCCAGGGCTTCCTGGCTGGGGCGGGCGATCTCGTAGTGGCGGCTGAGGGCTTCCCGCAGGGGCACATCGCCCACTTTGGCGACGCTGACCGGCTGTTCGCCGTCGAGGCGCGCCAGT
This sequence comes from Pseudomonas furukawaii, assembly GCF_002355475.1. Lineage (NCBI taxonomy): Bacteria > Pseudomonadati > Pseudomonadota > Gammaproteobacteria > Pseudomonadales > Pseudomonadaceae > Metapseudomonas > Metapseudomonas furukawaii. The sequence goes on along the minus strand of NZ_AP014862.1, from coordinate 3,516,500 downwards.
TGCAGGACTTCCTCCACCAGCTCCGGGCAGTTGCGCGGCCAGACCCCGAGGGCGTCACCGGCTTCATAGGTCAGTCCCGAATCCCCCAGTTGCAGGGCGAACATCCGGGTGTCCTTGCTGGCGCCGGCCGGGTTCAGGCGCAGGTTGGTCGTCAGGCGCGAGGCGAAGGGCCGCTCCCTGCTGGCCGCGGCCGGGGTGGATTCCACCGCTGCGGGCGCCGGGGCGTCGGTTCCCGGCCGCAGGGCGGCCAGCAGGTCCGCCAGCCAGGCCTCGGCGCTATCCTCGAAATCGGTGTCGCAATCCCGGCGCTCGCAGAGGCGGGTGGCGCCCAGCTCCGCCAGGCGCTGGTCGAGGTTGCGGCCATGCTGGCAGAACTGGTCGTAGTTGGGATCGCCGAGGGCCAGCACCGCGTAGCGCAAGGGTTCCAGGCGTTCCTGGCTGGCCTTGAGGGCATCCCAGAAGGCCTGGCCGTTGTCCGGTGCGTCGCCGTCGCCGAAGGTGCTGGTGAGCAGCACCAGGTTGTCGGTGTCGGCCAGTTCGGCCACGGGCACGTCCGCCATGGGCGCGAGACGCACGGCGAAGCCGGAGTCGGACAGGCGCGCGGCGAAGCGTTCGGCCAGGCTCTCCACCGTGCCGGTCTGGGAGGCCCAGAGCAGGGTCACCGGGGTGGCATCGGCGGTCGCCGGCTGGTCCGCGCGGGGGGGCACGGGGTCCAGGCGACTGAAGACGCCGGCGAGCATGCCGTCCAGCCAGAGCCGCGTGGTTTCGCCCAAGGGGGCGTGGGCGGGCAGGCTGGGAACGCCGCCGGCGGGGCTGGCGCGCAGGCCGCTGACGAATCCGGCCATGTAGGTGCGCTCGCGCTCGTTCAGCGGGGGCGGGGTGCCGGTTCCGACACCGACCAGGGCGGCGAAGGCTTCGATACGCGACATGGAAGAGGCCTCTTGGAGCTGGGAAGCGGGGGGCGGAGCGTCTTCGGCGGCGGACGTCTCCAGGAAACGGTGTTCGATCAGGTCGACGCGGCGCAGGCTGACGGCGCAGAACTTGAATTCCGGCTGCTGCGAGATGGGGTCGATGGCGTCGCTGGTCACGGCATTGATCGCCAGGTTGTCGCCGAACACATCGTTCCAGTGAAAGGGGGCGAAGCAGCCGCCGGGCAGCACGCGATCGGTGACCACCACCGGCAGCACCGCGTGGCCGCGCCGTGAGCGGATCTCCAGGTGGTCCCGGTCGCGCACGCCCAGGGCTTCGGCGTCGTCGGGGTGTACTTCGACGAAGGGGCCGGGGTTGAGCTTGTTGAGGGTGGCGATCTTTCCGGTCTTGGTCAGGGTGTGCCACTGGTGCTGCAGGCGCCCGGTGTTGAGCACGAAGGGAAAGTCCGCGTCCGGCATTTCGCCAGGGTCCAGGTGCGGCCGGGGGAAGAACCGGCCCTTGCCGCTGGCGGTGGCGAAGCTGAGGCGCGGGAGGCCGCCATCTTCGCGCAGGCGCAGGGACTGGCTGACGCCGTCGTTGAGGTAGCGGATCGGCTGGCGGTCGGGACTTTCCTCATCGGCGCAGGGCCATTGCAACGGGCCCCGGCGCAGGCGGTCATGGCTGGCGCCACGGATGTCGTACCCGGTCCCGGGGTTGTGGAAGGCCTTGATCTCGTCGAACACCTGGTCCACCGAGGTGTAGCTGAACGCCTCGGCGAAGCCCATGGCGCAGGCCACCTCGGCGATGATGCGCCAGTCCGCCATGGCCTCGCCGGGGGGCTCGACGGCCTGCTGCATGAGGGTCAGGTTGCGCTCGGAGTTGATCATCACGCCCTCGGCCTCGGCCCAGAGGGCGCCGGGCAGGAGGATGTCGGCGTAGCGGTTGGTCTCGGTGTCGAGGTAGGCGTCCTGGGTGATCACCAGTTCGGCGGCCTGGAGTCCCTCGATCACCTTGCTGCGGTTGGCCACGCTGGCCACCGGGTTGGTGCAGATGATCCAGCAGGCCTTCACCTTGCCGGCGGCCATGTCGTCGTAGAGGGCGATGGTGCCGCCGCCCAGGCGGGTGTGCAGGGTTCCCGGCTGCACGCCCCAGGCCCGCTCGACGAAGGCGCGGTCGTCCTCCGCCAGCACGCTGCGCTGGCCGGGCAGGCCGGGGCCCATGTAGCCCATTTCCCGACCGCCCATGGCGTTGGGCTGGCCGGTGAGGGAGAAGGGACCGCTGCCGGGGCGGCAGATCGCGCCGGTGGCCAGGTGCAGGTTGCACAGGGCGTTGGTGTTCCAGGTGCCGTGGGTGCTCTGGTTCAGGCCCATGGTCCAGCAACTCATCCAGTCACCGGCCTCGCCGATCCAGCGTGCGGCCTGGCGGATGGCGGCTTCGTCGAGGCCGGTGAGTGCCGCCACCCGCTCCGGGCTGTAGTCGGCGAGGAAGTCCGGCATCGCGTCCCAGCCCTCGGTGAATTCGGCGATGAAGGCCGGGTCGGTGTGGCAATTGGCGTGGAGCAGGTGCAGCAGGCCGTTGAGCAGGGCCAGGTCGGTGCCCGGGCGGATCTGCAGGAAGAGGTCGGCCTTGTCGGCCGTGGCGTTGCGTCGGGGGTCGACGACGATCAGCTTCGCCCCGGCCTTGACCCGGTCCATCATCCGCAGGAAGAGGATGGGGTGGCAGTCGGCCATGTTGGCGCCGATGACGAAGAACAGGTCGGCGCGGTCGAAATCCTCATAGGACCCGGGCGGGCCGTCGGACCCCAGCGACAGCTTGTAGCCGCTGCCGGCGCTGGCCATGCACAGGCGCGAGTTGGACTCGACCTGGTTGGTGCCGATGAAGCCCTTGGCCAGCTTGTTCACCAGGTACTGGGCCTCCAGGGACATCTGCCCGGAGACGTAGAAGGCGATCGCGTCCGGCCCGTGCGCGTCGAGGATGCCGCGAAGGCGCGAGGCGGTGGCGGCGATGGCGCTGGCCATGGGCGTCTGCACCGGGTCGTGGGAGCGGTCGTCGCGCAGGTAGGCGTGTTCCATGCGCCCGGAGTCGGTGATGGCCTGGAGGCTGGTGCTGCCCTTGGTGCAGAGTCGGCCGAAATTGGCCGGGTGCCCTTTGTCGCCGGAGACCTTCACCACGCGCCCCTGTGCCACCTGCATGAGGATGCCGCAGCCGACGCCGCAGTAAGGGCACACGCTTCGAATGGTTGTCTCGGTCACAGCAGCCTCCGGAAAGCAAAAACGCCGCGCCCCTCGAATGAGGGGACACGGCGTCTTTGTCGTGGGTGTGGCAACCGCCATTGGCTGCCTTGGGGTTCCTTTAGCAAGGGCCAGGCCAGCTTGCGCCAGGTCGCTGCTGGCGCGCCGGGCGGGCGTTGGGAGCGGTCGGGGCGGGGCGGCGCCGTGCACGGATATATGGCGATCGGAGTGCGGGCTGCCCCAAGGTGGTGCTGGTCGATCCAGGGCACCTCGTATTCGGCGAAGCGCCGAGTGGCCGAGGGGGCCGATGGGTGACCGTCGCATCCGGAGGCGGCGATATAGCCTTTTCATCAGGGCTTATATCGCCAGCGCCGGATCGTTAGCCGGAGCCCCGGGTGTCGAATGCTGCTGGCCGGGAGTGTGTTATGAGCATTCGCCTGCCTTCCCCTCGGGCCCGGTCCTTGAGCCGGACCGGTCGCTGGCCGCTTATCGGCGCCTGCATCTGGCTGTTCCTGATGACCCTGCTGGGCGCTGAGCTGGCGGCGGGGCAGGGTTCCGGACAGCGCCCGGGGGAGTGGCGAAGGGCGCCCCGGGCATTGGAATGGTCACCGGCTGAGGCGGTGACTGATGCCCGTGTCCTCGGGACCTGGTTTCCAAGGTTCCAGCCGGTTCGCACGACGAGGCTGCGGTGAATGCCGCCGATGCCCTCAGAACAGGGCCATCTGCCTGTCGATCAGCGAGGCGAAGTCATCGCCCACGAAAGGCAGGATGGCATCGGCCACCGGCTGCAGCTGGCGGGTGAGGTAGTGGTCGTAGTCGATGGCGGAGCGACGGTTTTCCAGGGGTTCTGGGCCGTTCAGGGTGATCAGGTAGCTGATCCAGCCGCCGTTCTGGTACTGGCGCGGCCGGCCCTGGCGGTCGTTGTAGTCGTCCGCCATGCGCGCGGCGCGGACATGGGGCGGGACGTTGCGGGTGTAGTCCTCCAGCTGCCGGCGCAGGCGCTTGCGGTAGACCAGCAACTCGTCCAGCTCCCCTGACAGGGTGCGGGCCACGTAGTCGCGCACATAGTCCTGGTAGGGCTCGCGGTCGAAGATCAGCTGGTAGAGCTCCTGCTGGAAGCGCTGGGCCAGGGGCGACCAGTCGGTGCGCACGGTTTCCAGCCCCTTGTAGACCATCTCCCGGCTGCCGTCGGGGCGCACCACCAGCCCGGCGTAGCGCTTCTTGCTGCCTTCCTCGGCGCCCCGGATGGTGGGCATGAGGAAGCGCTGGTAGTGGGTCTCGAACTGCAGTTCGAGGGCGCTGTCCAGGCCGTACTCCCGGGCCAGGTGCTCGCGCCACCACTGGTTCACCCGCTGAACCAGGGCGCGGCCGATGCGGGCGGCGTCTTCTTCGGCGTGGGGGCGTTTGAGCCAGACGAAGGTGGAGTCGGTGTCGCCGTAGATCACCGCGTAGCCTTCGGCCTCGATCAGTTCGCGGGTGCGCCGCATGATCTCGTGGCCGCGCAGGGTGATGGAGGAGGCCAGGCGCGGATCGAAGAAGCGGCAACCGCTGGAACCCAGGACGCCGTAGAAGGCGTTCATGATGATCTTCAGGGCCTGGGACAGGGCCTTGTTGCCCTCGCGCTTGGCCGCTTCCCGGCCCTGCCAGACCTTCTCGACGATGGACGGCAGGCTGTGCCGGGTGCGGGAGAAGCGCGCGCCCCGGAAGCCCGGTACCGAGTGCTGGTCGTCCGGCTGGCGCAGGCCTTCGATCAGGCCCACCGGGTCGATCAGGAAGCTGCGGATGATGGACGGGTAGAGGCTCTTGTAGTCGAGCACCAGCACCGACTCGTAGAGCCCCGGGCGCGAGTCCATGACGAAGCCGCCGGGGCTGGCCTCCGGTTGCTTGTCGCCCAGGTTGGGGGCGACGAAGCCCTGGCGGTGCATCAGCGGCATGTAGAGGTGGGTGAAGGCCGCCACCGAGCCGCCGCTGCGGTCCACCGGCAGCCCGGTGACGGTGGCGCGCTCCAGGAGGAAGCCCAGCAGCCCGGTCTTGTCGAAGATGCGGGTGACCAGTTCGCAGTCCTTGAGGTTGTAGCGCGCCAGGGCGGGCTTGTCCTCGGCGAACATGCGGTTGATCTCGTCCATGCGCTGGTAGGGCGTGTCGATGGCCTTGCCTTCGCCCAGCAGGGTCTGGGCGACGTTTTCCAGGCTGAAGGAGGGGAAGCTCCAGGTGGCCGAGCGCAGGGCCTCGATGCCGTCGATGATCAGGCGGCCGGCGGCTTCCGCGAAGAAGTGCTGGTTGCCGCTGCCGTGCTCCCGCCAGCCCATGGGGTCGCCGCCCCGGCCCAGGCGCAGCGGGACCTTGAGCTTCTCGGCGTGGGCCTGCAGGACCCGCAGGTCGAACTGCACCAGGTTCCAGCCGATGATGGCGTCCGGATCGTGCTCGGCCAGCCAGCGGTTCAGGGCCTCCAGCAGGTCGGCGCGGCTGTCGTGGTATTCCAGCTGGAAGTCCAGGTTGCCGGCGTCGCCATTGGCCGGGCCGAGCATGTAGACCTGGCGCTGGCCGCAGCCTTCCAGGGCGATGGAATAGAGTTCGCCGCGTTCGCTGGTCTCGATGTCCAGGGACGCCAGGCGCAGCTGTGGACGGTAGCCATCGAGGGGCCTCAGCTGGGCGTCCCGCACCAGGCCGTCGGCGTCGAGGGTGCCGTCGAACTGCACCGGGGCGGTGATGAAGCGCTCCATGAGGTAGCGCTCGGGCGGACGGATATCGGCTTCGTAGACCTCGACCCCGGCCTTGCGCAGCGCCTTCTCCAGGCGCATCAGCTGGCGGTGCTGGCGGCAGTAGAGGCCCAGCACCGGCCGATGCTGGAAGTCGGCGAGGGACAGGGGGCGCAGTTCGGCATCGCGCTCACCGGCGATCAGGGCCTCGGCGCGAGTCCGCTGTGCGGCGGGAATGAAGGCGACCGACGTCTGCAGCGGCAGGCGTACCCGTACCGGGCCCTGGTCGGTGGAGAGCCAGAAGTCCACTTCGGTGCCTTCCGGCGTATCCCGCCAATGCCGGGTCAGGACGAACCCTCGATTCAACTCCACTGCTTCAACCCCGAGCCTGTCTCACTGGCGGATTCTACCCGGCATGGCGTGTCGGCGCGCCTTGGACAGGGTGGTTTCAATATTGTTCAAAGTGCCTGAAGAACCTGTTCTAAGCCATTGAATTGACAGTATACATTTTGTCCGAAGTACCTTGATTTCCCTGGCCGCAAGGGCGGTTTTTCTTTATCCTCCCCGGCCTTTTCATACCTGCCACGGAGACCACCATGCTGGATAACACTCTGGTACAGCTCGAAGAGCTCGTCAGCGAACTGCTGCAGCAGAATCAGGCCATCACCGAAGACAACGCCCGTATCCGCGCCGAACTGCGCAAGGCTCGCGAGGAGAACGATTCCCTGCAACTGGCCGTGATGGAACAGGAAGAGAAGCACAGCGCCACCGCCGAACGCCTGCAGGCCCTGGTCCGCCGCGTCAGCGAGAGCCGCGTTAGCGCATGAGTACCGATGGTGTCCGGGTACTGCGCATCCTGGGGCGCGAGTACAACATCAAGGCACCGGCCGGCGAAGAGCAGGTGCTGCAGGATGCGGCAGCGATGCTGCAGGCGGAGATCGCCGCCAACAAGAAGAAATTCCCCTACGTCACCAGCAACGAGCTGGTGGTGCTTTCCGCGCTCAACCTTTGCGCGCGTCAGTTGAACGCTGACGATACCCCGACGGACACCGACGCCGTCGCCCGGCGACTGGCGACCCTCAACCGGCGCATTCGCGAACAGCTGGGTGCCCAGAACGGCTGAGTCCGACGGATGCCCGGAGTCATGCAAGGCCCCCTCCGCCCATTCCGGGTGAGGGGGCTTTTTGTTGGTTCATCGCGGATTATCGGGGAAATCCTGTTCACACTGGATTGGCGATTCTGCGTGGCGCCCTGACCCACTCCCAGTCTGCGGATACCGCCCTCTCCCCCGCCCCTCTCCCAGAAGAGGAGAGGGGTGACTCGCGCCGGCAGGGGACAAGTCATCCTGCTGCCGAAACCGATCTGAAACCAGGCGAAGACGATGACGCCGCGCGAAGTGCCCCGTCAGGAGGCCGAGCGGAGTCGTCGTGCAGGGGGACGAGCGGCATGGATGCCGCGAGAGGCGTGTGGGGCCATGGATGGCCCCTCGCGCCGTGCCCCCGTAGCGGCGATGCAGCGAGGGGACCCGGCGAAGCCGGGCCGGATGCAGGGGCAAGCCCTTTGGTTCCTTTCGGCGATTGAGAAAGGGACTCGCCCGGGAGGGCGAAACAGCAACTCGCAGCCTGCGCGGAAATGAGCCGAGCCCCCACAAAACCTGACGCCGGTTCGACAATCCGGCTTGAGCAAGTCCCTTCCCCGATAATCTGCGAAGAACCTTTTTGTTGGCATCAGGGCAGGATGCGGAGGATGTCGGCGCGGTTGATCTCGGTGCGGCCGTCCTCGTACCAGGACGGAATGGACTCCTTGAGCAGTTCCTTGTCGCCGTCCAGCCGGAAGGGCTGGGTGTAGCGCTTCTTGCGATAGGAGTAGATGTAGTAGGTGCCGTCGCGGTAGAGGATGCGGTCGAAGGTGTAGAAGCCGATGTGCGAGCCATTGCAGCGTGCCGTCAGCACCACGTCGCCTTCCTCGTAGGGCAGGGCGCCTTCGGCGCATTCGTAGGTGAAGAACTCGCGGACGTCGTCCCAGGCCACGCCGTCGCTGCTGGCCTTGAGGTGCTCGCGGGCCTCCTCCTCGGACTGTTCGGAGTGGTCGCTGTACCAGATGAACAGCGGGATGCTCTGGTTGATGTCGTCTCCCAGCCAGCCTTCGCTGTCCAGGTACTCGGCGGTGCGCGCCAGGCCGGCTTGCATGCGGCGGTGGCTCTGCCTGTAGACGTCCAGGGCATCCTCGAAGGCCTGGGAGGCGACGCAGGGCATCACGCCATCCACGGCCTTGAGGGCCTGCACCCGGGCCAGGTAGGCGTCGTACAGGGCGGCGTCGGTGATCACGGTGGCGGTGTCGCGCACCAGGCTCACGCCCACCTGGGTCAGGTTGGCGCTGCCGAGGATGACGGTGTCCGGCTCCACCAGGTAGAGCTTCCAGTTCACGCTGGCCTGGCTGCGGAAGTCGACGGTGAGCTGCAGCGCGGGGTTCGCCTCGTTGAGGCAGTGCTCGATGAAGTCCGGGGAGGTCAGGGAACTGATGGTCCCCACCAGGATGTCCAGTTGGTTGTCGTTCTCGATCATCTGATCGATCAGGGCTTCGGTGCCGCTTGCGAAGGCTGAAACTATCGTGATCTTCCTTCCGCCAAGGTCGCCCAGATAGGTCTCAAGGCTGTCTTCGTAATCCAGAATTTCCATACAGTCTCCAGCGACATCATTTCTTGCAATTGCGTCATTTTCGCACAGGCAGTGGGATAAACCACTGCCTGAATAGTCCTTTGCGGGTCCGTGCGGAGCCCGCGCGGGGCGTGTCAGCCCCGTCTGTCAGTCGGCGCCTTCCGCGAATCGCTGCAGGGCCTCGCCGTCCAGGCGGTAGCGCACCCACTCGTCCTGGGGCAGCGCGCCGATGGAACGGTAGAAGTCGATGGCCGGCTGGTTCCAGTCCAGCACGCTCCATTCCAGGCGGCCGCAATCGTTGGCGCGGGCCTCCCGGGCGATTTCCCGCAGCAGGCGGCGGCCGGCACCCGAGCCGCGCTGGTCCGGGGTGATGTAGAGGTCTTCCAGGTAGATGCCGTTGCGTCCCAGCCAGGTGGAGTAGCTGTAGAAGTAGACGGCATAGCCGATGGGGCGGTCGTCCTTCAGGCAGATCAGCGCCCGGGAGGGGGCGTTCTCGGCGAACAGGGTGCGGCGGATGTCCTCGACGCTGGCGATGACTTCATGGCCGGCCTTCTCGTAGATCGCCAGCTCGATGATGAAGTCGAGGATCTGCTGGGCGTCTTCGGCGCGGGCGGGGCGGATCGAGAGGGTCAATTGAGTGCTCCTGTATGTGATGGGCGGATCATCCCGGGTTTTCCGCGAATGAGCATGAAGCCTTCGCTAAGCTTTCGGAACTGGCCCGGTATGAACGGGGGAACCAAGGCATGATCCTGCTGGCGAGCGTGGCCCTGGCGCTGCTCATGGGGTTTGCCGTGCAGCGTGGCGGCACCTGCCTGGTGGCCGCCCTGGAGGAGGTGGTGCAGAAGCACCGCTGGGATCGCCTGAGGGCGTTGCTGGAAACCTCCCTCTGGGTGCTGGGCGGCTTCGTCCTCCTGCGGGCGTTCGACCGTCTGCCCGAGGTGCCCATGGGCTACCCGTTGCACGGGTACGCGGCGCTGGGCGGTGCCTTGCTGGGGCTTGGGGCCTTCATCAACGGAGGCTGCGCCTTCGGCGTGGTGGCGCGCATCGGCTCCGGCCAGTGGGCCTGGCTGGCGACGCCTCCGGGCTTTCTCGCGGGGTTCGCCCTCGCCGGGCCGGGGCTGGGAATGGACGCCATGCCGGTGGCGATTCCCGAGTGGCTGCGGCAGGTGCCCATCGCCCTGGTTCCGCTCATCATCGCGGTGCTGGTGGCGCGCCTGGGCTGGCTGGTCTGGAATCGCTACAACGGCAACGTCGCCGCCAGTGCCTGGTCGCCCCATCACGCCACCCTCGTCATCGGTGTGAGTTTCCTGCTGCTGTTCGTCTGCGTCGGAGCCTGGGCCTACACGGACATCCTCGCGGAACTGGCCACCGGTCGCTTCATGGAACTGGGGCTGCGGGGATTGCTGTTGCCTGCGCTGTTCGCCGGTGCCCTGCTGGGGGGCTGGACTGCTGGTCTCTGGCAGCATCGCTGGCCGCGTCCTCTGATGGTGCTCAGGTGTCTTGTCGGTGGTGTGCTGATGGGGCTGGGTTCCAGCCTGGTGCCCGGGGGCAACGACAGCCTGATCCTGTTCGGCATGCCGCTGCTCTGGCCCAACGCCTGGCTGGCTTTCGCCTGCATGTGCGGGGTGGCGCTGTCCGCCTTGTGGCTGGCGAGTCGCTGGGGCCTCAACCGCTGATGCAGGAGCGAGCTTGCTCCCAGGATCACGCAGAATCAAAAAAACGCCGCTTTCCTGCTGAAGGAAAAACGGCGTTCTTCATGTGAACAGCATACGGCGGGTCGCCGGGCTCCTGGAGCGCTGTCATCCGCCGCCGATCAGGCCGCGTTATGGAAGGTCTTTCCCCGGGCCTTGCCCTCCACCTGCCTGCGACAGGCTTCGCCGAAGGCCTGGAAGATCTTCACCGAGTCGGGGTTCTGCGCCGCCTGCCATTCCGGGTGCCATTGCACCGCGAAGAGGAAGGGGGAGAGGCTCGGTGCATGGATGGCTTCCACCAGGCCGTCTTCGGCATGGGCGATGGCTTCGATGCCCTTGCCCAGGGTCTTGAGGCCCTGGCCATGCAGCGAGTTCACCTGGATGGTGTCGGTGCCCAGGGTCTTGTGCAGCCAGCTGTTGGCCTGGACGCGCACGCTGTGGACGGGGGCGTACTGCACGGCGACCGGGTCTTCCGGGTTCTCGCGGTGGTCGTTGAAGCCGGGTTCGGCATAGAGCTTCTGGTGCATGTCGCCACCCAGGGCCACGTTGATTTCCTGCATGCCACGGCAGATGCCGAAGATGGGCAGGCCACGGGCGATGGCGGCACGGATCAGGGGCAGGTCGAAGTTGTCGCGATCCTTGTCCTGGCCCTTTTCCGGGGTCAGGTTTTCCTGGCCGTAGAGGGTCGGGTCGATGTTGCTGCCGGCACCGGTGAGGTACAGGCCGTCAGCCATGTCGAGGTACTGCTCGAGGTCTTCGATACCGCAGCAGGTGGGTACGAGGACCGGCACGCATTCGGAGATTTCTACCAGCGGGGTGATGTATTTGTGGGTCATCACTTGGTAGTCGTGGCCCTTGCGTTCCTGGGCGCCCATGGACATCAGGACGACCGGTTTACGAGTGGTCTGTTTCTTATTGCCAATGTTGCTGTTGGACATATTTCACCTTGGGACAGGGCTCAGCCTATCGTTGTTGTGCAGGCGCGCCAGAGAGGTGTTGGCGCTACCTGAGGCCCCGAGCACTGCCGGTGATCGACGGTGCGATCGCCGGTCGAGGCCTGAGATATAGCCTGCCAGAGCCGTTAAATATGTCAAACGAGGCCGACGAAAAACGTAAAGAATAATGGCCGATTTTTATCGGATAATTTTTGCTAAGTGTTTGATAGATAACCCTTTATTCGTCAAGTGAAAAATATTTTCAGGTTCACTATCTAATACGGGTGTTCAGAATGCTGGACTTTTTGCCGCGATGAGCTACGTCCTCACCCGGGGCATCGTCGCGGAGCGCTTCGCCCGCGAGCTCACGCCTGCGACTTGACTACAGCGCCCGAAACCCATTGCGACGGGGTTGCGTCCTGCATCGCGAATCCGCTCCCACTGCGACGGCCTTTCATGCCATGTTTCGCGCCAGGAGTTTCCAGGACCGCCGCTTCATGACCCATTACGCCTCCCGCTTCGCCATCCTCGCCGCGCTGCTGGCGCTCGCCGCCTGCGGCACCCAGGGCCCACGGGAGACGGTGCCGACGCCGTCCGAAGTGCGCGCCAAGCTGGTTCGCCTGATACCGGCCAAGGTGCCGGATCGCCAGGGCTGGGCCGCCGATATCCAGGCGGCCTTCACCGCCCGTGACATCGCCCCCAGCGACAGCAACCTCTGCGCGGTCCTGGCGGTGATCGAGCAGGAATCCACCTACCAGGTGGACCCGCCGGTCCCGGGGCTGGGCCGGATCGCCCGGGACGAGATCCAGCGGCGCGCCGGCCGCCTGCACGTGCCGGCCCTCCTGGTGAATGCCGCCCTGGGGCTCAAGTCACCCAATGGCAAGACCTACCAGCAGCGGCTGGCTGGAGCGCGTACGGAAAAGGAACTGAGTGCCATCTTCGACGACTTCATCGGCATGGTGCCCCTGGGTCAGCGGCTGTTCGGCACCTTCAACCCGGTACACACCGGTGGCCCGATGCAGGTCAGCATCGCCTTCGCCGAAGCCAATGCCAGGGAGTATCCCTATCCGGTGTCGGGCACCGTTCGCCAGGAGGTGTTCACCCGGCGCGGCGGCCTCTATTTCGGCATCGCCCACCTGCTGGGCTACCCGGCCCATTACAGCAAGCCGCTCTATCGCTTCGCCGACTTCAATGCCGGCTGGTACGCCAGTCGCAACGCCGCCTTCCAGCAGGCGGTGAGCCGTGTCTCGGGCATCGAACTGGCCCTGGACGGCGACCTGGTGATCCATGGCTCCAGCAAGGCCGGCGCCACCGAACTGGCGGTGCGTGCCCTGAAAAGGCAACTGGACATGAGCGATTCCGCCATCCGCCGCGATCTCCTCAAGGGCGACAGCCTGGATTTCGAGGAGACCGATCTCCATGAGCGCGTTTTCGCGCTGGCGGACCGTCAACAGGGGCGGCGCCAACCCCGGGAAGCCATGCCCGGAATCGACCTGAAAAGCCCGAAGATCACCCGCAAGCTGACGACCGCCTGGTTCGCCACGCGGGTGGACGGGCGCTACCAGAACTGCCTGAAGCGGGCCGGGGCGAGATGAGGAAAGCCTGGCCCGCTACGCAGGACGACCGCCAATCCCGCCTGGAGGCGGCTTCCCCTGCAGCCTAGAGAAACGCCTTGGCGTAGGTCGAGCGCTCCATGTCCTGCAGCTGCACGCTGAGCTGGACGTCCATGCCCTCAGGCTTCGCGAAACTGGCTTGCAGGGCCTCCAGCACCCCACGGGATAGGGCCTGCTTGACGTTTTCGGGCCGGCCGGAAAGCAACCACAAGGTGGCATGGACGAAGCCCCGGCCCTCGGCCCGGGTGCCCACCAGGAAGTGCTCGTGGCGCACCACGCGGCTCTTGATATCGGCCTCGCCGAAGTGGCCGGTGTCGGCGAGGAAGCCATTGCAGGCGGCGAGGGTGGTGGCGGCGTCGAAGCCGTGGAGGTTGGCGCTGTATTCGATGACGAGATGGGGCATGTCGAGGTCCTGTGGTCGGGGCGAGTCAGTCGCCGGATGGGGCGGTGCTTTCGGATTCCAGGGCCTGGCTCAGCAATCGCGCCGGCGCCGACAGCGGCGCGCCTCGGCGGCTGACCAGGGAGAAGGGTTCGCTGCGGGAGCGCAGTTGCAGGGGCAGGGCGGCCACGCTGCCGGTGTCGATGGCCACCTCCGCCACTTCCCGGGGCATCAGCGCCACCAGGTCGCGCTCCTGCCGCAGCAGCATCAGGGTGGTGAAGGTGGAGGCGGTCTCCAGGGGATAACGCGGAAAGTCCAGGCCCGCCTGGCTGAATTCACGCTCCAGCACCAGGCGCATGGGCATGTTGGCCGGGTAGACCACCCAGCGGCTGTCGGCCAGGTCCCGCAGCTCCAGCCGCTCCGCCGAAACCTGGGGATGGGCCGGGTTGGCGACGACCCGCAAGCGTTCCTGGTACAGCTCGTGGCAGTCGTAGGCATCCGGCCTCGGGCTGACGCTGGTGCGGCAGATGGCCAGGTCCAGGCGGCCCTGGTCGATCAACCCGAGCAACCGCGCGCTGGTGTCCTCCACCACCTCCACCGACAGCTCCGGCTGGGCCTGTTGCAGCCGCGCCAGGCTGCGCACCAGCAGCGGCACCGCACCCATGACGACACCCACCGAGAGACGCCCGCCCTGGCCCTGGAGAATGCCGATCATCTCTTCCCGCAGGTGCGCCAGGTCGGTATGGATCAGCCGCGCGTAGCGGATGGCGCAACGTCCCAGGTCGTTGGCTTCCAGGCCCTGGCTGGTGCGGTTGAACAGTCGCATGCCGAAGGCCGCCTCGATCTCGTTCAAGGCCTTGGTGGCGCCCGGCTGGGTGATGGCCACCTGCTCGGCGGCCTTGTGCAGCGAACCCTGCTCGTCCAGGGCGATGAGGAGCCGTAACTGCTTCAGGCGCAGGCGGGATACCAGGGCGGGGAGGGAGGCGATCATGGGGGATGACTGTTGGTTATCACGGGATCAGAAGCCGTCATTAGGCAGGCCCCCGGGGGATTCGTAAAGTCCCCGGCAACACCCCGCAACGAGAGTCACCGCCATGAGACTGATCCAGTTCGAGACCGCCGAGGGCCTGCGTCAGGTGGGCCTGATCGAGGGCGAGCAGGTGCAACGGGTGCGCAACGCCACCAGCACCCGTGCCCTGGCCCTGGACGCCATCGCCGCCGGCCGCAACCTCCGGGACGAAGTGCTGGCCCGTGGCACCGAGCCCGGCCCGGCCTACCGCGAACTGCTGGAAACCGGCCGCGTGCTGCCGCCGCTGGACCACCCGGACCCGGCCCATTGCCTGGTCAGCGGCACCGGCCTGACCCACCTGGGCAGCGCCTCCACCCGCGACAGGATGCACCAGCAGAAGGCCCAGGACGACGCGACCCTGACCGACACCATGCGCATGTTCAAGTGGGGCGTGGAAGGCGGAAAACCCGGTGCCGGCAAGGTCGGTGCGCAGCCGGAGTGGTTCTACAAGGGAGACGGCGGCATCGTCGTCCGCCCGGGTGCCGACTTCCCCCTGCCGGCCTTCGCCGAGGATGCCGGGGAGGAGCCCGAACTGGTGGGGCTCTACGTCATCGGCGCGGACGGCCGGCCCTATCGCCTGGGCTACGCCCTGGGCAACGAGTTCTCCGACCACGTGCTGGAGCGCCGCAGTTACCTGTACCTGGCCCACTCCAAGTTGCGCTTCTGCGCCTATGGACCCGAGTTGCGGGTCGGCGAGCTTCCCGCGCACCTCGCGGGCAAGAGCCGTATTCGCCGGGCGGGCGAGGTGATCTGGGAGAAGGAGTTCCTCTCCGGCGAGGACAACATGTGCCACAGCCTGGAGAACCTGGAGTACCACCACTTCAAGTACGCCCAGTTCCTGCGGCCGGGGGATGTCCACGTGCATTACTTCGGCACCGCGACCCTGTCCTTCGCCGATGGCATCCAGGCCCGGCCGGGCGACCGGTTCGAGATCGAGATGCCCGAGTTCGGCGCTCCTCTGGTCAACGGCATCGCACTGGACCCGGAACACCTGGCGCCCGGCGCCGTGCGCAGCCTCTGAAACCGTCGCCCTTGGGGGCGACCGCGCGCCCATCAGACGTGGGCCCAGGAGGCACATGCCGGGCGCGACTCCTCCTTTTTCGGCTGCCGTTCGCGGTGGCCATTCCTCAACCCACAAGGCCAGGGAGACGAGCATGACCGTCATCACCGGTTTCAACTTCATCGCGGGCGGCCGCAGCGCCGCCGGCACCCTTACCCTGCAGAGCTTCGACGCCACCAGCGGCGAGGCGCTGCCCTTTGCCTTCCACCAGGCCACCGAGGCGGAAGTGGACGCCGCCGCCCGTGCCGCCGAGGCGGCCTATCCGTCTTTCCGCAGCCTGTCCGCCGTCCGCCGTGCCGAGTTCCTCGATGCCATCGCCGATGAACTGGATGCCCTGGGCGACGATTTCATCGCCACCGTCTGCCGCGAAACCGCGCTGCCGGCCGCGCGCATCCAGGGCGAGCGCGGCCGCACCAGTGGCCAGATGCGCCTGTTCGCGACCGTGCTGCGTCGTGGTGATTTCCTCGGCGCCCGTATCGACCGCGCCCTGCCGGAGCGCAAGCCGCTGCCGCGTCCGGACCTGCGCCAGTGCCGCATGGGCGTCGGCCCGGTGGCGGTGTTCGGGGCCAGCAACTTTCCCCTGGCGTTCTCCACCGCCGGCGGCGACACCGCTGCCGCGCTGGCCGCCGGTTGCCCGGTGGTGTTCAAGGCCCACAGCGGCCATATGGCCACCGCCGAATGGGTCGCCGACGCCATCGTTCGCGCGGCGGAGAAGACCGCCATGCCGGCCGGCGTATTCAACATGATCTTCGGTGGCGGGGTCGGTGAATGGCTGGTCAAGCACCCCGCGATCCAGGCGGTCGGCTTCACCGGCTCCCTGCGCGGCGGCCGCGCGCTCTGCGACATGGCGGCGGCGCGGCCGCAGCCCATCCCGGTATTCGCGGAAATGAGCAGCATCAACCCCGTACTGCTCCTGCCCGAGGCCCTCGCGGTCCGTGGCGAGCAGGTGGCCGCCGAACTGGCCGCGTCCGTCACCCTGGGCGCCGGGCAGTTCTGCACCAACCCCGGCCTGGTGATCGGCATCCGCTCGCCGGCGTTCACCGCCTTTCTCCAGCGCTTCGCCGCCATCATGGGTGACCAGCCGGGCCAGACCCTGCTCAATGCCGGCGGCCTGAAGAGCTACTGCCAGGGTCTGGAACACCTGCACCGGCACCCGGGCATCTCGCACCTGGCCGGTTCGAGGCAGGAGGGTGGTCAGGCCCATCCCCAGCTGTTCAAGGCCGATGCGAGGCTGCTGCTGGATGGCGACGAGCTGTTGCAGGAGGAGGTCTTCGGCCCGGCCACCGTGGTGGTCGAGGTGGCCGACCAGGACGAGCTCAGCCGCGCCCTGCATGGGCTGCGGGGGCAGCTGACCGCCACCCTGATCGCCGAACCGGCGGACCTCGCGACCTTCGGCGGCCTGACGGCGCTGCTGGAGCAGAAGGCTGGCCGACTGTTGCTCAACGGGTATCCCACCGGCGTGGAGGTGTGCGATGCCATGGTCCATGGTGGACCCTATCCCGCCACCTCCGATGCCCGTGGCACTTCGGTGGGAAGCCTCGCCATCGACCGCTTCCTGCGCCCGGTGTGCTACCAGAACTACCCGGACGCGCTGCTGCCGGATGCCCTGAAGAACGCCAACCCGCTGGGTATCCAGCGGCTGGTGGACGGGGTGAGCACGCGGGAGCCGCTCTGAGCTTCACCCTGTAGGAGCCGGCTTGCCGGCGAATCGCGCGGACGGGTTCGCGGGCGAGCCCGCTCCTACGGGGGCGCGGTGCCGGGCCTGGCGCGCGTGTCCAGGGATTCCAGGGCACGGGCCAGGCTCGCCCGCGAGAGTTCGCCGAGGTGGCTGCCGACCTGGCGGCCCTCGGCGTCGTAGAAGAGAGTGGTGGGAAGGGCCATGGAACCCACCTGCTGGCCGAGGCGCGCGCCGCTGTCCAGCAGGACAGCGTCCAGGGACAGGCCGTGGCTTTCCAGGAAGCGCTGGACCTCCTCCGCCGACTCACCCTGGTTGACGAACAGGAAGCGCGTTTCGGGATGCGCGGACTGGGCCTCGGCCAGTACCGGCATCTCCCGCCGGCAGGGCGGGCACCAGGTGGCCCAGAGGTTCACCACCAAGGGACGGCCCAGATGGCTTTCCAGGGCGACGGGACGGCCGGCGCGGTCGCGCAGGACCAGCTCCGGCAGGCGGGTGCCCCGCTCGAACGCCTGCAAGGTGAGCTGGCCCAGGCCCCAGCTGGCGAATCCCACCACCAGGGCGATGCCCAGCGGTTTGCGCAGCTCGGTCCGACGCCAGAGCAGCAGAGCTCCCAGGGATAGCGCGGCAATCACGCCCGGCCAGGCGATGAAACCGCCGTCGCGGATATCGATGATGCGCCAGGGCTCGGCCTGGAAATGCTCGATGTAGGTGACCACGAAGGCCAGCCGTGCCACCAGCAGCGCCGCCAGCAGCAGGCGGAACAGCCAGCGTTCGGGGTTCTGTCCGCTGCGCCTGCCCGTCCACCAGCCAGCCAGGGAGGCGAGCAACAAACTGCCGAGGATCAGTACGTGGGGCAGGGCAAGGGCCAGAGGGCCAAGGTTGAGGGTCAGCATCGGCCCTGTTCCTCCCGGCGCCGCAGCCGGGCCTCGCCGTATTCGAGGGCCAGTGGCAGGACATTGGTGTGGTGGCACAGGCCCGGCAGCCCGTCGACAGGCCTGGCCTGACCGGGATGCAGCGGGGACGGCGCCAGGCTCGGGACTCCCATGAACGCTCCGTGATGAACGGGGGAGGCCGGGTAGGTCGCCGGCCTCGCGAGGTGTGTGCAGGCGGGCATGGTATCGCCCCGCTGCCGCGCAAGCGACAGCGAAAGCCGGGAGACGGGCTGTGTCTGCCGCTTGGCGCCTCAGTGCTCCCTTACATAGGTTCCCGGAGCGGGGCAGAGGGGCGGGTACTTGCGCGAGCCCAACTTCTTCGGCGCCGGCCGGCTATCCCCCGAGCGCGCCTGGATCCAGGTGCGCCAATGGGGCCACCAACTGCCCGACTGGCGCTCACCGGCGTTCTGCAGCCAGGTCTGCGGGTCGTCCTCCCGGGCCGGCGCCGCGTAGTAGAAGGACCGGGGATTGCCGGGTGGGTTGACCAGGCTCTGCAAGTGGCCGGCATTGGAGAGGACGTAGGTGGCGTCGGCGCCGAACAGGCGCGCGGTGCGGTAGCAGCCCTGCCAGGGGGTGATGTGGTCGGTGGTGCCACCCACCACGTAGGCACCCACCTGCACGCGGCTCATGTCGATGGCTTCGCCGGCGATTTCCAGGCTGCCCGGGTTGCTGTAGGGATTCTGCTGCACCAGGTCGAGGTAGTCGGCGTGGAGTTGCGCCGGCAGCCGCGTGGTGTCGTTGTTCCAGGCGAGGATGTCGAAGGCGGGCGGGCTGTTGCCCAGCAGGTAGTTGTTGACCCAGTAGTTCCAGATCAGGTCGTTGGGGCGCATCCAGGCGAACATGCGGGCCATGTCCTGGCCGCTGAGCACGCCCTTGCGCCGCGAGCTGGCCTTGGCCGCGCGCAAGGCGGCGGGGCTGGTGAACAGGCCGAGGGTGGTGTCGTCCAGGGCCGAGGGCATGTCCAGTACGCACACCGCCCAGCAGGTGTTGGCCACCTTGTGCCCTTCGCCCCGTGCCGCCAGCCAGCCCAGGTAGGCCGCCAGGGTGATGCCGCCGGAGCAGGAGCCCCACATGTTCACGTCAGGGCTGCCGGTGATGCTTCGGGCCACTTCGACGGCCTGGTCCAGGCAGAGGGCGTAGTCGGAGAGCCCCCAGTCGCGGTGCTCGCGGGTGGGGTTGCGCCAGCTGATGACGAAGAGGTTCACGCCGCTGTCCTGGATCCAGCGGACCAGGCTCTTCTCCGGCGACAGGTCGATGGCGTAGTACTTGTTGATCTGCGGCGGCGACATCACCAGCGGCCGTCCGTAGACGGTTCCCGTGGTCGGGGCGAACTGCAGCAGCTCGAACATCTCGTTGCGGAACACTACCTCGCCCCTGGCGCTGGCGATGTTCTCGCCCAGGGTGAAGGGCGAGCTGTCTACCTGGGTCGGAAGTCCCCGGTTGTGCAGCAGGTCGCGGGTGAAGTGGCGCAGGCCCCGCGCCAGGCTCATGCCTCCGGTGTCCACCAGCTTGCGCAGCGCCGCCGGGTTGGTCAGTGGCGAGTTGCTGGGCGCCAGCGCATCGGCCAGCAGCGAGGCGACGAAGCGCGCACGGTTCTTCTCCAGGGGCGCCAGGTCGGTGGAGTCGATGAAGCGCTCCAGCTCCTCGCGGCCGGCCAGGTAGCTCTGCAGCAGGGCGCGAAGGAAGGGATTGGATTGCCAGGCGGGGTCGGCGAAGCGCTTGTCCTTGGGGGGCGGTTCCAGGGTGGACGTGCCGTCGAGGATGCCGCCCAGGGCCTTCAGGTAATCCCCCAGGTGCCTGCCGGCCTGGAGGGGCGACTTGACCACGCCCTTGAGCAGGGTCGCGGCGGAACCGGCCAGGTCCGCGCCGCGCACGCCGACCAGGGGGGCGCCGGCGAGCGTCTGGTGGCTGGCGGTGCCGATCAGTTCCTGTTCGGCGGTCGCGGACGATTCGTCCTGGGGGCGTTTGCGGGACGCGGACTGTCTGGTACGGGGGGATCTGCTCATCGCGACGCTCGTGTCGGGCCCGGGGCCCTGCCATTGGGGGAGGGCGCCGACTCTAGGTCGCGAGGGTGCCCGGCCACATCGCATGGCGCGACAGCGGGTTTTCATTTCATGACAGGGGCCGGCCTTGCCGACGAGGGGCCGTTCGTACGAGGGCCAAGCTGGAGGGACCCCTGTGGGGGCAGCGCCTGGCTGAGGTAGGTAGCCCGGATGAAATCCGGGAAAGGCCCGGGCCCGCCCCTCACGGCAAGTTCCCTGCCGGGCGCGACGCCCCTCAGAGCGGCGTCAGTTCGTTCATCACGGTATCGAGGGCGACGCGGGTGTCGTCCAGCTGCACCAGGGAGGCATGCCGGGCGCCGAGGGCGTCGCGATTCTTGATGGCGGTGAGGATGGCCTTGTGGCGCGGCAGGCTGAGCTGCTGGGTATTGGGTCGCAGGTTGGTGACGGTGATGGATTCGCGCAGGGGCAGCGAGAGCATGTTGCACATGTAGGCCAGCAGGTCGTTGTGGGTGGCCTCGGCGATGGCGCGGTGGAAATCCAGGTCCGGCTGCAGCATCTGCTCGCGGGTCTGGGCGGCTTCCATGCGCTGGTAGGCGTCCTCGATGGCGGCGATGTCCTCGTCCGTCGCGGTGGTCGCGGCCAGGGCGGCGATCTCCGGTTCGAGGATCCGCCGCACGCCCACCAGGGTGTTGAAGAACTCGCTCTGGGGCGTGCTCTGCACCAGCCAGTAGAGGACGTCCGGGTCCAGCAGGTGCCACTCGTTGCGCGGACGCACGACGGTGCCCACGCGGGGCCTGGAATACACGAGACCCTTGGCGGTCAGCACGCGTGTGGCTTCCCGCAATACCGGTCGACTGACCTTGTATTCCTCACAGAGCGTGGCTTCCAGGGGAAGCTTTTCCTCGGGCTTGAAGCGGCCGGAAACGATGTGCATGCCCAGTTCCTGGACGATGCGGGCGTGCATGCTCTTGCGGGGCTTGGGTGTCTGGTAATCCATGGGAGAAGCGCAGGTCCGAAATGATGCCGCGCATCATAGCATCGCTCCCTGGCCGCGTTCGGCAGAGCGGGGCGCCGGGGAGCCGGCGCCCGAAGGCTCAGTGGGAGTGGCGCGGCACGGCGTGGCCGCGGCAGCCCACGAGGAAGTCGAAGTCGCAGCCCTGGTCGGCCTGCATCACGTGGTCAACGTAGAGGCGGGCATAACCGCTGTCGAAGAGCTTCGCGCTGGTGTCGGGCTCGAGGTCGGCCAGGCGGCCGGCCAGTTCCTCGTCGCTGATGTCCAGATGCAGGCGGCCGTTGGCGCAATCCAGTTCGATGTAGTCGCCATTCCTCACCGCCGCGAGGGGACCACCGGCGGCCGCTTCCGGCGCCACGTGCAATACCACGGTGCCGTAGGCGGTGCCGCTCATGCGGGCGTCGGAAATGCGCACCATGTCGGTGATGCCCTTGGCCAGCACCTTGGGCGGCAGGCCCATGTTGCCCACTTCGGCCATGCCCGGGTAACCCTTGGGCCCGGCGTTCTTCAGCACCAGCACGCAGGTCTCGTCCACGTCCAGGTCCGGGTCGGCGATGCGCGCCTTGTAGTCGTCGAAGTTCTCGAAGACCACGGCGCGGCCACGGTGCTGCATCAGTGCAGGGGTAGCGGCGGAGGGCTTGAGTACCGCGCCGCGCGGCGACAGGTTGCCGCGCAGGATGCACAGGCCGCCGTCTTCCACCAGGGGCTTGTCCAGCGGACGGATCACCTCGTCGTTGTACTGCGGTGCGGCCTGGCAATTGCTCCAGAGGCTCTTGCCGTTGGCGGTCAGCGCCTCCGGGTTGGGCAGCAGGCCGGCCTCGCCAAGGCGGCGGATCACCGCGGGCAGCCCGCCGGCATAGTAGAAATCCTCCATCAGGAAGCGGCCCGAGGGCTGCAGGTCCACCACCGTGGGGGTGCCCTTGCCGATGCGGGTCCAGTCTTCCAGGTCCAGGTCGACGCCGATGCGTCCGGCGATGGCTTTCAGGTGGATCACGGCGTTGGTGGAACCGCCGATGGCGGCATTGACCCTGATGGCGTTCTCGAAGGCTTCGCGGGTGAGGATCTTCGACAGGCGCAGGTCCTCGTGGACCATGTCGACGATGCGCATGCCGGACAGGTGGGCCAGCACGTAGCGGCGCGAGTCCACCGCCGGGATCGCGGCATTGTGGGGCAGGGAAGTGCCCAGGGCCTCGGCCATGCAGGCCATGGTGGAGGCGGTGCCCATGGTGTTGCAGGTGCCCGCCGAGCGGGACATGCCGGCCTCGGCGGAGAGGAATTCGTCCAGGCTGATCTGGCCGCCCTTGTAGGCCTCGTGCATCTGCCAGACCACGGTGCCGGAGCCGATGTCCTTGCCCTTGTGCTTGCCGTTGAGCATGGGGCCACCGGTGACGACGATGGCCGGCACGTCGCAGCTGGCCGCCCCCATGAGCAGCGCGGGGGTGGTCTTGTCGCAGCCGGTGAGCAGCACCACGGCGTCCACCGGGTTTCCGCGGATGGCTTCTTCAACGTCCATGCTCGCCAGGTTGCGGGTGAGCATGGCGGTGGGGCGCAGGTTGGATTCGCCGCTGGAGAAGACCGGGAACTCCACCGGGAAGCCGCCGGCCTCCAGCACGCCTTTCTTCACGTGCTCGGCGATCTTGCGGAAGTGGGCGTTGCAGGGCGTCAGCTCGGACCAGGTGTTGCAGATGCCGATGATAGGCTTGCCCTGGAATGCGTGATCCGGGATGCCCTGGTTCTTCATCCAGCTGCGGTACATGAAGCCGTTCTTGTCGGCAGTGCCGAACCACTGGGCGGAGCGGAGCGGGGTTTTCTTTTCGTTCATGGCACGGTCAACTCTTATTGTATGACTATTGCGTTGGGGTGATGCTGAATCTACCGCCTGTTCGTGTGTTTTTAAATAGTTGATCGTCAAAAAGTATTACTATATTGTCTCGATCACTTGGCCGAGAGGGGTGCCTGTCATTCTCCGGACCGAGACAACCGACCCATAAAAACAACAAGCTGGAGAACCGCCATGAATCCGGAAGCTCGGATCATTCGCACGCTCACGCTCAGGTTGATTCCCTTCCTGATCCTGCTCTACCTCGTCGCCTACATCGATCGTTCGGCCGTGGGTTTCGCCAAGCTGCACATGAACGCCGACCTGGGCATCAGCGACCTGGCCTATGGCTTTGGCGCCGGCCTCTTCTTCATCGGCTATTTCATCTTCGAAGTACCCAGCAACCTGTTGCTGGAGCGCTACGGCGCACGGCGCTGGTTCGCCCGCATCCTCATCACCTGGGGCGCCATCACGGTGGGCATGTCGCTGATCCAGGGCGCCTACAGCTTCTACGTCATGCGCTTCCTGCTGGGGGCGGCGGAGGCCGGCTTCTTCCCCGGGGTGCTCTACTACATCACCCGCTGGTACCCCGTGCGTCATCGCGGCAAGGTGCTGGGGCTGTTCATCCTTTCCCAGCCCATTGCGCTGATGGTCACCGGGCCGCTGGCGGGAGCGTTGCTGGGTCTGAACGGCCTCGGTGGGCTGACCGGCTGGCAGTGGCTCTTCATCCTCATCGGCGTACCGGCCGTGCTGCTGGCCTGGCCGACGCTGAAGTACCTGCCGGACACGCCAAGGGATGCTCGCTGGCTGTCGGATTCCGATCGCCAGTGGCTCAGCGTCGAACTGGAGAAGGATCGCCGGGAATATGGCCAGACCGAGCACGCCAACCCGTTGCGGGCCCTGACCGATCGCCGCGTGCTGCTACTGGCGCTGCTGTACCTGCCGGGTACCCTCAGCATCTACGGCCTGGGTTTGTGGCTGCCGACCCTGGTGCACCAGTTCGGCGGCAGCGACCTGGCTACCGGCTTCATCTCCTCGGTGCCTTATTGTTTCGGGGTGATCGGCCTGCTCCTGGTGCCGCGCAGTTCGGACCGCCTCAATGATCGCTACGGCCACCTGACGGTGCTCTATGTGCTCGGCGCCATCGGCCTGTTCCTCAGTGCCTGGCTGAGTTCGCCCGTGCTGCAACTGGCGGCACTGAGCCTGGTCGCCTTCTGCCTGTTCTCCACCACGGCGATCTTCTGGGTGTTGCCGGGACGCTTCCTGACAGGCGCCAGCGCGGCGGCCGGCATCGCCCTGATCAACTCCTTCGGCAACCTGGGTGGCTACATAGGGCCGTTCGGCATCGGCGCGCTGAAGGAATACACCGGCAGCCTGGCGTCGGGGCTGTACTTCCTTTCCGCCGTGCTGGCCACCGGCGTGGTGCTGACCCTTGTGGTCTACACCCAACTGGAAAAGAAGGCCCTCGCCGGGGGCACGCCTGAGCGGCAACTCTCCTGAGGCTCCCGGGCACGGACGCCCACTTTCCCGGTATCGGCCCGGCCACGCCGGGCTCGTACCTCCGCCGCCGAGGTTTCGCCTCTGGTCCCGCAGCCCCCGAGGTGCGAGCGCATCCGCGTGAAACCCACCGGAGGGTGCCGGCGGTGTCCGGTGACACGGCCTTTGGCGCGCTTACAGCGTGGCGGGCGGTGCAACCACCTTGTCGAAGTCGTAGGCATCGAAGGCGATGGCTTCCGCTTCATTCAGGATGGTGTTCTTGATGTCATCGATGCCGGTCAGGGCGTTGATCGCCTCCTGATAGCCGGTAAAGGTCAGGCTCTCGGCGGTTACCTTTGACGTGGGGGCGAACACGAAGCCGATGGACTCCCGGATGGTCTTGGCCGAAACGGGCGTCGTCGAGCTCTGTTCCTTTCCCCAGGCATTCCAGGTCTTCTTGATGGTCCATGCCGGCAGGCCGATCAGCTTGTAGCCCGCGAGATGCAGGCCCAGGAGCTCCCTCCCGAGAACGCGCGGGCGCTTGGAAGCCTTGTCCCAGAGCAACTCGTCAGGAACGGTCGCAAGTGCCAGATGAAACCGTTTCAACCCGTGGACTCCACCCAGGATCCAGGCGTCGTTCTTGAAGGGCCACCACCAGCCATCGTTGAGCACGCTGCCCTTGCGCAAATGCTGGCCCGTGTCGGCCACGATCTCCTTGGGCAGCGGCGTAATGGCCCCCTGTGCCGTTCCGGACATGGCCTGGTTCTGGCGAAGCAACTGCTTGACGGACGTCTGCACGGTAGCGGAGGAGATGGTCCTGGTGCTCGAACCCGCCTCGAACAGGGTGCCTCGTTCCATGGTCGTGGCGGTGCCGGAGGTGGTGCCGAAGTTCTTCAGGATTTCCACCTGGGAGCGGAGCTTCATGTCGCCCAGCAGGAGTTCGGAGAGCAGGCTGCCCCTGGTGTTGGAATACAGCGCCCAGGCCTCGTCGATTTCCTGCTCCTGGGTGCCCAGGACGTACCAGTCCGGTTTGACCAGTGGCGAGGTGATGACGGACCAGCGGGGCTTCACTTCCTGCGAGAGGCTTTCCCGGGTGTAGATGGCCATGGCTTCTCCCTGTCCGGCGGCGAGTGATCTGCCCTCGGTCGAGCGACGAGGGGCGAGCTGGGAGTGTAGCCAAGGTCATTCCGGGCGCCAGGGGCGGCTGGCCGTGCGACGCCGTCGCTGGCTCACGCGCGCCCCTTGAATGCCTCCACCGCCCCCTGCACCTTGGCCGTGTACCAGATCACCCGGCTCACGCCACGGGTGATGGCCACGTAGGCCAGGCGCAGGTTTTCGTCGGCCATGGCCTGGTCGTAGCTGTTGCGGAAGAAGCCGGAGTGCGCATAGAGGGCGTTGCGCAGCGGGTGCTTCTCCGGGGGCAGGCAGTCGTCGACGATGATCGCCACTTCCCCCTGCAGGCCCTTGGCGCGGTGGATGCTGTAGGCCTTGACCGGAAGCTTGGGGTCGAGCCGGGACTGGATCTGCTTCAGCACCTCGTTGCGTCGGGCGAGCAGCAGCACCGGGTTGCGGTCGACAGTGGGGCGCCCCGTGACCTCGGCGCACTGGGCCTGGATCTCCTTCAGCAGCTCCGGCAGACGGGCTTTCAGGTCGAATCCGCTCACCAGTTTCACGCCATGATCGCCAGGCTGCGCCGTCTTGAAGGCCCGGCTCGTCTTCGCCTGCTTGAAGGCCACGCCTTCCAGCACCTTCTCGCCGTCGCGGAGGATGGGCTCGATGGAGCGGTAGTTGGTCTCCAGCATCAGCACCGCGCTCCTGCGGGACTTGCCCGTGCTGGGAAAGTGCCGGTCGAAGTCCATGAACAGTTCCGGGGAGCTGCCTCGCCAGCCGTAGATGGACTGCCAGTCGTCACCGATGGCCATCAGGCTGACCTTTTCGCCGCGGCGCGCCAGTTCGCGGTGCAAGGCCTGCAGCCACAGGACGATCTGCGGCGAGATGTCCTGGAACTCGTCGATCAGCAGGTGGGCATACGGCGTGAGCGCCGCGCCGGGGATGCCATCGCCCTTGGCCAGGGCGTCGCCGAGGCGCTGGAAGGCCAGGTTGAAGGTCATCAGCCCCTGGGCCTTCAGCTCGCGCTCGAACTGCTTCCAGAACAGCAGCAGCGCCTCGATGAAGGTGCGTTCCCGTGGGGCGCAGTCCAGCGTCCTGGGTTTCAGGCGGTCGAGGCGGATGCCGATGCTTTCCATGAAGCCGGCCTGGACGTGGAAGGCTTCGAACAACGGCAAAGGGGTGAACTCTCCGGCCAGCTTGAAGCCGTCCAGCGGCGCCTGGCCGATGGGGGCCGGCTGGCCGTCTTCCGCGCTGGGCGGTGGCGGCAGGTCCAGCAGTGCATGGACCCGCTGGCGAAAGCCCGGCTCGGCGGCGTAGCAGGTGTCGTAGGCCTGCTTCAGCAAGCTCTGCTGCGCGGGGCGCAGGCGGCCGGCCAGCAGCGGGTTGTCCGGTTCGCCGGCGACGTCGTCCAGTTGCTCGAACCAGCGGGGGTTCCCCAGCAGGTCGCGGGCCAGGGTGCCCATGGCCGAGTGGAAGGTGCGTACGCACTGGCGTGCCTGGGGGGCTTCGAAGCTGTACTGCCAGAAGCCGAGCACCCGGGCGAGCTGCTCGCGGAGTTCGGCACAGGAGGCGTTGGTGAAGGAGATCACCGTCAGCCGATCCAGGGGGATGCTGAGGTGGCAATGCATGAACACCACCCGCAGCACCAGGGTGGTGGACTTGCCCGATCCCGCGCCGGCGAAGATGCGGGTGAGCGGCGCGCGGCCGAGGATCATCGCCCATTGCTCGTCGGATGGCGCACTGACCACGCCGGCCGCGACCGCCTGGGCGACCCGCTCGCGCATGGCCTTCTCCTGGGCTTCGCTGACTTTCAGGCGCGCGCTGGAGTAGATGCCGTCGTCAATCGGCTTGCCGGCATCGGCAGGGTCGTCGCCCGAGGCTTTCCGGGTCCGCGGCTTGCTGGCCCTGGCTTTGTCGCCGGCGGCCTTTTTCGTCCGGGGCTGGGGTTTGCGCAGTTGCGCGGCGGCTTCCCGCTCGGCTCGCAGGTACTCGGTGGTGTGAGGGAAGTAACGCGCCAGGGCGCCGGACAGCAGTGCCTTGTAGCGTCGAACGGCAGACAGCATGGAGATATCCCTGTGACCACGGCAAAGCGCCGGATGATAAGGGTTTTCGCGCCGGGACTGGAGGGTGGCGGAATGATGACAGACCGAGCGGGAGCCCAATGCGCGGGGGCGCAGCGAAAGGTGAAACCCATCGACGGCGCGGCGCGGTGGTCAGGCGGGGGCGTGGTGTTGCCACCACTGGTGGATCTCGGCGGCGAGGGCTTCCACGCCCTGGGTACCGTCGAGAATCAGGGTCAGGGGTTCGTCCCGGGGCGGTTCCAGGTCCGCGAACTGGCTGTCCAGCAGGCTGGCCGGCATGAAGTGGCCCCGGCGACGGGCCATGCGCTCGGCGGCCGCCTCGGGGCTGAGTTCCAGGTAGGCGAAGCCCAGGGCCGGAATGGCCTGGCGCAGGCCGTCGCGGTAGGCGCGCTTGAGGGCGGAGCAGGTGAGGATGGGATGCTCGCCGGCGGCATAGGCCTGGCGCAGGCGCTTTTCCAGGGCATGGAGCCAGGCGGCGCGGTCCTTGTCGGTGAGGGGTTGGCCGGCGCTCATCTTCTGGATGTTGCGGTCGGGATGGAAGGCGTCGCCCTCGATCAGCCGGGCGCCGCTGCGCAGTTCCAGCGCACGCGCCACGGCGGACTTGCCGCTGCCGGCGACGCCCATGATCACTAAGGCATTGATCGGCTGGTACATGGGGCCATCTCCACTGCTGTTACCTGAAAGGCTAGGCCATGGAGCGGAAATCTGCGGTGTGCGGAATTGATCCGAAAGGCTGGAGCCGCCTCGGTGCGTCACCAGGGAAGGAGGCAACGTACCCATGGCTGGGATGTCGGTGCGTTGCCCTTCGGGCGTTGGGTCAGTAGACGCCGCCACCGGCTGCGGGCGCCGGGGTGTCCTTGAAGGTGGCGGCGAGGGTCTGCAGGCCACGCATCAGCACCGTGGTGTCGACGCCGACGGCGACGAAGGAGGCGCCAAGCGAGAGGTAGCGCCGCGCCAGTCCCTGGTCGGCGGAGAGGATGCCGGCGGCCTTGCCGGCCTGGCGGATGCGCAGGATGGCGTCCTCGATGGCCGCCTGCACCTCCGGGTGGCCGGGGTTGCCACGATGGCCCATGGCGGCGGAAAGGTCGGCCGGGCCGATGAAGACGCCGTCCACCCCGTCCACGGCGGCGATGGCATCGAGGTTGGCCAGGCCGTCCAGGTTCTCGATCTGCACCAGCAGGCACATCTGTTCGTCGGCGCGATCCAGGTAACCGGGGATGCTGTTCCAGCGCGAGGCGCGGGCCAGGGCGCTGCCGACACCGCGAATGCCGGCGGGTGGGTAGCGCATGGCGCGCACCAGCCCGGCGGCCTGCTCGGCGGATTCCACCATGGGCACCAGCAGGGTCTGAGCGCCGATGTCCAGCAACTGCTTGATCAGCGCGGCATCGCCGATGGGCGGGCGGATGATCGGCTGGGCCGGGTAGGGCGCGATGGCCTGCAACTGGGCCAGCAGGCTGCGCAGGTCGTTGGGGGCGTGCTCGCCGTCCAGCAGCAGCCAGTCGAAACCGGCGTTGGCCGCCAGCTCCGCGCAGTAGGCGTCGGCCAGGCCGAGCCAGAGGCCGATCTGGGGTTGGCCCGATTGCAGGCCTTGCTTGAAGGTATTGATCGGGAGTTGCATGGCAGGCTCCGGGGGCGTACTGGGTGATCGAGGCGTAGGGTGGATGGCGCTTTTTTCCATCCACCATCGGCGCTGGATTTAGACGAAACGGCAGGCGATGGAGCCCAGCTGGTCGTAGTCGACGTGGAAGGTGTCGCCGGGGCGGGCCGCCACCGGGCGGGTGAAGGAGCCGCCGAGGATGATCTGCCCGGCTTCCAGGGTGACGTCGTAAGGGGCCAGCTTGTTGGCCAGCCAGGCCACGCCCTTGGCCGGGTGGTTGAGCACGGCGGCGGAGACGCCGGATTCCTCGATCACGCCATTGCGGTAGAGGATCGCCGGCACCCGGCGCAGGTCGATCTCGGTGGGGCGCACGGCACGGCCGCCCATCACCACGCCGGCATTGGCGGCGTTGTCGGAGATGGTGTCGAAGACCTTGCGGGTGACCTGGGTGACCGGGTCCACCTGCTGGATACGGGCGTCGATGATCTCCAGCGCCGGAATCACCCATTCGGTGGCCTCCAGCACATCGAAGACGGTGCAGTCGGGGCCGCGCAGCGGCTTGCCGAGGATGAAGGCCAGCTCCACTTCAACGCGGGGCACGATGAAGCGATCGAAGGGGATGTCGCTGCCTTCCTCGAAGAGCATGTCGTCCAGCAGCGCGCCGTAGTCCGGTTCGGTGATGTTGGAGGACACCTGCATGGCCCGCGAGGTGAGGCCGATCTTGTGGCCCACCAGCCTGCGGCCGTCGCGGATCTTGCGTTCCACCCAGGCGCGCTGGATGGCGTAGGCGTCCTCGATGCTGATGCTGGGGTAGTCGAGGGAGAACTGGCGCACCTGCTCGCGGGAGCGCTCGGCGGCGTCGAGGCGGGCGGCGGCTTGCTGGATGATGCTGGCGTCGAGCATGGAGACCTCAGGAATTCTTCGAGAACAGGGGATGCAGGCTGCTGTGCTTGGCGTCGAACACCTGGCCCGGGCTTTCGTCGATCTGCAGGGTCACGCCGATGGGACGGCGCTCCAGCAGGGCGTCGAGGTGGCCGCGCAGCACCGCCAGCAGCGCCTCGCCTACCTGCTGGTGCACGGCCGGGCTGCGCCCGGCGCCCATGCGCAGGTTGGCGTAGAGGAAGCCGTAGTCGCCCTGGCCGTCGGCGATCGCCGCGTGGGCGGCGGGGTAGGCCAGTACCCGGGTGCCGCCGGTGGGGAAGACCTGGCGGCCGGCGTCGTCCCGTTGTTCGAGCATGCAGTCGGCCAGGGCGCGGCAGAGCCCGCCCATGTCCGCGTCGCGTTCCAGGTCGGGGCTGTAGAGCAGGACCAGATGAGGCATGGCGATGCTCCTTACAGGCGACTGGTGGAGGCCACGCCGGCCGGGTTGGAGGCCTGGGCGGCGGGAATCGCCGAGCCGTCCTGCGGGGTGACCGGGAAGAGGGCGTTGATCTGGCCGGTGCCGGAGGAACCGAAGTAGGGCGTGATGACTTCGGCCTTGCCGTCGTACTTCGACCAGCCCAGAGCGCCCAGCAGCATGGCGGTGTCGTGCATGAAGCCCTCGCCGTGGCCCTTGACCGCGTACTCCGGGAGCATGCCGCAGAAGGCGTCCCACTCGCCGTCTTCCCACATCTGCACCACGCGGTGATCGAGGGTCTCCAGGAAGGGGCTCCAGACCTTGGTGGCGAATTCCGGCGCCTGGCCGTTCTGGGCGAAGCGGTGGGACAGCGAGCCGCTGGCGAGGAAGGCGACGGTGCCGTCGTAGTGTTCTTCCACGGCCTTGCGCATGGCCCAGCCGAGGCGTGCGCTGTCGTTCAGGTAGTGGGACGTGCAAAGCGCCGAGACGGAAACCACCTTGAAGCGCTGGTCGACGTTCATGTAGCGCATGGGCACCAGGGTGCCGTACTCCGGGCCCAGGGTGGTGGCGTCGTGGGCCATGGTCTCCACGCCCAGGCGGTTGCATTCCTCGGCCAGCAGACGGCCCAGTTCGGGGTTGCCGGGGAAGGCGTACTCCATGTTGCTGATGAAGTGCGGCAGCTCGTTGCTGGTGTAGAGGCCCTGGAAGTGCTGCGCGCAGTTGATGTGGTAGTTGGCGTTCACCAGCCAGTGGGTATCGAAC
This sequence comes from Pseudomonas furukawaii, assembly GCF_002355475.1. NCBI lineage: Bacteria > Pseudomonadati > Pseudomonadota > Gammaproteobacteria > Pseudomonadales > Pseudomonadaceae > Metapseudomonas > Metapseudomonas furukawaii. The sequence goes on along the minus strand of NZ_AP014862.1, from coordinate 3,485,451 downwards.
ACCACGATGGTGTCGACGTTCAGTTCGCGGCAGCGGCGGCTGATCTCGATGTGCCCGTCGATGGCGGCCTGGCGGAAGCCCTGGCGAGGGCCGGGCAGTTCGGACAGGTACATGGAGGGTACGTGGGTGATCTTGGCAGCCAGAGCGAGTTTGCCCATGGTCGTTACTCCGAGTGGAGCGCCTGCCGTCAGGCGCTCGGGTTCATTGTGATTGTCGGTGCACGCTCGGTCATCGTTATGCGGCGCCCCTCGCGCCAAGGCAAGCGGGGCGCGCCTATTCAAAGGCCCCAGCGGGGAATGTGGTGGCTCCCCATGGAGAGGCATACGTTCTTGATCTCGGCGAAGACCTCGAAGCTGTACTGGCCACCTTCGCGGCCGGTGCCGGAGCCTTTCACGCCGCCGAACGGCTGGCGCAGGTCGCGCACGTTCTGGCTGTTGATGAAGACCATGCCGGCTTCGATGCCACGGGCCAGGCGGTGGGCCTTGCCGATGTCCTGGGTCCAGATGTAGGAGGCCAGTCCGTACTCGGTGTCATTGGCCAGTTGCAGCGCCTCGGCCTCGTCCTTGAACTTCATCAGGCACACCACCGGGCCGAAGATTTCCTCCTGGGCGATGCGCATGCGGTTGTCCACGTCGGCGAACACCGTGGGCTGGATGAACTGGCCACGGGCGAGATGCGCCGGCAGGCCCGCCGGGCGCTCCAGGCCGCCGGCCAGCAGGGTGGCGCCTTCCTCGATGCCGATGCGAATGTAGCCGGTGACCTTGTCGTAGTGGGCCTGGGTGATCATCGAGCCGACCTGGGTCTTCGGGTCCTGCGGGTCGCCGACGATCAGCCGTTTGGCGCGGGCGGCGAACTCGGCGACGAAGCGGTCGTAGACGCTCTCCTGGATGAAGATGCGCGAGCCTGCGGTGCAGCGCTCGCCGTTCAGCGAGAAGATGGTGAACAGCGCGGCGTCGAGGGCGCGTTCGAGGTCGGCGTCATCGAAGATCAGCACCGGCGACTTGCCGCCCAGCTCCATGGAGTATTTCTTCAGGCCGGCGGTCTGCATGATCTTGCGACCGGTGGCGGTGCCGCCGGTGAAGGAGATGGCGCGCACGTCGGGGTGACGGACCAGGGCGTCGCCGGCGGTGGCCCCAAAGCCCTGCACCACGTTCAGCACGCCTTTAGGGATACCGGCTTCCAGGGCCAGGCGGCCCAGTTCGTTGGCGGTCAGCGGCGACAGTTCGCTCATCTTCAGCACCGCGGTGTTGCCCAGGGCCAGGCAGGGCGCGGTCTTCCAGGTGGCGGTCATGAACGGCACGTTCCACGGCGAGACCAGGCCGCACACGCCCACCGGCTGGTAGAGGGTGTAGTTGAGCATCTGGTCGTCCACCGGGTAGCTGTGGCCGTCCATGCGGGTGCAGACCTCGGCGAAGAACTCGAAGTTGTGGGACGCGCGGGGGATCAGCACGTTCTTGGTCTGGTGGATCGGCAGGCCGGTGTCCAGGGTCTCCAGTTCGGCCAGGTGCGGCACGTTCTGGTCGATCAGCTCGCCCAGCTTGCGCATCAGCTTGGCGCGCTCTTTCGCTGGGGTGTTGGCCCACTTGGGGAAGGCCGCCTTGGCGGCGGCCACGGCGGCGGCGATTTCCTCGGCGCCCCCGCTGGCGACTTCGCCAATGGGGTCCATGGTGGCCGGGTTGTAGTTGACGAAGGTCTCTTTGCTTTCGACTTCCTGGCCGTTGATCCAGTGCTTGATCATGTTCAAACCTCGTTGTTACGGGACGCGAAGAACTCGGCTTCGCTGACGATCCGGTTGACCAGGCGACCCACGCCTTCCACTTCCACCACCACTTCATCGCCGGGCACCACGTCGGCCAGGCCTTCCGGCGTGCCAGTGGCGATCATGTCGCCCGGCTGCAGGGTCATGAAGCTGGAGAAGTATTCGATGAGGTAGGGGATGTCGAAGATCATGTCCGCGGTGGTGCCTTCCTGCTTCAGCTCGCCGTTGACCCAGGTGCGCAGCTTGAGCTTCGAGGGATCGGGCACGTCGCTGGCATCGACTATCCAGGGGCCGACCGGGGTGGTGGCGTCGCGGTTCTTCACCCGCAGGTTGGGGCGGTAGTAGTTCTCGAGAAAATCGCGGATGGCGTAGTCGTTGCAAACGGTGTAGCCGGCCAGGTACTGGAGGGCGTCCCCGCGTTTCACGTTGCGCGCGGGCTTGCCGATCACCGCCACCAGCTCGCACTCGTAGTGCATGTAGGCGACGTTGTCCGGGCGCCAGGTGACCTGGTTGTGGCCGGTGTAGGTGCCCGGCGACTTGATGAAGGCCAGGGGCTCGGTGGGGGCCTTGAAGGCCAGCTCGGCGGCGTGGTCGGCGTAGTTCAGGCCCAGGGCGAACATGCTGCCGGTGGCCGGCGGCAGCCACTCGACCTGGTCCTCGGCCAAGAGGCGGCCATCGGCGAGGCGAACGGCGTTGCCGTCTTCGACGGTCACGGCGTGGACTTCGCCCTGGAAACGGATGCGTGCGTGTTTCATCGGGGGCTCCTTATTCCGCGACCAGGGTGTTGGCGAGGCGGCCGAGGCCGGTGATTTCCACTTCCACCAGGTCCCCCGGCTGCACGTCGACACGGCCTTCCGGGGTGCCGGTGATCAGCACGTCGCCCTCGTGCAGGGTCATGAACTCGCTGATTTCCTCGATCAGTCGGGGGATGCCGCGCACCAGGTTCGCCGTGGTGTTTTCCTGGCGCAGCTCGCCGTTGACGAAGAGCTTCAGCGTCAGCGCGTGCGGGTCCCGCACCTCGGCGGCGGGAACGAATTCCGGGCCGATCGGGCAGAAGCCGTCGCGGCACTTGGCCTTGACCGCCGGGCGGTAGTAACTCTCTTCCGGCAGGCTGAATTCATTGACGATGACGTAGCCGGCCACGTGGTCCATGGCGGCGGCGGCGCTGACGCGGCTGGCGTTCCTGCCGATCACCACGCCGAGGGCGGGGCCGGGTTGCAGGCGCTCGACGCCCTTGGGATACACCACCGGCTGGCCATGGCCATTGCGGGTGTTCGGGGTCTTGATGAAGAGCACCGGCTTCACCGGCGGCTTCTGGTAGGGCGGTTGCTGGAATTCCTCCAGACGGCTCTCCAGCAGGCCCCGGTAGTTCAGCGCGACGCCGAACAGGGTGCCGGTGGCGACGTGGTCGAGTGCGGGGCGCATGGTCGTCTCCTGTGGCAGAAAAAACGGGTGGGCCCAGATGGGGCGTCACCCGAAACGAGGATCTCGTTAATGTGTTAACGTTATATTTAACATGTTAATGAACGTCAAGTCTTGCGCTGTCGCCTTTCGTCATCGAAGGTGGGCAAAGCAGCGGAGAAAGGTCGCCATGGCAGAGCGTCAACCCATCCCCAACATCAACATCGGCCAGGTCTACGACCAGCGTTACGCCGACGCCGAGGTGCACTACGAGGCCCTGGGCAAGCTGGCGGATTTCTTCGGCCGGAACATGCCCGTGCACCGCCATGACCGCTTCTTCCAGGTGCACTACGTGAAGAGCGGCGCCGTGCGGGTGTACCTGGACGAGCAGCAGTACCGCCAGGAAGGGCCGCTGTTCTTCCTCACGCCGCCCACCATTCCCCACGCCTTCGTCACCGAGCAGGACGCCGACGGCCATGTGCTGACGGTGCGCCAGCAACTGGTCTGGCCGTTGCTGGAGGCCGAGCGAGGCCTGGCGGAGGGGCCGCAGATCGCCCCCGTGTGCGTCGCCTTCGCCGAACTGGGGGAGGCCTTGCAGGAGGAGGTGCGGCGCCTGGACCTGCTGTTCGACCAGTTGCGCTCGGAGTTCGCCGCCGACCGCCCCGGGCGGGACGAGGCGCTGTCGGCCCTGACCCGGCTGATCTTCATCAGCCTGTTGCGGCTCTCCGCCCGCTCCCTGAAGGCCCAGCCGGCACGGCACGAGGACCTGCAGGTATTCCACCGCTTCAATGCGTTGATCGAGGCGCATTACCCGGAGCACTGGCCGCTTGCGCAGTACGCCAGCGAGATGGGGGTGACGGAGGCGCGGCTGAACGACATCTGCCGTCGGGTGGCGGACCTGCCGTCCAAGCGCCTGATCCACGACCGGGTGATGCAGGAGGCCAAGCGCCTGCTGCTGTTCACCGGCAGTTCGGCCAACGAGATCTGCTACCTGCTGGGGTTCAAGGACCCGGCCTACTTCAGCCGCTTCTTCGCCCGCAACGCCGGCATGAGCCCCGGCGAATACCGCCAGCGCAAGGCGGCGGACAAGGAGGAGGCCTGGCGCTGAGCGGAGCCGGCCTGTGTCCTGGCATTGGTCGATGCGGACTGTTCCTTGGGGGGCCAATCCCGGGAGGCGGAGTCATTGCTTCCGTCTCCTGTTGGCCGTTCGCAGGGCCGACGGCGTAGCGGATGGAGGATCGGACTGTCAGTATCTGGTTAACATTTTAATGCTCATCTTCCTTGTGTATGCCTGCCAGGGCAGCCGCGCTGTGAGCTGCGCAAAGATTTTCTTTTCTATTGTTAAGTGATTGAGAAATAAATATTTAATTTGAATTAACGGGCCTTTTTGGCCGGCTGGAGCGACTTGTCTGTTGTTGACAGGGACGACCAAAAGATTAATGTGTTAACGAGATCTTTAATCTGTTAACGAGATCATCGCCGGCGATGCGGAACAGCGGATTGGCCGGCGCACCCGAGTACAAGAACAACGAGGCTCACCCCATGAAGATGTCCACGCTCGCCGTCCTCTTCGCTGCCACCTGCACGTCGGCCGCAGCTTTCGCGGAAACCACCTACACCCTCAAGGTCGCGCACTTCCTGCCTGCCAATTCCAACGCCCAGCGCAACATCATCGAGCCCTGGTGCGAGCAACTGAGAGAGGAGTCCGGCGGCCGGTTGAAGTGCCAGCTCTATCCCTCCATGCAGCTGGGAGGCACGCCGGCCAAGCTGGCCGACATGGCGCGCAACGGGGTCGCCGACATCGTCTGGACCGCGCCGGCCTATTCGGCGGGCAAGTTCCCGCGCATCGAGGCCATGGAGCTGCCCTTCATGCTTCCGACAGGGGCCAGGGCCAGCAATCCGATCATCTGGCAGTACTACGAGCAGTACGCCAGGGACGACTTCAAGGGCTACAAGGTGCTGTCCGTCCACGGTGACGGCGGCATGGACATCCACACCCGGGGCAAGCCCGTGGCCCGCCTGGAAGACCTCAAGGACCTGAAGCTGCGGGCCTCCAGCCGGACGGCGGCGAAGTTGGTGGAGGCCCTGGGGGCGACGCCGGTGAGCATGCCGCCGGCGCAGATGACCGAGTCCATTTCCAAGGGCGTGGTGGACGGCGCCCTGGCCTCCTGGGAGGTGGTGCCGCCCACCAAGCTGGATGAAGTCACCGACCATCACTCCACCATCCCGGCCGGCCAGCCCGCCTTCTCCTACACCGTGCTGGCCATGCTGATGAACCCGCGCAAGTTCGACAGCCTGCCCGAGGACCTGCGCGCCATCATCGAGCGCAACAGCGGCCCGGCGCTGAACGAGCGCTTCGCCCAGGCCTGGGACAGGTTCCTGGACGCGGCCCGCGAGAAGACCCCGGTCGAGCAGCTGGTGAGCATCGACGAGCGCGCCTACGACGCCATGCGCCAGGCCGCCGCGCCGGTGGCCGATGCCTGGGCGGCGGACGCCAGCGGCAAGGGCCTGGATGGCAAGGCCCTGCTGGAGGGCGCTCGCACGCTCTCCGCCAGCGCCCGGTGATCGCCGATGAACGAGTCCCTCTCCTTCGACAACGCCCCCGCCGAGGGGGCCGGCCTGGCCAGCCGCGCGCTGCTGCGTACCGCCCAGGGGTTCGCCCTGGGCGGTGGCCTGATCCTGCTCGCCCTGGTGGGCATGTCCCTGGTGTCCATCATCGGCCGCAAGCTGTTCGCCACCCCCATCCAGGGTGATATCGAACTGATGGAGATCGGCGCGGCGGTGGCCATCGCCGCCTTCCTGCCGCTGTGCGAGCTGCGTGGCCAGCACATCAAGGTGGACGCCTTCACCCTGAAGCTGCCGGCACGGGCCCAGGCCTGGCTGGACGCCATCGCCCACGGCCTCTGCCTGCTGGCGGCGCTGGTGCTGGCCTGGCGCACCGGCCTGCAGGTACTGGAGAGCCGCGAGTACGGCGAAGTCTCCACGCTGCTGTCCATTCCCCTGTGGCTGCCCCTGACCCTGATCGTGCCCAGCCTGGCGCTGCTGGCGGTCACCGCCGCGGCCCGAACCATCCATTGCCTGACCGGGGAGCCACGCCCATGAGCGGTCTCGGTCTCGGCCTGCTGGCGCTGGCCGCCACCTTCGTCCTGCTGGTACTGCGGGTGCATATCGGCCTGACCATGATGGTCGGCGGCGCCCTGTGCTTTCTGGCGGTGAACCAGGGCGATGGCTCCGCGCTGCTGTTCAGCCTCAACAACCTGGCCTGGTCGCGCCTGTCCAACTACGACCTGGCGGTGATTCCGCTGTTCGTGCTGATGGGGCAGTTCGCCACCCACGGCGGCCTGTCGCGCGCCATCTTCCGCTGCGCCGCGGCCTTCGTCGGCCACCTGCGCGGCGGCCTGGGCATGTCGGCCATCGGTGCCTGCGCCGGCTTCGGCGCTATCTGCGGCTCGTCCCTGGCCACCTCGGCCACCATGAGCCAGGTGGCCTTGCCGGAACTGCGCCGGCACAACTATTCGGGGCGGCTGGCCACCGCCACAGTGGCGGCGGGCGGCACCCTGGGCATCCTGATTCCACCTTCGGTACCGCTGATCATCTATGCGGTGCTGACCCAGGAATCCATCGCCAAGCTGTTCGTCGCCGCTGTGGTGCCGGGCCTGCTGGCGGCCCTGGGCTACTTGATCGTGGTGCGCCTGATGGTCGCCCGAGAGCCGGAGGGCCACCGCTACAGCGAGCCGGCCAGCGTCGCCGAGCGCTTCAAGGCGTTCCTCCAGGTGCTGCCGGTGCTGGGGGTGTTCGTGGTGGTGATAGTCGGCATCTACGGCGGCTGGGCCAACCCCACCGAGGCGGCCTCCATCGGTGCGGCGGCCTGCGGGCTGCTGGCCGTGTTCCAGGGGGGCATGCGCTGGACGGGGATGCGCCTGAGCCTCTTGGGCACCGCCGAGACCACGGCGATGATCTTCCTGGTGCTGCTGGGGGCGGACTTGCTGAACTCCGGCTTGGCCCTGACCCAGATGCCGACGGAGCTGGCGGAGTGGGTCAAGCAGAGCGGCTTCGCGCCGATGCTGGTGCTCTGCACCATCCTCCTGCTGTACCTGGTGCTGGGCTGCGTCATGGATTCACTGGCGATGATCCTCCTGACCATCCCGATCTTCTACCCGGTGGTGATGGGGCTGGACTTCTACGGCATGACCGAGGTCCAGAAATCCATCTGGTTCGGCATCCTCGCCCTGATGGTGGTGGAGATCGGCCTGATCCACCCGCCCCTGGGGATGAACCTGTTCATCGTCAACAAGGTGGCCCGCGACGTGCCCTACCTGGAGACGGCCAAGGGCGTGCTGCCGTTCCTCGCCTCGGACCTGGTGCGCATCGTCCTGCTGGTGGCCTTTCCGGGGATCTGCCTCTGGCTGCTCAGTCTCTGACCCTGCCGGCGGGCCGTCGTGCACGGCCCGCCGGCATCCTTCCCGAGTGGATACCGAACCATGACCCAGCCTCTCGCGCCGAAAGGCCGTGGCCTCATCGTCCTGCTGGCGGCCCTGGTGGCCTTCGCGCCGCTGTCCATCGACATGTACCTGCCCAGCCTGCCGACCCTGGCGGGCGAACTGGGTGCCAGCGAACGGCAGGTGCAGCACAGCATCAGCGTGTTCCTGGTGGGGCTGTGCCTCGGCATGCTGTTCTACGGCCCGTTGTCGGATCGCTACGGTCGGCGCCCGCTGCTGCTGGGCGGCATCCTCCTCTACGTCGTCGCCAGCCTCGGTTGCGCCCTGGTGCGGAGCGCGGACCAGCTGCTGCTCTGGCGCGGCCTGCAGGCCCTTGGCGGTGCGGCGGCCTCGGTGCTGGCGCGGACCATCGTGCGCGACCTGTTTCCCCTGCAGCAGTCCGCGCGGGTGCTGTCGCTGATGCACCTGGTGACCATGCTCGCCACCCTGGTGGCGCCGCTGCTGGGCAGCTGGCTGATGCAGCTGGCGGGCTGGCGCTCGATCTTCGTCGGCCTGCTGGGGTTCGCTGCGCTCTGCGCCCTCGCGGTGTGGTGCTGGGTGCCGGAAACCCACCGGGGCGAAGCGCGCGGGCACTCGTTGGCCAGCGCCTTCGCGGCCTACCTGTCGATCCTTCGCCAGCCGCGCGCCGTGGGGCTGATGTTGTGCATGGAGCTGTCCTTCGCGGGCATGTTCGCCTACATCACCGCCTCGCCGTTCGTCTTCATCGAGCGCTTCGGATTTTCGCCGTCGCAGTACGCCCTGCTGTTCGGCGCCAACATCGCCGGGGTGATAGTGGCCACCTTCCTCAATGCTCGCCTGGTGGGGCCACTGGGGCCCGAGATCATGTTGCGTCGGGGCTCCGTGGTGTCCGCCCTGGCCGGGCTCTGGCTGCTGCTGGCGGCGACCCAGCCAGCGCTGGGTTGGTGGGGCGTCGCCCTGGGGTTGCTGCTCTACGTCAGCGTCACCGGGATGCTCGGCGCCAACGCCATCGCCAGCCTGATGGCCCTGTTCCCCCAGCGCGCCGGTGCCGCCGCGGCCCTGGCGGTGGCCGGCCAGTTCGGCCTGGGCGCCCTGGCCAGCGGCGCCGTGGGCCTGCTGCACGACGGATCGGCCTGGCCCATGTGCCTGGTTGTCGCCCTCTGTGGCCTGGGTGCCTTCCTCTCCCTGCGCCTGGCCGTGCGGCGCGAAGCGGTGGTGGCCTGAGCTGATGGCGGTGCGCACCGCGCGCACGGCGTCCAAGGTACCGGATCCTCAGTGCGCTTGACCCCTGGCCCAGTGACGCCCACGCGTCGCCATCCCGGAGCGGTTCAGCCAGCCAGGCCAAAGGCTTGGGCCAGGTCGCCGATCAGCTCGCTCTGCAACCGGCGATGGGCCTCGCCGGGTTGTTGCAGCTCGATGAAGTCGCGGAGCGGGTCGACGACCTCGGTGCGGATGCCGGCGAGTTCCTCCATCACCGCCAGGCCGCAGAAGGGCACGTAGGCTTCGGCGTAGCCGCCTTCATGCACCATGACCAGGCGCCCCTGGCAGAGCCGCTCGGCGGCCTCGCGCAGCCGCTGGGTCATGGCGCGGAAGCTGTCGCTGTGCAGCAGCATGCGGGCCAGTGGATCCACGGCGTTGGCGTCGTAGCCGCAGGCGACGACTATCAGTTCCGGCCGGAAGCGCTCCAGCGCCGGGATGACGATGCGCTCCATGGCGTCGAGGTAGGCGGCGTGGCCGCTGCCGGGCAGCAGCGGGATATTGAGGTTGGCGCCCAGGCCCGCACCTTCTCCCTGGTCGTCCGCGCCGCTGTAGCCAGGCGGGAAGCAGCCGTCCTGGTGCAGGGAGAGGGTCAGCACGTCGGGGCGCCGGTAGTAGATGGCCTGGGTGCCGTTGCCGTGGTGCACGTCCCAGTCGATCACCGCCACCTTGCCCAGGCCGTGGCGTGCCTTGGCCGCCTCGATGGCGATGGCGATATTGGCCAGGAAGCAGAAGCCCATCGCCTGGTCCGGGAGGCAGTGGTGGCCCGGCGGTCGCGACAGGGCGTAGGCGTTGTCCGCCTCACCTTTCAACACGGTGTCCACGGCGGCCAGGGCCAGGCCCGCCGATAGCCTGGCGATCTCATAGCTGCCGGGGCCCACCGAGGCCTCGTCGCCCAGGTCGCCGCCACCGGCGTCGCTGAGGGCCTTGAAGCGTGCCAGGTAATGGGACGGGTGAACCCGCAGCAGGTCTTCCTCATCGGCGGGCGGGGCGCTGCTGACCTGCAAGGCTCGGGTCAGGCCGGAAACATCCATCAGGCTCTTCAGGCGCCGCTTGGTTTCCGGGGATTCGGCATGGCCGGCGGCGGCGGGGGGCTGCACCCAGCCGCCCACGGGCAGGGTCAGGGCGTGGAGGCGGGCGGCGCTGTGCCAGAGGCAGTGTTCATCGAACAGGAACGCGGTACGGCGGCTCATGGGGAGGACTCCGGGTCAGTGGGAATCGAAGGACGCGACCGCGCGGCCGCGCTCGCGGCTGCCGAGCACGGCCAGCAGGGACAGGAGCGTGATGACGGCTGCGGCCAGCAGCAGGCCGTCGAAACCGCCCTGGCGCTCGATCAGGCGTCCGGCCAGGGCCGGTCCCAGGGCGAGGCCGCCGCCGATCACCAGGTTGCTGAGGTTCATCAGGCGCCCGCTCGGGTCCAGGTCCGCGAGGCTGGCGAGGATGAACGGCAGCACATAGGTCCAGGTGAACTTGAACACCAGGGCGGCGATGGCGAAGCGCGCCAGTTGCGGTTGCCCGAGCAGCAGCAGGGTGGACAGCGCCATCAGGCCGAAACCGAGCCAGAGCGATGGCACACGGGGCAGGCGTTCACCGATCACGGCCGCGATGACGGCGCCGAGAATGCCCATCAGGGTGGCGATGGCGAGGACATTGCCATTGGCCTGGGCATCCAGTCCGGCGCTCTCGCCCATGGCACCGATGAAGGTCCAGACCCCGGAGAGCGCAATGTAGAAGCCCAGCAGGCCCAGGATGCCGAGGCCCACCCTGAGCGGGGGAGCGCCGTAATCCTCGCTCCGAGCCTGTGCCGGTGATTGCGCACCACTCGGGAAGGCGCGGGCCAGGGGCAGCACCAGCAGGCCGAGAGCCGCCAGCAGCAGGTAGCCGGAGGCGAGGCCCTGGGAGGCGAACAGCTTCGGCAGCAGCGCCAGTCCGATGGCGCCCAGCACCAGTTGGCCCATGACCCACAGGCCGTAGACCCGGCTGGGGTTGTCGGTGGTGGCGGCGCTGGAGAGGCAGAGGATCATCAGCGAGCCACCCGCCAGGGCGGTGAGGAAACGAAGGATCACCAGGGTGGTGTAACCCTCCGCCCAGGCCGAGGCGAGGTTGCCGGTGACGAACAGGGTCCCGGCCAGCAGTGCCGCGAGGCGCCAGTTCACGCGCTTGAGCCACCAGATGGCGGGCAGGGTGGCCAGGCTCATGGCCCCCAGCTCGGCGGAAAACAGGTCGCCGATCTGCCCCGGGCTCAGTTGCCACTGGCTGGCGAGCTGGGCGGCCAGGGCCGGGGCGGTCATCAGCACGGCGGGAGTGATGGCGGCGAAGAGGACGATGGCGGCGAGCAGGGCCGGGGGCGTGGACGGGGAACGGGCCATGGCGGGGCTCCTGGGTCGGAAGGGCGGGGAGCGGGGCTCAGTCGGGCGGCGCGTGGAGCAACTGGGCGATGCGGGCCTTGTCGTTCACGCCGAGCTTGGAATAGATGGTGCGGATGTGGTGGCGCACGGTATTGGGCGCCACGCCCAGTTCGCGGGCGATTTCCTTGTAGGTCATGCCTTCGCCGAAACGCTGGGCCACATCGTTCTCGCGGGCGCTGAGCCGCTGCAAGGGAACCAGGCTGCGGGCGGCGACCAGCAGCAGATCGCCGGCGGCGGACACCTCGATCTGCAGCCGGCAGTCCTGCGGGGCCAGCGGGTCCAGCGACATGGGTAGCCGGGGGCCGGTCCAGTCCGGCCATTCGCTCAGCAGCAGTTCGACGAAGCCACGTTCGGCGCAGTGCAGGATGCCTCGGGCGTCGCAGATCGCCAGGGCCAGGTTGCGGGGATTGGACAGGCCCTCCCGCCGGTTGGCGAGGGTGTGGATCTGGTTGGTGGAGACCGCCACTACCAGGTGACGCATCAACTGGTTGATCAGCAAGCGGTCCTGGCCGGTGAAGCGGGGTGCACCCGGATTCCGGTACAGGGCCAGATGATCGCTGAGGGCGGTCTCCGGATCGGTGTGAACGATGCAGAGCAGTTCGCCGATGCCGTAGCGCTCCCCCAGCCAGCGCAGGCCGGGCGGGGTGTCCGTGGCGTGAAGGTCGACGATGGCCGCCTGGCCCAGGTTGGCGTGGACCCGGTCGATGGTGGTGTCCTCGTGGCGGATAAGCTGCCAATCGGTCACGTAGCGCGCCGGCAGGTTGTGCAGGTGGGAACTCTGGGGCTCGGGAATACCGTCGTTCATGGCCGAACGTCCCCACCAGGCCTTGTGGAAGGGCAACAGGCGCTGGAGTTCGGCCAGGGCCAGGCTGCGGAAGCGTTCGATGGGTGTGTCTCGGGCCAGGCGCTGCAGCTCCAGCGTGGTGCTGCTGAATGCGTCCAGCAGTTCAGTGGCGATCCTGCTCATGGATAACCCCCAGGTGCGACCTCGTTATGCTTCGGTCACCCGCCTGTCCGTGACGGGCAACGTGGTGCGGTCCGGGCAGTATCGAGCCGTGCGCCTCGGGGTCGCCATCCTGCAGATGCAGGATGGCGGGTCAGCCGTCCTCCCGGGGTGCGTCGGCGACTTGCCGGGCCAGGCGTCGTTGCCGAGGCAGCAGCCAGGCGCAGTAGCCCAGCAGCAGGAACCCGGCGCTGGCCATGGCCCAGGGCGCGCCAACCTGCTCGGCGAGGATGCCCACCAGCAGGCCGCCGATAGCGTCGAAGCCGAAGCGCGTCGAGGTGTAGAGCGATACCACGCGACCCCGCAGGCGTTCCGGCGCGAGGCTCTGCAGGAGGATGTTGGTGCCGACGTTGCAGTTGGTGATGGAGAAGCCGATCACCGCCATGGCCAGCAGGGACAGGGCCAGGTGCTGGCTGGCGGCGAAGGCCAGCAACCCGGCGCCGCCGGCCAGGGCGCAGGCCAGGATGGTGCCGACCAGGCTGGTCAGGGCATGGCGGTTGGCGAGCAGCAGGGTTCCCACCAGGGACCCCAGGCCGGCGGCGCCCCAGAGCCAGCCCAGGGTGCGGGCGTCGCCGGCGAAGATGTCCTTGGCGAACACCGGCAGCAGCACCGCGTAGCTGGAGGCGGTGAGGTTGACCACCAGCACGCTGAGCATCATCTGGCGAATGGGCGGTTGGGCGGCGACGTAGGTCAGCCCCTCGCGGAACACATCCCCGGTGGAACCGGCCGCCCGGGGCGTGGGCGCCATGCGGATGACCAGCAGCCCGGCGGCCAGGCCCAGGTAGGAGAGGGCATTGAGGGCGAAACAGGTGGCTTCACTGGTGAACCCCAGCAGCAGGCCGGCCAGCGGCGGGCCGATGAAGCGCGAAGCGTTGAACAGCATGGCGTTCAGCGCCAGGGCGTTGGGCAGGTCCTCCTTGCCGCTGACGAACTGGCTGAGCAGCGACTGCCGCAGCGGCGTATCGAAGGCATTCAGCACCCCCAGGACTGCCGCCATCAGGACGATCAGCGTCGGGCCGATCAGGCCGGTCGCCGTCAGCACCGTCAGGGCGATGGCCTGGAGCCCCAGCAAACCCTGTACGCCGATCAGCAGGCGGCGCTTGTCATGCCGGTCGATCCACGCCCCCGCCAGGGGCCCCACCAGCAGCTGCGGCAGCAGCGAGGCGAAGGTGGTGACCCCGAGCAGCGCCGCCGAGCCGGTGAGGCGGTAGATCAGCCAGGCCAGTGCCACCTGCTGCAGCCAGCTGCCCAGCGTGGAAACGGCCTGGCCGGTGAAGTAGAGACGGAAGTTCGGATGACGCAGGGCGCGGATGGGCGTGGGCCAGGAGCGGGAGTCGGGCATCGGGGCAGGCAGGGACAGGGGGGATGACGGTTAATATCTTAATGTATTTTCCGGCCCGGCCGGTGCCTTCGCGTGGGGTATTTCAGCGTTGCGGGGACGGCGGGCCTGCCGCTCTGGTAGGAGCGAGCTTGCTCGCGAACGGGGCCGCGCATTCGCCGGCAAGCCGGCTCCTACGGACCTGCCGCTCCGGTAGGAGCGAGCTTGCTCGCGAACAGGTCTGTGCCATTCGCCGGCAAGCCGGCTCCTACGACCGCAACGGGGGGCTAGCCGCGGCCGAAGGCCAGGGTCGGCACGTCGACGATGCTGGAGCCGCCGTCGGCCACCAGGTTGATGCCGGTGACGATGGCGGACTCGTCGCCCAGCAGGAAGCGGCAGACGCTGGCGATCTCCTCCGGGCTGGCCGGGCGCCGCAGCGGCACCTCGGCGGTGACCCGCGCGTAGGCCGCGTCCAGGCTTTCGCCGTGGCGCTCCATCAGTGGCTGCATCTCGGCGTCGGCCATGGGCGTGCGCACCCAGCCCGGTGAGACCGCGTTGACGCGCACGCCCTGGGGGCCATAGTCCCGCGCCAGGGAGCGGGTCAGGCCGATGAGCGCGTGCTTGGCGGTGGTGTAGCCGCACACGCCTTCGCCGGCCGCCAGCGCGGCAATGGAGGCCATCAGCACCATGGAGCCGCGCCGTTGCACCAGCAGGGGCAGGCAGGCGCGAGCCGTGTGGAAGGCACTGTCGAGGTTGGCCCGCATGGCGGCCTGCCAGTCGTCATCGCCGGTGTCCGTTGCGCTGCCCAGGCCATGGCCGCCGGCGTTGGCGATCACCCCGTCGAGGCCGCCGAAGCGTTCGACGATGGCCGCGATGCAGCGCGGCCAGTCGGCGCTGCTGGCGACGTCCGCCGCCAGCACCAGGCCGCCGGTTTCGGCGGCCACCGCTTCCAGGGGCGCGACGCGGCGCCCCATCAGCACCAGGTTCGCCCCTTCGCTGGCGAGGCGCCGCGCGCAGGCGGCGCCTATGCCGGTGCCCGCGCCGGTGATGAGCACGGTGCGGCTTTTCATTGCGGGTAATCCGTGTGGTTGAGGATGCTGCAGTGGGAGCTGACCGGGAAGTTCGACAGCTGGCCGAAGTCGCCACCGGCGTAGCCGCAGATCTTGCCGTCGCTGCGGTGCTTCTGCAGGTCGATCAGGATCACGCCCAGGGTCGGGACGATCTTCTCGCGCCAGACGAAGAGGTAGAGCTGGTCGGCGATCCTGATGGTGTGGCAGCGGTCGGTGTCGGCCAGCCCCTGCTCGACGCCCTTGAGGCATTGCCAGCTGTAGAAGTTCTCGTTCAGGTAGATGTGCTCGTAGACCTCGGTGGGGCTGTAGCGGTAGAGGTTGCGCAGGCCCACCAGTTCGCGGGTCGGTGCGTGGGGGCAGGCGCCGTCCTGCCAGGGGCGGTCGAGGCTGCCGTGGAGGAAGTCGGCGCGGACCGAGGTCAGTTCGCCACCGGCCAGCGCCTTGCTGAACAGGTCGCCACGGCATTCGGCTTCGCTGGGCATGCGTCCCAGCACGGCGGTGAAGGCACCGTTGGCGATGTCCAGCACCAGGCTGACGGACACCGGGCGGCCGTCTTCTTCCTTGAGGAAATCCACCAGGTAGAGGCCCTCGCGTACCGAGGTGGCGCGGTAGTCGGCCTCGCCACGGGCGCTGCCGTCGGCCAGGGCCCAGTTGACCCGGCGGGCGTCGAAGCGGTGCTCGATCTGCCAGCCATTGGCGAAGTGCAGGGTGAAGGTGCGCCCGGCGAGGTCGGCCAGGCTGGGCAGGATGAAGGCTTCGGGGGCGAATCCGTCGGCCAGGGCGCCTACGGTGATCCATTCGGGTTGGGTGGTCATGGCACATCTCCTCGGGGTGGGTGATGGGGCCATGGTCGGCGGGATGGGCCGGGACGGGTATCAACCGGAAGGTGGAGGTGGGTGATCCATCCGGCTCCACCCTGCAAGGCTAGGGAAACAGCCGGCGCACCAGCTCCGTCCGGCTGCGGGCGCCGGTCTTGCGGAACAGGTGGATCAGGTGGGTCTTCACCGTCGCCAGTCCCAGGTCCAGTTCCCGCGCCAGGTCCTTGTTGGACAGTCCCTCGCGCAGGAGCAGGGCGAGTTGCTGTTCGCGGGGCGTGAGGGCGGCGAGGGTGGGGAGCGGGTCTTCCTGCTCCACCGGCCATTGGCGCACGGCCAGGTCCAGCAGGCCGCGCAGGCCGTCCAGGCACTGGAGTTCCCGGGCGTCGAAGGCCGGGTTCGGACCCGTGCGCAGCAGGGAGATGCCCACCAGGGGGCGTTGCCGATCATGGGCGATCACCTCCACCACGTCGCGGATCCCGTGGCGGGCGAGGAAGCCCTGGTAGATGCGCCGGGCCTCGCCGCCCTGGCGCGCCATGGCCTGGCGCAACGGGATCACGGGCTGGCGTTCGTCCCGGCAGAGAGCGGGTTGCAGGGGGTCGAAGTCGCGGTAGTGGGCCAGGTAGTCGCGGTGGGTGCGCCTATCCATATGCAGCAACTGGAAGTCCCGGGCGCGCAGGTTCCGGTCCACCCGGTAGAAGACCAGGCAGGAGGCGGGGACCACCCGGCTGAAGGCCTGCAGGCACTGCAATCCGAAATTGTCGTGCATGGTGCGTCCTCCTGAACGGAAGAACGCGGCATGGCCGCGCTCATGTTTGGCCCATCAACCACCCGGCGCTTGCGCGCTGGAGCGGGGCGCGGCGGAAACGGCTGGGGCCTCCGAGTCTACGCCTCTGGAGGCGCACGCCAAGGCCGTTTCCACCGCGGCATCGCCGTCGCGCAGCGGATCAGTACCGGGCTTCCTGGAAACCGATGGCCAGGGCGTTGACCAGGGTGTCGATCTGCTCCCGCTCGATCACCAGCGGTGGCGAGAGGATGATCTTGGTGCCCACCGGGCGGACCATCACGCCATTGGCGCGGGCGATCTCGGCGACGCGGTTGGCGTAGCCGCCCAGGGGGTCGATGGGCTCGCGGGTGGCCTTGTCGCTCACCAGGTCCAGCGCCACCATCAGGCCCTTGCCGCGTACCTCGCCCACTGCGGCGAAGCGCTCGGGGAAGCTGGCCAGGCTCTTGAGCAGGTGCTCGCCCTGTTTCGCGGCGTTGGCCGGCAGGTTTTCCTGCTCGACGATGTCCAGGTTGGCCAGGGCTGCGGCGCAGGCCACCGGATGCCCGGAGTAGGTGTAGCCGTGCATGATGGCGCCGGTGAAGTTGCCGTTGGCGGCGAAGGCCTGCTCGATGCGCTCGTTGACCGTGGTGGCGCCCAGGGGGATGTAGCCCGAGGAAATGCCCTTGGCCAGGCACATGATGTCCGGCTTGACGCCCCACAGGCGGCTGCCGAACAGGGAACCCGAGCGACCGAAGCCGGTGACGATCTCGTCGGCGATCAGCAGCACGCCGTACTTGTCGCAGACCTTGCGGATCAGCGGCCAGTAGTTGGCCGGTGGCACGATCACGCCGCCGGCGCCCTGGATGGGCTCGGCGATGAAGGCGGCCACGGTGTCGGGGCTCTGGAACTGGATCTCGCGCTCCAGCAGGTCGGCGCAGATCTGCCCCAGTTCTTCCGGGTCCTGGCTGTAGGGGTTGCGGTAGAGCCAGGGCGTGTCGATGTGGAAGCAGCCCGGCAGCAGCGGCTCGTAGTTGCGGCGGAACACGGTGTTGCCGTTGATCGAGGCGCCGCCGAAGTGGGTGCCGTGGTAGCCCTGGCGCAGGGAAATGAACTTGGTGCGATCGGCCTGGCCCTGGAGCTTCCAGTACTGGCGGGCCAGCTTCAGCGCGGTCTCGATGGCGTCCGAGCCCCCGGAGCTGAAGGCCACGCGGCGCATGCCTTCCGGCTCCAGCATGCCGATCACCCTGGCGGCCAGCTCCTCGGCGCGGGGATGGCTGATGCCGTCGAAGAGCTGGAAGTATTCCAATTCGTCCAGCTGGGCGCTGATGGCGGCCTTGATCTCCTTGCGGCCGTGGCCGACGTTGACGTTCCAGAGGCCGGCGACGCCGTCCACCAGGCGGTTGCCCTTGTCATCGAAGACGTAGCAGCCCTCGCCACGGACGATGCGGATGGGTTCGCGCTGCTTCATCTCGTTGGGGTGCAGCATGGGATGCCAGAAGGCGTTGTCTTTGGTGCTCACGGTGAATTCTCCTCGAGTGCAGCGGTGTGGCTGCGTGGGTCCATTTGTGCCCCATGCGGCCGCCGAATACTTGTTCCAGCCTGCCAGCGGGCTTGCCTCTTCCTGCCAGGGGGCTGGCAGCCATTGGCAAATCCGGCGGCAGCCAGGGTCAAGATCGCCTTCCGGGCTTGGCGCAGAGTGATTCTCGACTATCCGTGAACCCCGGCCGTCCCGGCGGCCGAGCAAAGAGAGGACTCGAGATGAGCATTGCCCTTGACCCCCGTGTCGCGGCCTTCGTGCAGGCCCGCCATGGGCTTTTGATCGATGGCCAGTCCCGGCCGGCGCTGTCCGGTAGCGAGATGCCGGTGCATGACCCTTCCACAGGCGAGGTACTGGCGCGGGTGGCGGTGGCCGCCCCGGCCGACGTGGACTTGGCGGTGGCTGCCGCCCGACGGGCCTTCGAGGGCAGCTGGGCGTCCCAGCGCCCGGCGGACCGCGAGCGGCTGCTGCTGAAGCTGGCGGATCTTCTGGAGGCGCACGGCGAGGAGCTGGCGCAGCTGGAAACCCTGAACAACGGCAAGTCCATCAACCTGTCGCGGGCCATCGAGGTGGGCGCGGGCGTCGAGTACGTGCGCTACATGGCCGGCTGGGCCACCAAGATCGAGGGCAAGAGCCTGGACCTCTCCATCGGCGCCATTCCCGGCGGCAAGTTCCGCGCCTACACGGTGCCGGAGCCGGTGGGCGTGGTGGGGGCGATCGTGCCCTGGAACTTCCCGTTGCTGATGGCGCTGTGGAAGGTGGTGCCGGCGCTCGCCTGCGGTTGCACCCTGGTGCTCAAACCGGCCGACGAGACGCCGCTGACCGCCTTGCGCCTTGGCCAGCTGTGCCTGGAGGCGGGCATCCCGGCGGGGGTGGTGAACATCGTCACCGGTGTCGGCGCGGAAGCCGGCGCGGCCCTGGCGGCGCATCCGGGCATCGACAAGCTGGCCTTCACCGGGTCCACCCAGGTGGGCAAGCTGATCGGCCACGCGGCCGTGGAGAACATGACCCGCTTCACCCTCGAACTGGGCGGCAAGAGCCCGGTGATCGTGCTGGACGACGCGGCGCTCGACCAGGCCGCCGCCGGGGCGGCCGGGGCCGTGTTCTTCAATAACGGCCAGGTCTGCACCGCCGGTTCGCGCCTCTATGTGCAGCGCAAATCCTTCGACCAGGTGCTGGAGCGCCTGCACGGCATCGCCGGCTCCCTCAGCATCGGCCCGGGCCTGGATCCGACCGCGCAGATCAATCCGCTGATCTCCGCCAAGCAGCAGCGTCGGGTGCTGGCCATGGTCGACGGCGGCCGCGCCCAGGGGGCCAGCGTGATCTGCGGGGGCGAGGCCCATGGCGAGCGCGGTTTCTACGTCAAGCCGACGGTGATCGCGGGGGTCCGCCCGGACATGGACGTGGTCCGCGAGGAAATCTTCGGCCCGGTGCTGGTGGCCACCGCCTTCGATGACCTCGACGAGGTGGTCGGCCTGGCCAACGACAGCCCCTACGGGCTGGCCGCGAGCATCTGGTCCAACGACCTGAAGCAGGTCATGGGCCTGATCCCGCGCCTCAAGGCCGGCACCGTCTGGGTCAACGCCCACAACCTGCTGGACCCCTCCATGCCCTTCGGCGGCTTCAAGCAGTCGGGCATCGGCCGCGAGATGGGGCATGCGGCCATCGAGGCCTTCACCGAGAACAAGTCCGTCTGCATCGCCTATTGAGCGATGCCGTTACGCACCCAACCGCGAGGAACACAAGAATGAACAAGACCTCCACCAACGACCTGGACCTGACGGCGACGGCCGGCTCGCCGGCCCGTTCCAGCCTGAAGTCCCTGGGCTTCGCCACCATGATCGCCATCTGCATCGGCGTGGTGGTGGTGCAGGGCGCGATGATGTCGGCGCTGCAGGGCATGGGCTTCGGCGGCCTGGGCTTCCTCGCCGCCTTCGCCGTGGCCTTCATCCTGGCCCAGTGCTACGTGCAGAGCTTCGCCGAGCTGTCGCTGATGTTCCCCCAGGCCGGCACCCTGGCGACCTACACGCAAAAGGCCATCGGCCACTTCCCGGCCATAGTCGCGGTGTTCGCGGGGTACGTGATAGTCGCCATGTTCGGCCTCTCCGCCGAACTGCTGCTGGTGGACGCCATCCTCGACAAGCTGTTTCCCGGGGTATTCCCCGCGACCCTGGTGCCCTTGGCCATCCTGGCGTTGCTGACGGTGCTGAATATCCTCGGCACCGACGTCTTCGCCCGGCTGCAGAACGTCTTCACCTTCGCCATGGTGGTGGCCCTGCTGCTGGTGGGGGTGACGGCGGTGAGCGGGCTGGGCGAGGCGCCCGCCATGGGATTCGTGCCGGACGTGGACTGGGGATGGGGCGGCGTCCTCGACGGCAGCTTCATCGGCCTGGTGGCCCTGGCCATGTGGCTGCTGGTGGGGGCGGAGTTCATCTGCCCGCTGATCGGCGAGGTGCGCCAGCCGGAACGCAACATCCCGCGCTCGATGATGCTCTCGCTGACCATCACCTTCACCCTGTTCGTGATCTTCTGCATCGGCGCCAGCCGCTACCTGTCGGTGGAGACCCTGACCACCTCGCCGCTGCCTTACCTGGACTACGTGTTCGCGGTGTTCGGCAAGGGCGCGGTGATCATCGCCACGGTGATGGCCCTGACCGCCACCTGCTCCACGGTCAACACCGTGCTGGCGGCGGTGCCGCGCATGCTCTGCGGCATGGCCGAGAACGGCCAGGCCTTCCCGCAGATGAAGGTGCTGCACAAGCGCTTCGGCACGCCCTGGATGGCCATTGTCTTCGTCGCCATCATCATCGCGCTGCCGTTCCTGCTGATGGGGCCGGATTCCATCATCACGCTGCTGATCGCCGCGTCCACCAGCTGGCTGCTGGCCTACATCATCGCCCACGTCAACGTGATGGTGCTGCGCCGGCGCCACCCGGACCTGCCGCGTCCCTACAAGTCGGCCTTCTACCCGTTGCCGCAGGTCGTCGGCATCCTCGGCATGGGCTACATCGCGCTGAACAACTCGCCGTCGCCGGAGATGACCCAGACCGTCTACCTGCTCACCGGCGCGGTGCTGGCCGTGGTCAGCCTGATCGCCCTGCTGTGGGTGAAGCTGGTGATGAAGCGCAAGCTGTTCGAGCCGGATATCTGACGACTGGATAGCTGACCCAGAGCGCAAGGACGAGGGGCCATGACAGGGCCCCTTTTTCATGGGCGAGCTCCCCTCGGAATCGTCTTGTCGGAACATGATTAACATGTTAATCATATCGTCATAACGACAAGGCCGGGCGCCAAGCCCGCTACGGAGGTGCTCCATGCTCTCTCAGGTTTCCAGTCCCAGGGATTTCGACGCCTGGCTCCGCGCACTGCAAGGGGTCTGCGGACGTTTCGAGTCGCGCCCGCCCCAGGGGCACGGCCTGTTCATCGGCGAGATCGGCCGGCAGGACCTCTCCGGCCTCGAAGTGGCGCAGATCCGCACCAACGCCGGCGTCATCAGCCGCCAGCGCACCTCCATCGACCACGACGATGACCGTCATTGCTTCCTCATCATCCAGCGCGCGGGCCGTGCCCAGCTGAAGCAGGAGGGGGATTGCCTGGAGCTGGGGCCCGGTGAAATGGCGTTGATGGATTCGGCGCGTTCCTGCGAGATCGTGCCCCATGGGCTGATCGAGCACGCCTCGTTCCACCTGGCCCGCGACGAAGTCTGTCGTGTCATGCCGGAAGGGCGGCCCACCTTCGGCAAGCTCTCCCAGCAATGCGCCAGCGGCCGGGTACTGCGGACACTGGTGGAGCAGATCTGCGGCGGGGAACTGGACGGCTGCGCTGGGATGGAGGAGGGCGAGGCGCTCCAGGAGGCCCTGATCGCACTGCTGGCGCCCAGCCTGAGGCAGCAATCGGTGGCCGCACTCAGTGAGCTGGAGGGTTCGCACAACGCCGGCCTGCGCGTCCTGGCCCAGCAGCTCATCGACCAGTCCCTGTCCGAACCCGGACTGACGCCGCTATCCCTGGCCAGGCAGCTGAACATCTCCGTCCGCCAGCTCTACCGCCTGTTCGAGGAGCAGGGTGACAGCGTCTGCCGTTTCATCCAGCGCGCCCGCCTCAAGCGCAGCGCCGCCGACCTGTCGAACCCGCGCCTGCGCAACGAATCCATCACCGACATCGCCTTCCGCTGGGGATTCACCGACTCGGCCCACTTCAGCCGCACCTTCAAGAAGCACTTCGACCAGTCGCCCCGGGACTACCGCGCCAGCGCGATGGCGGGCTAGGGGCGGCTCATGGGCGCGTGCTGCCCGTCGCCTGGGGCGTGGCCCTTCGGGTAAGGGCACCCCGCAGCGTCGGTCCGGCGCCCTCCCTTCACCTTTCCTTCAGGCGGCGCGCCACGGGGCGGACGCCCGGCTCGTAGCGTTGCTGCTCCACCGCCGCCAGGGCCAGGGCCAGCACCTGTTCGGCGATCAGCCCATGCTGCTGGTACATGGAGTTCACCGGCAGCGGCAGGAAGTCGAGCAACTGGGTGTCGCCGAAGGTGCCCACGCGCAGGTCCCCGGGCCAGTCGCCCCGTTCCCGCAGGGCGTCCAGTACGCCGGCCAGCAGCACGTAGGCGGTGGTGATCAATACGTCCGGCAGCGGGCCCTTTCGTGCCAGCAGCTCATCCATCAGGCGACGGCCACAGTCGCGGCTGAACGCCTCGCCGTGGAGTTCCACCACCTCGGTGTCCAGTCCGGCCAGGGCGTCGTGGAAGCCGGCGCTGCGGGCGGCGCTGGTGGGCAGCTCCGGGCGAGCGCCGAGCAGGGCGATACGCTTCGGCACCGGGTCCAGCAGGCTGCGGGTGAGTTCCCGAGCCGCCTCCCGGTCGTCGCTGACCACGGCGCAGAAACGCTCCGGATTGCGTACCCGGTCCAGGGCGATCACCGGCAGGCCCTCGTCCAGCAGTTGTTCCAGGCTGTCATCGTCTTCCGGCAGGCAACTGGCGACGATCAGTGCGTCGCAGCGGCGCGCGCGGAACAGCCTGAGCAACTGGCGCTCGCTCTCCGGCTCATCGTCCGAACTGGCCATCAGCAGTTGATAGCCCCGCGCGCGCGCGCCCTGTTCCAGCAGCTTGGCGAGCCGGGCATAGCTGGGGTTTTCCAGGTCCGGGAGGATGAAGCCGAGCGTGCGGGTCTGCCGGCTGCGCAGTCCGGCGGCCTGGGGATTGGGCTTGAAACCGTGCTCGTCCACCACGGCCTGCACGCGCTCGACGGTGGCCGGGCTGATGCGCTTCTGCTCCGCCTTGCCGTTGATCACGTAGCTGGCCGTGGTCACCGATACACCGGCAAGACGGGCGATATCGCTGAGTTTCAAGTTGCGGGCTCCTGTTATGCGGATGTGTTTCATCGAACGGGCTTCAAGAACGGAAGATTATCGAGTAACTTGCCCAACTAGTTTAGTGAAACGTTTCAGCAGGCGCTCTGTCTACGCTTTGACCAATCGATTCGACGGTTGGCGGCGCCGCTGGCGGCAGGTGACTTACTACAAGAAGGGCGCAAGGCCCGTGAGAGGTGAACGATGCTCGAACTGACCGCAGGGCAGATTTCCATGGGCCTGGAGGCGGCGGACAAGGCGACCGCCTTGCGGATGCTGGCCGAGCGACTGGAAGGCGATGGCCTGGTGGCACCCGGTTACCTGAAGGGGCTGCAGGATCGCGAGGCCCAGGGCGCCACCTACCTGGGCCAGGGTATTGCGATCCCCCACGGCACGCCCGCCACCCGCGACCTGGTCTTCACCACCGGCGTACGCCTGATGCAGTTCCCCGAGGGCGTCGACTGGGGCGATGGCCAGATGGTCTACCTGGCCATCGGCATCGCCGCCAAATCCGACGAACACCTGCGCCTGCTGCAGATCCTCACCCGCGCCCTGGGCGAAGCCGATCTCGGCGCCGAGTTGCGCCGCGCCGAGTCCCCGGAGCAGATCCTCCAGCTGTTGCAGAGCGCGCCCCAGGAGCTGGCTCTGGACGACCAGCTCATCGGCCTGGGTGTGACCGTGGAGGACTACGACGAGCTGGTACTCCAGGGCGCGCGGCTGCTGCGCCGGGCCGAGTGCGTGGGCGGTGCCTTCGCCGCCAGCCTGCTGCAGGGCGAGCCGCTGCCCCTGGGGGACGGCCTCTGGTGGCTGCACAGCGACCAGGTGGTGCAGCGCCCCGGCCTCGCCTACCTGACGCCGGACAAGCCGCTGCGCTACCTGGACCAGCCCCTCAACGGTCTGTTCTGCCTGGCCAGCCTGGGGGATGCGCACTTGGCCCTGCTGGAGCGGCTCTGCGGGCTGCTGATCGAGGGCCGTGGCCGCGAACTGGCCCGCGCCACCCAGCGCCGCGCCGTGCTGGAAGCCCTGGGCGGCGAGTCCCAGCCGGACTGGCCCAGCCTGCGCCTGCCGCTGGCCAATGCCCACGGCCTGCACGCCCGCCCAGCCAAGGAACTGGTGCAACTGGCCAAGGGTTTCGACGGTGAAATCCGCGTGCGAGTGGCCGACAGCGGTGCCGCCGCCGTGTCCGCCAAGAGCCTGAGCAAGCTGCTGAGCCTGGGCATTCGGCGTGGCCAGGTGTTGGAGATCGTCGCCGAGCCGGCCATTGCCGATGCCGCGCTGCCGGCGCTCAGGGCCGCCATCGAGGCCGGTCTGGGGGAAGAGGTGGAGCCGCTGCCGCTGGAGGCGCCGGCCAGGGTCGAGGACGAGCCCCAGGCGCTGCCCGTTTCGGCGCCCGAGGCCGGTAGCCAGGTGCAGGCCGTACCGGCGGCGCCGGGCATCGCCCTGGGGCCGGCCCATATCCACCTGCGCCAGGAGCTGGAGTATCCCCTGCGGGGCGAGTCGCCCGGCTTCGAGCGTGAGCGCCTGCTCCTGGCGATCGCCGAGGTGCGCGGCGAGATCGAGGCCCTGGTGCTGCGCAGCGAGGCCAAGGCCATTCGCGAAATCTTCATCACCCACCTGGAAATGCTCGCCGACCCGGACCTGGGCGATGAGGTGGACACCCGCCTGAAGCAGGGCGAAAGCGCCCCGGCAGCCTGGATGAGCGTGATCGAGAGCGCCGCCGCCCAGCAGGAAAGCCTGCAGGATGCCCTGCTGGCCGAGCGCGCCGCCGATCTGCGGGACATCGGCCGGCGGGTACTGGCCCAGCTGTGCGGCGTTCAGGACGCGCCCGAGCCCGACGAGCCCTACATCCTGGTGATGGACGAAATGGCCCCGTCCGACGTGGCCCGACTGGACCGCGACCGGGTGGCCGGCATCCTCACCGCGCGGGGCGGCGCCACCTCCCACAGCGCCATCGTCGCCCGCGCACTGGGCATTCCCGCCCTGGTGGGCGCCGGTGCCGGGGTACTGCTGCTGGCGCCGCGCACCTCCTTGCTGCTGGACGGCCAGCGAGGCCGACTGGTGGTGGCGCCGGACGCCGCGCAACTGGCCCGCGCTCGCGAGGAACAGGAAGGCCGCAAGCGTCGACTGGCCCTGGCCGACGCCCACAAGGGCGAGCCGGCGGTAACCCGTGACGGCCATCGCGTGGAAGTCTGCGCCAACCTCGGCGACAGCGCCGCGACGGCCAAGGCCATGGCCCAGGGGGCCGAAGGCGTGGGCCTGCTGCGCACCGAGTTCATCTTCATGGCCCATCCCCAGGCGCCGGACCTGGCGACCCAGGAGGCCGAGTACCGCCGGGTGTTCGACGCCCTGGACGGACGCCCGCTGGTGGCGCGGACCCTGGATGTGGGGGGCGACAAACCCCTGCCTTACTGGCCCGTGCCGGAGGAAGAGAACCCCTTCCTCGGCGTGCGTGGCGTGCGCCTGACCCTGCAGCGTCCGCACCTGATGGAAACCCAGTTGCGCGCCCTGATGCGGGCCAGCGATGGCCGCCCCCTGCGGATCATGTTCCCCATGGTGGGAAGCATCGACGAGTGGCGCCAGTCCCGCGACCTGGCGCTGCGGGTCGCGGAGGAGATTCCCCAGGCGGACCTGCAGCTGGGCATCATGGTGGAAGTGCCGTCCGCCGCGCTGATCGCCCCCGCGCTGGCCCGGGAGGTGGACTTCTTCAGCGTCGGCACCAACGACCTGACCCAGTACACCCTGGCCATCGACCGTGGCCATCCGACCCTGTCCGCCCAGGCGGATGGCCTGCACCCGGCGGTGCTGCAACTGATCGACCTCACGGTTCGCGCCGCCCATGCCCAGGGCAAGTGGGTGGGCGTCTGCGGTGAGCTGGCCGGGGATCCGCTGGCGGTACCGCTGCTGGTGGGGCTGGGTGTGGACGAGCTCAGCCTGTCGGCCAGCGGCATCGCCGAGATCAAGGCGAGGGTTCGGGAATTCAGCCTGGCGTCGGCCCGCGAGCTGGCCCAGAGCGCCCTGGCCCTGGACAGCGCCGCTGCGGTGCGTGAACTGGCGGAGCGCTTCTGATGGCACGGATCCTCACCCTCACCCTGAACCCCGCCCTGGACCTGACCCTGCGCCTGGAGCGGCTGGAGCCCGGCCAGGTCAACCGCAGCCTGGAGCAGGCGAGCCACGCCGCCGGCAAGGGCCTCAACGTTGCCCAGGTGCTGGCGGACCTGGGGCATGGGCTGACGGTCGCGGGTTTCCTCGGCGCCGATAACGCCGAGGCCTTCGAGGCGCTGTTCGCCCGGCGCGGATTCGTCGACGCCTTCGTCCGGGTGCCGGGCGAAACCCGCAGCAACATCAAGCTGGCGGAAGCCGATGGGCGCATTACCGATATCAACGGCCCCGGCCCCCTGGTAAGTGCGATGGCGCAGGTGGAGCTGATGCTGCGCCTGGACGCCCTGGTGCCCGGCCAGGACCTGGTGGTGGTGGCGGGCAGCCTGCCCCGGGGCGTCGAACCCCAGTCCTTCACCGACCTGATCAACCGGATCCAGGGGCACGGTCTCAAGGTCGCCCTGGACACCAGTGGCGAAGCCCTGCGCGCCGGCCTGCTGGCGACGCCCTGGCTGATCAAGCCCAACGTCGAGGAACTGGAAGCCCTCTGTGAGCGCGACCTCTCCAGCCCAGCGGCCCAACGCCAGGAGGCCGGGCTCCTGCGCGCCCGGGGCATCGAGCATGTGGTGATTTCCCAGGGGGCCGACGGCGTGAGCTGGTTCGGCCCGGAGATCGACCTGCATGCCCGTCCGCCCAGGGTCAGGGTGGCCAGCACCGTGGGCGCCGGAGATTCCCTGCTGGCCGGCATGGTCCATGGCCTGGCCAGTGGCTGGGCGGCTGACAGGACGTTGCGCCTGGCCACCGCCACCGCCGCCCAGGCGGTGACCCAGGTGGGCTTCGGCATCCGCGACCTCGCCGAACTGCAACAGCTCGAAGCCGCCGTCAGCCTGACGGCGCAACCAGAACAACAAGAGGTATCCCGATGAAACTCGCCATCGTCACGGCCTGCCCCAACGGCATGGTCACCAGCGTGCTCTGTGCGCGCCTGCTGGATGCCGCCGCCCAGCGCCTGGGCTGGAGCACCAGCGTCGAAGTGGTGGACCCGCAGCATCCCGAGAACCAGCTCTCCGCCGAGACCCTGGCGGCGGCGGACTGGGTGCTGGTGGTGAAGAGCGGTGCGCTGGACCTGTCCCGCTTCGCCGGCAAGCGGCTGTTCCTGGCCAGCCCCAGCGAGGCCCTGCGGGACAGCGAGGCCTTCCTGCTGAAGGCCGCCGTCGATGCCCGTGAACAGCTGGTCGCGACGGCGGAGCCCGCCCCGGCCACTGCCGCCCGACCGCGCCTGGTGGCGGTCACCGCCTGCCCGACCGGTGTCGCCCATACCTTCATGGCGGCCGAGGCGCTGAAGCAGGCGGCGCAGCGCGCCGGCATCGAGCTCCAGGTGGAAACCCAGGGCTCGGTGGGCGCCCGTGATCCGCTGAGTGCCGAGGCGATCGCCGCTGCCGATGCGGTGCTGCTGGCCACGGACATCGAGGTGGACCTGTCGCGCTTCGCCGGCAAGAAGGTGTTCCGCTGCGGCACCGGGGTCGCCCTCAAGCAGGCCGATGCCACCCTCGAGCGCGCCCTGGCCGAGGGCCGGGTAATGGACGCCAAGGCCAGTGGGGAAGGGCAGCCGGGCAAGGCCAAGGCCGAACCCAAGGGCGCCTACAAGCACCTGCTGACCGGGGTGTCCTACATGCTGCCGATGGTGGTGGCGGGTGGCTTGCTGATCGCCCTGTCCTTCGTCTTCGGCATCGAGGCCTTCAAGCAGGAAGGCTCTCTGGCCGCCGCGCTGATGCAGATCGGTGGCGAGGCCGCCTTCAAGCTGATGGTGCCCCTGCTGGCCGGCTACATCGCCTATTCCATCGCCGACCGCCCCGGCCTGGCGCCGGGCATGATCGGCGGATTGCTGGCCGGCAGCCTGGGCGCCGGCTTCATCGGCGGGATCATCGCCGGCTTCCTCGCCGGCTATTCGGCGCGGGCGATCAACCGCCACCTGGCCTTGCCCCAGAGCGTGGAAGCGCTGAAGCCGATCCTGATCATCCCGTTGCTCTCCAGCCTCTTCACCGGCCTGGTGATGATCTACGTCGTCGGCAAGCCGGTGGCCGGGATGCTCACCAGCCTGACCCACTTCCTCGACAACATGGGCACCTCCAACGCCATCCTGCTCGGCCTGCTGCTGGGCGGGATGATGTGCGTGGACCTGGGCGGCCCCATTAACAAGGCGGCCTACGCCTTCTCGGTGGGCCTGCTGGCGTCCCAGAGCTACGCGCCCATGGCCGCCACCATGGCCGCCGGCATGGTGCCGCCCGTCGGCATGGGCATCGCCACCCTGCTGATGCGCCGCAAGTTCGCCCAGAGCGAGCGGGAGGCGGGCAAGGCGGCGCTGGTGCTGGGGCTGTGCTTCATCTCCGAGGGCGCCATTCCCTTCGCCGCCAAGGACCCGTTGCGGGTGATCCCCGCCAGCATCGCCGGCGGCGCGCTGACCGGCGCACTGTCCATGTACTTCGGCTGCAAGCTGATGGCGCCCCATGGTGGCCTCTTCGTCCTGGCCATTCCCAACGCCATGAACCATGCGTTGCTCTACCTGCTGGCGATAGTCGCCGGCAGCCTGGTGACCGGCGTGCTCTATGCCCTGCTCAAGCGCGGCGCGGAGCAAGGCATGGTGCTGGAGTCGCGGCGCGTGGAGGGAAGCTTGTAGGATGGACGGAGCCTGCAAAACCCATCGACATCGCTGATGGGTTTCGCTCCGCTCTACGCCATCCTACGATCCGTGCCTCCTCTATCACCTGGCTGCACGTCGCAGCCTTGTAGGATGGGTAGAGCCTGCGAAACCCATGGGTCCGACAGCCTGGGTTTCGCTCCGCTCCATTCATCCTGCGGCCTCCGGATTCCCCCATGCTTGTCATCTCCAGCAACGTCCACCTGCCCGATACCGAAATCGAGCTGACCGCCATCCGCGCCCAGGGCGCGGGCGGGCAGAACGTCAACAAGGTGTCCAGCGCGGTGCACCTGCGCTTCGACATCAACGCCTCGTCCCTGCCGGATTTCTACAAGGAGCGCCTGCTGGCCCTGCGGGACGGCCGCATCACCGCCGATGGGGTGATAGTGATCAAGGCCCAGCAGTACCGCACCCAGGAACAGAACCGGGCCGATGCCCTGGAGCGCCTGGCGGAATTGATTCGCAGCGTCGCCCAGGTCCAGAAGGCGCGGCGGCCCACCAAGCCTACCCTGGGCTCGAAGAAGCGCCGCCTGGAAGGCAAGGCCAAGCGGGGCGCGATCAAGGCGGGAAGGGGGAAGGTGGATTTCTGAGGGGGCGTTGGGGGACGCCCGTAGGGTGCGCCGCGCGCACCAGGAGTACCGGTGCGCGGACCCACCCTGCATGGGGATCAGCAGACGGCGGCGATGGCTTTCGCCAGGTCCTGGATGCGGCTGAAATCCAGCCCGGCGACGTTGGCGCGGCCCGTGCTCACCATGTAGACGCTGAACTCCGCGCGCAGCCGCGCCACCTGCTCGGGCGACAGGCCGGTGTAGGAGAACATGCCGCGCTGCTCGCCGATGTGGGCGAAGCGTTCCGCCAGTCCATAGGGCTGCAAGGCTTCCACCAGGCCGAGGCGCAGGTCGGCGACGCGCTTGCGCATGCCTTCCAGTTCCTTCACCCACTGCGCCTTGAGGCTGGCGTCGCCGAGGATGGTGGCGACCACCGCAGCCCCGTGGGCCGGTGGCGTTGACCAGAGGTTGCGCGCATGGAAGGCCAGTTGGCTGCGCACGTCGGTGAGCTTCTCGCTGTCTTCGGCGCAGACGATCAGGGCGCCGGTACGCTCGCGATAGAGGCCGAAGTTCTTCGAGCAGGAGCTCGTCACCAGGACCTCCGGCAGCGCCTCGGCGAACAGGCGCACGGCCCAGGCGTCCTGCTCCAGGCCGTCGCCGAAGCCCTGGTAGGCGAAGTCGATCAGCGGCAGCAGTTCACGGCGTTTCACCACGTCCAGCACCCGCTGCCAGTCCGCCTGGGACAGGTCGAAACCGGTGGGGTTGTGGCAGCAGGCGTGCAGCAGCACCACGTCGCCCAGGGGCACCTGATCCAGTGCGGCCAGCATGGCCTCGATGTCCAGGCGGTTGCCGGCATCGACATAGGGGTAGTGGCCCACCTCGACGCCGACGGCGGCGAAGAGGGTCTCATGGATCGGCCAGGTCGGGTCGCTCAGCCAGACGCGCCGGCCCGGCAGGTTGCGGGCGATGAACTCGGCGGCCAGGCGCAGGGCGCCGGTGCCGCCCGGGGTCTGGGTGGCGCCGACGCGACCGGCGGCTTCCAGGCGGTTGCCGGTGCCCAGCACCAGGTCGATCAGCAGACGGCCGAAGGCCGCGTCGCCGTGGCCGCCGACATAGGTCTTGGTGGTTT
This sequence comes from Pseudomonas furukawaii, assembly GCF_002355475.1. Taxonomy (NCBI): domain Bacteria; kingdom Pseudomonadati; phylum Pseudomonadota; class Gammaproteobacteria; order Pseudomonadales; family Pseudomonadaceae; genus Metapseudomonas; species Metapseudomonas furukawaii. Next base: position 3,454,852 of record NZ_AP014862.1, on the reverse strand, counting down.
CCAGGTCCACCAGGCGCTGTTCGGCCAGCTTCACCGCCTGGGGGATCGGCGTCAGGCCACGGGCGTCCTTGTAGACGCCGACGCCCAGGTCCAGCTTGGTGGGGTTGGTGTCCAGGCGGAAGGCGTCCATCAGGCCCAGGATGGGGTCGCCCGGCACCCGGCCGACGCGGGCGAAGTGGCTCATTTGCGACCCTCGGCGGTCTCGGCGATGCGGTCGGTACGGGCGGCCATGATGAAGTCGTTGCGATGCAGGCCCTTGGCCTCATGGCTCCACCAGGTAACGGTGACCTTGCCCCACTCGGTGAGCAGGCCCGGGTGGTGGCCCTCTTCCTCGGCGGCGGCGCCCACGGCGTTGGTGAAGGCCAGGGCGTGGCGGAAGTTCTTGAACAGGTAGACCTTTTCCAGCTGCATGACCCCGTCACGGACTTCGATGTTCCAGTCGGGGATTTCCTTGATCAGCACGGCCAGTTCTTCGTCGGATACCAGCGGAGCGCCTGCGCGGCAGGCTTCGCAGTGGGCTTGGGACAGGGTGGTCATATGAGGTCTCCGAAATGGGTGTTGTTCTTGTAGGTTGGGCAGAGCAACGCGAAGCCCAACCTACGAAAGATGTGAGTGTCTTCAGGCGGCCTTGGGTTTCGGCGGGAACTTCGGCGCGTGCAGGCCCAGGGTCATGGCCTTGTGCACCAGGGCCATGATGTCCTCGTGGGCCAGGTCGAACAGGCGCTTGAGTTCCGGCAGCACGAAGTAAAGGGGCTGCAGGATATCGATGCGGTAGGGCGTGCGCATGCATTCCAGCGGGTCGAAGGTCTGGTGCTCGGGCTCGCCCGACAGCGCGTAGACGGTCTCCTTCGGCGAGGAGAGGATGCCGCCGCCGTAGATGCGCCGGCCCTGGGGGGTATCCAGCAGGCCGAACTCGATGGTCATCCAGTACAGGCGCGCCAGGTAGACGCGTTCTTCCTTGGTGGCCTTGAGACCGAGCTTGCCGTAGGTGTGGGTGAATTCGGCGAACCAGGGATTGGTCAGCAGCGGGCAGTGGCCGAAGATCTCGTGGAAGATGTCCGGCTCCTGCAGGTAGTCCAGCTCCTCCGGGGTGCGGATGAAGGTGGCCACCGGGAATTGCTGGCTGGCCAGCAGTTCGAAGAAGGTCTGGAAGGGGATCAGCGCCGGGACGCGGGCGACGCGCCAGCCCGTGGCGGACTGGAGGACCTTGTTGATCTCGCCCAGCTGGGGGATGCGGTCATGGGGCAGGCCAAGCTGCTCGATGCCGTCCAGGTATTCCTGACAGGCGCGGCCTTCGATCACCTTCAGCTGACGGGTGATCAGGGTGTTCCACACCTGGTGCTCGGTCTCCGGGTAATGGATGAAGCCGTTGGCATCGGGTTCGCGGGCCACGTACTGCGTCGTTTTCATTCGGCCTCCTGAGGGCGGGGCTTTGTTGTTGTGCTCCCCTATCGATAGCGCAGGGCGGACCGGGTTGCAGCAGGGTGAAGCCCGGGTTCACGCCTCGGATTACCGGTTATTCGTAAGGAATTCTTTACGTCTGCGCAAGTGGCGCCAGACATCGCCTTGTCGGCAGCTATTCGTGTCACATATTCTTTACGGAAAAAGTGGGTCATGAACGGATTCTTTCATCGACTCCCCAAGGAAAAAGCCCGAAACAGGGGTGCCTGATGCGTATCAAAGTCCATTGCCAGAACCGCGTGGGAATCCTCCGCGACATCCTCAACCTGCTCGTCGACTACGGCATCAACGTCAATCGCGGAGAAGTCGGCGGCGACCAGGGCAATGCCATCTACCTGCTGTGCCCGAACCTGATCAACCTGCAACTGCAGTCCCTGCGGCCGAAGCTGGAGGCCATCCCCGGCGTCTTCGGCGTCAAGCGCGTGGGCCTGATGCCCAGCGAGCGGCGCCACCTGGAACTCAACGCCCTCTTGGGGGCGCTGGATTTTCCGGTGCTGTCCATCGACATGGGGGGCTCCATCGTCGCCGCCAACCGTGCCGCCGCCCAACTGCTGGGGGTGCGGGTGGACGAGGTGCCGGGGATCCCGCTGTCGCGCTACGTGGACGATTTCGACCTGCCGGAACTGGTGCGGGCCAACAAGGCGCGAATCAATGGCCTGCGCATCAAGATCAAGGGCGACACCTTCCTCGCCGACATCGCGCCGCTGCAATCCGAGCATGACGAGAGCGAGGCCCTGGCCGGTGCCGTGCTCACCCTGCACCGGGCGGACCGCGTGGGGGAGCGCATCTACAACGTGCGCAAGCATGAGTTGCGCGGCTTCGACAGCATCTTCCAGAGCTCCAAGGTAATGGCCGCCGTGGTCCGCGAGGCGCGGCGCATGGCCCCCTTGGATGCGCCGCTGCTGATCGAGGGCGAGACCGGTACCGGCAAGGAGCTGCTGGCCCGCGCCTGCCACCTGGCCAGTCCGCGTGGCCAGTCGCCCTTCATGGCGCTGAACTGCGCCGGCCTGCCGGAATCCATGGCCGAGACCGAACTCTTCGGCTACGGCCCAGGCGCCTTCGAGGGTGCCCGGCCGGAGGGCAAGCTGGGGCTGCTGGAGCTGACCGCCGGCGGCACGCTGTTCCTCGATGGCGTCGGCGAGATGAGCCCGCGCCTGCAGGCCAAGTTGCTGCGCTTCCTGCAGGACGGCTGCTTCCGTCGGGTGGGCAGCGACGAGGAGGTGTACCTGGACGTGCGGGTGATCTGCGCCACCCAGGTGGACCTGTCGGAACTCTGCGCCCGTGGCGAATTCCGCCAGGACCTCTATCACCGACTCAACGTGCTGTCCCTGCATATCCCGCCGCTGCGGGAATGCCTGGATGGCCTGGCGCCGCTGGTGGAGCACTTCCTCGACTCGGCGAGCCGGCAGATCGGTTGCGGCCTGCCGAAGCTGGCGCCCCAGGTGCTGGACAAGCTGGGCAACTACCACTGGCCGGGCAATGTGCGGCAGCTGGAGAACGTGCTGTTCCAGGCGGTGTCGCTCTGCGATGGCGGTACCGTCCGTCCGGACCATATCCGTCTGCCGGACTACGGCGCGCCCCAGCCCCTGGGGGATTTCTCCCTCGAAGGAGGGCTGGACGCCATCGTCGGCCGATTCGAGAAGGCGGTGCTGGAGCGGCTCTACGCCGAGCATCCCAGCAGCCGACAGCTGGGCAAGCGGCTGGGCGTGTCCCACACCACCATCGCCAACAAGCTGAAGCTCCATGGCCTGGGGAAGGACGAGACTTAGACCATGGTTCAATGGTCGGGGAGGGGGGCGATGGGTAAAAAGGAGCTTGTCTGAATCTTGCGTGATGCGGACACAAGCGTTTCTGACATTCCTCTCCCGGAATGATTGGGCGGGCGACCAACAGGTCGCCCATTTTTTTTTGAAAGAAAAAAGACGCCCGGAGCCAGCCGGTCACCGGGCGTCGAGGTGGCGGCCCGACCCTGACCGGAGCCGAAGGTCGCGGGCGGACTGCCAAGGAGCGGGGCGCGTCAGTGCTTGGGCGGCGGTCCTCCCGGGGCCCACTTCTCCTGGTAGTGGAAGAGGAAGTACTGCGAGCTGTCCGCCCCTGGCGGCGCGGTACGGGCGGTCCAGCTGTCGTCGTGCAGGTCCATGTCGGCGTCGTACTCCACATGGCAGCCCATGGGGCTGTTGAAGTACCAGAACCAGTTGGAGCCCAGCTGGTGGCGGCCCGGCCCCCAGAAGGACTCGTAGCCTTTCTCGACGAACCGGGTGCCGGCCAGCATGACTTCGGTGGGGCCGCCCATGTGGAAGGTGAAGTGCTCGATGCCTTTCATGAACGGCGGCGTCTGGATCAGGAACAGCGTGTGGTGATCCTCGGTGCCGGCCGGACGCAGGAAGGGGCCGACGTCGATGAAACGATCAGTGCAGACGAAGCCCAGGCGGGCGTAGAACGCTTCGCCCCGGGCATGGTCGGGGACGAAATAGACCACGTGGGACAGGCTGCGGGGCAGGGCGGGCATCTCCTCGCTGGCCCCCAGGCTGTTCAGCGGGCGGCTGGCGCGGGCGCCCGGCGCGTTGCTGATTTCCCCGGGCAGGTCGAGGGGGCGGCGGCAGCTGATCTGAAAGCCCAGGGCGAAGCCCAGGTCGTCCACGGTGCGCAACACGCCGTCCTCGCCACGGGTCACGCTGCGGTCCTTCGACAGCTCGGCCTCGATGGCCTGCAGGGTCGCCTCGTCGGCCACGCCGTAGACGGTCTCGCGCAGGGTGCTGGCGGTCTCCATGGCGGCGGGCAGGCGCGGGTCGTCGCGTCGGCGGATGAGGATGCCGGTGCCGTCCAGGGCTTCCAGGTAGCCGCCGGCTTCGTCGACATCGCGGGGCTTGAGGCCGTAGTCGGTGAGGTACTGCACGCAGGCGTCGACGTCGTCGACGCCGAACACCAGGTAATCGGGTCCGATGATCTTCATGGTCGGGTTCTCGTCTCGGTCGTCAGGCGGTGCGGCCGCCAAGGGTCTCGGCGACCCAGTCGGCGATGTACTGGCCGGCGTTGATGGAGTTGTCGAAGCTGGAGTGCTGCACGCCGCCCTCGCGAGGGGTGAAGATCTTCAGTTCGCGTTTGGGGCTGTTGACCAGTTGTTCGTAGGTGCGATGGGCCCATTTCAGCGGGATCTGCGAATCCTGCTCGCCGTGGGTGACCAGGAAGGGCACCCGGATGCGCTCCACCACGCCGTCGAGATGGACGTTCTCGGCAATGGCCATGAATGATTCGATGTCCTTGCCGCCCCAGACCCAGCGCACGTGCTCCCAGTAGTGCGGCACCGGGAAGCTGCCCTCGCGCTCCAGGCGGCGTTTCTGCACCTCGCGCCAGTCGTGGTTGGCGCCCCAGACCACGCCGCAGGCGAAGCGCGGCTCGAAGGCGACCACGCGCGGGCAGTAGTAGCCGCCGAGGGACACCCCTTCGCAGCCGACACGGGTGATGTCCACGTCCTCGCGGGTTTCCAGCCAGTCGAAGACGCGGCTGCCCCAGTGCTCGGCGTCGTAGCGGGCCTTCAGGTCATGCAGGCGCAGGGCTTCGCCGGTGCCGGGCTGGTCGATCACCAGGGAGGACACGCCGCGCCGGGCCAGCCACATCGGCAGGCCAACGCGGTATTTCATTTCCTTGGTGGAGTCCAGGCCGTTGAGCTGGACCAGCAGGGGCGCAGGGCCGGTGACGCCTTCGGCGCGGACGAAGAGGCCGGAGATGACCTTGCCCTCGTAGGGGATCTCGACCCGCTCGCAGTTCTCGCCGGACAGCTCGATGCCCCGGGCGAAGGTCTCCAGGAAGCGCTGGTAGAGCTCCAGGCGACCGGGGGCGCCGTGGGCCTGCAAGCGCTCGCAGGTGAGGTAGTAGGTGGCGGCCCGGTTGTACTTTTCGCCGGCGGAGAGCAGGCGGCCTTTCTCCTCATCCTCGCGTGCCAGGTCGCAGAGCTTGTCGGCCATCTTCGACCAGGTTTCGCGGAAGGCCTGGGTACCGGCGGCATCCGGCTGCTTGGCCGCCTCTTGCAGCGGTTCGCACATCTCGACGATCTCACCGATGCGCGCGCCCATTTCCAGGGCCAGGTCCACCGAGAGGTTCCAGACGTAGTTGGTAGGGAAGTAGCGGAACATGTCGTTGTTTTCCTTCTTCTGACCCGGTGTCCGCCCGTGGGGAACCCGGCGGGTTGCCAGGCGGGGACGACCGGGATGACGGCGCCCCGGCCAGGCAGGTGCTCGGGGGCCACCGCCCGGAAGGCGGCAGGGGCACGCTCGCATGGGGGCAGGAATTGGACAAATCGCTTGTTCGGATGCCAGCTATCGGATGGCGAGATACCTGGGGGCGCGGCTTGCGAGGGGCGTGGCGCGGCGGTGGTGCCCTCAGTCGGTGATCGGCGATTCCGGGCTGTTGACGATCTCCACCAGCTTTTCCCGCAGCCAGCGGAGCATGGGGTCGCGGTCCAGGCTGCGGTGCCAGCTCATGAACTCCTGCATGGTCGGCAGCTCCACCGGCGGCGGCAGGATCCGCAGCGGCAGGTTGCGCGCATAGAGCCGCGCCAGGCGGCTGTGCATGGTGGCCACGCGCTCGGTGCCGACCACCAGCTGCGGCAGGGTGTTGAAGTCATGGGTGATGACCTCCAGGCGTCGCTTGCAGCCGTACTGGGTCATGAACCATTCCTCGATGCCCAGCGTGCGGCTGCGGCCGAAGGCGACGGCGACGTGGCCCAGGTCCAGGTACTGCTCCAGGGTCAGCCGGTCGCCCACCCGCATGTTCTGCTCCCACACCACGCAGACGTGCTGCTCGTCGAACAGCAGCTGCGAGGGGTGTTCCTTCACGATGAAGTGCTCGGGGGCGATCATCAGGTCCACCTCGCCGCGCATCAGCATCTCGGTGGCGGTCTGGCCGGGGCTGATGAGCTCGAAGGTCACCAGTGGCGCCTCGTGGTTGATCTCGCGGATCGCCTCGGCGAAGAGCACGCTGATCAGGTAGTCCGAGGCCATGATGCGGAAATGCCGCTTGCTTTCGGCGATGTCGTAGACCGGCTTGGCGGTGATCGAGGTCTGGATTTTCAGCAGCACTTCGCGGACCGGAATCTCCAGGTCCTTGGCCAGCGGCGTGGGCATCATCTTGCGTCCGACCTGCACCAGCAGGTCGTCTTCGAAGTAGTTGCGCAGGCGTCCCAGCACCCCGCTGGTGGCGGACTGGGTCATGTGCAGGCGGGCAGCGGCGCGGGTGATGTTCTGCTCTTCCAGCAGCACATCGAGGGCCACCAGGAGGTTCAGGTCCAGGTGCTTGAAGCGCATGGCGGGGGTACCTCGTTGTATTTATTTTCGCGATACGCTGCATCCCGACTAACGATTAGTCAAATTGTTCCCGCCTTCCTAGTCTCTGCTTCCAAGGACCGCACCCCGGCTGCAGCGCCGCTGCGTTTCCTCTCCTGAAAACCGCCTGCACGGGCCTTCTGCGCTCGCGTTCTCCCGTGCGCCACACAACAAGAACAAGGATTCATCCATGAGCGATATCAGCAAGGTACTCATCGTCGGTGGTGGCATCGGCGGCCTCTGCGCCGCCATCGCACTGCGCCGCCAGGGCATTTCGGTGGACCTGGTGGAGATCAAGTCCGAGTGGACCGTCTATGGCGTCGGCATCATCCAGCAGAGCAACGTGGTCCGCGAGATGGCCCGCCTGGGCGTCCTCGACCGCTACCTGGACGCCGCCTACGCCTTCGAGGACGTGGGCATCTACGACGTCCAGGGCCAGCCGCTGGCGCGCATCCCCGGACAACGCCTGGCCGGCCCCGAGTACCCGGCCAACGTCGGCATCTCCCGCCTGGCGCTGCACCAGGTGCTGAGCGGCACCGCCATCGAACTGGGAACCCAGGTGCGCCTCGGCCTCAGCGTCGAGTCCCTGGAGCAGGACGCCACTGGCGTCGACGTCACCTTCACCGATGGCAGCCAGGGGCGCTACGACCTGGTGGTGGGTGCCGATGGCGTCTACTCCAAGGTGCGCGGCATGCTCTTCGGTGACACCTACAAGCCGCGATTCACCGGCCAGGCCGTGTGGCGCTACAACTTCCCCCGGCACCCCTCCATCGACCACCTGGCGAGCTACGTCGGCGCCGAGGGCAATGCCGGCCTGGTCCCCCTGGCCGACAACCTCATGTACATGTTCTCCACCTCCCACGAGCCGGGTAACCCCTGGTACGAGCCGGCGCAACTGGCCCCGCTGATGCGCGACCGCATCGGCCGGATGGGCGGCCTGGTGGGCGAGCTGCGCGAGCAGATCACCGACAGCGCCCAGGTGGTCTACAAGCCGATGGAGGTGGTGTTCGTCGACGAACCCTGGTTCAAGGGTCGCGTGCTGCTGATCGGCGACGCCGCCCACGCCACCACCCCCCACCTGGGCCAGGGCGCCGGCATGGCCATCGAGGACGCCCTGGTGCTGAGCCTGGAGCTGGCGGGCGCGGGAACCCTGGAGCGGCGCCTGGAGCGCTTCATGGCGCGGCGCTTCGAGCGCTGCAAGTACATCAGCGAGCACTCGATCCTGGCCGGCGAGCGGGAGATGGCCCATGACGCCAGCTTCGACCGCATCGGCCTGACCAAGGCGATGCTGGCCCGCACCGCCGAACCCATCTGACGCCTGGGACCGACCGTGCAGGACGTCTCGACCTTCCTCTGCCATCAGGAGGATCTGGAAGAAGGCCGCGCCCGGGGATTCGATCCCTGGGGCGCGGGCCGCGATACCGTGCTCGCCCTGCGCTGGCGGGGAGAGGTTCGGGTCTACCGCAACCTTTGCCCGCACCTGGACGTGGCCATGCAATACCGCAAGGACCGTTTCATGTCCGGCGACGGCCGCCACATCGTCTGCTTCGCCCACGGCGCGCTGTTCCGCCCCGAGGATGGCCTCTGCGTCCTCGGCCCCTGCCTGGGCCAGGGGCTCGAGGCGCTGGCGGTGCGGCAGGACGGGCTCGGCGGGCTCTGGCTGGTCGCCCCGCAGGAGGGCGCCCGGGCAAGGGGTTCCAGGGCTTCGACCTGAAGCCCGATCATCCGACCCCGCCAGCCAGCCCACTGAAGGAGCCGTCCCGTCCTGCGACTAGTACATCCAACAGTTCCTCTGCCGTGATGCAGGGCCTGGTTACGTAGGAGCCGGCTTGCCGGCGAATGCCGGGGGGGGGGTAGCCGGCAGGCTCCCGCAGGAGCGCGCCATGCCGAAGCCGTTCACCGAGGCGGTGCTGAGTGTTTGCGTGCTTGCGCCGCTGATCGCCAGTGAAAATCGGCGACGGGTTGCCATCCGTCCCTGAATGGCGGATTGCGCTGAACTCCGTTCCGCCCATCGCTGTCTGTCACCTGTCGGCCCTTCGGGAGGGGAGGCAGGCCGTTCGCCCATCGGTGGTTTCCTGACCTGTTCCCCGCCTGATCGCGCGCATCTCGCGCAGGATTCCCCTGGCCGACCTCATCACGCCCCCCGGGGCCCCGAACCACCGCCATGTGAAGATTGCCCATGTCCCTATCCCGTCGTTTTCCCGCCCGTGTTTCCCCGCTCCAGTCCCGCGTTCTCGGCGCCTGCCTCCTGGGCAGCCTGATGACGATGGGGGCGTCGGCGCAGGCCGAGGAGGGTGCCGGCACCGCCCGCTGGGTGAGCGACAAACTGAGCACCTATGTCCGCAGCGGTCCCACCGATGGCTATCGCATCGTCGGGACGCTCACCTCGGGCGAGAAGGTCGAGCTGCTGCGGCCCCAGGGGGACTACAGCCAGGTGCGCAATGGCAATGGCAACACCGTCTGGATCCCCAGCCGCGACCTGCAGGAGGTGCCCGGCCAGGCCGAGCGCCTGCCGCAGCTGGAGCAGAAGGTGGCCGAGCTCAGCGCCGAGCTGAAAGGCATCGACGACACCTGGAAGACCCGTGTCCAGGGCATGCAGGAGACCCTGGATTCGCGCAAGGCGCTGATCGACGAGCTGCAGGCCGCTCGCTCCGCCCTGGACAGCGAATTGACCCAGGCCAAGTCCCAGGTGCGCGATCTGCAGGCGCAGGTGGGCGACGAGAACAAGCAGGTGCTGATGCGCTACATGGTCTATGGCGGCAGCATCGCCGGCGCCGGGCTGCTGCTGGGCCTGATCCTGCCGACCATGCTGCGAGTCAAGCGCAAGCGTAACGACCAGTGGGTCTGAGATCGCCTCAGGGCTGGGCGTTGGGCGCGACGATGCCGTAGAGCTTCATCCAGCGGTACAGGGTCGGCCGCGACATGCCCAGTTCCCGGGCGGCCGCGCTGACGTTCCAGCGATGGCGACGCAGGCAGTCCGCCAATGCCTGGCCCTCGCCCGGCACCTCGGCGCGGGCGCTGGACGCGGTGGGGCGCGGGTTGACGCTGGGCAGGCATTCCTCGGGCAGGTCGTTGACCGTGATTTCGGCGCTCTCGGCGGTGGCCAGCGCGTACTGCAGGGCGTTGCGCAGCTCGCGGATGTTCCCGGGCCAGGCGTAGGCGAGCAGGGCGCTCATGGCGTCGCCGCGGATCCGCGCGCTGCGCTGGCGCTGCTCGCAGAGTTCGCGGAACACCCGCTCGATCAGGTAGTTCTTGTCGGCCCGCTCGCGCAGTGGCGGCAGCCGCAGGATGGTGCCGTTGAGCCGGTAGTAGAGGTCTTCGCGGAATTGCCCGGCCTCGATCAGCTGGCGCAGGTCCCGGTGGCTGGCGGCCACCACGCGGATGTCCACCTTGATGGGTTTGTCGCCGCCCAGGGGCGTCACCTCCTGCTCGGCCAGCACCCTTAGCAGGCGGGTCTGCAGGTGCAGCGGCATGTCGCCGATCTCGTCGAGGAACAGAGTGCCGCCATCGGCCTGCTGGATCAGCCCGCGCATGCCCTTGCTGCGGGCGCCGGTGAAGGTGCCGGGCTGGTAGCCGAAGAGTTCGCTTTCGATCAGTGACTCCGGCATCGCCGCGCAGTTGATGGCGACGAAGGGGGCCTTGCGACGCTGGCCGCTGTCGTGCAGGGCGCGGGCGAGGCGTTCCTTGCCGGTGCCGGTCTCGCCATTGAGCAGGACGTTCAGCGGCTCGTCGCACAGGCGCTTGGCCCGGGCCAGCATCTTGCGCATGGCCGGGTCGTCGTCGGCCAGCTCGTCCAGGGCGCAGGTCGACTGCCGGCTGGGCGCGCCGGGGGCCTGCGGTGCGCTACGTGCCGGCTCCATCAGGGCGGCGAAGAACAGCGCGTTCCGGCGGTGGGTGCGGAAGGCGCGCACCTGGTCCGCGCTGGCCCGGGGGATGCTGAAGATATCGTCCGGCTCGCAATCGAACAGGTCCTGTACCCGCACCTGGCGCGCCAGGCTGGAGCGGCTTTCCGGCAGCGCCAGGCCGCTCTCGGCGAGCAGGGCGCGGGCCGCCGTGTTGGCCGCCAGCAGGGTGCCGTCGCCGTCCAGCGCCAGCAGGTACTGGCGATTGATCAGGACGAACTCCCGCGAGCGGTCGAAGCAGAGGATCGGGCAATCGCGGTAGCGACGGAGGAAGTAGGCGTCCTCGATCATCCGCGCGTACTGCTTCACCAGTTGCAGGGCGAACTGCTGGGAGTCCTTGGACGGTGGCGACTTCAGCGCCGAGATATCCAGCACGGCCAGCAACCGGCCCTGGGGGTTGAAGATGGGCACCGCCGTGCAGGTGAGGCTGATGTGGTGGGCGCTGAAGTGATCCTGGTGGTGGCAGGTAAGGGGCTGCTGCTCCTTGATGCAGGTGCCCACGGCGCAGGTGCCGGCGTGGTCCTCGCTCCAGTCGGCGCCGAGGTAGAGGCCGGTCTTGCGGTGCGACGCCTCGTCCAGCGGGTCGCCGAGGAACTGCACGGTGATGCCGCGGTTGTCGGTGAGCAGGATGACGTAGCCCAGTTCGGCGATGTGCCGGTACAGCTGCTCGACGCCGGCGCGGGCGACGTTGATCAGTTCGTCGGCATGGTCCTGGTGTTCCCGCAGCACCTGGCGCGGCACGAATCGGGCCGGCGCGGGCTTGGCCGGGTCCAGCCCGTAGTCCTGGATGCAGCGCTTCCAGGAGCGGGTGATGATGGGTTCGTGGTGGCCGTCGCGGGGGCTGTCGCTGGCATAGGACAGCACGGTGTCGATGTGCAGGCTGGGGGTGGAAAGGGTGCTCATGCGGCCTCCCGGGGCGGTGGGGGTGAGGGCCCATCCGTCCGTGAAGTTCTTGTTGTTTTCAGGTGGCAGCGCGTGGGAGCGGGCTGGCACGGTTGCCGACACATTACGAGTTTAGTCCCCGCCTCGTCACCTGCCCTTTGGTCGCGGGTGTCCGCCTTACAGCTGTAATGGGTGGACAGTCGTGGACACTTCACTCGGGCGGCAATCCTCGCAAAAAGCATGGCTGATCAATGGCTTGGCACCTGCCGGTGCGCTGGCACGGAAGCTGCCGAAGGCCTCTCCGGCCCCTTCGGGGACAGCACAACAAGAAACGAGGATGCGCAATGCTGCCTGACTGCCAAAGGACCCGCGTGGCGGGTCGGATGTCGCTCGACAATCGGACTTGGGCCAGTGCCTGGGGTCTGATCCTGCTTATCGGCGCGCTCTCCAGCCCCGGCCCCGTCGCGGCGCTGGACCTGGACGCGGGGGACTACGTGCCCGCGCCGGCCGGCACCACGCTGGGCCTGCTCTATCTCCAGGGCGCCGAGCGTGACCGCCTCTACCGCGCGGGCGACCGCCAGGCCGGCTCACCGGGGCTGGACTCGCAGATCGGCATCCTGCGGATGGTCCACTACACCGAGCTGGCCGGTATGCGGGTGGCGCCCCAGGTGCTGCTGCCCTTCGGCCGCCTGGACGGACGCCGGGGGCTGGAGGATACCAGCGGCCTGGCCGACCCCATCCTGGCCATGCCGATGTGGTTCATCGACCAGCCGGAGCGCGGCCGTTACCTGGGCTTCACCCCCTACCTGTTCCTGCCGCTCGGCGAGTACGACAACGACGAGGCGCTCAACCTCGGGGAGAACCGCTGGAAGCTCAACCTGCAACTGGGCTACGTGGAACCCCTGGGCGAGCGGCTGTCGCTGGACCTGGCGGCCGATGTGATGTTCTACGGCCGCAACAACCACTACGGCAGCGGTCGCTGGAGCCAGCGTCAGAAACCCAGTTACCAGTACCAGGGCTTCCTGCGCTACCAGCTGAGCGAGGCGGTGGACCTGCGAGCCGGCCTGTCCTGGGTGGATGGTGGCGAGAGTCGCGTGGAGGATCTCTGGCTGGATGATCGCCAGGAGACCGGCAAGTGGAACCTGGGCTTCTCCTGGTTCTTCCTGCCGAAGACCCAGGTGGCGGCCACCTATGGCCGGGATTTCGCGGTGGAGAACGGCTTTCGCGAAGATCACAGGCTGAACATCCGCCTGCTGCAGGTGTTCTGAGCGGTCGGACGGTCCGCTTGCTTGGGGCCTGCGGGCCCCTTTTTTGTGGCTGTGGCGAAACGGAGATCTGATGTGCCGTGGGCCGTTCACGCCTTTCGCGGCTTCCATTGCGCTCATCCCACCTGTAAACCCCCGGACACCCGCCTTACAGCTGTAACGCCCGCGCTTTACAGCATGCGTGGCCCGCTGCGCTGCGCTTCTGAATAAAAATCCCTATAAAACAACGACTTGAGAGTTTATGGAGGGCTTGGCACGCAAGCTGCTCCCCAGGTTGGCGAGGGGCCGAACAAGGCTCCGCGACGATAACAATGAACGCCGGACCGCCAGGCTCCCACCTTGCCGAGCGGTCCGGCACCAGCCTGGAGTTCTGCCATGCATGACTCATCGCCCATGGGCACCGCGCTCAGCCGCAGGCGCTTCCTCAGCCTGTCGGGCCAATCCGCCCTGATCCTCGGCGCCAGCGCCGTGACCAGCTCCCTCATTCCCGTCACCGCCATCGCCGACGAGGTGCTGCCGAAGCTGCCGGCCGGCCTGCTGCGCATGGGCCGCGACATCTATCCCCACGACCGCCTGGGCGATGCGCCCTACGCCAAGTCGCTGTTCGAGCTGCTGGACAAGCAGCCGGCGCTGGTGCGGGACGGCCTCGAGGCGCTTCAGGCGCGGGCGCGGGCCGTCCATGGCCGCGCCTACGAAGACATCGCCAGCGAGGACGACCGGGTCGCGCTGCTGCGGGAGGTGGAGACCACGCCCTTCTTCCGCGAAACCCGCAGCGCCCTGATGTTCGGCCTCTACGACAACAAGACCCTGTTCCCGCTGTTCGGCTACGAGGGCTCGTCGGTGGAGAAGGGCGGCTACCTGTCCCGTGGTTTCAACGACATCGACTGGCTCTGAGCCGTGCGACCCGACAACAACAGCAAGAACGAGGGCTGACTTCATGGCATCGAAATTCTCCCAGGACGACGGCGATGTCGTCGTCATCATCGGTTCCGGCGCCGGCGGCGGCACCCTGGCCCACGCCCTGGCGCGCCAGGGCATCCGCGTGGTGGTGCTGGAGGCCGGCAAGCGCTACGAGATGAGCGACATCGAGAACGATGAATGGGCCATGTTCAACAAGATCTCCTGGCTCGACAAACGCATCGCCACCGGGGGCTGGGACGTGGCCCGCAACCACCCGAACCTGCCCGCCTGGATCGTCAAGGCGGTGGGCGGCAGTTCGGTGCACTGGGCCGGCGTGGCCCTGCGCTTTCGCGACTTCGAGTTCCGCATGCGCACCGAGAACGGCGACATCAAGGGCGCCAACCTGCTCGACTGGCCGGTGACCTACGCGGAGATGGAGCCCTGGTACGTGAGGGCCGAGCGCCACATGGGCGTGACCGGCCCCAGCACCGGCATGCCGTACCACCAGTGGCACAACTCCTTCAAGGTGCTGGCCACCGGCGCCCAGCGCCTCGGCTACAAGGAGATCCAGTCCGGGCCGATGGCGATCAACACCCAGCCCTACGACGGACGCCCGGGCTGCATGCAGATCGGCTTCTGCATGCAGGGCTGCCGCATCGGCGCCAAGTGGTCGACCCTCTACACCGACATCCCCCGCGCCGAGGCCACCGGCCGTTGCGAGGTGCGGCCGCAGAGCATGGCCCTGCGCATCGAGCACGACGCCCGTGGCCGCGTCACCGGTGTGGTCTACGCCGACGCCGAGGGTCGCCAGCAGCGGCAGAAGGCTCGCGTGGTGTGCGTGGCCGGCAACTCCATCGAGTCGCCGCGCCTGCTGCTCAACTCCGAGTCGTCGATGTTCAAGGACGGCCTGGCCAACTCCTCCGGCCAGGTGGGGCGCAACTATATGTGCCACACCACCGCCGGCATCTACGCGGTGATGCCCAAGCCGGTGCACATGTACCGCGGCACCACCTGCGCGGGGATCATCTCCGACGAGTCCTACAACGACACCTCGCGGGGCTTCGTCGGCGGCTACCGGCTGGAGATCCTCTCCCTCGGCCTGCCCTTCATGTCCGCCTTCCTCGACCCGACGCCCCAGGGCTGGGGCCGGGGCTTCGCTTCGCGCATGGAGCGCTACGACCATATGTCCGGGGTCTGGCTGTGCGGCGAGGACCTGCCCATGGAGAGCAACCGCATCACCCTGCACGGCACCGAGAAGGACCAGTACGGCCTGCCGGTCCCGGTGGTGCACAAGGACGACCACCCCTACGACGTCGCCATGCGCGACCACGGCGTGGCCCAGACCCGCAAGTGCTACGAGGCGGTCGGCGCCACCGAGGTGATCCGCCTGCCGTCCTACCCGGCCAGCCACAACATGGGCACCAACCGCATGAGCGCCAAGGCCGCCGACGGCGTGGTGAACAAGTGGGGGCAGAGCCATGACATCCCCAACCTGTTCGTTTCCGACGGCAGCCAGTTCACCACCAGCGGCGGGCAGAACCCGACCCTGACCATCGTCGCCCTGGCCCTGCGCCAGGCCGAGCACATCGGCTCGCTGATCAACCAGCGCGCCCTCTGAGGAGCCGATCCCATGACTGCACCCACCAACGCCCAGCGCCTCTGGATGTTCGAGCAGATGCTCGTCAGCCGTTACCTGGAGGAGTCCATCGAACGCATCTACATGGAAGGCAAGACCCCGGTCTTCAACATGGCCAACGGGCCCATTCCCGGGGAGATGCACCTGTCCAACGGCCAGGAGCCCTGCGCAGTGGGCGTCTGCGCCCACCTGGAAGCCGGTGACATCGTCACCGCCACCCACCGACCGCACCACATCGCCGTGGCCAAGGGGGTGGACCTCGACGAAATGGTGGCCGAGATCTTCGGCAAGAAGACCGGGCTCGCCGGTGGCCGGGGCGGTCATATGCACCTGTTCGACGAGCGGGTGAACTTCGCCTGCTCGGGGATCATCGCCCAGGGCCTGGGCCCGGCCGTCGGCGCCGCGCTGTCGCGGCAACTGCAGGGCAAGCCGGGGGTCGCGGTCGCCTACCTGGGCGAGGGCGCGGCCAACCAGGGCGCCTTCCACGAGGCCCTGAACCTGGCGGCCCTGTGGAAGCTGCCGGTGGTCTTCGTGATCGAGGACAACGCCTGGGGCATCTCGGTGGCCAAGGCCGCGTCCACCGCCATCGAGCGCAACACCGTGCGCGCCGCCGCCTACGGCATGCCCGGCGTCTTCGTGCCCGGCAACGACCCGGAGGCGATCTTCGCCGCGGCCGGCGAGGCCATCGCCCGGGCCCGGGCCGGCGAAGGACCGAGCCTGCTGGAGCTGGAAACCTCGCGCCTGGCCGGCCACTTCATGGGCGACGGCGAGACCTACCGCCCCGCCGGCGAGAAGGCCGCGTTGCAGGAAAAGGACCCGATCCCGGCCTACCGCCAGCGCCTGCTGGACCTGGGCGTGGCCGACGATTCCGTCCTGGCCGGCCTCGAGGAAGTCGCCCGGGGCCGCGTCGACGCCGCCGTGCAGTTCGCCCGCGACAGTGCCTACCCGGCGCCTGAAGAGGCGCTGGACTTCGTTTTCGTCTGAACAGGAATCGCCGTGATGAGCACGTCAGTAAAAGAACGCAAACTCACCATCGCCCGCGCCATGGCCGAGGCGGTGGCCCAGGAAATGCGCCTGGACCCGAGGGTCTTCGTCATGGGCGAGGACATCGGCCAGCTCGGCGGGGTCTTCGGCAATACCCGGGGCCTGTACGAGGAATTCGGCGGGGAGCGGGTGCGCGACACGCCGATTTCCGAAACCGCCTTCATCGGCGCCGCCGTGGGCGCCGCCTCCGACGGCATGCGGCCCATCGTCGAGCTGATGTTCGTCGACTTCTTCGGCGTCTGCATGGACGCCATCTACAACCTGATGGCGAAGAACACCTACTTCTCCGGCGGACGGGTGAAGGTGCCCATGGTGCTGATGGCCTCCACCGGCGCCGGCTATTCCGACGCCGGCCAGCACTCCCAGTGCCTCTACGGCACCTTCGCCCACCTGCCGGGCATGAAGGTGGTGGTGCCGAGCAACGCCCATGACGCCAAGGGCCTGATGACCGCCGCCATCCGCGACGACAACCCGGTGGTCTACCTCTTCCACAAGTCCCTGCAGGGCATGGGCTGGCTGGGCACCGAGAAGGGCGCCACCGTCGCGGTGCCGGAGGAGCCCTACGTCATCGAGATCGGCAAGGCGAAGACCGTGCGCGAAGGGCGCGACGTCACCCTGGTGAGCCTGGGCGCCGGCGTTCACCACGCCCTGCGCGCCGCCCAGCAGCTGGAGCGGCAGGGTGTCAGCGCCGAGGTCATCGACCTGCGCAGCCTGGTGCCGCTGGACCGCGAGCACGTCATCGCCTCGGTGAAGAAGACCGGCCGCCTGATCGTCATCGACGAGGACTACCACAGCTTCGGCGTCAGCGGCGAGGTGATCGCCAGCGTCGTCGAGCACGACGTCCGCCTGCTCAAGGCCAGCCCCCAGCGCGTGGCCTTCCCGGACATCCCGATTCCCTTCACCCCGCCCATGGAGCAGTGGGCGTTGCCCAGCGCGGCGAAGATAGTCGCCGCCTACCAGACCCTGAAAAACGAGGAGTAAGCCATGTCCACCCCCATCCTGATTGCCGATGACCTCTGGGAAGGCGATGCCGAAGCCGTGATCACTTCCTGGCTGGTCAGCGACGGCGCGGAGGTCGCCCAGGGCGACCTGGTGGCCGAGATCATGTCCGAGAAGGCGCAGTTCGAGATCGAGGCGCCGGCCAGCGGCGTGCTGCGCATCCTAGAAGACGAAGACGCGGTGGTCGCCAAGGGCGCGACCATCGCCCGGGTGGAGTGAGCCCATGGGCCAGATGCAAGCGCCGGTCGCGACCGGCCCGGTGACGCTGCCGCTCAAGGGCATGCGCAAGATGATCGCGGCGAAGATGAGCGAGAGCCTGCAGACCGCCGCGCAGCTCACCCACCACGCCGAGTGCGAGCTGGGGGCGCTGCAGGCACGCCGCGCCGCCCTCAAGGCGGCCGGGGCCCAGGCTTCCCTGCAGGACCTGCTGCTGCACGCCGTGGTCGCCACCCTCAAGGCGCACCCGGCGCTCAACGCCACCCTGGAGGACAACCAGATCACCCGCCACCCGGCGGTGCACCTGGGGCTGGCCATCCCGCTGCCCGACGACCTGCTGGTGGCGCCGGCGCTGTTCGACGCCGACCGGCTCGACGCGGAGGGCCTGGCCGAGGCCCGCCGCGCGCTGTTGGCCAAGGCTCAGGCGGGCAAGCTGTCGGTGCGCGAGCTGACCGGCGCCACGGTGACGGTGTCCAACCTGGGGCTGTCGCGGGTGCGCTTCTTCACGCCGATCCTCAACGTGCCCCAGGTCGCCATCATCGGCATCGGCGGCGTGCAGCGCCGACTGGAACGCGACGCCGCCGGCGAGCTGCTGGAGCGCGAGTACCTCGCGCTGTCGCTGACCTTCGACCACCGCGCCGTGAACGGCGCGCCGGCGGCGGATTTCCTCGACGCCCTGTGCGCCTGCATCGAGGCGGGAGGTGCGCCATGAGCGCGCCCCGGCGCCTCGGCGTCGAGGCGGGCCTGGAGGCCGAGCGGCAGCTGCTGGCGCGGGTGCATGCCGGCGAGGTGGACGGGGCGCTGCTGTGCTGGCGCCCCACGGATCGCGCGCTGGTCATGCCCCGGCGACTGGCGCGCCTGCCGGGTTTCCTCGCGGCCGAAGCCGACTGCGGCGCCCTGGGCTGGCCCGTGGCGCTGCGGGACACAGGCGGCGAGCCGGTGCCCCAGTCGCCGGCGGTGCTGAACGTCGCGCTGGCGGTGGCGCTGCCACCGGAGGAGGGCGAGCGGGAGCGCATCGAGGCCGCTTACCTGCGACTGTGCGAGCCCCTCTGCGACTGGTTGCGCGGATTCGGCCTGGTGCCCGGGCTGGGGGAGGTGCCCGGGGCCTTCTGCGACGGCCGCTTCAACGTCACCCTGGGACGGCGCAAGCTGGTGGGGACGGCCCAGCGCTGGCGGCGTACCGGCGACGGGCGCCTGGTGGTGCTGGTGCATGGTGCCCTCCTCATGGAGGACGAGCGTGAGGCGATGGTCGAGGTGGTCAATCGCTTCTATCAGGGCTGCGGCCTGGACACGCGCTGCCGGGCCGACAGCCATGTGGCCCTGGAAGAATGGCTCAGCGCGCCCTGGTCCCGGGTGGAGGGGCTTGCTTCCCTGTTCGGGCGGGGCTGGCGGCGCTCCGGCCCCCCCTGCGACGTCGCCGCCTGACCGAAGCCCGGCGGGGCGCCGGGGCCTTGATCAGGAACGCAGGCTCGCCATCCGAGGTGCGTCGGGCAGGCCCAGGTGATGCCTCAGTGGCCCGAGGATATGCTCGGCGTCCGGCCCGACGCCGCGAAGGGTCGCGGACGCGAAGTTGCGTTGTCGGGGCAGCCCCACGAAGTACAGGCCGGGCACTTCGAGGGCCACGCCGTGCCGCTGGATGACCTGGCCATCGAGGCCCAGAACCGGCAGGCCATCGAGGAACGGCAGGTTCGGGCGATAACCCGTGGCGAAGATCAGGCTGTCGACGGCCTCATGCTGTCCACCGGGCCACAGCACACCGGCCGGCGTCACGGCGGTGAACATGGGGTTTCGGCGTAGCAGGCCGGTACGCAGGGCGTTGCGGTAGGTGCCGTCATCCAGGACGGGTGTGCTCTGGTCGTTCAGCCAACGGGTCTTCTCCAGGCCCGTCCACTTCAGCCAGGCATGGAAGTCGATGCCCAGCATGCGCTGGGGCACGAAGCGGATCGCCTCGCGGGTCGCCAGCGTGGTCTCGGCGACCTGGGCCAGTTCGTGGGCGATCTGCACGGCCGAGTTGGCCGCGCCGACCACCACCACCCGCTGTCCCCGGAAGGGCGAGACGTTCCGGTAGTCGGCGCTGTGCAGCTGGTGGCCCCGGAAGCCGTCGAGCCCCGGGATCGCCGGCAGGTACGGGCGGCTGAACCCGCCGGAGGCGACGATGACGGCCCTTGCGTGAAAGCGTCCTCCTGTCGCCGACCTCAGCTCGAATCCGTCCCCCGAGCGCAGTACCTGGCGGACCTCGGTGTCCGCCTGGATGGGCAGCTGGAACCGGCTCGCGTACGCCTCCAGGTAGTCCACGACCTCGTCCCGGCTCGGGTAGTGCGCGGGCGAACCGGGGAAGGGCAGGCCGGGCAGGGAGGAATAGGCGGCCGGCGAGAAGAGTTTCAGGCTGTCGTAATAGTTGCGCCAGTTGCCGCCGGGACGGGTCTGTCCATCCAGGATGAGGAAGCCAAGGCCGAGGCGTTGCAGGTGCCAGCCGCACGCCAATCCGGCCTGTCCCGCACCGATGACGATCACGTCCTGCATGGACTGATTGGTATTCATATGTGCGTACTCATGCATGTATTCAGGTGAGAAAAAAGCACTCAGGCCCCGCCGGGGCAGCACAGCGCGGCAGCGCTCCGGGTGTGCTGGAGGATGGTTTCCAGGCGCGCGACTATGGCGGCGCCGTCCACCTCGTAGAACACCTGTCGCCCGGACCGGGTCGCCCGGACGATTTGGGCATCCAGCAGCACCTGGAGATGGCGGGATATGACGGAGCGCTCCTGCGGCAGACCTGCGGCGATTTCACTGACATCCGCGCGGCCAAGCTGCATGACGCGCTTGAGCACCGCCACGCGGGACGGTTCGCAGAGGGCCTTGAAGAAGGTGCCGTCCAGGGATTCGATGGCCGCTTCGATGGCCTGGGATCGGGAGAGGATGGGCGTTGTCATGTGGCGAATATAGGTGCGTACTCGTGCACATGTAAAGGCCCGCTCAGACGACGCAGGCGCTGTCATCTCAGGTTCATGGCGATATTCGAATATACGGTCTGCCAGATGAGTTCGCGGCGGGCTGCTCAAGGAATGCGTCCGGCTGGCCGGCGACGCAGTGCTCCACTGAAGCGGCCTGCCCGGGTTGCTTTACTTAATATTCGATTCTCCATATATTCGCCAAACCATATCTATCCAAGAGAATGGCCATGACTCCCAAGATCCGCGTGTTGTTCGTTTGCGTCGCCAATGCCGCCCGCTCCCAGTTCGCCGAAGCCTTGCTTCGCCATAGCGGCGGAGAGCGTTTCGAGGCCTTCAGCGCCGGAACGGCTCCGGGAGAAGTCGACGCGCGCGCCCTGGCGGAACTGCGGCACCTGGGAATCGATGCCTATGGCCTGCGCAGCAAGTCCATCGACGAGTTCGCCGGCGAGCGCTTCGACTACGTCATCACCCTGTGCGACAAGTCGGCCCTGGAATGCCAGGCATTGCCCGGTGCCGGCGAGGTGCTGGCCTGGCACTTCGAGGATCCGGTGACCAGCGAGCGGCCCGATGCCTTCCGCCACTGCGTCCAGGAGATCCATGAGCGCATCAAGATGTTCATGCTGGTGAAAACCAGGCATTGAGGCTGCCATGACCGACCATCTGACCCCCACCACCGTCTTCAAATGCCTGGCCGATGAGACCCGCATCCGCCTGATGCTGCTCATCACCCGTGAGGCGGAACTGTGCGTCTGCGAGCTGACCTGCGCGCTGGACGAGAGCCAGCCGAAGATTTCCCGCCACCTGGCGCAGCTGCGCACCTGCGGCCTGCTGGCGGATCGTCGGCAGGGGCAGTGGGTCTACTACCGCCTGCACCCGAACCTGCCGAACTGGGTGGTGCAGGTGCTGGAAACTGCACTGGACGCCAATCGCCACTGGCTCAGCCCCGATTCGAAGCGCCTCGAAGGGATGGGTGACCGCCCCGAGCGTGCCGCCGCCTGTTGCTGAAGCGCCCGTCGATGCCCAAGGATTGCCCATGAACGTTCTGTTCCTCTGCACGGCCAACAGCTGCCGCAGCATTCTTTCCGAAGCCGTGTTCAACCACCTGGCGCCGGCCGGTATCAGGGCCTACAGCGCCGGCAGCCAGCCGAAGGGCGAGGTGCATCCGCTCAGCCTGAAAACCCTTGCCCGCGCTGGAATCGCCACCGACGGTCTCTACAGCAAGTCCAGCGATGAACACCAGGACCTGGCGCCCGACTTCGTCATCACCGTCTGCGACAAGGCCGCTGGCGAGGCGTGCCCGGTGTTCTTCGGTCCGGCCGTGAAGGCCCATTGGGGGCTGGCCGATCCTTCCGAGTACAGGGGCAGCCCCGAGGAAATCGAGGCCGCCTTCGACGCCACCCTCGATCGGATCAGTACCCGGGTTCAGGCCTTTCTGGCCCTGCCATTGGGGACCATGGGCAGCGAGCAGCTCAGGGCGGAGCTGGCCCTGATCGGCACCCTCTGAACCTGGAGACCTCACCATGAGCAAGAGCCGCCTCGCATTCCTGGATCGCTACCTGACCCTCTGGATCTTCCTGGCCATGGCGCTGGGCGTCGGGCTCGGCAGCCTGTTCGAGGGGCTGCCCGCCTGGCTGGACAGCCTGTCCATCGGTTCGACCAACGTCCCCATCGCCATCGGCCTGATCCTGATGATGTACCCGCCACTGGCCAAGGTGCGCTACGAGGAGTTGCCGGAGGTGTTCCGCGACAAGCGCATCCTCGCCCTGTCGCTGGTGCAGAACTGGGTGATCGGGCCGGTGCTGATGTTCGCGCTGGCGGTGCTGTTCCTCGCCGACAAGCCGGAGTACATGACCGGGCTGATCCTCATCGGCCTCGCCCGTTGCATCGCCATGGTGCTGGTGTGGAACCAGATCGCCGGGGGCGACAACCAGTACGTCGCTGGACTGGTGGCCTTCAACAGCCTGTTCCAGATCCTCTTCTTCAGCGTCTACGCCTGGATCTTCCTGGGGGTGTTGCCGCCGCTGTTCGGGCTGGAAGGCAGTGTGATCGACACCGGTTTCCTCGACATCGCCGAGTCGGTGCTGATCTACCTGGGCATTCCGTTCCTGGCCGGTCTCCTCAGCCGCAAGCTGCTGATCGCGAAGAAGGGGGAAGACTGGTACCGCGAGCGCTTCATCCCCCGCATCAGCCCGCTGACCCTGGTGGCGCTGCTGCTGACCATAGTCGCGATGTTCAGCCTCAAGGGCGACAGCGTGCTGCAATTGCCGCTGGACGTGCTGCGCATCGCTATCCCGCTGACCCTCTATTTCGTGGTGATGTTCTTCATCAGCTTCTGGATGGGCAGGCTGCTGGAGGCCGACTACCCGCGAACCACCGCGCTGGCCTTCACCGCCGCCAGCAACAACTTCGAACTGGCCATCGCCGTGGCCATCGCCACCTTCGGCCTGGCCTCCCCGGTGGCCTTCGCCACCGTGATCGGGCCGCTGGTGGAGGTTCCCGTACTCATTTCCCTGGTGGGGGTCGCCTGGTGGCTCAAGCGCCGCTGGTTCGACCTGCCCGGGGCCAAGGTTGCCGAGGAGTGACCCCATGACCGACGACCTGATTCCCAACCTCGACGCCGACCTGCTCGAACTGCCGACGCTGGACAGGCTGGGCGCGCCGCTTGCGGCCACCCACAAGCCGCGCATCCTGCTGCTCTACGGCTCGACCCGCGAGCGCTCCTTCAGTCGCCTGCTGACCCAGGAGGCGGCGCGGCTGCTGGAGCGCTTCGGCGCCGAGGCCCGCATCTTCGATCCGCGCGGGCTGCCGCTGCCGGACGACGCCCCGGACAGCCACCCCAAGGTGCAGGAACTGCGAGAACTGGTGCTCTGGTCCGAAGGCCAGGTCTGGTGCTCGCCGGAGCGCCATGGCGCCATGACCGGCGTCTTCAAGTCGCAGATCGACTGGATTCCCCTGGCGATGGGGGCGATCCGTCCGACCCAGGGCAAGACCCTGGCGCTGATGCAGGTCTGCGGCGGCTCACAGTCCTTCAACGCGGTGAACCAGATGCGTGTGCTGGGGCGCTGGATGCGCATGTTCACCATTCCCAACCAGTCCTCGGTGCCCAAGGCCTACCTGGAGTTCGACGAGGCCGGCCGCATGAAGCCGTCTTCCTTCTACGACCGCGTGGTGGACGTGATGGAGGAACTGGTGAAGTTCACCCTGTTGCTGCGCGAGCGCTCGGATTACCTGGTGGACCGCTATTCCGAACGCAAGGAGTCGGCCGAGGCCCTTTCCCGTCGCGTCAATCAGCGCTCCCTTTGAACGCCTTCTTCTATCAAGCGAGATCCTGCCCATGAGCATCAAAGTCGGTATCAACGGTTTCGGTCGTATCGGTCGCCTGGCGCTGCGCGCCGCCTGGGACTGGCCGGAGTTCGAGTTCGTCCGCATCAATGACGTGGCGGGTGACGCCGCCACCCACGCCCACCTGATCAACTTCGATTCGGTCCATGGTCGCTGGCACCGCGAGGCCGCCGCCGACGGCGATTGCGTGGTGATCGACGGCAAGCGCATCCGGGTCACCGCCAACAAGGCCATCGCCGACACCGACTGGTCGGATTGCGATCTGGTGATCGAGGCCAGCGGCAAGATGAAGACCGTCGCCGTGCTCCAGGCTTACCTGGACCAGGGCGTCAAGCGCGTGGTGGTCTGCGCGCCGGTGAAGGAGGAGGGCGCCCTCAACGTGGTGATGGGGGTCAACCAGCAGCGCTTCGACCCGGCGCTCCATCGCATCGTCACCGCCGCCTCCTGCACCACCAACTGCCTGGCGCCGGTGGTCAAGGTGATCCACGAGCACCTCGGCATCCGCCACGGCTCCATCACCACCATCCACGACCTCACCAACACCCAGAGCATCCTCGACCAGCCCCACAAGGACCTGCGCCGCGCCCGCGCCTCGGGGATGAGCCTGATTCCCACCACCACCGGCTCGGCCACCGCCATCGCGGAGATCTTCCCCGAGCTGCGCGGCCGCCTGAACGGCCACGCGGTGCGGGTGCCCCTGGCCAACGCCTCGCTGACCGACTGCGTGTTCGAGGTGGAGCGCGCCACCACGGCGGAAGAGGTGAACCGCCTGCTGAAGGCGGCGGCGGACGGCGAGCTGAAGGGCATCCTCGGCTATGAGGAGCGTCCGCTGGTGTCCATCGATTACCGCACCGACCCGCGCTCCTCGATCATCGACGCGCTCTCCACCCTGGTGGTCAATGGCACCCAGGTGAAGGTCTACGCCTGGTACGACAACGAGTGGGGCTATGCCAACCGCGCGGTGGAACTGGCGAAGCTGGTCGGCCTGGCGGACTGACGGGGGCGCGCGGCGAACATGAATGCACTGCAAGGCCTCTCCACGGAGGTCCGCCAGTACCTGCTGGTCACCGGCAACTACTGGGCCTTCACCCTGACCGACGGCGCCCTGCGCATGCTGGTGGTGCTGCACTTCCACGGCCTGGGCTACACGCCGCTGCAGATCGCCGCGCTGTTCCTCTTCTATGAGGTCTTCGGCGTCATCACCAACCTGGTGGGTGGCTACCTTGGCGCGCGGCTGGGGCTGAACCGCACCATGAACCTCGGCCTCGGGCTGCAGGTCATCGCCCTGCTGATGCTCACGGTGCCCACCGCCTGGCTCACCATTCCCTGGGTGATGGGGGCCCAGGCGCTGTCGGGCGTCGCCAAGGACCTCAACAAGATGAGCGCCAAGAGCTCCATCAAGCTCCTGGTGCCGGACAGCCGACAGGGCACCCTGTACAAGTGGGTGGCCATCCTCACCGGCTCGAAGAACGCGCTCAAGGGCGTGGGCTTTTTCCTCGGCGGCGCCCTGCTGGCCCTGCTGGGCTTCGCCGGTGCGGTGCTGGCCATGGCGGTGGTGCTGGCGCTCATCTGGCTGGGCAGCCTGGCATGGCTGAGGCAGGACCTGGGCAAGGCCAAGGCCAAGCCGAAGTTCCGCGACCTGCTGTCCAAGAGCCGCGCCATCAACATCCTCTCGGCGGCGCGGCTGTTCCTCTTCGGCGCCCGCGACGTCTGGTTCGTGGTGGCGTTGCCGGTGTACCTGAGCAGCGCGCTGGGCTGGGACGTGTGGCGCGTCGGCGGCTTCCTCGCCGCCTGGGTGATCGGCTACGGCATCGTCCAGTCGCTCGCGCCGGCCATCACCGGCAAGCGGCGCGGCCATGTACCCGATGGTCGTGCTGCATTCATCTGGGCCGGTCTGTTGGCGGCGTTACCCGCCGCCATTGCCCTTGGCCTTTCCGCAGGCTGGAATACCCAGGTCGTGCTGCTGGGTGGGCTGATGCTGTTCGGCGTCCTGTTCGCGGTGAACTCGTCGCTGCACAGCTACCTGATCGTCAGCTACGCCAAGGAGGACGGGGTGTCGCTGGATGTCGGCTTCTACTACATGTCCAATGCGCTGGGGCGGCTGATCGGGACCTTGCTGTCCGGCTGGGTCTTCCAGGCCTGGGGGCTCGCGGCGTGCTTGTGGATTTCCACGGCCTTCGTCCTGGCGGCGGCGCTGATCTCCCGGGGGCTGCCGCCTGGCCGAGCCCGCGAATGACTTCTCCCTCCACTCGTGCAAGGAATCACCACGTGACCGAGACGCCCGACCCGGCTCGATCCCCCTGGGCCGTTTTTCTCATCTTCCTGCGCCTGGGCCTGACCTCCTTCGGTGGGCCCGTGGCGCACCTGGGCTACTTCCGCGAGGAGTTCGTGGCGAGGCGGCGCTGGCTCAGGGAAAGCAGCTACGCCGACCTGGTAGCCCTGTGCCAGTTCCTGCCGGGACCGGCCAGCAGCCAGGTGGGCATGGCCCTGGGCCTGTCCCGCGCGGGGTATGCCGGAGCCTTCGCCGCCTGGGCCGGTTTCACCCTGCCGTCGGCCGTGCTGCTGATCCTGTTCGCCCTCGGCATCGCCCACTACGGCGAGTGGCTGCCGGCCGGCGCGTTGCACGGCCTCAAGGTGGTGGCCGTGGCGGTAGTGGCCCAGGCCGTGTGGGGCATGGCGCGCACCCTGTGCCCGGATGGGCCGCGCATCAGCCTGATGCTGGTGTCGGCCTGCCTGGTGTTGCTGATCCCTTCGGCCTGGGCGCAGGTGGGCGTGATCCTGCTGGCCGGCATGGCCGGGCTGGCGCTGTTCCGCCCGGCCGAGGCGGAGGCCCATGAGGCACTGCCCATCGGCATCGGGCGACGGTCGGGAAGCGCCTGGCTGGCGCTGTTCTTCGCGCTGCTGCTGGGGTTGCCGCTGCTGGCCGCGGCGTTCCCGAGCCCCTCGCTGGGGCTGGTGGATGCCTTCTACCGGGCGGGTGCGCTGGTGTTCGGCGGCGGTCATGTGGTGCTGCCGTTGCTGCAGGCGGAAGTGGTGCCCGCTGGGCTGGTGGACAACGACGCCTTCCTCGCGGGCTACGGTGCCGCCCAAGCCGTGCCGGGGCCCCTGTTCACCTTCTCGGCCTTCCTCGGCGCGTCCATGAACAGCGCTCCCACTGGCTGGAGCGGCGGCCTGCTCTGCCTGATGGCGGTGTTCGCGCCGTCCTTCCTGCTGGTGGCCGGCGCCTTGCCGTTCTGGGAGCGGCTGCGCACCGGACGCCGCGCCCGCGCCGCCTTGATGGGGGTGAACGCCGCCGTGGTGGGCGTGCTGCTGGCAGCCTTGTACCAGCCGGTGTGGACCAGCGCCATCGCCGGTGCCGGGGACTTCGCCCTGGCCCTGGCGGCGCTGGTGGCGCTGCAGGTCTGGAAGCTGCCGCCCTGGCTGGTGGTGCTGGCCTGTGCCGCAGCGGGCGGGCTGATGGGCGCCTGAGGCGCTGTCCCGCCCTCTCCCGGAGGGCGGGGGCGCTGGCCGCGCCTGGCGTGTTTCAGCCGAGGAAGTAGAAGGTGCCGGCGATCACCACGCCGGAGTACAGCAGCATGATCAGGCAGTAGCCCATGATGTCGCGGGCGCCCAGGCCGACGATGCCCAGCAGGGGCAGGGCCCAGAAGGGCTGGATCATGTTGGTCCAGGCGTCGCCCCAGGCGATGGCCATGGCGGTGACGGTCGGCGAGACGCCCAGCGCCTGGGCCGCCGGCAGCATGATCGGCCCCTGGACCGCCCACTGGCCGCCGCCGGAGGGTACGAAGACGTTCACCACGCCAGCGCTGAGGAAGGCCAGCAGCGGGAAGGTGTCGGCGGAGGACCAGGAGATGAAGGTCTCGGTGATCTGGCGGCCCAGGGATACGCCATCGGCGTTGGCGCCCATCATCATGCCCATGATGCCGGCGTAGAAGGGGAACAGCAGGACGATGCCGCCGATGCCGCGCACGCTCTCGTCCACCGCGCGCATGTAGCGCTCCGGGGTTCCGTGCAGCAGCAGGCCGCAGAAGAGGAAGATCGCGATCACCACGTCCAGGCCCAGGGCGAAGCCCTTGGTGCTGAAGTGGCTGAACAGGTACACGGCGGCCATGGCCACCAGGGCCAGGCCGAGGATGCGGCTGTCATCCAGGCGCTGGGCCGGGGTGCTGCGCGAGGGCAGCTCGCTGCGGGCTTCCACCAGCTTGGCCGGGTCCGCCACCTTGGCGCCCTGGCGCGGATGCATGGCGCGGTTGAGCAGGGGCAGGCCAACCACCAGCAGCGCGACTATGGTCAGGTTCAGCGGGCTGAACAGGGTCTCGGTGATACCGATGGGCTGGGTGATCACATTGGCGGTGATGCGCGCCACATCCGGGCCGCCGGTGGCGAGGGACAGGGGGATGGAGCCGGACAGCCCGCCGTGCCAGATGAGGAATCCGGAATAGGCCGAGGCCACCAGCAACGAGTAGTCGACTCCCTTGACCTGGCGTGCCAGGGCGCGGGCGAACACGGCGCCGATCACCAGGCCGAAGCCCCAGTTGATCCAGCAGCCGGCCAGGGCCACCAGGGTGACCATCAGCACCGCCTGGCCCGGCGTGCGTGCGAGGCCGGCGAGCCGATCCAGCTGACGGTTGACCACGGGGGCGCAGGCCAGGGCATGGCCGGTGACGAAGATCAGCGCCATCTGCATGGAAAAGGCGAGCAGCGTCCAGAAGCCGGTGCTCCAGTGCTGGACCATCGCCGGCAGGGCCTGATCGGTGGAGAAGATGCCGGCCAGCAGCACGGCCAGGGTGAGCAGGGCGGAGAACACGAAGGGTGAGGGCAGGTAGCGCTGTACCAGGCTCACGCTCAGGCTTGTGAGTGTGTTGAACATGAATGACGCCTCGTTCTTGTGTTTGTGTGGGCGGGCTATAGCCCTTGTCGCCAGGCGATCTTGCGGGCGGGTGAGGCACCCTGGCGACCCGGTCCGGCAACCGGGTTCGCCGGCCCTTCCTTCCAGACCGCTCTGGATCGCGGTCTGGAGGGGGAATGCCTGGCGGACCGACTAGCTTCGATGGCGCTACCTGATTTTTTAATTTTGTTTTTCTTGGTGATTGATTTGAGTTGTAAATCAATCGGTCGCGATCATTCGCCGGCAAGCCGGACGGTTGTAGGAGCGGGCTTGCCCGCGAAGGGCGGCTGTTCTGTTCGCCGGCAAGCCGGCTCCTGATATGGATTGACCTGTCAACTCTGGGTCTATTCTTTCGTTTTGTTCTTCTCCGCCAGTGGCTTCGGTTCAGGGGGTGGAGGGCGATTAGGCGACGGTGGATCACTCTGATATACGTGGGTTGGTTACCGACCTGACTTCACTTCGTCGCGGAGCTGCCCTTCTCTACGGTCGTGGGTCTGTCCTCCTCGCAGAGGACGCCACATAGGAGCGCCAGGGGTTCTCCTCACCGGCCCTCCACCCCCTGAACCGAAGCCACTGCTGCGGGTTCATGCCACGGCCTTACTGCCGTGTGCCTTGCCCGCCACCGCGCAGGCGATGGCCCAGATGAATCCCGCCAGCTCCCGGGCGATGGCGGTGGTGACCTGCTGCTTGAGCTTGCCCGCCGCCAGCAGCGCTCGATAACGACCGCACAAGCGCTTCTGCGCGTGCCAGGCGATGGCCTGAACCACCGCCGAGGTTTTCGCCGCGCGCGCCTCGATGACGCGTGTCTTGCGTGCCGGGAAACGGTAGTTCCACCCCGCTTCCACCAGCACCCGCCGGACATGGCCATTGCCCGTGCGGGTAATGCGGCCCTGGCGGCGTGAGCCACCGCTGGAGTGCTCGCTGGGAACCAGTCCCAGGTAGGCCATCAGCTCGCGCGGCGAGTCGAAGCGACTGAGGTCGCCCAACTCCGCCAACACCGTCATCGCCGTGATCAGGCTCACCCCGCGCAACGCCATCAGGGCTTGCGCCACCGTACCCAGCGACCAGCCGGCCAGCGCTTCGTGCATTTGCGCTTCCAGATCGGCCACCCGCCGTTGCATCGATTTAACGGTGTCGAGGTACTCCTGCAGGACGATCTGCTGCACCGGCGAGTCAAGTTTCACGCTCGCCAACCAGTGGAAATGGGCCTGGGTCCAGCGACTTTTACCGGCATAGACGTGCCCATGACGCAGCAAGAACGCGCCCAGGCGTTGCCGGCACTTCAGTTCCAGGGACTTCATGTCCTCCCGGGCGCGCGTCAAGTCGCGGATCGCTTCCTGCTCCTGATCCGGCACCCACACCGCCGTCAGCTCGCCCGCCCGATGCAGGCGCGCCAACATCAGGGCGTCCCGACGGTCGGTTTTCAACCGCTCGCCCGCCTTGCGCGGAATCAGCGAGGGCGCCACCACCACGCAACCATGGCCCAGCGCTGTCAGCTCACGGTAAAGGCCGTAGCCGCAGGGGCCGGCCTCGTAGCAGAAGCTCAACGCCTCGCCCTGCCGGCTCAGCTGCTTGAGCAGTTTGCGCAGCGCGCTGTCGCGGTTCTCGATGGTGCCGTGATAGTCCGGCTCACCGCGCCCCGGCCGTGCCACCGCGACAGCAATCGTCGCCTGGTGAACGTCCAAACCTACATAGACCTGGTTAAACTCGTTCATGACCTGTCCCCCTCGATGCGGCTCTGTGTTGGAGGTGTTTCCACCCCGAAAACATAACCCGCGCTTTCGAGGTGGGGCAGGTCAATCCATGATGTCTACGAGGTCTGGGCCTGCGCCGGACGGTTGTAGGAGCGGGCTCGCCCGCGAAGGGGCTCAGTCTTCTTCGCCCTTGTCCGGCAGCAGGCGATCGCGGCTGTTGGAAAGGTGCAGGCAGATGGCTGCCCGGGCGGCGTCCGGGTCCTGGCGGCGGATGGCGTTGAGGATCGCCTCGTGTTCGAGGTTGGCCAGGTACGCGTGGCGGGCCAGGTTGGCACCCGAGCGCTCCTCCGGGGCCATGCGGTTGCGTGGGATCAGGGCGTTGCCGAGCTGGTTGAGGATCTCGGTGAAATAGAG
Source organism: Pseudomonas furukawaii (assembly GCF_002355475.1). NCBI lineage: Bacteria > Pseudomonadati > Pseudomonadota > Gammaproteobacteria > Pseudomonadales > Pseudomonadaceae > Metapseudomonas > Metapseudomonas furukawaii. Next base: position 3,423,940 of record NZ_AP014862.1, on the reverse strand, counting down.
GTTTCCCGTGGCTTCGGCGATGAGCAGGTGGAAGCGGCGATCGGGCTCGATGACGCTGTCGCCGGCGGCGGCCAGGTCCTGGTAGTCGTCCAGGGCCTGGCGCATCCGTACCAGTTGCTCGTCCGTCCGGCGCCGTGCCGCCAGGGCGGCCGCCTGGCTTTCCAGGCCGATGCGCAGTTCGAGGAGGTCGCGCACGCTGGCGGCGCTTTCCACGCCCACCCGCAGCCCTTCCCGGGGCTGTCGTTCCAGCACGAAGGTGCCGACCCCGTGACGGGCTTCCACCAGGCCGGCGGCCTGCAGCTTGGAAAGCGCTTCCCTGACCAGGGTGCGGCTGACGCCATGCTCCCGGACCAGGGTGTTTTCCGATGGCAGCTTGTCGCCTGGCCGGAACTTGCCCAGCAGGATGCGCTGGGTGAGGTCCGTGACCAGGTCGTGGGCGCGGCTGTGGCCTCGCGGCTTGCGTGGTGGGGCGGCAGGGGATTCCGCAGCGTTCATCTCGGCTCCGTGGGTGGCGATGTCAGACAAGTAGGCGCGCGTGGCGAGGAGTCTAGCAGTCGTTCTTGTACGACAAGCTGATATTTATCGCTATTTTCAAACGATTGTTCGTTGCGCTCTATGCCAGAAAACAAGGGTTTGATTATAGGAATAGCAGCGAATTATTGGCTTAACGAGGTTTCTAGCGCTTGTTTTGAAGCGGATGGGCTGTTGTCGGACAACTTCTCTATTCCTATGATCGCCCTCGGCATGTCTGACAACCAATGCGGCAGACACTCCATAACAACACGCATCCTGGCCGCCATCGTCATGGTCTTCGTCCGGGGCCGCCCAACGGGTGTCTCCGGGACGGATCCCGAGTCGCAATCGGCCCTGGGCCCTGCCCACAGAATCCAGAGGAACGAATCCATGAATACCCGCACTGCGCCCGAATCCCTCGACACCCCGCGCCAGGGCCATTCCGGTACGCCGGTGGTGACCGACCTGCGGGTCGTGCCGGTGGCCGGGGAGGACAGCATGCTGCTCAACCTCAGCGGCGCCCACGGCCCGTACTTCACCCGCAACGTGGTGGTGCTGCGCGACAGCGCCGGCAACACCGGGGTGGGCGAGGTCCCCGGCGGCGAGGCCATCCGCCAGACCCTGGAAGATGCCCGTGGCCTGGTGGTCGGCCAGCCCATCGGCCACTACCAGCGCGTGCTCAACGCCATGCGCCAGGCCTTCGCCGGTCGCGATGCCGGTGGCCGTGGCCAGCAGACCTTCGACCTGCGCATCGCCGTCCACGCGGTCACCGCCATGGAGTCGGCCCTGCTCGACCTGCTGGGCCAGCACCTGGGCGTGCCCATGGCGGCGCTGTTGGGAGAGGGGCAGCAGCGGGACGCGGTGAAGATGCTGGGCTACCTCTTCTATATCGGCGACCGTGGTCGCACCGACCTCGGCTACCGCAGCGAGCCCGACGCCGACGACGCCTGGTTCCGCGTTCGCAACGAAGAGGCCCTGACGCCCGAGGCGGTGGTGCGCCTCGCGGAGGCGGCCGAGGCCCGCTACGGCTTCCGTGACTTCAAGCTGAAGGGCGGCGTGCTGCGGGGCGAAGCGGAGATCGAGGCGGTCACCGCCCTGGCCGAGCGCTTCCCCGACGCCCGCATCACCCTGGACCCCAACGGCGCCTGGTCGCTGAAGGAGGCCATCGCCCTGTGCCGCGACCAGCACGCCGTGCTGGCCTACGCCGAGGACCCTTGCGGTGCCGAGAACGGCTACTCCGGCCGCGAGGTGATGACCGAGTTCCGCCGCGCCACGGGCCTGCCCACCGCCACCAACATGATCGCCACCGACTGGCGCCAGATGGGCCATGCCATTTCCCTGCAATCGGTGGACATTCCCTTGGCCGACCCGCATTTCTGGACCTTGCAGGGTTCGGTGCGGGTGGCGCAGCTGTGCCACGACTGGGGCCTGACCTGGGGCTCCCACTCCAACAACCACTTCGACATTTCCCTGGCCATGTTCACCCAGGTGGCGGCCGCCGCCCCGGGTGAGATCACCGCCATCGACACCCACTGGATCTGGCAGGACGGCCAGCGCCTGACCCGTGAGCCGCTGCGCATCGTCGACGGCCATGTGCGGGTGCCGGAGCGCCCGGGCCTGGGCGTGGAACTGGACGAGGACCAGCTGGCCCGTGCCCACGCGCTGTACCGGGCCAAGGGGCTCGGGGCCCGCGACGACGCCCTGGCCATGCAGTACCTGGTTCCCGGCTGGAGCTTCAACCCCAAGCGCCCCTGCCTGGTGCGCTGAGTGCCCAGGGGAGGCACGCGCGGGCCTCCCCGGTCTTGCCCGTCCGTGCGGCAGCGTCCCGGACATCAGGCAATGAAGGGCGGGCTGGCCATCCCTCAGGGCGTCCAGTCCACGCCGTGCTCATCGAGATAGGCATCCACTGCGGCTCCGACCGTCGGCTGGAACACGTCATCGCCAATGTTTGCCAGCACTTCCAGGCGGTGGAGCTTGTCCTTCACGGGATCCTTCACTTCCGCGAAGCGCAGCTCGATGCCCGCGCCGCCCAGGGTTCGTTCCAGCTCGATGAGCATGTCCGCCGAGGTGACGTCCACGCTGGTGACCGGTTCCGCGGCGATCACCACCCGCCGTACCTCGGTGGGTGACTGGCTGATGGCCTCCAGCACGGAGTTCTGGAACAGCTCCGCGTTGGCGAAGAACAAGGGTGCATCCCAGCGGAACAGCACCAGACCGGGCACGAGTCGGGCGTGGGGATAGCGTGAGATGTCATGGAAGCCCCGGATGCCGTCGACCCTGCCGAGCACCGCGAAGTGCGGACGCCAGCCATCCCAGAGGAATTCGATGACGGCGATGACCACCGCCAGGCCGATACCCGGCACCGCACCGAGAACGGCGACGCCGACGAAGCAGGTGATGGACAGCCAGAACTCCCATTGCTGGATGCGGTATATGCGCCGCAGGTCCTTGAACTCGAACAGACCGATCGCCGAGGCGATCACGACCGCCGCCAGGGCGCTGTTGGGCAGGTGCTGGAGCAGGTCCGGGGCGAACAACAGCAGCAGGGCAACGCCCAGGGCACCGATTACGCCGGTCAGTTGAGTGCGCGAGCCTGCCGCTTCGGCCACGGGGGTGCGCGACGAACTGCTGCTGATCGGAATGCCCTGGAACAGCCCGGTGGACAGGTTGGCGAGGCCGAGGCCGACCATCTCCTGGTTGGGGTCGACGGCCGTGCCGGTCTTCGCGGCATAGGTTCGCGACAGCACGCTGGTATCGGCGAAGGAGACCAGGGCCACCGCGCTGCCGCCGATCAGGACGGTGAGCAGGTCGCTGGGGGCGATCAGGGGCAGCACGAATCCGGGCAGTCCCTGGGGTAGGGAGCCCAGCACCTTGAGTCCGTGGGACTGGTCCAGCCCGAGGAGTGCCACCGCCAGGGTCGCCGCCACCACCGCGATCAGGATTCCCGGCACGCGCTGGAAGCGCTTGAGCAGGAGGATCACCGCCAGGGTTCCCGCCCCCAGGGCAAAGGCCGCCCAGTTGGCCTGCCCCGCCAGCAGCGACTGGCCGAGTTGCAGCACGTCGCGCAGGGGGCCGTGGCTTTCCTGGGAGATGCCGAAGAGCTTGGGGGTCTGGCTGATCAGCACGGTGAGCGCGATGCCATTCATGTAGCCGTAGCGAATGGGCTTGGACAGCAGCTCGGTGATGAATCCCAGGCGCATCAGGCCGGCGGCGATGCAGATCAGTCCAGAGACCAGCGCCATGGCACTGGCGAGCGTGATGGCGCGCAGGGGGTCGCCGCCGGAAAGCGGGAGCACGACCGCGAGGATGATGGCGACCAGGGCCGAGTCGGGGCCGAGCACCAGGATGCGGCTGGGGCCGAAGAGGGCGTAGGCGAGCAGGGGGACTATGGTGGCGTACAGGCCATAGATCCCCGGTACGCCGGAGGCTTCCGCGTAGGCGATACCCACGGGAACCAGCATGGTGATCAGGACCAATCCCGCCGCCAGGTCCTTGGGGAACCAGGCGGGTTGGTAGTTGCGCAGCAACCCGAGGCCGGGCAACCAGCGCACCCAGCCGTCCGGGGTGGGACGAAGAAGCTGCGGCTGCCGCCCGGAAGGCTTGGGCGCGTCGTCGTTCATCTGTGGCTCCTGCCAAAGGGGAGAAGGGCATCCCTGGCTTCAGGCGCTGTTTCCGAGCCGGCGCCAACGCCCTTCACGATGGTTGCGAGCGAGAGGCCAGGGTCGGGTGCCCAGGGCTCAACCCTTCACGAACGCCGCGATATGGCGTGCGCTGGCCTCGGGATGTTGCAGTTGCGGGCCATGACCGGCGCTGGGATAGGTCAGCAAGGTCAGCGTCGGCAGGCTGCGGTTGAGGGCGTACCAGTTCTCCACCGGGAAGATGATGTCGTGATCTCCACCGATATGGAGTATGGGGATGGTGGTGCGTTTCAGGGCGTCGAGGGCGATATCCAGCGGGAAGGCCGGATTGCGTGGGCCCTCTCCCAGAAACGCCGCCGCCCAGGCGTGGGGGACCGGCGTGCAGCGGCCGTCCGTCCGCTCGGCGATGCGTGCCGCCGAACGTGCCGCCGCGTCGCGGCTGGCGTCGGAGGCGGGTTCGAAGAACAGGTGCACGAAATCCTCGAAGTCGTTCTCCCGGGCGGCCAGCTCGTAGAAGAGCGGTTCGGCGGTCTTCACCAGTTGCCCGGGAGGTGTCGTGCCGATCAGGACCAGATGGCTGAGAAGTTGCGGCGCCTGCAGATGCACCAACTGGGCGGCGACCCCGCCGATGGACCAGCCACAGAGCACCACCTTGTCCAGCTCCAGCGCGCCGATCAGGTCGAGGGTATCCCTGGCCAGGGAGGCCGGATCGTAGGTGGGCTGACCGCTGGAGTGGCCCAGGCCGCTGTAGTCGAACAGATGCACCCGGAAGCCCTGCTCGGCGAGCCCATCGAGAAAGGCCGGGTCCCAGTCGTCCATGACGCCCCGGAATCGCAGGCAGAGGACCATGGGGACGCCTTCGCCGAGCACTCGGTAGGCGAGGCGGCGGCCCGCGACATCGACGAACTGGTTGGGTGCCTGGGAGGCGGCGTGGATCGAGGGCATGGTGGCAAGGCTCCGGAGCCTGTGGATGAGGATGACCTTTCAGCAGTAGCCCAGCGGTCGGGGTTTTGCCATGTCGCGCGACTCGCGGTGAGATCTGGAAAGGTCGATCCGGGCGGTGTGCCACGGGAATGCTCGAGGCTGAAAAAAGCTCGCCGTCGAGCACGGCGCTGAGTAACGTTGGCGCTTTTTGCGGGAGGGAAGGGTAGGTGAGTCGCGACAGCCTGGAGCGTCATCAGATTCCGATCTATTTCCTGGCGGTCATCCTCGCCGCGCTGCTGGGGCTTGCGCTGCCCTCGGCCGGCGCAGGGCTGGAGCCCTGGGTGACACCGGCCATCGCGGTGCTGATGTACGCCATGTTCCTGCAGATTCCCTTCCTGCACCTGCGCGAGGGCCTGGCCAGCAGGCCCTTCGTGGCGGCCCTGCTGCTGGCCAACTTCGTGCTGGTGCCGCTGCTGGTCTGGGGCCTGACCCGGACGCTGTCGGACCAGCCGGCGATCCTGGCCGGGGCGCTGCTGGTGCTGCTCACGCCCTGCATCGACTATGTGGTGGTCTTCACCCATCTCGGCAAGGGCGACTCCCGGCTGATGCTGGCGGCCACGCCCATCCTGCTCCTGCTGCAGATGGTGCTGCTGCCCCTCTATCTCGGCCTGATGCTCGGTGGCGCGAGCGGTGTGGTGGTCGCCGCCGGGCCTTTCGTGGAGGCCTTCCTCGCCCTGATCGTGGCGCCGCTGGTCCTGGCCCTGCTGACGGAGTCCCTGGCCGGTCGCTCCGCCCTGGTGTCGAGATGGACGGCGCTCTGGGCCTGGCTGCCGGTGCCGGCGATGGCCCTGGTGCTGGTGGTGGTGGTCGGCTCGCAGATCGCCGCCGTGGTGGCCGATCTGGAGCGGTTGCTGCCGGTGGTGCCGGTTTACCTGGGCTTCCTGCTCCTGGCGCCGCCGCTGGGCGCCCTGGCCGCCCGGCTGTTCAAGCTGCCGGCGGGTCCGGCGCGGGCCGTGACCTTCAGCGCCTCGACGCGCAACTCCCTGGTGGTGCTGCCCCTGGCCCTGGCCCTGCCCGAGGACATCCGCGGCCTGGCCGCCGCCGCGGTGATCACCCAGACCCTGGTGGAACTGGTGGGGGAGCTGATCTACATCCGCGCCATTCCGGCCCTGGTGGGCCGGGGGCGGTCGGCCGCCTAAAGCTCCAGCACCAGAGGTTGAACCGCACCCTCGACGGCCGCCGGAACGGCACAGCAGATCAGCGCCGTGCCGGGCTCCAGCGGGCCTTCCGGTGGATTCGGGTAATGCACCTGGCCGCTGATCACGCGGGTCTTGCAGGTCCCGCAGGTGCCGCCTCGGCAACTGAAGTCCGGCGAGAGCCCGCGACCTTCCGCCAGGTCCAGCAGGCTGCCGTCCTCCGGCGTCCAGCGTGCTTCCCTGGAGGAGGCGGAGAAGTACACCGGCACGGGCGCGCTCGCTGCGGGCGGCTGGGTGAAGGCGGGCTTTGGCGTGTCACCCCGGCGTTTCAGGGACGAGGGGCCGAAGGCCTCGGCGTGAATGCGGTCGTCGCCGATATCGAGCTCGCGCAGGCCGTCGTAGATCGACTGGATGAAGCCCGCCGGGCCGCACAGGTAGAAGTCATAGTTGTCCAGTGGCAGGCGCGACTTGATCCACTGCACATCGATCCGGCCGTTTCGCTCATGGTCGCGTCCCAGGATGGCGTCCTCGCCGGGTTGGCTCAGCGCGCGCTGGACCTGCAACTGGTCCGGCGCCTGAAGGCGCAGGGCTTCGATCTCCCGGCGGAAAGGCAGCTCCTCCAGGGTGCGAGCCGCCTGGAACAGGTGAACCGGCCTTGACCGGCCCGAGCGCCGGTTGTCGGCGATCCGCTCCCTGAGCATCGACAGCAGGGGCGTGATGCCGACGCCCGCGCCGATCAGCACCACCGGGCGATGGCTGTCGTCGGCCAGGGTGAACCCGCCCATCGGCTGCCGGACTTCCAGCAGGTCTCCCACCCGCAGCTGTTCATGCAGCCACTTCGAGGCCCGGCCCTGCGCCTTGACGCTGATGCGCAAGGTCGGGTCCGAGGGTGCGCTGGACAGGCTGTAGGTTCGGATCAGGGGTCCGTCGCCGCTTGCCGGAATCCGCACGGGCACGTGCTGTCCGGGGAGGAAGGCGACGGGCGCGCCGTCCAGCGGCTCGAGGTAGACGGAGCGGATGTCCTGGCTTTCCCGCTCCAGGCGCAGCACCCGCCAGCGTTGCCACTGCCGGCGCTGCTCGCGCTGGCGCAGTGTCTCTTCGGCCTCCTGCCAGGTGCCGGTCATCAGGCTGGTGGGGGCGAATTCCTCGAAGTCCCAGCGCAGGGCCAGGGCGCGGCGGCGAACGACCACGCGATCCACGTCGAGGGTCCAGAGGCGTTCGGCCCCTTCGAAGGCGTCCCGCAGCGGGCTGTCGAACAGCAGTTCGGTGCGCCCGCTCAGTTGCAGCAGGTCGCCGCTGTCGAAATCGACGAACAGCAGGCCGGCCACCGGATTGGCCTGGAGGTTGCCCAGGGTGTTGAAGTGCAGGTTGCCGGCGTAGTCCGGGATGGTCAGGCGATTGCCATCCACCTTGATGAAGCCGCTGCGGCCCCCGCGATGGGACACGTCCACCGACCGCTGGCCATCCTCATGCTCGACATAGCTGGCGACGAAGAAGGTGTCGGCCTGGCGGATCAGCGTCGCCAGGCGCTCGTCCAGCGCAGTGCCGTCCTCCCGTGGGGCGGCGCTCCGGCGTCGCGATTCGTCGCGGCTGTAGCCGCGCCGCTGGATGTACTGCGGGCAATTGCCAAAGCTGTGCTCGACCGCGATCTCGAGGCGATCGCCGTCGACCCGCTGAACGATGCCGTTGATGCGATTGCGCCGCCGCGTGTGCAGCTCGATGCCCAGCAGGCCGAGGGCTCCTCCGGGTTGCAGGCCGGACGTGACCGGGTCCTGCGGGTCGAGGCTGGCGTCGATCACCAGGCAGCGGGGGGCGGGCGAGGTGACGAAGCCTTCCGGGCCTTCGATCAGCGAGGCCCAGGGGCGGCCCTGGCCGTCCACCGCGCCGACGATCATGAACGGCAGCTGGTGGTAGAAGTCCCGATGCTGGTCCGGCATGTAGTCGCGAATGACTTTCCGGCCGAGGACGTCCATCCGTTCGGCGACACCTAAGCGCTCCTGGAGCGCCTTCTCGCCGGCGTGCCAGGGCGAGGGGCGGTGTTTGGGCAGGTGGTTCATGGCGGGTCACCTCCTGGGAAGGCTGCCGGAGGGGCCGGCAGCGGGCGGACCGGTTCAGCCGGCCTGCAGGCCGATCGCGGTGCGCGGCATGGGCACGAAGCCCGGCAGTGCCTCGACCCGGGCGAGCCAGGCGCGCAGGTTCGGGTAGTCCTCGAGGGACACGTTGCCCTCCGGCGAGTGGGCGATGTAGCTGTAGTTGGCGACATCGGCGATGGTCGCCCGGTCTCCGGCGAGGAACGGCCTCTCCGCCAGTTCTTCCTCCATCACCCTGAACAGCGCATGGGCCCGGGCGATGACCTCCTCGGGATTGAAGGGCGCAGCGAAAACGGTCACCAGGCGCGCCGCCGCCGGACCGAAGGCCACCGGGCCCGCGGCGATGGACAGCCAGCGCTGCACGGCCGCCGCACCGACCGGGTCTTCCGGCAGCCAGTCCGGGGTGCCGTAGCGCTTGGCCAGGTACACCAGGATGGCGTTGGAGTCGCTGACCAGGGTGCCGTTGTCATCGATCACCGGAATCTGTCCGAAGCGGTTGAGGGCGAGGAATTCGGGCTGCTTGTGTTCGCCCTTGGCGAGGTCGACGAACACCCGTTCGATGGGCAGGCCCAGCAGCGAGAGCATCAGCTCGACGCGGTGGGCGTGGCCTGACAGGGGATGACGATAGAGCGTGATGGCGTTGGGCATGCTGGTGACTCCGCGACGGTTGGAGGATTCGGCGGCGAGGGCGCCTCGAAGGGGCTCGCGCCAGTGGAGGCATCTTGCGCCTCCGCTTTTTTCAGCGGAATCACCAGGCGGGACAATCCATCATTTCGGAATTCGGAATAATTCGGCCGCGCAGGGCGGGGTGGGCCCGCAGGCGCGGCAGGGCGAAGTCGAGGAAGGTGCGCACCCGGGCGGCGGCCCTCTGACCTTCCCGGTAGTGCAACTGGACGGCCAGGCCCGGGGCCGCGCAGTGTTCCAGCACCGTTTCGAGCCGGCCGTCCTGGAGTTCCGCGTGCACCTCGTGGCTCATGCAGCGGGTCAGCCCCAGCCCGAGGAGGGCGGCGCGAAGGGCGGCGGATCGGGTGCTGCAGGTGAGACGGGGGGCCAGCCGGATCGTCCGCGCCGCACCGTCGCAGAGGAAGCGCCATTCCGTCCGGGCCAGGTGGGCGTTCGACTCGATGATCGAGTGGTCTCGAAGCGCTTCGGGCGTCTGCGGTCGTCCCCGCAGATCGAGGTAGCGCGGGGCGGCGCAGAGGATGGGGCGCACTATCCCCACGGGCAGGGCGAACGCCGAGGAGTCGGGAATCTGGCCGGTGACGAGGGCGACGTCGATACCCTCTTCCAGCAGTCGGGGCGTGTCATCCCGGAGCTGGACGCTCAATTGGACCTCGGGAAACTGGGCCAGGTAGTCCAGGACGATGGGCGTGAGCACCTGCCGGGCCATCAGCCTCGGTACCGATACTCGGAGCTGCCCGCTGGGATGGGCGTGCAGGCCGGTCGCCGAACGCTCCGCCTCGGCCACTTCCTGGAGGATCTGCCGGCAACTGGCGGCGAAAACCTCGCCGGCCGCGTTGAGGCGAGTCCCCCTCGGGCCGCGCACCAGCAGGGGCGTCTGCAGGCGGATTTCGAGCGCGGCGAGGCTGCGCGTGACCGTCGCCTGGGAGAGGCCCAGCGCACGGGCCCCGCCCGCCAGGCTCCCGGCCTGGGCCACGGCGTCGAACACTTGCATCTCGCGGAACCGGTCCATCTCGCTACGCCGACACGGGCGGTTGCAGCGCCGGGTTGCGCCCCAGCCGCTCCGCGCAGAAGTCGATGAAGGTGCGCACCTTGGCGGGCGTCCGGGCTGCGCCCGGGTGCAGGAGGTGGATGGGCAGCGGCGGCACGCTGTATTCGTCGAGGACGATCTCCAGCTCGCCCCGGGCCACGGACTCGGCGACCTGGTAGGAAAGCACCCGGGTAAAGCCCCAGCCCAGTCGCGCCGCATGGATCGCCGCGCTGTTGGAGTTCACCACGAGGCGAGTGGGCGGGCGCAGGGTGAGCGGGCCGTCCGGCCCCACGAACCGCCAGTCGGTGAGCAGCGGACTGGCGGAGGAGACCACGACCGGGGCTCCCTCCAGCTCGCCGGGCGTGGCCGGGCGGCCGACCCGGTCGAGAAAGTCCGGCGCGGCGCAGATCACCGAGCGGACCTCGCCCACCCTGACGGCCGGCATGCCGGTCTCATGCAGCCGGCCGATGCGCACGGCCACATCCACGCCCTCGTCGCTCATGTTCACCACCCGGTCCACCAGCAAGGCGTTGATGGTCACTTCGGGATGGCTGGACAGGTAGTCGACGATCACCGGTATCAGGTACAGCTCGCCGAACATCACCGGTGCCGTCACCGTCAGGTTGCCCCGGGCGCGCAACGCACTGCCCGAGGCCAGTTCCTCGGCCTCTTCGAGCTCCAGCAGGATGCGCCGGCAGTCTTCCACATAACGCTGGCCCGCCTCGGTCAGGCGCAGGCTCCGGGTGCTGCGGGCCAGCAGCAGCGTGCCGAGCCGTGCTTCGAGCGCCGCGATCACCCGGGTCACGCTGGGCGGTGACATGCCCAGTTGCCGGGCGGCCGCGGCGAAACTCTCGGCCTCCACCACGGCCAGCAGCACCTTCATTTCCTGGAATCGGTCCATGGCTCTCCGCCTGGTATTCGCTTACCGGCTGCACGGTAGACAGCGCTTGGACAAAGTTCAACGGGGACCTCGGCAGGGGATGCGAGCGCTGCGCGTTGCGTGGGGTCGGGTCAGTCCTTGGTCGTCCGGGTCGCGCCCGCCCGCCGGCAGCTTCGGGAGGCGCTGCCCGGGCACATGGTGCGGGAAGCGGACGGTGAATGGCGCCTGGCGCGGGATCGCTGGCGGCTTCCCCTCAGCTACACCTTGCAGGCGGTGAAGCGGCCGGGGCGGGACCTGCCGCAGGAGCGGCTGCAACTGGTTTCCTGGGGACTGCGCCGCCGGCGCTTTTCGCCGGGCAAAAAAAGTCGCCACGTCGGTCAGCATTCGGGGGAGGTGCGACCGTGGCGACTTCAAGTGTCCTCAGCAATTGGACACTTTGACGTTAGACCAGGTTTTAGCGGATTTCCCGTGCAGCCGGTCGGCTCGTGTCGGTGGGGACGTTCCGTCGGAATTGCCCGCCGGTTGCCTTCAGTCCCGGGGGGGCCGAGTGGGGCGTCTCCGGATGACGGCCTGAGTAGCCGCGAGCAGCAGGGCACCCGGGTGTGCCTGACCTTCAAGGTGATGGAGCGGCTGTCGGCCTGGCGGGGCGCGCTGCACCGGGCTCTTCGCGAATGAATTCGCTTCTGCAAGCCAGGCCATTGCCCTAAGCTGCCACGCTTTCCCACCGACCGAGGCCCACCCGTGAGTTCCAACGACCCCCTGCATGGCATGACCCTGGCGAAGATCCTCGAGGCGCTGGTCGCCCATTACGGTTGGGAGGGGCTGGGCAGCCGCATCGACATCCGCTGCTTCACCTCTGATCCGAGCATCAAGTCGAGCCTGACCTTCCTGCGCAAGACGCCCTGGGCGCGGGAAAAGGTCGAGGCGCTCTACATCGAGATGACCCGGCGCGGGTGAGCCCTCAGCGCCGGCTCACCTGTACCGCCGGTGCCAGGTCCTGGCACTGGGTGCTGAGGCCCGGGGCGAGGTAGGGCTGGAGGATGGGCGCCATGCCCTTGAGCACCTGCACCGGCAGGGCGGAGGTGAAGCTGAACTTGTCCGCCTTGCTGCCTTCGACGAAGGCGGTGAGGGTGCCGAAGTGGCGCGGGCCCAGGTAGAAGACGAAGGTGGCGGTGCGGTTCATGGCCTTGGAGCTGGTCACCGCGCCGTAGCGGGTGACGGTCTGGATGCGGTTGTCGCCGGTGCCGGTCTTGCCGCCCATGACCAGGGGTTCTCCGCCGGGGAGGGTGAAGGTGCCCTGCAGGCGCCTTGCGGTGCCGCCTTCCACCACCTTGGAGAGGGAGTCGCGCAGGGTCGCGGCCACTTCCGAGGTCATCACCCGCTTGCCTTCGCGGGTCTCGTAGCCCACCAGGGTTTCGTAGGGGGTGTCGGCAGCGAAGTGCAGCTGGTCGATGCGCAGGGTGCTCTGGCGCACGCCGTCATTGAGGATGATGCCCATGAGCTCGGCCAGGGCCGCAGGACGGTCGCCGGAGCTGCCCAGTGCGGTCGCCAGCGAGGGCACCAGGTGGTCGAAGGGGTAGCCCAGGGACTTCCAGTGCTCATGGATGTCGAGGAAGGCTTCCACCTCCAGCATGATGCGGATCCGCTTGTCCCGGGCGTGTTTGCGCTTGGACTTGAACAGCCAGCTGTAGACCTCCCGGCGTTCGTCGCCGCTGGCTTCCACCGCGTCGCGGAAGGTGGCCTGGGGATTGGCTTGCAGGTAGCCCAGCAGCCACAGCTCCAGGGGGTGGACGCGCGCCACGTAGCCCTGGTCGTTGAGGTTGAAGGCACCCGGCCCGTAGCGGGTGTAGAGGTCCTGGACGCGCTTGTCGGTCAGCGCCGGGTTGGCCTTGGGCACCCGTTCGCGCATGAAGGCGGCGAAGGTGGTGAGGTCGGCCTGGGGTAGCAGGTAGCGGTGGATGGCGGCCATCCGCGCGCCCCAGGGATTGAGGCCATCGAGGAAGGTGGACATGCGCTCGTCCGCGCTCTTGCCCTGGTACTTGTTCCAGAAGCGGCGCAGGTAGGTCTGGCTTTCCCGCGAGACGAAGAGGTCCAGGTAGCCTTGCCGGCGCGGGTCCTTGTCGTCCGACAGCAATTGCATCTTGCCGCCCTCCGGGCGGTACATGTCGTGGCGGACGATGTCCCGCAGCAGGCGCACGAAGGGCAGGTTGATGGACTCACGCAGGGAGTCCCGCAGGGTCGGGCGGCGGCCATTGTCCTCCTTGCGGAAGTTGTTGAAGGTGTGCACCCCGCCGCCGGTGAAGAAGCTCTCGTAGGGGCTGGCGGAGTAGGTGCGCTCCATGGCCGCCTGAAGCATGGCGTAGAGGTCACGGTCCTTGTGTTCGATCAGGTAGTCGATGGACCAGCGGCTGATGGCGTCCAGCGGGTCCACCGGCACCTTGCGCAGTTCCTCGACCCCGAGGCCGGCATAGCGGCGGTGCAGGGTGGCGATGTACTCCAGGTAGGTGGCCAGCACCCGCAGCTTGGCGGTGGAGCCCAGTTCGAGCTTGCTGCCCTCGTTGATGTCGAAGGGCTGGTCGGTGTTGTCGGTCTGGACCCGCACCCGGTTGCCGGACGGCGTGCGCTCGAAGAGGGTGAAGCTGTAGCGCACGTCGGCGGTCTTCTCCGGGGACAGCAGGCGCTCGCCATAGAGGCCCACCTGCTCGGCGAAGGTGGGATCGGCCAGGTGCTTCAGGTAATCGGTCACGGCGTTCTGCAGGTCGCTGTGCAGGGTGCTGTTGGCGGTGAGGTCCAGGCGGTCCAGGTCGTAGAGCGGCATGCGCAGCAGGCTGGACAGGCGGCTTCGGGAGACGCTGATGCCCTTGTTCGCATCCACCGCCTGGATGGCCGAGTCTTCCTCCCAGTTGCGAAAGCGCAGCCGGGCGCCCAGGGCGGCGTCGCGGAGGGTCGGGTCGATGACGCCGGCGCCGGCCAGCACACGGATATGGCTGTCGGTCAGCGCGTTCAGTTCCTCATGGGCCCTGGACAGGTAGTAGGAAGGCCGCCGCTGGGCGATGAACAGCGACAGCACCTGCCGCATGGCCAGCCCACGGGCGGCGGGGTCGCCGTCCGTGTCCGCGAGCAGGCGGTTGACCTGGTTGAAGTCGGCGCCGTACCAGACCCGCAGGCCGTCGGCTATCCCGTGCACCTCGCCGTGCCCCGGAGCGGCCGAGAGCGGCACGCTGTTCAGGTAGTCCATGACGATGCGCTGCCGGGCATCCAGGGTCTGCGGACCGTCACGGTAGGCGCGGACGCTGGCGGAGACCATCTGGCGAATCTTCTCGCTGGCCGAGATGGTGCGGCCATAGGGCGAGTGGCGGTACTTCTCGAGCTGGGTCGCCAGGGTGCTGCCGCCGGCGGACTGGCCATCGAGGTCGATGGCCTTGCCCACCTGGGTCAGGGCCGCCTTGGAGAAACGCGGCCAGTCCACGGCCGGGTTGGCCAGGGGCGTCTGGCTGTCCAGCAGCTTGCGGTTCTCGATGAACAGCAGGCTGCTCACCAGCACCGGCGGGATGCTGGTGAAGTCCGGGTAGCGCTGCTGCGGGTAGCGGAACTGGTAGAAGGGCCGGCCGCGACAATCACAGATGCTGATGCCCGCCTGGACCTTTTCCTGGTAGGGCGGGAACAGGCCATGGTCGGTGTAGCTGATCAGCGCGGGGGAGAAACGGGTCTGCTGCAGGATGGAGTAGCCCCGCTTTTCCAGGCGATCCAGCATCTGCGGCAGGTAGGCGTAACCCAGGCGCAGGTCGAAGGGGCCATAGCCGGGGTAGCGGATGGCGTCGCTCGGCCCTTCCTCGAGCCGGTAGTTCAGGCTGGCGGCGTAGCGGCTGAGTTCGTGGGCCTGGAAACGGGACGTCCGGACCTCGTGGGACACGAGGAGCCCGACGAGGACCAGGGCCGTCAGGCTCAGGCCCCAGAACAGCAGGCGGTGCCTGCGACGGGGTTTTTTCGGGGGAACAGCGGGGTCATTGAGATGACCTTGGGGTACCTCTTTCCTTATCTCGTCGGATCGCCATATTGCGCCCATAGTCCACCGGCCTGGCCTGTTACCGCTCTTGAATCCAATCTTAGTAGGTCAATGGCGCGCTGCATGTCGGAATGGCGGCAAAACAGAGGCTTATGCATGGCAGGCGACAATCGGAAGCAACTCGACCACAGCTGGCGGGTCAACGCCCAGGCCTGGGCCCGGGCGGTCAGGGAGCGGCGTATCGAAAGCAGGCGATTGGCCACTGATCAGGCCCTGGTCGATGCGGTACTGGCGTGCCGACCGGCGCGGGTCCTTTTGGTGCTCCTGGAGGTGACGCCTGGGGCCTGATCGCGCTTCTGATAACAGCCTGTCCCGTCTCGCG
Organism: Pseudomonas furukawaii; assembly: GCF_002355475.1. Lineage (NCBI taxonomy): Bacteria > Pseudomonadati > Pseudomonadota > Gammaproteobacteria > Pseudomonadales > Pseudomonadaceae > Metapseudomonas > Metapseudomonas furukawaii. The sequence goes on along the minus strand of NZ_AP014862.1, from coordinate 3,408,600 downwards.
CCTGATCATGGAGAACCCTGCATGCCCAGCCATATCCCGCTGATCCACCTCCACGTCTGGGCGCTGTGCGCCTGCCTCGCGCTGACCGGGTGCGCGGGCTTTCGTTCGGGTGAGGAAAGCGCTGCCTATGTCGACGGCCAGGAGTCGGGTGAGCGCGGAGAACTTCGCCTCGATGACATCAGCCTGGCGGTGCGGCTGAACAACCAGATCCAGCAGAACGACTTCCAGGTCATCCTCTTCGTGGTGCCGGTGATGTACGACCCCTTCGACAAACCGCGCTACGCCGAGGACGATCCGACGCGACTGGTGCTGGACATACGGCCTGCCACTGCGGATTACCGCTTCCGCCCGGAGGAGGTGGTGCTGACGGTCGATGGCCGGCCGCTCGGGCCGGAGCGGGTCTCGCTGATCGTGGTGCACGATCCCGGGCAGTTTCCCCTGGAGGGCATGCAGGCCATCGCGCAATCCCCCACAGGGCTCGATTACCGGTTGGCGGTGCCGCAACGCACCTGGCAGTTCGAGTTGATTTTCAAGGGGCCCGTTCCCAAGCCTTCGAGCGATGTGCGGCTGGATCTGTCCCGCGCCCTGGTGCGTCCGGGCGGAGCGCCCTTGCCGGTCATCCGCTTCAAGGCGCGGGCCTGGAGCCAGGGCTACACCTGAGCGCGGCCGGGGACCTCGAGACTTGAGGTCGTTCGGAGGATGCCGGAAGATTCCGCCCCAGCTGCCGGCGATCTCCTATCCAACTCGAGGAACGAGCCATGCAAAGCATCACCTTCCCTGACGGCACCCGGGTGCCCGCCATCGGCCAGGGCACCTGGCACATGGGGGAGCGTCCCAGCGAGCGGAGGCGCGAAGTCGCCGCGCTGCACCAGGGCCTGGAACTGGGGCTGACCCTGATCGACACCGCCGAAATGTATGCCGATGGCGGCGCCGAGGAGGTGGTGGGCGAGGCCATCGCCGGGTGTCGCGACCAGGTGTTCCTGGTGAGCAAGGTCTACCCCTGGAACGCCAGCCTGAAGGGCACCGCCCAGGCGTGCGAGCGCAGCCTGAGGCGCCTGGGAACCGATCATCTCGACCTCTATCTGCTGCACTGGCGCGGCGAACACCCCCTGGAGGACACGGTGGAGGCCTTCGAGCGCCTGCGTGAGCAGGGCAGGATCGCCCGCTGGGGCGTGTCCAACCTGGACCTTTCCGACCTTCATGAGCTGCCGGCCGGATGCGCCGCCAACCAGGTGCTCTACAACCCCGAATCCCGAGGCGTCGAGTTCGACCTGCTGCCCTACCAGCAGGAACAGGGCATGCCCCTGATGGCCTACTGCCCGGTGGGGCAGGGTGGCGCCCTGCTGCGCAATGCCGCCCTGGTGGAAGTCGCCCGTCGCCATGCGGCCACACCGGCCCAGGTGGCGCTGGCTTGGGCCTTGCGCCAGGACGGTGTGCTGGTGATTCCCAAGGCGGTGGACCCGCTGCACCTGAAGCAGAACGCGGCCGCCCATCAGCTTCGCCTCAGCGACGACGACCTGGCGCTGATCGACCAGAGCTTCCCGCCGCCCCGGCGCAAGCGGACGCTGGAGATGGTCTGACTCCGTCCCGGCACCGCTTTCGCGGTAGGAGCGGGCTTGCCCGCGAAGGTCTGCACCGTCTTCGCCGGCAAGCCGGCTCCTACGCCGCGAAGGTCTGCACCGTCTTCGCCGGCAAGCCGGCTCCTACGCCGCGAGGGTCGGCACCGCTTTCGCCGGCAAGCCGGCTCCTACGAGGAAGATTCCTCCATTTGGCGTTTCCATTGTCCTACGGCTCTCTTAGACTCTCGCTCCAAGTCTCCAGGGAATGGTCTGTATGAAGTCTTCACTGTGGTCGCTGTTGGGGGTTCTGGCCGCCGTCACCCTTGCCTGGGCGGAGGAACCGCCGGCCCTTGATCCGCTGCTGGATGCCCAGGCGGCCGTGGCGTCGGCGGGAGGCGAGGTTCGCGGTGTGCTGCGGGCGCGCAACCAGGCCGTGATGGCGAGCGAAGTGCCCGGGCGCATCGTCGAGATGCCTTATGCCGAGGGCCAGTCCTTCAAGAAGGGCGAGGTGCTGGTGCGCTTCGATTGCAGCGCCTACCAGGCCCAGCTCAACGCCGCCAACGCCGCCACCCGCGCCGCTCGCGAAGAGCTCAAGAACAAGCAGCAACTGGCCGCGCTCAATTCCGTGGGGCGCTTCGAGGTGGCCCTGGCGGAAGCGCGTCAGGCCCAGTCCCAGGCCGAGGCCCAGGTCTACCAGGTGCAGGTGCAGCGTTGCCAGGTGAAGGCCCCGTTCGACGGCCAGGTGGTGGTCCGCCGCGTGCAGCCTCACGAGAGCGTCGCCAGCGGCGCGCCGCTGCTGGAGGTGGTGGACAATCGCACCCTGGAGATCTACCTCCTGGTGCCGTCCAGCTGGCTCAGCCGGATCAAGCCCGGGCAACCGTTCGAGTTCGTCCCCGATGAGACCGGCAAGCCCCTCCAGGCCGTGGTCAAGCGCCTCGGCGCGCGGATCGATGAGGGCAGCCAGACCCTGCTGCTGATCGGTGGCCTGCCGGCGGACGCCGAAGGGCTGCTGGCCGGCATGAGCGGTACCGCGCACTTCCAGGATGCGAAATGAGCGCGGCCCCACCCGGCGCCGCCGAGCGCGTCTTCGCCCAGTTCCTGGGACTGGAGAAGCAGGCCCGGCAGGCGGGCAGCACCGAGCAACTGGGTTTTTCCATGGTCAACGACGGCCAGTCGCTGTTCGGCTTCCGTCACGCCGCGCTGCTGATCGCCGGCAAGGTGCAGGCCCTGACCGGTATCAGCGTGGTGGAGCCCAATGCTCCCTTCGTGGCCTTCGTCGAGCGTGCCGCCGGCCGTTTGCTGGACCTGGGGCTGCTGGGTGAGGCGCGGCCGGTGGACCCGGCCGTGCTGGATGACCAGGCCCGCGCGGATTGGCAGGACCTGTCCGCCGCCCACGCCTACTGGCTGCCCCTGAAGGACCGTCAGGGGGCGCCCTTTGGTGGCCTCTGGCTGGCCCGCGACCAGGGCTTCACCGAGGCCGAGCAGGCCTTGCTGGCGCAGCTCGCCGATACCTATGCCCATGCCTGGCTGGCCCTGCAGCCGCGTAAACCCTGGCGCCTGCGCTGGCCCGGGAAAAAGCGCCTGGCGGTGGCAGCCGCCCTGGCCCTGGTGTTGCTGGTGCCGGTCCGCCAGTCGGTGCTGGCGCCGGCGGAGGTGGTGCCGCTGGGCGGCCGGGTAGTGGCGGCGCCCCTGGATGGCGTGATCGCCGAGTTTCTGGTCAAGCCCAACCAGGGCGTCGCCGCCGGGGAGTTGCTGGTGCGCTTCGATGCCACCGGCCTCAAGGCCCAGGCGGACGTGGCCGAGCGCGCCCTTGGCGTGGCCGAGGCCGAGCTCAAGGCCAATACCCAGCGGGCCTTCGCCGATGCCGAGTCCAGTGCCCGCATCGACCTGCTGGCGGCCCGCGTGGAGCAGAAGCGCGCCGAGCGCGACTATGCCCGCCAGTTGCTGGCGCGCAGCGAGGTGCGTGCCGAACGTGCAGGCATCGCGGTGTTCGCCGATGCCGAGCGTCTGACCGGCAAGCCGGTGCAGACCGGCGAGCGCCTGATGCAGATCGCCGACCCGTCCCAGGCGGAGCTGCGCATCGAACTGCCGGTGAGCGACGCCATCGCCCTGGAGCCTGGCGCCGAGGTGGCGCTGTTCCTCGACAGCGACCCGCTGAACCGCCACGAAGCGCGACTGGAGCGCTCGGCCTACGAGGCCCAGGCCACCGCCGCCGGACAACTGGCCTACCGCCTGGACGCCCGCTTCGTCGACAAGCCTCCGCGCATCGGCTTGCGTGGCACCGCCAAGCTGTTCGGCGGACGCGCGCCACTCGCCTACTACCTGTTGCGCCGGCCCCTGGCCGCCGCCCGCCAGAGCCTCGGTTTCTGATGCTGCCCGCGCTGCGCCCCGACCTGCAGTTGTCGCCGGCGGCCCCCGGCCTCGACGGTGCGCCCCAGTGGACCCTGGCGGACCCCCTGCGCGGCCGTTATTTCAAGCTGGGGGCCGCCGCCGTCCGCCTGCTGCGCCACTGGGCGCTGGGGGACCCGCAGCGGGTCCTGGCAGCGGCCAATGCCGAGTCCGGCCTGCCCCTGGGCGAGGTGGAACTGGAGGAAATGCTGCGCTTTCTCGGCAGCCACGACCTGATCGCCGCCCTGGATGACCAGCAGCGCGCCAGCTACGCCCTCAAGGCCGGGTCCCAGCGGCAGGGGCTCTGGAAGCGGGTGCTGCACCAGTACCTGTTCTTCCGGATACCCCTGTGGCGGCCGGATGCCTTCCTCAATCGCGCCTGGCCGCTGCTGGAGCGTCACGGCCCCTGGATGCTGCGCTGGGGCCTGCCCCTGGTCTTAGCCCTGGGGCTGTTCCTGGTGGCACGGGACTGGGAACGCTTCCTCGCCACCTTTCCGCACCTGTTCAGCCTCGGCGGCGCCCTGGCCTTCGGCGTGGCGCTGACCTTCGCCAAGCTCTGCCACGAGTTCGGCCATGCCTTCATGGCCAAGCGCGCCGGCTGCCGGGTGCAGAGCATGGGCCTGGCGTTCATGGTGCTGCTGCCGATGTTCTACACCGACGTCAGCGATGCCTGGCGGGTGCGGGATCGCCGTTCGAGGTTGCTTATCGGTGCCGGTGGCGTGCTCGCCGAGCTGGTGCTGGCGGTCCTGGCACTGCTGGCCTGGTCGCTGCTCCCGGACGGACCCTTGCGCACCTCGGCCTTCATGCTTGCCAGCGCCACCTGGATCACCACGCTGATCATCAACCTCAACCCCTTCATGCGCTTCGACGGCTACTTCCTGATCAGCGACTTCTGGGGCGTGGACAACCTGCAGAACCGTGCCTTCGCCCTCTGCCGCTGGCGTCTGCGGGAGGCACTGTTCGGCTATGGCGAGCCGGCGCCGGAGCCCTGGCCGGCGGCGATGCAGCGGCGCCTGCTGGTCTGGGGCTACGGCTCCTGGCTGTGGCGCGCCGTGCTCTTCTTCGGCATCGCCCTGGCGGTCTATCACCTGTTCTTCAAGGTGCTGGGGATCTTCCTGATGCTGGTGGAGCTGCTGTGGTTCATCGGCCTGCCCATCTGGCGCGAGATGAAGGAGTGGTGGCAACGGCGGGACCAGGCCGACCCGCGCAAGGTGATGTTCACGGGGTTGGCCCTCGGCGCGACCCTGCTGGCGCTGGTGGTGCCCTGGCGCGGCTCGGTCGACGTGCCGGCGCTTCTGGAGGCGGCCCGCGTCAGTGCGCTGCATGCGCCCGTGGCGGCGCGGTTGAAGGCGGTGCATGTGCGGGACGGCCAGGCGGTGGAGGCGGGGGACCTGTTGCTCGAACTGGATGCCCCGGACCTGGACTCCCGCCAGGCCATCGTCCGCCGCGAGATCCAGATTCTCCAGCTGCAGTTGCGTCGTCAGTCCGCGCGCAGCGAGACCGCCGCCGACGCCGGCATCCTCGAGCAGCGACTGGCCGAGGCCGTCGCCGAGTACCGAGGGCTGGCCGCCCAGCGCGAGCGCCTGCAACTGCGTGCGCCCCAGGCGGGCGTGGTGCGGGACCTGCAGCCCGACCTCACGGCGGGGCGCTGGCTCAACCCCGCCGAAACCCTGGCTCGGGTGGTGGAGCCGGGCCTGCGCCTGCGCGGTTACCTGGCGGAGGAAAGCCTCTGGCGGGTGAAAGTCGGCAGCGAGGGCCGTTTCATCGCGGATGACCCGGCACGCCCGGCCATGGCGGTGCGCCTGGACGAGGTGGACGCCACCGGCGTCGCCTATCTGGAACTGGAAGCCCTTGGCTCCGATCACCAGGGCCCCATCGCCGTGCGCCGTGACGAGCAGCGCCGGGCCGAACCGGTGCAGGCCCAGTACGGCGTGCGCCTGAGCCTGCTGGAGCCGGGCATCCGCACCGCCCAGCCCCTGCGCGGGGTGGTGGTGCTGGACGGCGAGGGTCAGTCGTGGCTGGGCGCGGCCTGGCGACGGCTGGCGGCGCTCGGGGTTCGAGAAAGCGGGTTCTGACCCATTACCGGAGGAGCAAGGAGGTTCCGTGAATCCTGAAGCATTGCCCCGCTGCTCGCGGCTTCCGCTGGCGATCCCGCTGCCGTCGCTGCTGGACGCGCTGGCGCGGGTGTCCGCCGGGGCCTGGCAGCATCATTTCAACACCGGCTACTACGAGGGCGACTGGAGCGGCGTGGCGCTGATCGCACCCGAGGATGCGCCCTTGCCGCTGGCCCCCGGCCTGGGGGCGCCGGTACGTACCGGTTGGTGGCAGCGGGAGGCGGCCTGGAACGAGCTGCTGGACCTGTTCCAGGCCAGGGTGCGCAGCGCGCGCCTGCTGCGCCTGGGCGCCGGGGCGCGCATCCATGAGCATTGCGACCCGGACCTGGGGCAGCCCGGTGGCGACCTGCGCCTGCACATTCCCTTGCTGAGCCCGGCTGGCGTGGAGTTCCTCGTCGATGGCCTGCAGGTGCCCATGCAGCCCGGCGAGTGCTGGTTCATCGACCTGTCGCGCCCCCATCGGGTGGACAACCCGGGGCCCGGGGCACGCGTTCACCTGGTGCTGGATTGCCAACCCGACCCCTGGCTGCTCGACCTGGTGCGGGACGGGCTGGAGGACACCCCGGCATTGCGGCCGGGCAGGGCGGGGCAGGCCTTCGCAGCCTTTCGCCAGCGGGTGGAGCGGGATGCGGAACTGGCCGCGCGCTTGCGCACCTTGACCGATGCCCGGGATTTCCCCGGCGCGGTTGTGCGCCTGGGGATGGGCCTGGGATTGGCGTTTTCCGAGGCGGAGGTGCGCAGCGCCATGCGCCAGGGCAAGCAGGCATGGAGCGATCAATGGCGAGTGTGAAGCCGGAGCTGGATTTTCGTGGCTGGCGGCCGATCCGCACCTGGCGGGATGAAGCCGGGTGGCGGGTGGACTGGTGCTGGTTCGGCGACCAGCGTCTGACCCAACCCTTCTTCCGTGACGATGTGGAGCAGGCACTGCGCCTGCCCTTCAACCAGGCCTTCCGCCGCGAGACCGGGCTCGATGCCCTGCTGGATTGGCAGGTTGCCAGCCCGGGCCTTGCGCCCACGGCGCTGATCTTCCACGCCTCCCGCTGCGGGTCGACGCTGATGGCGCAGATGCTGGCGGGGCTGGAGAGTCATCTGGTGCTTTCGGAACCGCCACCCCTGGACGCGCTGCTCCGGGCCCATTACCGGGATGGGCTTGCGGGGGATGCCCAGCGGGCCGCCCTGGTCGCCGTCCTGTCGGCGCTGGGCCAGGCTCCCGGCTCCCGGGCACGCGCCCTGGTGGTCAAGCTGGATGCCTGGAATATCTTCGAGCTGCCGCTGGTGCTGCGGTGTTTCCCGGATACGCCCTGGATCTTCCTCTATCGCGACCCGCTGGAGATCGCCGCGTCCCACCTGCGAATGGCCGGAATGCACATGATTCCCGGGCAGTTGCAGGGCTCTCCGCTGAATGAGCCGGACGAAGCCCCGGCGCCGCGCGAGGTCTATATCGCCAGGCGACTGGGACGCCTGCTGCAGCAGGCGGCGACCTGCTGTCGGACCCATGGGGGCTTGCTGGTGGAGTACCCCGAGCTGCCCCAGGCGCTGGCGGGGCGATTGCGCTTGCCCCTGGGGCTCGCTTCCGAACAGGTGGAACTGGCCCTGGCGGCGAGCGCGCGCAACGCCAAGCGGCCAGCGGAGACTTTCATCGACGACAGTCGGCAGAAGCGCGAGGGGGCGCCGGCGGCATTGCGCGACGCGGTGGAACGCTGGGCGCTGGAGCCTTACCTGGAGCTGCAAGGATTGCGACAGGCTCAGTCGGCATGATGGGCGGGGCGTCGCATCTGCAGTTGCACCGCGTCTTCATCCCCGGGCAGGACCAGGAAGCCGAGTCGCTGGTAGAGGCGCAGGGCCGGGTTGTGGCGCATCACGGCCAGCTCCACTGCCTGATCGCGGGCGTCGGCCTCGCGGATGATTTCCGCCAGCAGCCGCTCGCCCAGGCCCTGCCCGCGATGGCGGGGGGCGAGGCCCAACTCCAGGATGCGAATGGCCGTGGCGCCCTCATGCAGGGTGACCAGCCCGATGGGATCGCCCTCCAGCAGGATCAGGTCGGTCCGCGCGCCCGGGTAGTGGCTGGCGAAGGCGCATTGCTGGAGTTGCCACTGTTGCTCCAGCAGGGCGGGGCAGAGGGCGATCAGGGCGGGGTCCAGCCCGCGCAGGAGGGCGAAGAACTGGCGCAGCCAGGGTTCGTCCCCGGTGTTGGCGGCTCTCCGCCGGAGCCTCGCCGGCGTGCCGGCCGTCTTTATCTCGGTCATGCGCTGCTGTAATTTCCTTCGCTGCCCAGGCCCGTGCCTGTATTTCTAACGATCAGGGAGAGACCAGATGTTCATTGAGACCCAGGGCCTTACGGCAACGATGTTCGCTTCGGAAGTCGGCCAGGTGTTCACGGCGGAGACGGTGCCTGAACCCGTGCAACTGACCTTGCTGAAGCTGGTGGAGGGGCGTGCGGCCGCTGGAGGGTTCCGCACGCCGTTCTCGCTGATCTTCACCACCCCGATGAGCGTGCTCCTGCTCGAGTCGCAGTACCGCCTGAGGAGCGCCAGCGGGCGCGAGTACCTGCTGCACCTGAGCCCGATGGTCTCGCCCCTCGACGGCCAGCGCCACTACCAGGCCCAGTTCAACTGAGCCTGGTGGTGACCGCCGCTCAGTTGCGACTCGGGTAGACGCCCTGGGTGCAGATGCACTGGGTCAGCGCCAGGAACGGCTGCACCACGCCGGTGGGCAGGTTCTGGCCGCTGATGCCCAGTTCCACCTGGAGGCCCGCCTGCGCTGGCAGCTCGATGCTGCCGGGCGCCGGGGCGTAGATCTGCACGGTCAATGGAGTCCTTCCTTCGAAGCCTTGTGACTGTGCCAGGGTGCTGTCGGCGGCGGGCTGGCCGGCCGCCGCTGCCGTGCTCGAGGCCTGCAGCACCACCGTCGCCTCGGCGGTTGCGCCGTGGGTGTGAGTGGGCAGGTTGGCCAGGGTCAGGGTGACGTTCTCCGTGCCGCCCGACTGCCCCAGGAGGTGCTGGCTGCTTTGTCCGACCGCCGCCCGCCCGTTGAGATTGGGCAGGCCGAAGGTCTGGACGCCATTGCCGCCGTAGGTGACCCCCAGCAGCGAGAAGAGCGCCTGGTTCTGCTGGATGGGCAGCAGTTGGCCGCCGCAGGTCATCCAGTTGCGTGGGGCGAAATTACCGGCGAAGGGCGCGATCACGCCGAGGTAGCTTTCGATATCCATTCGTGTGTCCTCGTGCCGTCAGTTCCGGGAGGGGAAGATCCCTTCCATGCAGATGATGTAATTGATCACGGTGAACGGCTGCAGGATGGAGAAGGGCTGGTTGCCACCGTTGGCCTGGACGTTGACCGTGGCGGCGCTGGTCAGGGGAATGTTCACCGAACCGGGTGCCGGGGCGTAGATCTTCACGTCCACGGGCGTGCGGCCCGATGCGCCGTTGGCGGCGGCCAGCACGCTGTCGGCGGCCGGGGTCGCCAGCGTGGCGGCGGCGGTGCTGGCCGGCAGGGATGCGGTGGCCGTGGCGGTGGCCGCGTGGGTGTGGGCCGGCATCTGCGCGCTGGTCAGGGTGACGGTTTCGGTTCCGGCCATCTCGCCTAGGGTGTAGGAGGAGGTTCCGGGGGACTGTCCTGCGCCGACGGGGACGCGACCCTGCAGGTTCGGAAGGTTGAAGGTGGTCTGGCCGTTGCCGCCGTAGACGGTGCCGAGCAGAGAGAACAGTGCGCTGTACTGCGAGATGGAGAGGGTCTGTCCCTGACAGAACGCCCAGCCGCGGGGAGCGAAGTTGGGAGCCCAACCGCTGATGGAGCCGAGATAGGACTGGTCACTCATGATGATTTCCCTTTGTGTTGTTATCGCGTGATCACGGATGGCTCGACCCGCTGACACTTTCCTTGCAGTTCGGGCCGCCAAGAACCTTAGCTGATATCCGAAGGCGCGCCTGATTACTTTCGGGCGTATTGATACCCATTGGTCGTGCTTGAGACCCGTTGCGTCACGATAGTCATTGACGGTTGATGGCCATCAGGCATTATTGCGCGATCACGCCAACAACAATCGCCAACGTACGTCGTCGTATCGTTCGCCCGTCGGAGGGTGCTCGCCAGGCGTCGCTCAGGGAGGAGGTCATCATGTTCCGGCATCTGCTGAAGCACTCTGTCGCTCGCAAGATCAATCAGCCCGGTGCTGTGCGGTCCCCCCTCGCAGTCAGCCTCGAACCCCGCATGATGTTCGATGGCGCGGTGGCCGCCACCGTCGCCGATACCGCGGCCAGCCAGCCCACGGATGCCCCCGCCGCCCAGGACGGTCCCGCCGCCGACAGCGGGTCCCAGGAGGGCCTCGCCGCCGCCCCCACCAGTGGCACCCTCGACCAGCGCCAGGAACTGGTGTTCGTCGACGGCAGCGTGAAGGATTACCAGCAACTGGTCGCCGCCCTGAAACCCGGAACCGAGGTGGTGGTGCTGGACGGGAGCAAGGATGGCCTGCAGCAGATCGCCGACTACCTCGATGGCCGCAGCGGCATCGATGCCATCCACGTCATCAGCCACGGTTCGGAAGGCCAGGTGCTGCTGGGCACCGGGGTGCTGGACATGGGCAGCCTCCAGGAACATGCGGACGCCCTGTCGTCCATCGGTGAAGCGCTTTCCGCCGAGGGCGACATCCTGCTCTATGGCTGCGACGTGGCCAAAGGCTCGGGCCAGGCGCTGATCCAGCAGATCGCCAGCCTGACCGCCGCCGATGTGGCGGCCTCCAGCGACGCCACCGGAAGCCTGGACAAGGGCGGGGACTGGTCCCTCGAAGCGCAGGTCGGAAGCCTCGAAACCACAGCGCTCTGGCGGGATGCCGCGCCGGACTACGACGCCCTGCTGGCCACGGTTTCCCTGAACCAGAGCTGGTTGAACAACGGCACGGACGACTGGAGCTTTTCGGATAACCAGGCGGCGGGTGATCTGGAGGCCACGGCGGACTCGATCTTCCTGAATGTGAACTCGTCCGCCTTCAGTTCACCTTCTGTCGAGTTCACCATCAGCAGCATCTCCGGTACCGCCTTCAATCTCGACAGCATCAGCGTCCGGCCCTTCAACGATTTCAACGACTTCCAGTTCGAGATCTACCCCACCAATAACTATGCCGCGAAGGTCACCAGCGTCCTGATCAGCAACCAGCCCAATCAGACCATCGACATCAACACCGGCCTGCTGAACATCACGTCCTTCACGATACGTTTCGTCGACACGGGTACCTTCCAGGGTTCGCCCGCGAACATGGACTTCCTGAGTTTCACCACCTCGCCCGCCAATGTCGCCCCCACCATCGCCAACCTGGGCAGTCAGGTTGCCTGGGCCGGCGTGGGCGGTACCGTCGCCCTGGATGCCGGTGGCGACGCCGACCTGGGCGATGACGAGCTGGAGGCCCTCAATGACTGGACCGGCGCCAGCCTGGTGATCCAGCGCGATAGCGCGGCGGTGGGCAGCGACGTCTTCGGCTTCGACACCTCGGGGGCGCTCTTCACCGTCAGTGGCAACGAACTGAAAACCGGCGCCACCACCTTCGCCACCTTCACCAACACCGGCGGTGTGCTGACCATCAGCTTCACCGGCACCAGCGCGACCACCACCCTGGTGAACGATGTCGCCCAGCGCATCACCTACCGCAACGACACCCCGGCAGGCGATGCCAACATCCGCTACACGCTGAACGACGGCGATGGCGGCAGCGCCACCGCCAACGTCACGGTGGCCAGCGACACCATCTACGTCACCAACACCACCGACACGGCCACCATCGATGCCAGCAACGGCGTCAGCTTCAGCGAGGCCATCGCCATCGCCCAGGCCGACGGCACCGGCAGCCAGACCCTCATCATCGATGGCAGCCTTGCCAATCAGACCGTCTCGGCCTCCTCGGCCACCAGCCTGGGCGAAAGCCTGACCCTGAACCTGGACTCCGCCAGCGGCGTCACCCTGTCGGGCGGCACCCTGACCCTCGGCGGCGGCGTGACCCTCAGCGTGACCAACGGCTCGGGGGACAGCGCGACCCTCGCCACCACCCTGGCGGGCACCGGCGCCCTGACCAAGGCCGGTGCCGGCAACCTGACCCTGTCCGGCAGCGGCAACAGCTATTCCGGTGCCACCAGCATTTCGGCCGGCACCCTGACGGTCAGCGGTGGTGACGCCATCTCCGGCAGCAGCAGCGTGAGCGTCTCCGCCGGAGCCACCCTGGCGCTGTCCGGCAACGAGTCCATCGGCAACCTTTCCGGTGCCGGTTCGATCAACCTCGGCAGCAGCACCCTGACCACCACCCAGACCGCCGACACCACCTTCTCCGGCGGTATCAGCGGTACGGGCGGCCTGACCGTCAACCAGACCGGCGCGTCCACCTTCGCCCTGACCCTGTCGGGTACCAACACCTACAGCGGCCCCACCATCACCAGCAACTTCGGTTGGCTCAAGCTGGATGGCGACGCCTCGCTGTCCGGCAGCGGCGCGCTGCGGGTCAACGGCAACAGTGTGGTGACCCTGCTGTCCGACCAGACGGTCGGCAGCCTGGCCAGCAACAGCACCACGGCCCGCATCCAGCTGGGCGCCTTCACCCTGAGCGCGGGAGGCGACAACACCTCCACCACCGCCTCCGGCGTGATCTCCGGCACCGGCTCGCTGGTCAAGCAGGGCAGCGGCACCCTGACCCTTGGCGGCACCAACACCTATACGGGCACCACCACGGTATCGGGCGGCACCCTGTCGATTGCCGGCGATGGCAACCTGGGCAGCGGCACCCTGAGCCTGGGCACCGGCTCCACGCTGGATATCAGCGGCGCCGGCACGATCGACAACGCCATCGCGCTCAATGGCGATGCCAGCATCACCAACGCCAACGCAGTCACCCTTTCCGGACTGGTCAGCGGCTCCGCCGAACTGCTGAAGGGCGGCGCGGGCAACCTGACCCTGAGCAATACCGGCAACAGCGCCCAGGGCTGGGGCCTGAACCTCACCAGCGGGTCCGTGACCATCGGCGCGGCGACTCACCTGGGCGCGGGCACCCTGACCCTCGCTGGCGGGAGCTTCAACGTTGACACCGCCAGCACCGTCACCCTCAACCAGCAGGTCGTTGTAAGCGGGCCTGTATCGGTCAATTACCTGACAGGCTCCAGCATCCTGACGTTCGCTGGCGCAATGAGCGGCAGCGGCGCGCTGGCCCTCAATGCGGGCGGCAACTCCATCTACCTGAACAATGCCAGCGGGTTGTCCGGCGATCTCGCCATCGCCACCGCGTCCGGTGGGATAGTCGCGGCCATGACCAACGGCACCTTCGGTAGCGGGCAGATCACCCTCGCCAACAACTCGCGGCTCGGTGTCGCGGGCGAAGGGCGCACCTTCGCCAACGATATCGTGCTCCTGGGCAACGCCACCCTGATCGCGGGAGCCTCGACCGGCAGCGGCATCCAGACGCTCAGCGGCACGATCAGCGAGAGCGGCGCTACCGGCAACCTGACGCTGAGCGCAATCTCGACCGCCTCACTGGCGCTGTCGGGAAGCAATAGCTACAGCGGCACCACCACCTTCTCCAGCGGCCGGGTCCAGGTGTCCAGCGACGCCAACCTCGGCAGCGGTAACCTGATCCTGGGCGGCGGCACCCTGGTGGCGACCTCCGCTACCACCCTCGACAACAACCTCACGGTGTCCAGCGGCTCCACGGTCGAGACCGCCGCTGCGCTGACCCTGTCCGGCGTGATCAGCGGTTCCGGCGCCCTGACCAAGACCGGCACCAGCAGCCTGACCCTGACCGGCACCGAGACCCACACCGGCACCACCACGGTCTCCGCCGGTACCCTGGTGGTGAACGGCAGCACCGCCGGCGCGACCCTGGTATCCAGCGGCGGCACCCTTGCGGGCACCGGCACCCTGGGCGGCAACGTCAGCGTCCAGAGTGGCGGCACCCTGGCGCCCGGCATCGCCGGTGTGAACAACGGCGTCGGCACCCTGACCATCAATGGCGGCCTGACCCTGGCCGCCGGCAGCACCCTGGCGGTAGAGATCAATGGCACCACGGCCGGCACCGGCCATGACCAGGTCGTGGTCAATGGCGCCGTGAGCCTTGGCAGCGCAACCCTGGACGCGAGCCATGGCTATGCGCCGGGGCAGGGGGACAGCTACCGCATCATCGACAACGACGTCGCCGATGCGGTAACCGGCAGCTTCAGCGGCCTGGCCGAGGGCGGCACCGTCGCGGCCAGCGGCAATGGCACCGTCCTCACGGCCAGTTATCTGGGCGGCACGGGCAACGACGTCACCCTGACCGCGCCGATCAATGCCGCGCCGGTGGTGAGCAATCTCGATGGCGACAGCGTCACCTTCACCCAGGGCAGCGGCGCGATCCTGCTGGACTTCGGCACCAACGCCACGGTCACCGATGGCGACTCGGCCGATTTCGCCGGTGGCAACGTCACGGTCTCCATCCTGGCCAACGGCGTGTCCGGGGAGGATGTGCTGGGGATAGCCAACCAGGGAACGGGAGCGGGGCAGATCGGCCTTTCCGGCAGCGATGTCACCTACCAGGGCACCGTCATCGGCACCTGGACGGGCGGCAGCGCGGGCGCCGACCTGGTGATCAGCCTCAACGCGAACGCCACGGCGGCCGCGGTACAGGCTCTGGTTCGCAACCTGAACTACAGCAACAGCAATGCCACCAACGGGATCGACCAGGCGGATCGCACCCTGCGTGTCACCCTGAACGACGGCGATGGCGGCACCTCGAGCAGCGCCGATATCACGGTCTCCGTGGTCGAAACCGTTGCACCCACCACGGTCAGCATCCAGGTGGACGACACCGCCCTGGCGGCGGGTGAAACCACGACGGTCACCATCACCTTCAGCGAGGCGGTGACCGGCCTCGCCATCGGTGACTTCACCCTGGCCAACGGCACCCTGAGCAACCTGGCCACCGGCGACGGCGGCATCACCTGGACCGCCACCCTGACCCCGGCGGCCGGCGTCGAGGCTGCGGGCAACCTGATCACGCTGGACAACAGCGGCTACACCGACCTGGCCGGCAATGCCGGTTCCGGCACCACCGATTCCAACAGCTACGCCGTCGACACGCTGCGGCCCACGGCCAGCATAGTGGTGGCGGACTCCGCCCTCGCCGCCGGCGAGACCAGCACGGTGACCATCACCTTCAGCGAGGCCGTGACCGGCCTGGGCCTGGGCGACTTCACCGTGGCCAATGGCACCCTGAGCAACCTGGCCACCCAGGACAACATCGTCTGGACGGCCACCTTCACCCCCAGCGCCGGTGTCGAGAGCACGACCAACCTCATCAGCCTCGACAACACCGGTGTCACCGACGTCGCCGGCAACGCGGGCTCCGGCAGCACCAGTTCCGGCAACTACCAGATCGATACCCTGCGCCCGACCCTGGTCAGTATCGATGTGGACGACACGGTGCTGAGCGTCGGCGAAACCGCCACCGTCACCCTCGTCTTCAGCGAGGCGGTGACCGGGCTGGATGCGGGTGATTTCACCGTGCAGAACGGCGCGCTGAGCAACTTCAGCTCCAGCGATGGCGGCGTCACCTGGACCGCGACCCTCACCCCGAGCGCGGGTGTGGCCGATCCCAACAACGTCCTTACCCTCGACAACACCGGCTACCTCGACGCCGCCGGCAATACCGGCAGCGGCACCAGCGACTCCGCCAACTTCCAGGTGGATACCGAAGCGCCGGTCAACGCCGTGCCGGGCGCGCAAACCACCACCACCGTCACGCCGCTGGTGTTCAGCAGCGGCAATGGCAACGCCATCACGGTGAGTGACGGCGGCAGCCTGACCGTGGTGGTCTCGGCCGCCAGTGGCACCCTTACGGCGGCCACCGGCGGTACCGCCGGCATCAGCAACAACGGCAGCGGCAGCGTCACCATCACAGGCAGCGCCGCCGAGGTGAATGCCGCCCTGGAAGGGCTGGTCTTCACGCCGTCGAGCGCGGGGGCCGTTTCCATCACGGTGCAGACCACCGATGGGGCGGGCAACAGCGACAGCGACAGCGTCGTCGTGACCGTGGATAACGCGACCCTGGTGGTGACCTCCAGCCTCGACACCGGTGCCGACGAGTCCACTGGCGCCAGCTTCGCCGCCGACCAGGCGGATGGTGGCGGCTTGAGCATCCGCGAGGCACTGCACTGGGCCCGTGCTGGCGACAGCATCACTTTCGACCTGGATGCCGGTGCCCTCGGCAACCAGGGCGGCGCCATCACCCTCAACGGCAACCAGCTGTTGATCAATTACAGCAACCTGACGATCGACGGCGACCTCAATGACGACGGCGTCGCCGACGTGACCCTGTCGGCCAACAACGCCAGCCGTGTCCTCCAGGTCAACGCCAGTCTCTCCGGCGTCGAGCTGTCGGGCCTGAACCTGACCCAGGGCTCGACATCGGGGGGCGGCGCCGGTCTGTCCATCGGCTTCGGCTCCAGCCTCACCCTGCGTGATTCCAGCGTCACCGACAGCACCGAGAGCGGCCTCGGCGGCGGCGGCATCTACGGTAGCGGTGTCGCCCTGACGCTGATCAACACCACGGTCAGCGGCAACACCAGCACCAGCTTCGGTGGCGGCCTGCGCATCGTGGGCAACGGTACCCTGAACCTGCTCAACAGCACCGTCAGCGGCAACAGCACCAACGGCGCCGGCGCCCATGGTGGCGGTATCCAGTACGCGGGAACGGGCCTGACCATAGTCAACAGCACCATCAGCGGCAACGCGGCGCTGGGGGCGGGCTCCGAGGGGGGCGGGCTGCGGATCACCACGGGCCCCGCCCAGATCTACAACACCACCATCGTCGGCAACGCGGCCTCGGGTACCGGTGGTGGCGTTTCCGCCAACGGCACCGACACCCTGGTCAACACCCTGGTGGCGGGCAATACCGCCGGTGCGGGCGCGACGGCCGGCGCCGCCGGCTCACCCCTGGCAACGGGGGGCAGCGCCAACGATGTGAGCGGAACCGTGGAGACAGCCACCCACAGCTACTTCGGTTCCAGCGTCACCCTCACCACGAACAACGGCAGCCTGAACAACCAGGGCACCGGCAGCCTGCTGCTGGGCAATCTCGCCTTCAACAACGGCGGCACCGTCCAGACCCACAAGCCTCAGGTCGGTAGCGCCCTGCTGGAGGCCGGCAGCAATGCCGACCTGCCGCTGGACAGCTTCGACCTGGACGGCGACGGCAACACCAGCGAAGCGCTGCCCATCGATTCCAATGGCGCCAGCCGGGTCGCGGGTACCGTGGATATCGGCGCGGTGGAGGCCAACGCCGCACCGGTGCTGGGCAACCTCGACGGCGGCGGCAGCTTCACCGAGGGTGGTCCGGCCGTCGTGATCGATGGCGATGCCAGCGTGTCGGATGCCGACCTGGACGCCCTCGACGGTGGTAACGGCGATTACCACGGGGCATCGGTGGTGCTGGTGCGCAATGGAGGCGCCGACGCCGACGACCTGTTCGGCTTCCTCGACGGCAACGGCATCAGCCTGGTGGGCGGCAACCTGGTGAAGAATGGCCAGGTGATCGGCAGCTTCGACACTTCCGTTCCCGGCCAGCTGACCCTGACCTTCACCCATGCCAACGGCCAGACGCCGGGCACGGCGGATGTGAACCAGATCCTGCAGCAACTGACCTACGCCAACGGTTCCGAGGATCCGGGGGCCAGCGTCACCCTCGACTGGACCTTCGCCGACGGGCAGGGCGCCACGTCCGGCGGCAGTACCCTGGTCTCCCTGGTCGCGGTGAACGATGCCCCCACCGCCAGCGCCAGTGGCGGCAATGCCACCTACACCGAGAATGGCAGCGCCGTCGACCTGTTCAGCGGCGTCAGCCTGGGCACGGTGGAAGCGGGCCAGAGCATCACGGGGCTGACCTTCAGCGTCAGCGGCCTGATCGATGGCGCCAGCGAGATCCTCAGCATCGACGGCACCGAGATCGCCCTGGTGAACGGCGCCAGCGGCACCACTTCGGTCAATGGCATCGGCTACAGCGTGAGCCTGGTGGGCGGCACCGCCACCATCACCCTGACCAGCGCCGGTCTCGCCACCGCCACCGCCCAGGGCGTGGTGGACGGCATGACCTACCGCAACGGTAGCGAGGTCCCCAGCGAGGGCACCCGTACCCTGACCCTGACCAGTGTTCGTGACAGCGGTGGCACCGGCAACGGCGGCGTGGACAGCGCCACGACCGCCATCGCGGCCAGTGTCGCGGTGGTGGCGGTGAACGATGCACCGGTCATCACCGCTCCGGGCAGCATCGCCGTCACCGAGGACCTCTCCCAGGCGCTCACCGGCATCTCCTTCAGCGATGTGGATGCGGGCAGCGGCAGCGTGATCGCGAGCTTCAGCGTCACCGGCGGCACCCTCAGTGCCTTCAGCGGTTCCGGTGTCACCGTGGCCGGCTCGGGCAGCGCCAGCCTGACCCTCACGGGCACCGTCGCCGACATCAACGCCTTCATCGCCGCCAACGGCCTGAGCTTCACCGGTGGCGCCAACGCCAACGGCAACGTCACCCTCGGCGTCGGCATCAACGACGGTGGCAACATCGGCAGCGGCGGGGCGCTGAGCGACAACGCCAGCGTCACCCTGGCGGTGACTGCGGTGAACGATGCGCCGGTGAACAGCCTGCCGGCGGGCCAGCACGTCGCCCAGGACGGCAGCCTGGTGTTCAATGCCGGCAACGGCAACCTCATCAGCATCGCCGATGTGGACGCGGGCGCCGGCAACCTGCAGGTCAGCCTGACCGCCAGCAATGGCCTGATCACCCTGGGCAGCCAGAGCGGCCTCAGCTTCATCACTGGTGACGGTGTCGCCGACGGCGTCCTGGTGTTCACCGGCTCCCTGGCGGACATCAACGCCGCCCTCGACGGCCTGCAGTTCACCCCCACCGCCGGCTTCAATGGTTCGGCCTCCATCCAGCTCAGCACCAGCGACCTGGGCAATGCCGGCAGTGGCGGGGCGCAGCTGGACAGCGACACCCTGGCAATCACCGTCGACCCGATCAACCCGGTGATCACCGGTATCGCCGTGACCAACCCGGATGGCGCCTACAAGGTGGGCGATGTCATCGACATCACCCTCACCTTCGACCAGTCGGTGATCGTCGACACCACGGGCGGTGTACCGGCCTTGCTGCTGGAAACCGGTCTGGTGGATCGCAATGCGGTGTACCTCTCCGGCTCCGGCAGCAATTCCCTGACCTTCCGCTATATCGTGCAGGCCGGCGATGTCAGCGCCGACCTCGACTACCAGTCCTCCGGGGCCCTGTCCCTGAACGGCGGCAGCATCCGCAATGCCTCCAGCAGCGACGCGATCCTGACCCTGCCGGCCACCGCCGGTGCCGACTCCATCGCCGGGCAGCACGACATCGTCATCGACGGCGTCGCACCCGGTGTCACCAGCGTCGGCGTGCCGGTGGGCGTGCCCTACAACGCCGGCGACACCCTGACCTTCGTGGTCAATGCCAGCGAAGTGGTGCTGGTCAACGGCACTCCGCGCCTGGCCCTGGACATCGGCGGCACCACGGTGTTCGCCGACTACGTGGCCGGCTCCGGCACCACGACCCTGGTGTTCCAGTACAGCGTGCAGGCGGGCCTGAACGACGCCGACGGCATCGCCGTCACCGGCCTGGTCGCCAACGGCGGCAGCCTGCAGGATGCCACCGGCAACGCCATGAACCTGGCCTTGAACAACGTCGGCAACACCAGCGGCGTGATCGTCGACACCCAGGCTCCCACCGCCACCATCCTGGTGGCCGATCCGAGCCTGTCCATCGGCGAGACCAGCAGCGTCACCATCACCTTCAGCGAGGCGGTGAGCGGGCTGGACCTGGCGGACTTCAGCGTGGAGAACGGGGTGCTGAGCAACCTGTCGTCCACCGACGGCGGCATGACCTGGACCGCGACCCTGACGCCGACGGCGGGCATCGCCGATACCAGCAATCTCATCACCCTGACCAACGCCGGGGTGCAGGATGCAGCGGGCAACATCGGCATCGGCAGCACGGCGTCCAACCTCTACGCCATCGATGGCGTGCGTCCGACCGCCACCATCCAGGTTGCGGACAACGCCCTGTCCGCTGGTGAAACCAGCAGCGTCACCATCACCTTCAGCGAGGTGGTGAGCGGGCTGGACCTGGCGGACTTCAGCGTGGAGAACGGGGTGCTGAGCAACCTGTCGTCCACCGACGGCGGTATGACCTGGACCGCGACCCTGACGCCGACGGCGGGCATCGCCGATACCAGCAATCTCATCACCCTGAACAACGCCGGGGTGCAGGACGCAGCGGGCAACACCGGCACCGGCAGCACGGCGTCCAACCTCTACGCCATCGACACCCGTGCGCCGACCGTCACCAGCGTCGGCGTGCCGGTGGGCGTGCCCTACAACGCCGGCGACACCCTGACCTTCGTGGTCAACGCCAGCGAGGCGGTGCTGGTCAACGGCACTCCGCGCCTGGCCCTGGACATCGGCGGCACCACGGTGTTCGCCGACTACGTGGCCGGTTCCGGCACCGCTACCCTGGTGTTCCAGTACAGCGTGCAGGCGGGCCTGAACGACGCCGACGGCATCGCCGTCACCGGCCTGGTCGCCAACGGCGGCAGCCTGCGGGACGCCGCCGGCAACGCCATGAACCTGGCCCTGAACAACGTCGGCAGTACCGCAGGCGTGGTGGTGGACACCACGGCGCCAGCCCCGACCGCGATCATCACCCTGGACCCGTCGCCCACCAATGCCGGCAGCGTGCGCTATACCCTGACCTTCAGCGAGGACGTGAGCGGCGTCGACCTCTCCGACTTCAGCCTGGTGACCACCGGCAACGCCACGGGCAGCCTGGGCAGCCTGGTGCAGGTCGATGGCCGCACCTACCAGATCACCATTACCGGCGTGGCCGGCAGCGGCAGGCTGGCCCTGGCGCTCAACGGCAGCGGCACCGGTGTCAGCGATATGGCGGGCAACGGCCTGGTCGCCGGCCTGGTGGGGCAGAGCTACAGCCTGGCCCAGAGCGATGGCGATCCGGAGTTCCGCAGCAACCCGCCGGTGGTGCCGCCGCCGGAACCCAATGTGCCGACGGAGTCCACGCTGCCGTCGCCGCCGCCACCACCTTTCACCTCGCCGCTGCTGCCGCCGCCGCTGTTCGAGGTGCCGACCCTGGGCAGCGGTATCCCGACCCTGGGCAGCATCTTCATCAACAACGGCGCACTGGCGCCCAGCTTCATCGCCCAGGTGTTCGCCAGCGGCGACAGCGGTGGTGGCGATGGCAGTGGTTCGGGCTTCCTCGGTTTCGGTGGCGGCGATGCCGGTGTCTTCGGCACCAGCAGCCTGTCGGGACTGTTCAACAAGGAAATGCCCCAGGAGTCGGGCGAGATCCAGCTGCAATGGCGCAACTCCGGGGGGAGTGGCCAGGGCCTGCAGGGCATCTTCGGTGCGCCGACGCTGGGGCAGCAGCTGCAGGAGATTCGCGAGAGCGAGCAACGCCAGGTGAGGGACCTGGCCTGGGCGCTGGGGCAGATTCCGGACAACGCGCCGCAGGCGTGATCGACGAGTACAAGAATGATCAGAAGTGCCGTACCAGGGGGCGGCCCAAGGATGAGCAAAGCAGCGAAGTTCTTCACCATCAGCATGCTGGCGCTGGCGGTTACCGGTTGTGCGGTGACCAGCCAGCCCATCGACCGCAGCGTCAGTGAGCAACGGGCCCAGCGGGACCTGGCGACCATGTTCAAGGACCAGGAGCCGCTGAGCGGCCCGCTGACCTTGCACGACGCCATGGCCCGGGCCGTCAAGTACAACCTGGAGGCGCGCCTCAAGGTGATGGAGGAAGCCCTGGCCAAGCGCCAGGTGGACCTGGCGAGCTTCGACATGCTGCCGCGCATCGCCATGGAGGCGGGGTATGCCGGTCGCAGCAACGTCAGCGCGTCCAGCAGCCAGAGCGTGCTGACCAACACCCAGTCCCTGGAACCCTCCACCTCCCAGGACCGCGACCGTGGCGTGGCGGACCTGACCATGGTCTGGAACGTGCTGGACTTCGGTGTCAGCTACGTCAGCGCCAAGCAGCAGGCCGACCAGCGCCTGATCGTCCAGGAGCGCCGCCGCAAGGTGGTCCACACCATCATCCAGGACGTGCGCTCGGCCTACTGGCGCGCTGTGGCCGCCGACCGCCTGCTGAAGCAGATCGACGGCCTGATGGCCCGCGTCGACGACGCCCGCAACAACAGCGAGCGCATGACCCAGCAGCGTATCGGCGACCCGGTGCAGGCCCTGGGTTACCAGCGCGCGCTGATCGAGGCGACCCGCCAGTTGGAGGAGCAGCGCCGCGCCCTGTCCCTGGCCAAGACCGAACTGGCGGCCCTGATCAACCTGCCGCTGAACACCGACTTCACCCTGGTCGCCGATGACAGCTACCAGGTGCCGGAGTTGAAGGTGGATTTCAATCGCCTGGAGGAGGAGGCCCTGGCCAGCCGGCCGGAGCTGAAGGAGCAGGACTACCAGGCGCGCATCAGCGCGGCGGAAACCCGCAAGGCCATGCTGCGGCTGCTGCCGGGCCTGGAATTCAGCGCCGGCGGCCACTATGACAGCAACAGCTTCCTGGTGAACCAGAGCTGGGCCGACTATGGCGTGAAGGTGACCTGGAACCTGTTCAACGTGCTCTCGGCGCCGGCGGCGATCGACGTGGCCAAGGCGGGTGAGTCGGTGGCGGCGGCTCGGCGCCAGGCGATTTCCATGGCGATCCTGGCGCAGCTCTACGTGGCCCGGGCGAACTACAACGAGGCCCAGCGTCAGTTCCAGACCAGCCAGGAGCTGGCCAGTCTGGATGGCCAGATCGCCGAGCAACTGCGCAACCGCTACAGCACCCAGAGCATTGGCGAGCTGGACCTGATCCAGGGCGAGTTGAACACCTTGCAGGCCCAGCTCAAGCGTGACCTGTCCTACGCCGAGCTGCGCAACGCCTATGCCCAGCTGTTCGTCAGCGCCGGTCTCGACCCGCTGCCGGCAAGCCTTCCGGATGACCAGCTGGCCACCATCGCCAGCGCCCTGGAAACCAGCGAGTCTCGCTGGGCCAGCGGTGATGTCGGTGCGCTGAAGTAGCCGGCACCGCCCCGGTAGGAGCGGGCTTGCCCGCGAAGGTCTGCACGGTCTTCGCCGGCGAGCCGGCTCCTACAGGGCTTCGCTCGGCACCGATCTAGGGTAGGAGCGGGCTTGCCCGCGAAGGTTTGCACCGTCTTCGCCGGCGAGCCGGCTCCTACAGGGTCGCGCCGCCCGTGTCGATCCGCCTGCCCGCGAAGGTCGCCCACGAGTTCGCCGGCAAGCCGGCTCCTGCAGGGCCGTTCCCTGGGCTATGGTTTCTCAACGGCAGTGTCAGGGCGCAGGCCCTTGCCGGGCTCAGGGACAATCCCCACCTTGCGGGAGACCACCATGTTCATTCGCAACCGATTTACAGCGGCGCTGCTGTTCCTGCTTGCCGGAAACCCTGTCCTGGGCGCCACCGACGCCGGGATTTCCGCCGCCGAAGGTGACGCGTCCCCCACGGCGGGCGTTGCCGCGGCCCCCGCGCCGCCCAAGGCCAGTGAGGCTGTCTTCAGGACCGAGGAACTGGACCAGATGATGGCGCCCGTCGCCCTCTACCCGGACTCGCTGCTGGCCCAGGTCCTGATGGCTGCCACCTATCCGGGCGACGTGGCCGATGCGGCGGCCTGGTCCAAGGCTCATCCGGACGCCGAAGGCGACGCGGCGGTGAAACAGGTCGCCGACCAGCCCTGGGACCCCAGCGTGCAATCCCTGGTGGCTTTCCCGGCGGTGCTCGCCACCCTCGGCCAGGACCCGGCCTGGGTGCAGCGCATGGGCGATGCCTTCCTGGCCCAGCCGGATGCGGTGATGGATGCCGTGCAGCGGCTGAGACGCCAGGCGCAGGCCGCCGGCAACCTGGAGTCCAACGAGCAGCAGAAGGTCAGCGTGGAGGCGGCGCCGGCCAGCTCGACCACCACCTTCGTGCAGCCGGCGTCCAGCAGCCAGACCATCATCATCGAGCCCGCCGATCCCCAGGTGGTCTACGTGCCCAGCTACAACCCCACGACGGTCTACGGCACCTGGGCCTATCCCTCCTATCCGCCGGTCTACTACCCGCCACCGCCCGGCTACTACATCGGCACCGCCCTGGCGGCGGGGCTGGCCTTCGGCGCCGGCGTTGCCATCATCGATTCGCTCTGGGGCGACTGCGACTGGGGGCGGGGAGACATCGACATCGACGTCAACCGCTACAACAACATCAACGTCAATCGGCGTATCGACGCCAGCCAGAGAAAATTCGTGCACAACCCCATCCATCGTGACGGCGTTCCCTATCGCGACAACTTCAATCGCCAGCAGAACGGCTTGCGCCTGTCCGGGGGAGAGCAGCGCGAATCCCTGCGGGGTTACGACGCCCAACGCACGGCGGAGCGCCAGAAGGCCCGGCAGAGCCTTGAGAAACGGGGTGTCCAGGCTCCCGCCACCAGCAACCGGCAGGCTCGGGAGCGGGCCCAGGCGGCTGACCGGGAGATGCGCAGCACCTCCCAGCAACGCCCCCGGGCACAGAACAACCAGCAACTGAGGCAGCAGGCCCGCCAGCAGCAAACGGCCAGGCAGGGGCCGCGCAACAATGCCTTCGCCGGAGCACGCCAGCCCTCCGTGACGCGGCAATCCATCAACCGGGGCGAGGCCAGTCGGCAGTCGTCCTCCCGTTCCCAAAAGGCGTCCGCCGGTCGGCAGGTGCAGCGGCCCGCCCATGCCCCAGCCCGTGGCGGCGCCCGGCGGCGCTGAAGGAGATCGGACATGAAGGTTGCCTATCGCGTGTTTCTGGCGCTGTGGCTCGCGGGCTCCAGCCTGCTCGCCCAGGCGGAGGTGGCACGTTTCGCCACACCGGACGCCGCCGCCACCGCCTTTGTCGATGCCCTGGGCACCGAGAAGGCCGATGCCGACAAGCTCGCCGCGCTCCTTGGCGACGACTGGCAGGACTTCATCCCCACCGAGGGCATCGAGCGGCGGGACGTGGAGGCCTTCCTCACCTTCTACCGCCAGCGGCATCAGTTCGAGACCGTCGGCGAACGTGCCCATCTAGTGGTGGGCAACGACCCCTGGACCCTGCCCATTCCCCTGGTGCGGGACGGGGACGGCTGGTATTTCGACGCCCGTGCCGCCAGCGAGGAAATCCGCCTGCGGCGCATCGGCCGCAACGAACTGTCCGCCATCCAGGCTGCCGAGGCGTACCACGATGCCCAGATGGACTACGCGGAAGTCGATCGCAACGGCGACGGCGTCCTGGAGTACGCCCAGCGGTTCATCAGCAGCGACGGCCTGCACGATGGCCTCTACTGGCCGGACGAGGATGGCACCGACGAAAGCCCCCTTGGCCCGCTGTTCGGCGACGAGGTCCAGGGGGATGACTGGCACGGCTACCACTTTCGCATCCTCACCGCCCAGGGGCCGTCGGCGCCCGGAGGCGCTTACGACTACCGGCTGGGCAATGCCATGAGCCGTGGGTTCGCCCTGGTCGCCTGGCCGGCGCAGTACGGCGACAGCGGGGTGATGAGCTTCATGATCAGCCATGAAGGCCAGATCTTTCAGAAGGACCTCGGACCTGAGAGCGAAGCGATCGCCAAGGCCATGACCCGCTTCGACCCGGACAGCAGCTGGACCGAGGTGCGGGTCAGGCGGGTGACCGCGCAGCAGTGACGTCGAAGGCCGGCCGGAGGTTGTCGTCAGGCCGCGCCGGCATGCATCAATCGCTGGTAGAGGTGCATCAGGAATCCCAGCTCGAAGGCCGATCTGGCGCGATCTCCGCGCTTGCGTGCCCGGCCCTCCGCCAGCGCCGTCCAGGGTGAGGCGGCTGCGCCCAGGGCGAGGCTTAGCTCCGCTGCCGCCATGCCATCCGCTACGTCGTCCCGGTGGCGCAGTTGCCAGCCCGCCAGGGGCAGCGCGCGGCACCGCTCTGTGGCGGGCAGGCCGGTCCCTTCGGGCCCTTGCAGGGCCTTGAGCAGGGCCTTGAGCAGGGCCTTGAGCAGGGCCTGATCGTCGCGGCTGGCCTGGTCCGCCAGGGCGAGCATCAGGTAGGCGTCCAGCAGCAGATCCTGCACTCGCTTCAGGCAGCGTTCGCCCGCCGTGCGACTCTCGGGTGTCAACGCGGCGCAGAGGCTGTCGAGAAGCAGGTTGGCCTGCGCCAGGCGGAAGCGGCCCAGTTCGCGAAGGTCTCCAGGAGGCGAACTGGCGTTCACCTCCTGCACCCGCTCGCTGAAATCCCCGAGCCGGGGAAAACGGGTGGCGCGGGTCACGGCTCCGCCTTCGCGACGGGGTGACTGCGCACGCCGTCGAACGCGGCCTCGTAGAGGGCGCGCGCGTCGCCCAGCAGTAACCCGATGGCGGACGACAGCCGCGCCGATTCACGGTTCAAGGGCGTCGAGCCTTCGTTCATTTCCAGTATTTCAAGCAGGTCGCAGACCGCGTTAAGACGCTGCTGCGCGGTTTCGAACAGGTGCGTCGGGCAGGCCCGTGCGTTGAAGAAGAGCACGTCCTGGAAGGGCTGGGTGGGGAAGGGAAACGCCTTGAGTTCATGCATGGCGCACCTCCTGGACGACCATTGGGCACAGGCCGAAATGGGCACGGAGGGGCGCGTGGGTGAAAGGTGGGAATTGGCTATCCATGGCAAGCACCTTGGTTGGGCGTTTGTGTCCTGCTTCCAGCCTTCCTACGGGTTGGGTGGCAGGGCCGTGCAAGGGTAGGAACCCGTCAACCAAGGACCGGGCAGGCCAGAAGGCCTCCTCACACGGCCCGCCATGAAGTGCTGGACAGGAAACCCTGTTCCAGCGGCCATGCCGTAGCCGCGTCTTGGTTGGGATTACGGGTTCCTACACCCGGTCACGGGATTGACCGTGACGGGCCGGACTCTAGCCAGGGCATTCGTAGGCGCTCAAGGCTAATGGCGTGTCGGGCATTTCTGTGTCGGCCAGTCGTATTGGATTACAGGAATATCTGTAGGAATCAGGCTCGCGTGGTCAGGGCGCCGGCCTTCAGCTTCGGGCTTGGCCAATGCCTGGCGATCCGCTGGGGAGGCAGCGGGCAGCGGCTCGGCGATGTTCGGGGAAGGGCGTGGCGGTGCTGGTGTCGGGATCGGAGCGGGCGCTCCTGGGGGAAGGGTGGCAGGCCGTGCAAGCTCGGGGCTCCGGTGACGTGTAACCGGATAGGCCCGGGGGCCTTCCTGCACGACCTGCCGTCACAGGTGCCGGGGCAGGCCATGCAGAACCTGCCCCGGCAAGGGCACGTCGAGGCGGGTGGGAAGGAGCGGCATTTTCCCCTCTCGCCAGCGATGTGGCCCGTGACGGGGATGGACTCTATCGGCTGGCTTTGTAGGCTCACAAGGCGAGATAGCCGTGGGAATAGGAGTAATTTGTGTGCAGGCGAAGTTGTAGGAGATGGCGGTAGCCGGCTGTCGGCAAGCGCCTCTCGGCCGACACAAGGTTACGCAATGATCCGGGGGCGAGCCGGTCAAAACCTATACTGGTGAAGCGGGGGAAACACCAGGGGGGACCATTCAGGAGGGCTCGCCATGGGTATCCTCAAGCTCGTCATCCTCCTGCTGGCGGCAGTCGCTGGCGGCCAGGCCTTCGCCCAGCAACCCTGGACGCCCACCGACCTCTCAGGCCAGATGGTGCTGGCCAGGGATGGTGGCGGCCATGGCAAGCACGGCGCTCGTCACTACCGCGGTCCGCGACATGGCTACGGTTACTACGGGAACCGCCACGGCTACAAGCCCTACTACCGGCACCATCATTACTACAGCCACCGCCCGCGCTTCATCGTTAGCCCCAGGTACTACGGGGGCATAGTCGTAGGCCCGCAACCCTACTATTACCGGCGTTACAGCAGTCCCCGGATCGTGATCCAGTACTACGACCCGCGACTGGGCATCTTCATCGGGACGGATCTGCGGGATTACTGAGCGGAGCGGAAACAAGAAGACGCCGCTGTCCTGTTGAAGGACAGCGGCGTCTTTGCGTGTGCGAACGCTGTGCGCTCAGGCGGCGTTCGAGGCCGTCAGTCCTGGCGGCTGGTGACTTCCAGCAGGTGGTAGCCGAACTGGGTCTTCACCGGACCCTGTACGACGTTCAGCGGCGCGCTGAATACCACGGTGTCGAATTCCTTGACCATCTGGCCACGGCCAAAGGAGCCGAGGTTGCCGCCGTCGCGGCTGGAGGGACAGGTGGAGTGCTGCTTGGCGACTTCGGCGAAGTCGGCGCCGGCTTCGATGGCGGCTTTCAGTTCATTGCACTTGGCTTCGCTGGAAACCAGGATGTGGCGGGCAGTGGCTCGGGCCATGGTGGGGTACTCCTCGGGTTTTGAGGGGGCAGAGCCTAGCGGAAATGACGCGCGATTCAAGGTGCTTCGTCAGGGCGGCGCTTCCGGGCACGGCCCCTGGCCGTCCGCTCGCCTGCCGGGAGAGGGCGGGGAGAGGGATGACGGGAGGCATGGCTCGCCTGCGTAGTAATACGTAGGCGTCGCGCGTAGTAGTGCGAATGTTTCCGCGGACGCGGGGCGCCGATAGTGTCGGCTGCCCTTATCCGGGCATAAACAACAACAAAAGCCGCCGCAGGTCATCCCAGCGGCAGGAGACCATTCATGACCCAATTGGCTACCCGAATTGCCTGGTTCGCCGTTGCCCTGCTGGGCGCATTCGCGCTCGGTACCATAGCGCTGCGCCGGGGCGAGGCCATCAACGCCCTCTGGATCGTTACTGCTGCAACCGCGATCTACCTCGTTGCCTACCGTTACTACAGCCTGTTCATCGCCACCAAGGTGATGCAGCTGGACGCCTCCCGAGCGACCCCGGCGGTCCTCAATAACGACGGCCTGGACTACGTCCCGACCAACAAGCACATCCTTTTCGGCCATCACTTCGCCGCCATCGCCGGCGCCGGCCCGCTGGTGGGCCCGGTGCTCGCCGCACAGATGGGCTACCTGCCCGGTACCCTCTGGCTGATCGCCGGCGTGGTGCTGGCCGGTGCGGTACAGGACTTCATGGTGCTGTTCCTCTCGACCCGCCGTAATGGCCGTTCGCTGGGTGACATGGTCCGCGAAGAGATGGGCCGGATCCCCGGCACCATCGCGCTGTTCGGATGCTTCCTGATCATGATCATCATCCTCGCGGTGCTGGCCCTGATCGTGGTTAAGGCCCTGGCCGAGAGCCCCTGGGGCATGTTCACGGTGATGGCCACCATCCCGATCGCAGTGTTCATGGGCGTCTACATGCGCTACATCCGCCCCGGCCGCATCGGCGAGATTTCCATCATCGGCGTGATACTGCTGCTGGCCTCGATCTGGCTCGGCGGGCTGGTGGCGGCTGACCCCGTCTGGGGCCCGGCATTCACCTTCACCGGTGTGCAGATCACCTGGATGCTGATCGGCTACGGCTTCGTGGCCGCGGTACTGCCGGTGTGGCTGATCCTGGCGCCCCGCGACTACCTCTCCACCTTCCTCAAGATCGGCACCATCCTCGGCCTGGCCATCGGCATCCTGGTGCTCGCGCCCGAGCTGAAGATGCCGGCCCTGACCCAGTTCACCGACGGCACCGGCCCGGTGTGGAAGGGCACGCTGTTCCCCTTCCTGTTCATCACCATCGCCTGCGGCGCCGTGTCCGGCTTCCATGCGCTGATCAGCTCCGGCACCACGCCCAAGCTGCTGGCCAACGAAACCCACGCCCGCTACATCGGTTACGGCGGCATGCTGATGGAATCCTTCGTGGCCATCATGGCCATGGTGGCCGCCTCGGTGATCGAGCCGGGCGTGTACTTCGCCATGAACAGCCCGGCTGCGCTGGTGGGTTCCGACGTCAACACCGTCGCCGCCACCATCAGCAGCTGGGGCTTCGCCGTGACGCCGGAAGTGCTGCAGCAGACTGCCGTCGACATCGGCGAGCACAGCATCCTGGCCCGTGCCGGCGGTGCGCCGACCCTGGCCGTGGGTATCGCGCAGATCCTCCACCAGGTGCTGCCGGGTGAGAACACCATGGCCTTCTGGTACCACTTCGCGATCCTCTTCGAGGCGCTGTTCATCCTCACCGCCGTGGACGCGGGCACCCGTGCCGGTCGCTTCATGCTGCAGGACCTGCTGGGCAACTTCGTTCCGGCCCTGAAGAAGACCGAATCCTGGACCGCCAACGTCATCGCCACCGCCGGCTGCGTGGCCCTGTGGGGCTGGCTGCTGTACCAGGGCGTGATCGATCCGCTGGGCGGCATCAACACCCTGTGGCCGCTGTTCGGCATCTCCAACCAGATGCTGGCGGGCATCGCCCTGATGCTGGGTTGCGTGGTGCTGATCCGCATGAAACGCCAGCGCTATGTCTGGGTGACCCTGGTGCCGGCCACGTGGCTGCTGATCTGCACCACCACCGCGGGCCTGATCAAGCTGCTCGATCCGAACCCGGCCGTGGGCTTCCTGGCCCTGGCGAAGAAGTACAGCGACGCCGCCGCCGCCGGCCAGATCCTGGCTCCGGCCAAGGACATGGGGCAGATGCAGCACGTGATCTTCAACGCCTACACCAACGCCGCGCTGACCGTGCTCTTCCTCTTCGTGGTGCTGAGCATCCTGTTCTACGCCATCAAGGTGGGTCGTGCCGCCTGGACCCGGTCCGAGCGTACCGACAAGGAAACGCCGTTCCAGCCGATCCCGGACGCCTGAGGAGCACGCGCGCATGTTCAATGACCTGAGTCGCATGGGTAAGTACCTGGGGCAGGCCGCGCGAATGCTGGTGGGCATGCCCGACTACGACACCTACGTCGAGCACATGCGCAACAAGCATCCGGACCAGCCGGTGATGACCTACGAGGCGTTCTTCCGCGAGCGGCAGGACGCCCGCTACGGCGGGGGCAAGGGGCGGCCTATCCGCTGCTGCTGAAGCCCTCGATGCGTTAACCTGAGCGCCACGCCTGTCGTGGCGCTCCGGTTTTCGCCTGCCGCCATGCCCCTGTAGGGTGGACATCGCTGTTCATGTCCACCGTTCGTGGCCTGGCTGAACCCCGCCGGTGGACCGATGAAGCGTGGTCCACCCTACGAATGGCCCGGCATTCAAAGCGCGGCCATTGTCGAACCGAGGATTACCCCCGATGTCTGCCCATCTCCCCATTCCCGTCACCGTGCTCACGGGCTTTCTCGGCGCCGGCAAGACGACGCTGCTGAAACACATCCTCAAGGCCGAGCACGGCCTGAAGATCGCGGTGATCGAAAACGAGTTCAGCGAGACCCCCATCGACGGCCAGTTGCTGGGCGATGAGCCGGTGCAGGTGATGACCCTGGCCAACGGTTGCGTCTGCTGCTCCATCCATGTCGAGCTGGAGAAGGCCCTGTTCCTGCTGCTGGAACGGCTGGATGCCGGCGAGCTGGCCTTCGACCGCCTGGTGATCGAGTGCACGGGCCTGGCCGATCCGGCACCGGTGGCCCAGACCTTCTTCGCCGATGAGGAGCTCTGCCAGCGTTATGTGCTGGACGGGATCATCACCCTGGTGGATGCCGCCAACGCCGAGCGTCACCTGCAGGAAACCATCGCCCAGGCCCAGGTGGGCTTCGCCGACCGCCTGCTGGTGAGCAAGCGCGACCTGGTGGACGACGTGCAGTTCGAGGCCCTGAGCGAGCGGCTGTCGCGGATCAACCGTCGCGCGCCGGTGCGGGTGGTGGACCACGGCCGCATCGACCTGTCCGAATTGCTGGACGTGCGTGGCTTCAACCTCAACGCCGACGTGGCGCCGGCCATGACCCTGCGCCCGCTGAAGCCCGCCGGCACGCCGGACCGCATCGGTACCCTGGTGCTGAAAAGCGACCGCGCGCTGGACATGGAACGCCTCAGCGCCTTCATGGAGGGGTTGCTGGAGAGCCATGGCAACTCGCTGTTGCGTTACAAGGGTGTGCTCTGCGTCGAGGGCGAGTCGCGCCGCCTGGTGTTCCAGGGGGTGCTGCGGCTGTACGGCTTCGATTGGGACAGCGAGTGGCAGCCCCATGAGGCCCGTGAAAGCGTGATGGTCTTCATCGGCGACCAGTTGCCGGAGGAGGCGATCCGCGCGGGGTTCGAAGCGGCACAGGTGTGAGTCCGCGCCACCAAGAAGAAACCCGCCGGAAGGCGGGTTTCTTCGTTGGAGCGGGGTTTACCAGAGCGGCAGCACGTAGCTGAGGATCAGGCGGTTCTCGTCGATGTCGCTGCCGAAGTTGGAGCGCACGGTGGCGTTGCGCCATTTGACGCCGAAGTTCTTCAGCGGGCCTTCCTGGAAGACGTAGGCGATGTCCATGTTGCGTTCCCACTCCTTGCCCTCGGAAGCCGCCGCGCCGCGGTCGACGTTGTCGCCGGTGAGGTAGCGGGTCATGAAGGTCAGGCCGGGGATGCCGACGCTGGCGAAGTTGAAGTCGTAGCGGGCCTGCCAGGATTTCTCGTCCTTGTTGGCGAAGTCGCCGATCTGCACGTAGTTCACCAGGAAGGGGTCGGTGCCGTTGATGTAGGCGAAGCCGGTGTCGCCGCTCATGGCCTGGTAGCCGAGGCCGAAGGCGTGGCCGCCGAGGGCGTAGGTGAACAGGGCGCCGAAGGCCTTGTTGTCGACGTTGCTGGCGCCGTCGTCGGTGGAGCGGGCGTAGCGGATATCGCTCTTCAGGGACTGCTTGTCGCCCAGGGGCAGCAGATGCACGGCGCTGAGGACGTGCTGCTTGTAGAGGTCGTCCAGCTCGCCGTAGTGGTAGCCGGTGGTAAGGCTGTCGTTCCACTTGTAGCTGGCGCCGCCGAAGTTGAAGGCGTCGCTGGTGGTGCCGGACCTGACGGTGATGGCGCGGGCGGCGCCGGTGGTGAGGGTCATGTCCTCGTAGTCGGAGGAGTCGCGCTGGTTGACCTGCTTGAGCTGGCCGCCGTCGAAGGTCAGGCCGTCGATCTCCATGGAATTCAGGTGGCCGCCCTGGAAGGTCTGCGGCAGCAGGCGCGAGTCGTTGTACTGGACCACCGGCAGCTTGGGCAGCAGGGTGCCCACCTTCAGCACGCTCTTGGAGGCGCGGAGCTTGGCGGTGAGGCCGACTTCGCCGTACTCGTCCTGGGCCCGGCCGGTTTCGCGGTCGCGCTTGAGCAGGGCGGTGCCGGAGCGGTCGGGGCTGGAGTCCAGTTTCACGCCGAGCAGGCCGATGGCGTCCACACCCACGCCAACGGTGCCCTCGGTGTAGCCGGATTCATAGCGCAGGAGGAAGCCCTGGGCCCATTCCTCGGCCTTGGCCTGGGGGGCGTTGTCCTGGCGGAAGTCGCGGTTGAAGTAGAAGTTGCGCAGTTCCAGGCTGGCTTTGCTGTCCTTGATGAAGTCGGCGTGGACGGGAGTGGCGACGCCGAAGGCGGTGCCGGTGGCAAGAAGCAGGGAAGAATAGAGACGGGTATGACGAAGCATGTTCGTATCTCTTGTTATTGTGGAGGCGGGTGTGCCGGTCGCCGAGAGGTCCCGGCGCAGCCGCGCAACTATTCACGGGCGGGCCGCCCATTGATATGCGCTGTTCTACGTACCCGGGGTGCGTAGAACTACGGAACCGGGCGCTCCGGGCGCGCAACCAGGCGAGAGACGATGCAACTCAAGTACAAGATCGTGACCCTCAGCGTGCTGCCGCTCATCGCGTCGGTGCTGATCATCTGCGTGCTGGTCTTCGCCCAGAGCCGGAAGCTGGAGGAGGAGCAGGCCAGGCTGGTGGAGAGCAGCATCATGGCCGCCAAGAAGGCCGAGCTGAAGAACTACCTGGAACTGGCCCTGAGCCTGATCGCGCCCCTCTACCAGAGCGGCCGCGATGACGAGGCGGCGCGGCAGGACGCGTTGCGCATGCTGTCCCGGGCCAACTTCGGCCTGGATGGCTACTTCTTCGTCTACGACAGCCACGGCAAGAACCTGATGCACCCGCGCCAGGCCAACCTCGTGGGCCGGGAGCTTATCGGCATGAAGGACAAGAATGGCCTGCCGGTGATCCAGGCGCTGCTGAAAAGCGCCAAGAGCGGCGATGGCTTCCAGCTCTACACCTGGGAGAAACCCTCCACCGGGCAGGTGACGGACAAGCTGTCCTACGTGGTGATGCTGGATCGCTGGGGCTGGATGCTGGGCACCGGCATCTACATCGACGATGTCGAGGTCGCCACCTCCAAATCGCGCCAGGAAGTGGCCGACGGCGTGCTGACCACGGTGCTGGCCATCGCCTCGGTGGCGCTGATCGCGGTGCTGGTGGTCTTCAGCGGCGGCCTGATGCTGAATTTCTCCGAGCACCGCCTGGCGGACCGCAAGCTCTCGGCACTGAACCAGCGCATCGTGCGGCTCCAGGAGGAGGAGCGTTCGCGGGTGTCCCGCGAGCTGCACGACGGCATCAGCCAGCAACTGGTGTCCATCAAGTTCCAGTTCGAGCTGGCCGGCCTGGAACTGGAGAAGGGCATGCCCCGGGGGCTGGAGAACCTCAAGGCGGGCACGGCGCGGCTGGGTGAGGCCATCGGCGAGATCCGCCGCATCTCCCATGACCTGCGCCCCTCGCTGCTGGATACCCTGGGCCTGTCGCCGGCCATCTTGCAACTGGTGCGGGACTTCGAGCAGCGCACGGGCATCCGCACCCAATTCGAGCAAGGGCTGGACGACACGCAGGTGGGCGGGGAGGTGGCGGTGACGCTGTACCGCATCATCCAGGAGGCCCTCGGCAACATCGAGCGCCATTCCCGGGCCAGCGCCGCTATAATTTCGCTCTCCTGCTCGCGGGGTGGCGTTGCCCTGCGAGTGGAAGACAATGGCGTGGGATTCGACCCCGGCCTGATGGAGCGCAGCCAGGGGATCGGCCTGCGCAACATCCGGGAGCGGGTCGACCATCATCGCGGCACCTTCACCTTGTCATCGTCCTCCGGCCGCACGGAACTGCAGGTCGGCATCCCCCTAGACGCTTGATCGGCTCGCAGGCGCGCAGCCCGTCCATGAACCATAAGGCCCCCATGAGCGTTCCCAACCCCGTCAGAATCGCGCTGATCGACGATCACGTGCTGGTGCGCGATGGCGTGAAATCGCTGTTGTCCGCCTGGCCCCATTTCCAGGTGGTGGCCCAAGCCGAGTCGGGCGCCGAGGCCCTCGAACTGGTGGCCCGTACCGAGCTGGACGTGCTGCTGGTGGACGTGGGCCTGAAGGACATGAACGGCCTGGAACTGACGCGCCGCCTCTGCGCCCAGCACCCGGGCATCAAGATCCTCATCCTGAGCATGTACGACAACCAGGAGTACGTGCGCACCTCCATCAACGCCGGCGCCTTTGGCTATGTGCTGAAGAACGCGCCTTCCACGGAGCTGATCGCCGCCATCGAGGCCGTGGCCGCCGGCGGCAGCTTCTACAGCCCCGAGGTCGCCCGCAAGCTGGCCACCAACAGCCGCGACGAGAACGAGCTGACGCCCCGGGAGCTGCAGGTGCTCTCCATGCTCGCCAAGGGACTGAACAACAAGGAAGTGGCCCGCGAGCTGGACATCAGCGTGCGTACGGTGGAGACCTACCGCCTGAGCATCCGCCGCAAGCTGAACATCGACACCCCTGCCGCACTGGTGAAGTACGCGCTTGAGCATGGACTGATTTCCATCTGAGGGCAGGGCGCGTCCGATCGGTCCCATGACGTCCACTTGAGACGCTTCCAACAGTCTTCAGCCAGCGCACCCAGGTATTTGAATCAACACGGGCAGCGCCAACGACTCATGGCCAGGTCCCAAGGGCGCGGGCTCGCCGGTTCGAATGAATCCACTCCCTCAATCCGGGCGCATCGGCCAGGGGACTTGTACTGACTATTCGTATCCGAATTAATTTATTGAAATTATTCGGGTGAGGAGTAGTCTTCAGGGTAAGTACAGTCTGTCCAGGAGGCGCCATGACCATTCCCGCCAAGCAGGCCAGCCCGGATATCCAGGGAGGGGAAGCCGGCCGTGTGGCCCTGAAGTTCTTCTTCAACCTGATGGACAAGTGGGGCTGCACCAAGGAGCAGCAGCGCACCCTGCTGGGCTCCATCGGCAACACCACCTACTTCAGCTACAAGAAGCTGCCCAG
The DNA here is from genome assembly GCF_002355475.1 of Pseudomonas furukawaii. Taxonomy (NCBI): domain Bacteria; kingdom Pseudomonadati; phylum Pseudomonadota; class Gammaproteobacteria; order Pseudomonadales; family Pseudomonadaceae; genus Metapseudomonas; species Metapseudomonas furukawaii. Next base: position 3,372,459 of record NZ_AP014862.1, on the reverse strand, counting down.
TGTGCGGCTGCCCCACGACACCCTGGAGCGCATTTCCTACCTGATGGGCATCCACAAGTCCCTGCGCATCCTCTTCAGCAACCATGAGGAGCGTGCCTACGAGTGGGTGCACAAGCCCAACAGCGCCGCACCCTTCAATGGCCGCAGCGCCCTGGAGTACATGCTCGGCGGCCAGGTGGTGGATGTGGCCGATGTCCGACGCTACCTGGATGGAGTGCGTGGCTGATGAGCGATCCGCAACGGGTGGAACGGATGCCTGAGTGGACCCGGGCCTATCGTCTGGTGAACAGTGCCTTTCCGCCGATCTCCGTCTTCGAGGACACCCTCGATCCCGAGGACCTGGAACTGGCCTACGCCATCGAGGCCTTGACCAACGACCGGCTGCGCGACCAGGTGGGAGAGATCGTCCGGGTGGCGCCCGAGGACCGCGTCAGTGGCACCGGTGCCACGGTGGTGATGGCGGTCTTCACCCATATCGGCCGGTCCAGCCGCTTCTCCGACGGCTCCTTTGGCGTCTACTACTGCGCCAGCTCCATCGAGGCGGCCATCGCCGAGACCCGCTATCACCAGGAGCGGTTCTGGCGCGCGACCCAGGAAGCGAGCATCGAGATCACCATGCGTTCCTATGTGAACAAGGTGGTCAAGCCGATGATCGACGTGCGCGATCGCGCCGACCTGCATGACCCGAACGCCTACGGTCCGAGCCAGGCCTTCGCCGTGCATCAGCGCAACGCCAACCGCTGGGGACTGCTCTACAACAGCGTGCGCCTGCCGGGCCACGAGTGCGTCGCCGCCTTTCGTCCACCGGCGGTCAGCCTGCCCGTGCAGGGACAGCATTTTCGCTACATCTGGGATGGGCGCAGCCAGCGCATCAACTGCGTGCTGAAACTGAGTCCCGTCGGCTAGCCGCAGGTTTCGGCGATCAGGTCATCCACCACCGCCACCAGCGCCTGCTGCCGGGGCAGCCCGGCCTGCAGGGCTTCCCGGTAGCGCTGCAACTGGCGGTCGGCGCTGCTGCCGTAGCGCAGCACGTGGCGGCCACGGGAGAAGGCCAGTCCGTCACCTTCCGCCTCCGCCAGTTCACCGAAGCAGGCATGGGCCCGTGCCAACCACGCGCCGGCGGACAGACTGGCTTCGCCGGAGGCGTCCAGGAACATGCCATGGATGCCGAAGCGCATGGCCCGCCAGTGGTTTTCCTTCAGCACCAGTCGCTGCAGCAAGGGGTCTTCGGGTTCTTCCGGCTCCGTCATGGCCCAGGCCACCAGGGCACGGAACAGGGCGATCACGCACAGGGCGTCCTCCACCGAAGGGCAGGCGTCCGCGATCTGCAGCTCCAGGGCAGGATGCTGTGGGCAGGGGTGGATGAACCAGCGCAGGTCGGTTTCCCGGCGGATGGAGCCGCAGGCCACCAGCCATTGCAGGTACGCAGTGAAGGCCGGCTCGTCGGGCATGGGTTCAGGCAGCCCTTTGTGGGGCCATTCCGCCGCCGTGGCCCGGCGGTAGCTCATCAGCCCCGTTGGGCGACCGTTCCAGAACGGCGACGAACTGCTCAGGGCCAGCAGCAGGGGCAACCAGCCCAGTACCCGGTTCATCACCTGGACACGGTCCCGCTCCGGCGGCACGCACACCAGTACCCGCAGGCCGCACGCCAGGCTGCGGTGGGCGATCATCCGGTGGTCCTCGAAGATGGGCTGGACGTTCGGGTCATCGCAGGGGACCTGGCCGTGCCAGTCGGCGAAGGGATGCGTCCCCGCACAGAGGGGCGCCAACTGGTGCTCGGCGGCCAGGGCGGCGAGGCGGGCGCGTTTCTCCAGCAGGGTGGCGCGGGCCTCGGCGATTTCCAGCAGGCTGGGCTGGGCCATGTCCAGGCGCACCAGGCTCTGGAACATCTCCTGGCTCAGGGATTCGCCGAATGCCCGGTGGGCATCCCGCAGGAAAGCGTCCGGCAGTTGCGTGGGCAGATCCCGGGTGCGCCTGTCGACCAGGAAAAAGGTTTCCTCCACGCCGAAGCTGGGGGCCAGTGGGGCATTCGGCATCCGATCCACCTCGATGGAACCTACAGGCAAGTGACGTACCGCTGGCGGCACCTTGCAAGGACCGTTGGTCTGTCGGTGCCCTGCAATGGGCCTGTCATCGGGATGCAGGATGCTTTCCGATGAATTGCCGCCCGATGACATTTACGTGGCGTGTTTCCCTGCTAGGTTTTTCAGTCCGGCTACTCGATTGGTGGGAGGACTGAGCATGAACAGCTTTATGCTTCGCCAGGTTGAGGACACCTTGAACAAGATGAGCGCCAGCTTCCAGTTCGAATGCCTGTCGGAGGCCGACGGGAGTTTTTCCATCACCTTGCGCAACCAGCACCTGGCCATTCCCCGGACCAAGGTCGCCGGCATCAGCCAGCGGGAATTCGCTGACGAGACCAGTACCCAGCGGCTGGGACTGGAATTGATGGACCGGGTACTGGAGGACTGATGAAACGCGCATCCAATCCGCCGCGCCTGCAAGTGGCGACGCCCTCTGGCAAGAATCCCAGGCGTCTGGAGCGTTTCGGGGTGTACATGGTGATCGGCATGTTCGCGCTGGGCGTCTATGGCCAGTACGCAGGACGTGGCACCCAGGTTCCACAGCCACCCCAGCCGCCGGCCAAGCCCGTGTACGAGTTCCAGCACATCGGCGGCAGCTCAGCCGATCGCACCGCGTCGACCGAGCGGCAAAAGCGCCGTGACGGGCAGGAGCCCGGGTATGACAGGACAGTGGGGATTCGTCTGTAGCCGGCCTGAGGGTCCTTCCCGCCGGATCGCGGTAACGGTTTCAACCGCAATGGCCGGTCGAAGGCCCGTCTCTCGGAGCCTGGGCCGCCGCCGCGCCGCTCGCTAGGGATAGTCGATGGCGACTATGTACCAGGTCTTCTCGCCGGTCGGGGTGTTGACCCGGACTTCGGCGTCCAGGGCCTTGCCCACCAGGGCGCGGGCCAGGGGCGAGTCGATGCTGATGAGGTTGGCCTTCAGGTCGAACTCGTCGGGGCCGACGATGCGGTAGCGGGCCTCCTCGCCGTCGTCGTCTTCCAGCGTCACCCAGGCGCCGAAGTAGACCTTGCCCGGATCGCTCGGGCGTTCGCTGACCACCTTCAGGGCTTCCAGGCGTTTGGTGAGGAAGCGCACGCGGCTGTCGATCTCCCGCAGCATCTTCTTGCCATAGGTGTATTCGGCGTTCTCGGAGCGGTCGCCCTGGGCGGCCGCGTCGCTGACGGCCTGGGTGACCTTGGGGCGGCGGACGTGCCAGAGCTCGTGGAGCTCGGCACGCAATCGGGCTTCACCCTCCGGGGTGATCAGGGGAGTCCCAGCGCTGCGAGGGGGGCGATAACGGCTCATGTCGGTCCTGCGTGAAGACGGGGGGCCAAGCCTATCAGGCCTCGCGCAGGACCGTCAGGGGGCTGGCGTTGAGGGCGCGACGGGTGCCGAGCACGCCGGCGCCACCCACCAGCACGGCCCCCACCAGCGGCAAGGCCAGCAACCAGGGGTGGGGCTGCCAGGCGAGGTCGAAGGCGAAGCGGTAGAGCAGGGCGCTCACCAGCTCGCAGCCCAGGGCGGCGAGCAGCCCGCTGGCGGCACCGAGCAGGGCGAATTCGGCGCGGCGGGCACTCACCAGCAGGCGGCGTTCGGCGCCCAGGGCCCGTAGCAGGGCACCTTGGCGGATGCGCTCGTCGAGGGTGGATTGCAGGCCGGCGAAGAGCACGGCGAGGCCAGCCGCGAGGACGAAGAGCAGGACGAACTCCACCGCCAGGGTGACCTGGGCGAGGATGCTGCGCAGCTGGGCGAGGATGGCTTCCACCTGCAGCAGGGTCACAGCGGGAAAGGCCCGGGAGAGCTCAACCAGGTCCCGGTCGCGCTGGGGTGGCAGGTAGAAGCTGGTGAGGTAGGTGACGGGCAGGTCCGCAAGCGTGTCCGGGGCGAAGATCATGTAGAAGTTGGGCTGGAAGTTGTCCCAGTCCACTTCCCGCAGGCTGGTGACCCGCGCGTCGCGCTGCAGGCCGCCGACGGCGAAGGTGAGCCGGTCGCCGAGCTTGAGGCCGAGGCTTTCGGCGAGCTTGGATTCCACCGAGACGCCGGGCAGCTCGTCCTTGGGCGTGGCGTCCCACCAGCGGCCTGCCACCAGGCGGTTGTCGCCGGGCAGGTCGGCGGCCCAGGTGAGGCTGAGGTCGCGGCGCACGGCGCGGTCCCCCTGGGAGTCCTTGCTCACCAGCTGGCGCACGCCCTCTCCGTTGATGGCGGTGAGGCGTCCCGGGACCACGGGATAGAGCGGCGCGGGATGGGGCGAAAGGCTGGCCAGGCGCGCGGCGAAGGCGTCCTTGTCGGCGGGTAGCACATTGAGGGCGAAGTGGTTGGGGGCGTTCTCCGGCAGTTGGTTCTGCCAGGTGTCCAGCAGTTCGCCCCGAAGCAGCGCGATCAGTGCCATGGCCAGCAGGATCAGGCCGAAGGCGAGGGACTGTCCGGCGGCGGCCAGGGGGTGGCGCAGCAACTGGCCGAGGCCCAGGCGCCAGGGCAGGGCGGCGCTGGCCAGCAGGCGGCGCATGGTCCGCAGCCCCGCCAGCAGCAGGCCACCCAGCAGCAGCGTGGCGAGCAGGCCGCCGCCCAGCAGGGCGAGTGTCAGGCGCAGGTCGAGACTCAGGCGCCACATGATCAGGCCGAGGGCCACCAGCGCGGCGCCATAGCTGAGCCAGGCGCTGGTGGGCAGCGGTAGCAGGTCCCGGCGCAGGACCCGCAAGGGCGGCACCCGGCCCAGCGTCGCCAGGGGCGGCAGGGCGAAGCCGGCCAGGGCCAGGAGGCCGGTGGCGATTCCGGCGAGGGCGGGCACCAGGCCACCGGCAGGGATCACCGCCGGGAGCAGGCCGTCGAGCAACTGGAACAGGACGGCCTGGGCGAGCCAGCCCAGCAGGGCGCCCAGGACGCTGGCGAGCAGGCCGAGCAGCGCCAGTTGCAGACTGAACAGCAGCAGGGTTTCGCGTCGGGACAGGCCGAAGCAGCGCAAGAGTGCGCTGGTGTCGAAACGGCGGGCGGCGAAGCGGGCCGCGGACAGGGCCACGGCGACGCCGGAGAGCAGGACTGCAGCCAGGCTGGCCAGGTTGAGGTAGCGTTCGGCGCGGCCCAGGGCGCCACCGATCTGCCGGTTGCCCTGCCGGGCGTCTTCCAGCCGCTGGTGGGCGGCCAGTGAGGGCCGGATTTCCGCGCGGTAGCGTGAGAGGGCCTCGTCCGGACCGCTCCAGAGTTCGCGGTAGCGAACCCGGCTGCCAGGTTGGACCACGCCGGTGGCGTCGAGGTCGTCGAGGTTGATCAGCACCCGAGGGGTGAGGCTGTAGAAGTCGCCGGCGCGGTCCGGCTCGTAGGTGAGCACGCGGCTGAGGCGCAGGGCCTTCTCGCCGACATCGATGCTGTCGCCGGGTTTGAGGTTCAGGGTGGCGAAGAGGCGTGCTTCGGCCCAGGCTTCACCGGGTTGCGGGCCGCTGCCGGTGGCCTCCGGGCCATAGGGTTCGGCGGCGCTGCGCAGCTCGCCGCGCAGCGGGTAGGCCTGGTCCACCGCCTTGACGCTGGCCAGTTGGATCCCGTTGTCGGTGGCGATGACGCTGGAGAATTCCACCGCGCGGGCGTGGGTCAGTCCCAGGCGCCTGCCGCTCTCCAACTGTTCGGGCGTGGCGGGCGAGGAGCCGCTGAGGAGCAGGTCGGCGCCAAGGAATTCGGTGGCCCGTAGCAGCATCGCGCCATTGAGGCGGGCGCTGAAATAGCCGATGGCGCTGCTGGCGGCGACGGCCACCAGCAGCGAGAAGAACAGCACCCGCAACTCGCCGCTGTGGGCGTCGCGCCACAGTTGGCGCGCCGCCATGGCCAGGAGGCGGGAGAGGGGCAGGTTGCGCATCAGGGCTCCACCTGTTCCACCAGGTGCCCGGCTTCCAGGCGGATCAGGCGGCGGCAGCGATGGGCCAGGCGTTCGTCGTGGGTGACCAGGACGAGGGTGGTGCCGCGCTCCTGGTTGAGCTGGAAGAGCAGGTCGCTGATGCGCTCGCCGGTGTGGCTGTCGAGGTTGCCGGTGGGCTCGTCGGCGAAGAGCACATCGGGCTCGGCGGCGAAGGCGCGGGCAATGGCGACACGCTGCTGCTCGCCTCCGGACAGCTGGCGGGGGTAATGGCTGAGGCGCTGGCCGAGTCCGACCCGTTCCAGCAACTGGCGGGCGCGCTCGCGGGCATCGCGATGACCTTCCAGTTCGAGGGGCAGCATGACGTTCTCCAGGGCGTTGAGGTTGTCCAGCAACTGGAACGACTGGAAGACGAAGCCGACATGCTCGGCGCGGACCCGGGCGCGCTGGTCCTCGTCGAGGCTGGACAGCGATCGTCCGGCCAGTTGGACGTCGCCGGAGCTGGGCAGGTCGAGGCCGGCGAGCAGGCCGAGGAGGGTGGATTTGCCGGAGCCGGAACTGCCGACGATGGCAAGGCTTTCGCCTTTGTCGAGGCTGAACGAGAGGTCGTGAAGGATGATCAGCTCGCCTTCCGCGCTGGGAACCACTTTGCTAAGGTTCCGCGCATCGAGAATGCTTGCGGTCATGGAGAATCCAATGCGTGCCTGGTTGTTGGGCGGCTGCCTGTCACTGTTGTTGCTGGCTCAGGAGGCCATGGCGGGGACCGTGCTGGTCGTCGGCGATAGTATCAGCGCCGCTCTCGGGCTGGAATCCAGCCAGGGCTGGGTCTCGTTGCTGGAAAAACGCCTCGTCGAGAAGGGCTACGACAAGCAGGTGGTGAACGCGTCCATCAGCGGCGATACCAGCGCTGGCGGGCTCTCCAGGCTGCCGGCGCTGCTCGCCGAGCACAAGCCGGAACTGGTGATCATCGAACTCGGCGGCAACGATGGGCTGCGGGGGCAGCCCCCCGCCCAATTGCAACAGAATCTTGCCGGCATGATCGACAGTTCGCGGGCCCAGGGGGCCGCCGTGCTGTTGCTTGGCATGCGTCTGCCACCCAACTACGGCGCCCGCTACACCTCGGCGTTCGCCAAGGTCTACAGCGACCTGGCGGAGCAGAAGCAGGTGCCGCTGGTGCCTTTCTTCCTGGAGGGGGTCGGGGGCGTGCCGGAGTTGATGCAGCCGGATGGTATCCATCCCCAGGCCAACGCCCAGCCCAGGCTGCTGGAGAACGTCTGGCCGACGCTGGAACCCCTGCTCTGACGCTTTTCCCGAGGCTCGCTTTCGGCTAATGTTGCGCACCGTTCCCGGAGTCCTCCATGCCGCGCCCCGCCTGGTCCCTGTTTGGCTACAAAGTGATAGAGCCTGACGAGCAACTCGACCTCTTCGCCTGCCGCGAGGTGCGCCTGCACCTGGTGGCGCGACAGCTCGAGCTGGGGGGATTCGCCGATCGGACGCTGTGCGGCGGCCTGCTGCCAGCCCAGCCGCGCTGGAGTACGCTGGAGCAAGGCCTGCTGCGCGACCGACGCCTGTGTACCCACTGCCGCGCCACGCTCGAGGCGCATCGTCAGGGGCAGTATTCGGTCTGGTTGGGGGCCTGAGGGCTCCCGGCATTTTTCGCGCCAGTGTAGAATCCCGAGTCTTTCAATCAGTCAATTCGCCAAGGAATCCCGGATGTTGCCGCGCTTGCCAGCCGTCGCCCGCTCCCTGTCATTAGCCGCCGTGCTGGTGGCGGGTCCCGTCGCAGCCCTGGAGCTGCCCCTGCCTCCGCCTGGCGAGGACATCGTCGGCCAGGTCCAGGTGATCAAGGCCAAGTATGAAGACACCTTCGCCGACCTGGGCGTCGCCAATGACCTGGGGTACCTGGAAATGGTCGCCGCCAACCCGGGCGTCGATCCCTGGCTGCCCGGCGCCGGTACCGAGATCATCCTGCCGACCCGTTACATCCTGCCCCCGGGCCCGCGCGAAGGCATCGTGATCAACCTGGCCGAGTACCGCATGTACTACTTCCCGAAAGGGCAGAATGTGGTGCACACCTTCCCGCTGGGCATCGGCCGCGAAGGCTGGGGCTCGCCCATCGCCAACACCAGTATCACCGCCAAGACGTCGAACCCGGCCTGGTATCCGCCCAAGTCCATTCGCGAAGAGCATGCCGCCGACGGCGATCCGCTGCCCACCGTGGTGCCGCCGGGTCCGGACAACCCGCTGGGGCCGTTCAAGTTCACCCTGGGCGTGCCGGGCTACCTGATCCACGGTTCGAACAAGAAGTTCGGCATCGGCATGCGCGTCAGCCACGGCTGCTTCCGCATGCTCAACCACAACGTGCTGGCCCTGGCGAGCATGGCGCCGGTGGGTACCTCGGTGCGCATCATCAACGAGCCGTACAAGTTCGGTGTGAGCGGCGGCAAGGTCTACCTGGAAGCCCATGCGCCCCTGGACGACCACGGCGATCCGTCGGTCGTGGACAAGCACACCGCCGTGATCAATGCCCTGCTCAAGCGTGAAGAATTGGTCAACAGCATCCGCCTGAACTGGGACGTAGTGCGCGAGGTGGTGGCGGCCGAAGATGGCCTGCCGGTGGAGATCGCCGAGCCGAACTCGGCCATGGCGGCCAGTTCCCCTGACTTCACGACCGAACTCTGACTCCGCTCCCGTTTTAAAAGCGAAGCCCGCGGCGCAATGCGTCCGCGGGCTTTTCTTTTTCCGGCATTCCCGGATTGTCGAATCAACTTCCGGGGTAAATGCCGGGCAATAAAAAAGCCGACCCAGTGCACTGGGTCGGCTTTAATAGCCCGAGAGCTATTACTTGCGGCTGGCTTTTTCCAGCATACGCAGGGCGCGCTCGTTAGCCTCGTCAGCGGTCTGCTGGGCTTTCTGAGCGGCGGCCAGAGCTTCGTCAGCCTTGCGGTAGGCTTCGTCAGCACGGGCCTGAGCGCGGGCAGCTGCGTCTTCGGTAGCGGTCAGACGGGCTTCGGTTTCTTTGGATACGCTGCTGCAACCGGTGGCCAGAACTGCGGCCAGAGCCAGAGCAGAGAATTTCAGAACGTTGTTCATCGTGTTCCCCTTAAGGTGGACATTTCCATAAAGCAATTCCCCGAGCTTGGGAAATTAGCCGGCGTACATACTACCGATAGTTTGTAGTAAGTAAACTGACCTCACGCAGGGTGAGCACATTTTTTTCAGCTTGCCGGCTAGTTCACGAGCAAAGAGCGATGTGGTTGATCAAAAAACAGTCAGTCTGTCTGTTATTTGACCAGTCCGAAGTGCAAGTGTAGGCCCATGTTCCTGGCCTGTTCGGATTCTTCCTCTTCATCTGACAAACGTTCGCTCGGTGGCGGGTGGGACCCACCCCGGGCTCGGTTCGTGATCTGAAACTGGAACTTCTTACAGAGAACCAAAATTTATCTTCCTCTATACAGAGAGCGGTCGTGGTGGTGGCCATGAGCCGCTGTTAAGCTTGCCCCGGCTTTCGATATCCGCAACGAAGCGCAGACTTCAAGGACCTTTCTATGTCGAAGATTCTCAAGTGGGGATTGCTCTCCGTGCTGGCCGTGGGGTTGATCATCAAGTTGTCACTCTGGTGGTCGGTCCGCTCCATGATGGATGACGCCATCGCCAAGTTGTCGCCGTTCATGGATATCAGTTACGGGGGCATCACCTCTTCCTTCGACGGCCGGGTCGGGTTGGAGAAGCTGCAGATTCGAGTGCCAGCGATGGCCGACAGCCTGCGGGTCGAGCACGCCGAACTTAAGTTCAAGGGCCTCGGGGAGTTGCTGCGCTTCAAGGAGCGGCTCGCCGAGGGCAAGTTCCCCGAGCAGATGGCGGTGAGCCTCAAGGGACTCGCGCTGGATGTGCACGGCCCCTTCATGCAGCAGCTTTATAATGTGCCGGCCGAACGCAGCGTCTTTACCGCGATGAGTGAAGTCGCCTGTGGAAGCGTGCGCAACATTGGCACTGACGAGTTGCTGGAGATGGGCTATCGCACCTTCGAGACCGATGCGGAGTTCTCCTATCTGTTCCAGCCCGGCGCCCAGAAACTGAGCTTCAACCTGACGTCCGATACACGGGACATGGGCGAAGTGCGCCTGAGCCTGTCCTTGTCTAACATGTCCGAGAAACCGGGCGATCTCCGTGCCAATCCGCCCCATCTGTCCAGTGTGATTTTCGAGCTGAACGACAATCAGTATCAGCGCAAAGTGCAGGAATTCTGTGCCGGCAAGCTTGGCCAGTCCTCGGAGCTCTACCTGAAGACCGCCGTCCAGCAGTTCGATACCGTGTTGCGTAGCCAGCGAGTCGCGCTCGGGCAGTCCGTACTGGATGCCTACGGTCGGTACCTGAAGGATCCGCAGTCGCTGCGTGTGGAACTGACGCCCACCGAGGGGATGGCCTGGGATGGCTTGCAGTTCTTCGAGGCGAAGGATGTGGTGACCATGTTGCGCCCGGCGGTGCTGGTGAACCAGGAGTTGGTGCAACCGGTCGAATTCGCCTGGGTTGACCCTCTGGCGCGAAAGCAGCCGGTGGGGATGGAGAAGGTTACGGCGGCACCGGAAGTCGATGACTCCAGACGTGCCGTGCAGCAGTATGAGTTCGTCAATGTAGCCGACCTGCCGGGTTATGCAGGCAAGCGGTTGCAGTTCATCACCTACGATGGCACCTACTACCAGGGTGTATTGCACAAGGTGGAGAACGGGAAGGTCTATCTCAGCGTGCAGTACGGTTCGGGCAGCGCGGAGATGTTCCTTCGACTGGAAAAGATCGATAAGGTACGGGTCAGGCTTTAGACCCCTCAGAGGAGTAGTGATGAGCGAGGCATTGTCCATTCACCATGACCAGGCAGGTCATCAGTTCGAGACCACCGTGGACGGTCATCGTGCATACCTGGCCTACATGGATCTGGGTAAACAGACATTGGACATCTATCGCACCTTCGTGCCGAACGTCCTGCGCGGTCGCGGCATCGCCGCGGCGTTGACCGAGTCCGCGCTGGAATACGCCGAGAATCTGGGCTACACCGTCATCCCGTCCTGCTCCTACGTCGAGCGCTATATCGAGCGTCGCCAGCGGCAGAACCAGTAGAACGGCCGAATCGGAAGCACCAATGAAAACGCCGGGCAATTGCCCGGCGTTTTCGTTCTGGTGGGGAGTATCAGCCGCGCTGGCGCTTGGGCAGCACGTCCTTGAGCTTGGCGTGCATGCTGCGAAGGGCCTTCTCGGTGGTGTCCCAGTCGATGCAGGCGTCGGTGATGGACACGCCGTACTTCAGTTGGTCCAGTTCCTTCGGAATGGACTGGTTGCCCCAGCCCAGGTGGCTCTCCACCATCAGGCCGACGATGGAGTTGTTGCCTTCGAGGATCTGGTTGGCGACGTTGTCCATCACCAGCGGCTGCAGGGCCGGGTCCTTGTTGGAGTTGGCGTGGCTGCAGTCGACCATGACGTTCGGACGGATGCCGGCCTTGGTCAGCTCCTGCTCGCAAACGGCGACGCTGACCGAATCATAGTTAGGCTTGCCGTTGCCGCCCCGCAGCACCACATGGCCGTAGGCGTTGCCCTTGGTGGTGACGATGGAAACGCCGCCCTGCTGGTTGATGCCGAGGAAACGGTGGGGGCTGGAAACCGACTGGAGCGCGTTGATGGCCACGGTCAGGCTGCCGTCGGTGCCGTTCTTGAAGCCCACGGCGGAGGAGAGGCCGGAGGCCATTTCCCGATGGGTCTGGGACTCGGTGGTGCGGGCGCCGATGGCCGACCAGCTGATCAGGTCCTGCAGGTATTGCGGGGAGATCGGGTCCAGCGCTTCGGTGGCGGTGGGCAGGCCTTTCTCGGCCAGGTCGCGCAGCAACTGGCGACCGATGTGCAGGCCGTCCTGGATCTTGAAGGAGTCATCCAGGTAGGGGTCGTTGATCAGGCCTTTCCAGCCGACGGTGGTGCGCGGCTTTTCGAAGTACACGCGCATCACCAGGAACAGGGTGTCGGACACCTCGGCCGCCAGGACCTTGAGGCGGTCGGCGTACTCGTGGGCGGCCTTGATATCGTGGATGGAGCAGGGGCCCACGACCACAAAGAGGCGGTGGTCCTTGCCATCGAGGATATTGCGGACGACCTGGCGGCCTTCGGCAACGGTGTGCCGGGCGGTTTCGGTCAGGGGAATTTCGCGCTTCAACTGCTCCGGCGTGATCAGGGTCTCGTTGGAGGCAACGTTAAGGTCGTCGATCTGTAAATCAGCCATCGTGCTTTTCATTCTTCAAGGTCGTCAGGTCACGGGTGCCGGCCGCCAGGAAACCCCGTCTGGCGGCTTGCACAGCAGTAAAAACGCGCGGGGTGGGGAACCTTAACGCTTTCCACGCTGGCTCGACAATGGTGAATGCATGCGCCAAAGGTGGAATTCCCGGCTTTCACACCGGCGCGAAGTCAGCGGCGTGGCGGGCGATCCACTCCTGGGCCACGGTCTCGGCGTCCAGTGGCTCGCCGATCTCCCGCTCGCGCTGCAGGCGGTACTGCTCGATCAGGCAGATCTGCTCGACCATGCGCGCGCGGAAGAGGCTTTCCTCGTCGGTGAAGGCGATGCCCACCAGGAAGTCGACGTCCTGCCGATGGCACCAGGCGACGGTGCCTGCATAGCAGGCCTGTTCGCCCAGCAGCGGGATGCTGAGCAGCAGTCGGGTACCGCGGCGATAGGCGCGACTGGAGTTGCACGCCACCCCACCCAGGCTGATATCGTGCAGCCGCTGCGAGGGCGTGTGACGGCCCTTGCGCGGAACCAGCTCCACGGGCATTTCCGTGGGGTGACGCAGGAACTGACGCATGATCGCGAACTCCCGATGCCCCGATGGCGGCATCGTTGCAGACACTATAGTGCGGGAGGTCGAGCTTACCGACCTGGACGCCGATCGCCGGTTGCTCGACCTGCCTGGAACGTCCGTGCTGGTATTCACCTCCGTCGGTTGTGCCGCCTGTCGCTGGGCGCGGCAGTACCTGCCGGGGGCGGCGCTGCCGGTGGACCGATTGTGCTGGATAGATGCCGGCGATAATGGTGGGCTGGTGGAGCGCTATGAGGTATTCCACCTCCCCGCGCTGTTCGTGGTCCGTGACGGCCTTTTTCATGGCGTGCTGCAGGCCAGCCTGCGCCGCGACGATCTGATTCAAGCGCTGGATCGGGCCCTGGCCCGTCCGGCAGAGGAGCTTCCCTAGATGAGTTCAAGCACACCGCGCATCGGCATCATCGGTACCGGCGCCATCGGCGGCTTTTACGGCCTGATGCTGGCCCGCGCCGGTTTCGACGTGCATTTCCTGCTGCGCAGCGAGTACGACGCAGTCGTCGCCCGCGGCCTGCAGTTGAACAGTGCGGTCCATGGCGCGCAGGCCCTGTTCCCGGTCCAGGCCTATCGCGATGCCGCGGACATGCCGCCGTGCGACTGGCTGCTGGTGGGCGCCAAGACCACCAGCAACGCGGCCCTGGCTCCGGTGATCACCCAGGCCGCCGCGCCCGGCGCCAAGGTGGTGCTGCTGCAGAACGGCCTGGCGGTGGAGGAGGCGGTGCGTCCGATGCTGCCCGAGAACCTGCACCTGCTGGGTGGCCTCTGCTACATCTGCGCGCATCGTTCCGCGCCGGGCGTGATCGAGCACCAGTCCCTGGGCGCGGTGAACCTCGGCTATCACTCCGGCCCGGCCGAGGGTGAGGTCGAGCGCCAGGCGCTGGCCGAAGAGGGGGCGGCGCTATTCAAGGCCGCTGGTATCGATTCGGCCGCCGTGGCCCGGCTGGACCAGGCCCGTTGGCAGAAGCTGGTGTGGAACGTGCCCTACAACGGCCTGTCGGTGCTGCTCGATGCCGGCACCACCGCGCTGATGGGCAACGCCGACAGTCGCGCGCTGATCGAGTCCATCATGCAGGAGGTGGTGGAGGCGGCCACCGCCTGCGGGCATCGCGTGCCGGACAACTTCGCCGCCAAGTTGCTCGCCTCCACCGACCGCATGCCCGATTACCTGCCCAGCATGTACCACGACTTCGCCCAGAAGCGCCCGCTGGAACTCGGTGCCATCTATGAGGCCCCCCTGGCCGCCGCTGCCGAGGCGGGCTTCGAGATGGTTCGCGTGCGCGCCCTCTACCAGGCGCTACGCTTCCTCGAGGCGCGCAACCAGAACTGAGGGAGGGGAGACCATGGGGGCAGGACTGGGTGACAAGCTGGTGTTGGCGATTTCCTCCCGGGCATTGTTCGACCTGGATGAAAGCCACCGGATCTACGAGGCGCAGGGCATCGAAGCCTACCGCCAGTACCAGATCGACCATGAGGACGAGGTGCTGGCCCCCGGCGACGCCTACCCCCTGGTGGAAAAGCTCCTCGGGCTCAACCAGGCGCTGGGCCAGCAGCGGGTAGAGGTGATCCTGGTGTCGCGCAACAGCGCCGACACCGGGTTGCGCGCCTTCAACTCCATCCAGCACTACGGACTGGGCATCTCCCGGGCCGCCTTCGTGGGCGGCCGAAGTCCCGAGCCTTACCTCAGGGCCTTCGGGTGCCACCTGTTTCTGTCCACCCATGCCGAGGACGTCCGGGGTGCCCTGCAGAGCGGTTACGCCGCCGCCACCATCCTTTCCGGCGGGCCCCGCCGGGCGGCCAGCACTGAGTTGCGGATCGCCTTCGATGGCGATGCCGTGCTGTTTTCCGATCATTCCGAGCGCATCTACCAGAGCGGCGGCCTGGAGGCGTTTCAGGCCCACGAGCGCAGTTCCGCTCGGGAACCGCTGGATGGCGGTCCCTTCAAGCCTTTCCTCTCCGCCCTGAATCGCTTGCAGCAGGAGTTCCCGGCGGAGGCCTGTCCCATCCGCACCGCCCTGGTCACCGCCCGCTCGGCACCGGCCCACGAACGGGTGATCCGCACCCTGCGGGAGTGGGACATCCGCCTCGACGAGTCCTTCTTCCTGGGCGGGCTGGAGAAGGCGGCGGTCCTCGAGACCTTCGGCGCCGACGTGTTCTTCGACGACCAGGCCGGGCACTGCGAGAAAGCACGCGATGTGGTGGCCACGGGGCATGTGCCCCATGGCGTCAGCAACGAGCCGCAGGTCTGATCGCGGGCGCTGCATTCCCGGCCCGTCTCAGCGCCGATTCCGGCGGCCCGGGCCCTCGCTCGACGACTTTTCCCATAGCTCCTAAGCTCTGGTGAGGCCAGCCATGAATGGCGGTAGGAGGCCTCATGATCCGCTCCATCCTCTATGCCACGGACCTCGGTCTCTATGCCCCCTATGTGTTGCAACACGCCCTGTCCCTTGCCCGGGCCTACGGTGCCCAACTCTATGTGATCCACGCTGTGGAGCCCCTCGGCCTGTTCGCCGAGTCGGTGCTCCAGACCTACCTCGATGACGACACCCTCAAGGAACTGCGCGCCAAGGGCCTGGGCACCGTCATGTCGAGCATCGAGCAGCGGGTGCTGGAGGGCTTTCGCGACGAGATGGGGGAGGCCGTCCAGGACCTGGACATGATCCGCGCGGTGCGGGTGGTGCAGGGGGACCCACCCCAGGTGATTCTCGAGGAGGTGCAGAAACTCTCGGTGGACCTGCTGGTGGTGGGCAGCCACAGCCATGGCAATGCCCTGGACACGCCGCTGGGGCGTACCGCCGCCCGCCTGGTCCAGCTGTCCGAGGTTCCGGTCTACCTGGTTCCCATGCTCCAGCACCGAGGGCGTGGCGACTTCTGAACGCCGCTGGTCGCAGGTTGTGCAAGTCGAAAAAAAGCGTCTAGCTTTAATCAGCAAACCATTAATATGGTTATAAACGCCGCCGACTTCCTGCGGCGTAATCGCTTTGAGGAATGCCTATGAAGCTCCAGCAATTGCGCTACATCTGGGAGGTGGCGCACCACGACCTGAACGTGTCCGCCACTGCGCAAAGCCTGTACACGTCGCAGCCGGGCATCAGCAAGCAGATTCGCCTGCTGGAGGATGAGCTGGGTGTCGAGGTATTCGCCCGAAGCGGAAAGCACCTGACCCGAGTCACGCCCGCCGGCGAGCGCATCATCACCACCGCCGGCGAGATCCTGCGCAAGGTCGAGAGCATCAAGCAGATCGCCCAGGAATTCTCCAACGAGAAAAAGGGCACCCTGTCCATCGCCACCACCCACACCCAGGCTCGCTATGCGCTGCCGCCGGTGATCGGCAGCTTCATCAAGCAGTACCCCGACGTCGCCCTGCACATGCATCAGGGCACTCCGATGCAGATCGCCGAGATGGCCGCCGACGGCACCGTGGATTTCGCCATCGCCACCGAGGCCCTCGAGCTGTTCGGCGACCTGGTGATGATGCCCTGCTACCGCTGGAACCGTTGCGTCATCGTTCCCCAGGGGCACCCCCTGGCCAAGCTGCCCAAGCTCACCCTCGAGGCGCTGGCCGAACACCCCATCGTGACCTACGTCTTCGGCTTCACCGGCCGCTCCAAGCTGGACGAGGCGTTCAGCCACCGCGGCCTGACCCCGAAGGTGGTGTTCACCGCCGCCGACGCCGACGTGATCAAGACCTATGTCCGCCTGGGGCTCGGCGTGGGCATCGTCGCCAAGATGGCGGTGGACGAGAAACTGGACAGCGACCTGGTGGTGCTGGATGCCGGTGAACTGTTCGAATCCAGCGTCACCAAGATCGGCTTCCGTCGTGGCACCTTCCTCCGTGGCTTCATGTGCGACTTCATCGAGAAGTTCGCCCCGCATCTGACGCGCGACATGCAGGCCAAGGCCGTCCAGTGCCACAACAAGGCCGAGCTGGACGAGCTGTTCCGCGACGTGGAGCTGCCGACCTACTGATCGACCGCTGGCGCCTCATGACGAACAACGCCGCTTTTCCTGCCCGGAAAGCGGCGTTGTCGATTTCGGTATCCGTGAAGCGGCGCCGCTCAAGGAGGGGCCGGCCCGTCCCGGTCGTCCCGCCGGACAGGCGAGGGCGGTTGCAGGACGTCGCGGACGAAGGCGAGGAAAACGCTGTAGACCTCTTCCCGGCCATCGTCGTGCCGCACCACGAAGAAGGGCGCGGTATCCACGCCGTAGTGCTGCGCGGCCATCCAGCCGGCGCTGGACGGATCGCGCTCGTCGGCCACCAGGATGCGGTCGATCCGCGCCAACTGGCCGCTGCGTTCAAGGCGCTCCATCACATCCCGGCATTTGCGGCAGTCCTGGCCATCGGCCAGGACCTTCTTCACCAGGGTGATGCGCATCGCCTCAGGCCTTGCTGATCAGGTTGCCTGCGTGGAGCCCGCATTCCTTCTGGGTGGCTTCCTCCCACCACCAGCGGCCTTCCCGCTCGTGCTGGTTGGGGAGCACCGGGCGGGTGCAGGGCTCGCAGCCGATGCTGATGAAGCCGCGTTCATGCAGCGGGTTGTAGGGAATCTCCAGCATGCGGATATAGGCCCAGACTTCCTCGCTGGTCATCTGCGCCAGGGGGTTGAACTTGTACAGCGGCTTGTCCGGGGTGGAGAAGGCGCCATCCAGTTCCAGGGCTGCGACCTGGGCACGGGTGCCGGGGCTCTGGTCACGGCGCTGGCCGGTGGCCCAGGCGCTGACGGTCGCCAGCTTGCGCTTCAGCGGTTCGATCTTGCGGATGCCGCAGCATTCGCCGTGACCGTCCTTGAAGAAGCTGAACAGCCCCTTCTCCTTGACGAAGGGCTCCAGCAGTCGCGGATCCGGCGAGAGGACCTCGATGGCGATGCCGTAATGCTCGCGGACCTGCTCGATGAAGCGGTAGGTCTCGGGGTGCAGGCGGCCGGTGTCCAGGCTGAACACCTTCACGTTCTTGTTCAGCTTCCAGGCCATATCCACCAGGACCACGTCCTCGGCACCGCTGAAGGAGATCCACAAGTCGTCGCCGAAATGCTCGAAGGCGAGCTTGAGGATGTCCTGGGGGGACTTGCTGGCGTAGGCCGTCGCCAGTTCGGCGACGTCGAAGGGTTGGCTCATCAGGCAGGCTTCCTTATGGGGGATGGCGCTGGGTGCGCTCTGTGCGGCGCATCTTAGCAAGATCGGAGATATGCCCCTAAATAACCAACAGGAAGATTGACTGTGGCTTCCGGGTATAAGCGTCGCGTTGCGCCGCATCGGGGGAGCGGCTAGAGTGCCGCCTCCAATCACAACAGCCATGCGGGGAACTGCTCGTGGAAATCGCCTGTCTCGACCTGGAAGGTGTACTGGTTCCGGAAATCTGGATCGCCTTCGCGGAAAAAACCGGAATCGAAGCGCTCAAGGCGACCACCCGGGACATCCCGGACTACGACGTACTGATGAAGCAGCGTCTGCGAATCCTCGACGAACATGGCCTGAAGCTGGGCGACATCCAGGAAGTGATCGCCACCCTCAAGCCGCTGGACGGCGCCGTGGAGTTCGTCGACTGGCTGCGCGAGCGCTTCCAGGTCGTCATCCTCTCGGACACCTTCTACGAATTCTCCCAGCCGCTGATGCGCCAACTGGGCTTCCCGACCCTGCTGTGCCACCGCCTGATCGCCGACGAGACCGACCGCGTGGTCAGCTACCAGCTGCGCCAGAAGGATCCGAAGCGCCAGTCCGTGCTCGCCTTCAAGAGCCTCTACTACCGCGTGATCGCCGCCGGCGACTCCTACAACGACACCACCATGCTCAGCGAGGCCCACGCCGGCATCCTGTTCCATGCGCCCGAGAACGTGATCCGGGAGTTCCCGCAGTTCCCGGCGGTGCACACCTACGAAGACCTCAAGCGGGAGTTCATCAAGGCCTCCAGCCGCCCACTGAGCCTCTGAACCCTGCGCCCATGAAAAAGCCCGCGAAAGCGTAATGCCGTTCACGTAGGTGATGGCAGCGTCAGTCGCTGGGGCTTCATGATGTAGGATCACGCAGAATCAAAAAAACGCCGCTTTCCTGCTGAAGGAAAAGCGGCGTTTTTTATGTGAACAGCATTACCGCGAAAGCGGGCTTTCTTGCGGCGTGGATCAGTCGCCCAACCCCTCCAGCGTCGCCATCAGCACCTTCACCTTGGTGATCGACTCCCGGTACTCCTCCTGCCAGTCGGAGTCGGCGACGATGCCGCCCCCTCCCCAGCAACTGGCCTGGCCGTCCTTCACCAGTACGGTGCGGATGGCGATGGAGCTGTCCAGTTCGCCGCGCACATCCAGGTAGAGCAGGGAGCCGCAGTAGATCGAGCGGCGCGTCGGTTCCAGTTCATCGATGATCTCCATGGCGCGGATCTTCGGTGCGCCGGTGATCGAGCCGCCAGGGAAGCTGGAGACGATCAGGTCGAGCGCATCCTTGTCCTCCGCCAACCGGCCGGTGACGGCGCTGACCAGGTGATGGACGTTCGGGTAGCTCTCCAGGGCGAACAGCTCCGGGACCCGCACCGAACCGATGGCGCAACTGCGCCCCAGGTCGTTACGCAGCAGGTCGACGATCATCAGGTTCTCGGCGCGGTCCTTGGGGCTGGCCAGCAACTCGTCGGCCTGGGCGCGGTCTTCCTCGGCGCTGCGTCCACGGGGGCGGGTGCCCTTGATGGGGCGCGTTTCCACCTGGCCCTGACTGACGCGGATGAAACGTTCCGGAGACAGGCTGAGGATGGCGTCGCCACCGCCCAGCGCCTGGTAGCCGGCGAAGGGCGTCGGGCAGGCACGGCGCAACGCCAGGTAGGCGGCCCAGGGATCGCCATCGCACGGGGCCTGGAAGCGCTGGGTGAAATTCACCTGATAGCAGTCGCCGGCCTGGATGTAGGCCTGCACCCGTTCGATGGCGTGGCGGTAGTCACCCTCCGCGAGGTTGGCGGCGAAGGGTGCGCGAAGCCGGAAGTCGCCCGTCGTCCCGGGGTCAGGCCGCTCGAACAGGGCGATCAGGCGTTCACGCTCCCCGCTCTCCAGGCTCGGATGGAACACCAGCTGGCTGGTGCGTGCCTGGTGATCGCTCACCAGGGCCCAGGCGTAGAGGCCAAGTCGGGCATCGGGCAGCTGGAGATCGTCGAGAGCCTGTTCCGGCAACCGTTCCACCCGACGGCCGAAGTCGTAGGCCAGGTAGCCGATCAGTCCGCCGACGAATGGCAGGCTCACTGTTTCGGGCAAGGACGCCTCGCCCAGGCCCGCCAGTGCCTCGCGCAGGCGTTGCGCGAAGTCGTTGGCTGACTCGCCCGGCGTTGGTGCCAGTTCCGCCAGTGGCCAGGCGCTGAACAGGTCATAGCGTCCCCGCTCGGCTCCCGGGCGGGCGGCATCCAGCAGAACGGCGCCAGGCGCCTGACGGATCAGGCTGAAGCGTTCGCAGGGCGATTCGTGGTAGGGCAGGGCGTGCAGATGACAGTTGGACATAAAGGGACGCGGACGGAAGGCGAGGGCGGATTCTAGTCCGCCTGTAGTGTCGATCCTAGGGCCTTTTTCTCGAAGTTCACGCGGGAAGGGCGTTCCGGTACTGGTGTGCCAATCCACCGCTTCGCTCAACGCTATCCTGCGGCGCGAACGCATCGGATCCAGGACCTGCCTGGCGAATGAGTTCGCCCGCAATGAATGGCCCCGCAGGGGCCACCTCGCCGTTTCGACTCGCGCTATGCTGGCAGCTCCGCGATCAGACCCGGATGCCCGCCATGTCAGAAACCAGGAACCTGTTCACCCGCCAGTCCGACACCTACCGCGCCAATCGCCCCACCTATGACCCCGCATTGATCGCCTGGCTCGCACAGCAGGCGCCTGACCTCGCCCTGGCCTGGGACTGCGGATGCGGCAGCGGCCAGGCCACCACCGAACTGGCCCGGCATTTCCGCCAGGTGGTCGGCACCGACGTCAGCGAGCAGCAGTTGGCCAAGGCCGAGCGCGCCGCCAATATCGACTACCGCTGCGAGCCGGCGGAGCAGACCCGCCTTGCCGATGGCAGCGTTTCCCTAACCCTGGTGGCTCAGGCCCTGCACTGGTTCGACCTGGAGGGTTTCTACGCCGAGGTGCGACGGGTGAGCAAACCGGGTGGCCTGCTGGCCGTGATCTCCTACAGCCTCTCGGAAATCTCGCCGGAGATAGACGCCTTGGTCATGCACCTTTACCAGGACATCCTCGGCCCCTACTGGGCCGAGGAGCGGCGCCATGTGGAGCAGGGCTACCGGACGCTGCCGTTCCCCTTCGAGCGGATCGACGTACCGCCCTTCAACCTCAACGTCCAGTGGGACCTGCCGCGCCTGCTGGGCTACCTGGAAAGCTGGTCCGCGCTGGTCACCTACCAGTCTCGCCACGGCGTGAACCCCCTCGACCCGCTGCGGGAACGCTTCCGCGAGGCCTGGGGCGATCCGACCACCGCGCGCCAGGTGAACTGGCCGCTGACCGTCAACCTGGGGCGGGTCTCCTGATGCGCCCTGTGGCAGCGGCGATGCCGGAGGCGTCATGAGCCCGGTTCCAGCATACGAGGTGGAAGAGGGACTGGACGCGGAGCGGCGCCTGCTGGAGCGAGTGCAGTCCGCCGAGGCGGAATGCGGGCTGCTGTTCTGGCGGCCGACCCGTGCGGCCCTGGTGATGCCCCAGCGCATGAGTCGACTGGAAGGATTCACCCAAGCCGAGCGCGTCTGCGCGGAGCTGGGCTGGCCCATCGCCCTGCGGGACAGCGGCGGCGAGCCGGTGCCCCAGTCGCCGGCGGTGCTGAACCTGGCCCTGGTCTATGCGCTGCCGTCCGGCGAGAGCGAACTCACCCGCATCGAGAACGCCTACCTGCGGCTCTGCCAGCCGATGCTCGACTGGCTGGCGGGGCTGGGGCTCGCCGCTGGGCTGGGGGAGGTGGACGGCGCCTTCTGCGATGGTCGCTACAACGTGACCTTGCAGGGGCGCAAGCTGGTGGGCACCGCCCAGCGCTGGCGCCGCCGGCGGGACGATGGCCGTCACCTGGTGCTGGCCCATGGCGCGGTGCTGATGGAGAACCAGCGGGACGCCATGGTGGAGGTGGTCAATGCCTTCTATGCCAGCTGCGGCCTCGCCGACCGCTGCCGGGCCGGGAGCCATATCGCCCTCGACGAATGCGTGGGCGCCGTATGGACCCGGCTGGAGGCCCTGCGAGAGGGCTATCGTGCCTCCCTGGGACGGGCCGGCCTGATCCTTGATTGAGCCGGCCTTCGATGGAAGGAAAAGAATTCATCGCAAATGCGAAAAATTCTCTTGACGATAAAATGAGAATCATTATTATTCGACCCACTGGCCTCGCGGCCAGCTGGATAAGCTGACAAGCCCAGTATTTCGGACTCATCAGGTTATCTCCTCATCAGGCTAATCACGGTTATTGACCCGGCACATCGCCGGGTCTTTTTTTGCCTGCGATTCACGCCTGCTTCCGAGCGCAGGGGGATACCTTCGGCGTCCGTGCCGGGCATCCACGGGGCCCTGAACTCAATGCCCCTTGGCCTTCCTGATCCGCATGAAGATCAGCCCCAGGGTCAGCGCCGCCACCGGTGCCAGGCCGAGGATCGCGTGCCGGGCCGAGACCTCCAGCCCGACAGTGTGAAGGCCCTGGTAGAACAGCTTGAACAGGCTCAGCAGGTAGTAGCTGATGGCGATGATGGACAGTCCTTCCACCGCCTTCTGGATCTTGATCTGGGTATCGGCGCGGGCGTTCAGGCTGCGCAGGATCTCCGAGTTCTGCTCCTCCACCTCCACCTGCACCCGGGCCTGCAGCAGGTCGCCCAGGTTGGCCACGCTCTGGCCCAGGCGCACCAGGCGCTGGTCGGTGGCGGCGCAGTAGCGCACCGTGGGGCGGAAGCGCCGTTCGATGAACACCCCCAGGCGCTGGCAGTCGCCGATGTGGGACTCCCGCAGCTCGTTGATGCGCTCGAAGACGATCTGGCCATAGGCCTCGGTGGCACTGAAGCGCTGGCGGGTGCGGGCGGTGCTGCGGACGATGCGCGCGGAGAGGGCGGCGATGTCCGCCGACAGGGCCCTGGCGCTGTCCTTGCCTTCGGCGTTGCGGTCGGACAGGCGTGCCAGCTCCTTGTCGTACTCCTTCAGTTGCAGGCTCACCGCCTGGGCCACCGGCAGGGTGAGGGAGGCCATCATGCGGTAGGTCTCGATCTCCAGCAGTCGGCGGATCATGCGGCCGAGGCGGTAGGCGTTGAGGCGGCGATTGACCAGCAGGATGCGATTGACGCCGTCTTCGCTGAGGCGAAAGTCCGACCAGGCCACTGCATCGCCGCCGCCCAGGGTGGAGCCGGCCGGGTCCTTGAAACCGTAGGCGGCGACATCGCCCGCCCAATGGGCTTCGGACTCCACCAGCACCTGGTCGGCGTTGATGAGCAGGTGGCGGTAGTCGGCCACCAGGGCGTCGAGGGCGGTCGGCAGCGGAGGCCAGTGGGCGTCGCCCGTCGCCCGTGGCACCACCAGGGTGAGGGTGAAGAACTCGGTGTGGCGCTCCCACTTGAGGGTGTTCTGGCCCATGCGCAACAGCGCCTGGGAACCGTTGCTGGCAAGGTGGGCGTCGGCGGCCTCGTTGAGGCGGTCCACCAGGGCGTCGCACACCTCCTCGGCATCCGCGAAGGCGAAGTGATAGACGTTGGCCGGATCGCTGAAGTAGATCGAGGGGCGCGAGTGCAGCTCGTTGTGCAGGGCTTTGCGAAGAGGGTGCATGAAGACTTCTGCGGCAGGTAGGTTTTACCTGATGACGCGGCGTCCCCCCGCCATGGTCACAGGACCGCGACCAAAGCAGGAGAAGCCTTTGGACCTCAGGCGCGAAACTGACGCATCAGGCCCTGCTGGTGATTGGCCAGTTCATTGAGCTGGCGGCTGACCCGGGCGGACTGCTCGGCCTGCCCGGACAGGGACTCGGTCACGTCACGAATGGCCTCGACGTTGCGGTTGATCTCCTCGGCGACGCTGCTCTGTTCCTCGGCGGCGCTGGCGATCTGCAGGTTCATTTCGGTGATCAGGTTCACCGCCTGGCCGATTCGCTCCAGCGCGGCCACGGCCATCTGCACCTGGCCGACGTTCTCCTGGGCCAGGCCGTGGCTGCCCTGCATGGCCTGGCTGACGTCGCGGGTGCCGTTCTGCAGGTTGTCGATCACCTGGCGGATCTCTTCCACCGAGTCCTGGGTGCGCCGGGCAAGGCTGCGCACCTCGTCGGCGACCACCGCGAAGCCGCGCCCGGCGTCGCCGGCCCGGGCCGCCTCAATGGCGGCGTTGAGGGCCAGCAGGTTGGTCTGGCCGGCAATGGAGAGGATCACCTCCAGCACCGAACCGATCTGCTCGCTGCTCTGGGCCAGGCCCTGGAGCTGCGCCATGGCCTCGTTCATGTCCCGCGCCTGGGCCTGGATGGCCTGGGTGGTGCGAGTGATCACCGCCAGGCCCTCGCGGCTGGCGAGGTCGGCGTTGCGCGCGGCGTCGGCGGCCTGGGCGGCGCTCTGGGCCGAGGCGTTGGCGGTGGCGGACATCTCGTGCAGGGCGGTGGCCACCTGATCGATCTCGCGGAACTGCTGCTGCATGCCTTCGCTGGTCTGCCGCGCGATCAGCGCCGATTGGTCGGCGGTGTCCCGGGCGTCGCGTACCGAGCCCTGCACCTTGGCGATCACCGGCTGCAACCTGTCGAGGAAGCGGTTGAAGGCCAGCGCCAGGCGGCCGAGTTCGTCCCGGCGCGCGTAGTGGAGGCGGCGGGTCAGGTCACCTTCGCCCTCGGCGATGTCCTCCAGCATCCCCGCCAGGCGCAGCAGGGGGCGGGTGACGCCGAGGGCGGCCAGCCAGATCATCGCGACGCCCAGCAGGGCCGCGGCCAGGCCCAGGGCCAGCTCCAGCGCGGAGCTTTGCAGGCGCTCCTGGTCCATCCGTGCCTTCATGGCCTCTACAGGCGCCAGCAGCACCCGCTCGGGCACCCCCAGCAGCACGCCCCAGGGCTTGGCACCGGCGATCGGCGTCAGGGGTTCCAGCACGCTGATGCGACCGTCCTCGGCGAAGGCGTGGCCCTGGTTGCGTGCGAGGAAGCCCGCTATCTCCGCCGCCTGCGCCGGCAGCACGCGGGACAGGGACTGGCCCAGCTGCGTGGCGTCCTGGCTATGGCCGGCGACCACCCCGGACGGGCTGATGATGCTGACGGATCCGTTTCCCTCGTAGAGCTGGCGGCTGGCGGAGAGGGCGTCCTGCTGCAGGTTGTCGAGGCTGATGTCGAGACCGATCACCGCCAGCACCTTGCCGTTTTCCAGCAGGGGAAAGGCGATGCTGGTGACCAGCTTGCGGGTGCCCGAGGAGTCGTCGAAATAGGGTTCCAGCAAGCACAGCTGCCCGGTGTCGCGCGGGCAAGTGAAAAAGGCGTTGAAGGGCGCGCCGCTCGGGCCCGGCGAGGTGTCCGCCAGCAGCTTCTCGTCGCCGGGCACGGCCTGCAGTTCGCCGGGCCTGGCCTGCAACCAGTAGAGGGCGAAGCGCCCGGCGTCGTTGCTGCCCAGGTCGCCCCGGCCACGGAACTCCGCGTCGCGGCCGTCGAGGGCGTCGGGCTGGAAGATCAGGAACAGGCCGAGCAGTTCCGGACGCTGCTCCACGGCCTTGCGCAGCTCGCCGGCCAGGCTGCCGCGCAGCTGTTCCGCCGTCATCCCGCCCTGGGCTGCACCTTCCCGCAGGTAGAGCAGGTGCCGGGCCAGGCCCAGGCCGTACTCATGGGTACGGCTGAAACCCTGCTGGATGCGCAGGGCCTGGACCTTGCCCTGGGACTCGAGGTTGAGGCGCGCCGCTTCGGCGAGCAGTTGTGCGCTGGAATCCTTGACCCGCTCGGTGCTGGCGCGGGTCTGGTAGAGGGACAGCCCCACCAGCAGCCCCACGACCAGGATCAGGCAGAGGCTCGCCAGCAGGGTGATCTTGCTTTGAATGCTGAGGCTGGGTTTGGACATGGGGCGGCCACTTCAGGAAACCGGGGCGTCACCGCCCCGCAAGGGTCAGAACAGGGTGACGAACACCAGTTGGCTGTAGAGGTTGCTGTCGTCGCCCCCGAGCTGGGTGCCGCCCTCTGCCGCGCTCCTGTCCGGCTGGTAGAGGCCCACCACCGGCATCACGATGAGGTTGTCGTTGACCGCCCACTCGGCGTAGAGGTCCAGTTCGCGACCGTCGGTGTTGCCCAGGTCGCGGTCCAGGGTGTTGAAGTCGAACCAGAGGGCGCCGACGCTGAGGTTCTCCAGGGGCGACACCTTGAAGGCCACATGGTGGACCTGGGTGTTGGTGTTGAAGGGGCCTGCGTAGTTGGCCGCCACCTCGCCCTGGAACCAGGTGCCGTAGCCACGGCTGAAGCCGAAGAACAGCGGGTCGAAGTTCTCCGAGAAGCGGCTGTAGCGGTAGCTGACGCTGGGGCTCCAGGTGACGTCGGAGAAGGTCCAGCCCGCCTCCAGGTACCAGGCGTCTTCCTTGCCCGCGTCCTTCTTGTCCTGCCAGGCGTATTCGCCGGAAAGGAAGAGGTTCTCCACCCCGGCGTTGCCCTGGCCGCGCACGCTCCAGGTCTTCATGCCATCGCGTTCGGCCTGGAAGGGGGAGGCGTATTCTTCATCGATGTCGCGGATGTCGATGGCGGTCAGGCCCAGGGTGCCGGCTTCGGATACATGCTCCAGGGTGCCCACCAGCATCTCCGGCTTGGCTTGGGCGCGGTTGTCCGACTTCAGCCACATCAGGTCGCCGCGCAGGCCGTCCTTGCCGCCAAGGCGCAGCACGGCGGTCTGGTCGAAGGCCTTGCGGGCCGCGAGCCAGTAGGCGCCACCCCGGTTGAACTCGCCGTCGGCCAGGCCCTTGCCCAGGTTCAGGGCATCGCCATTGATCAGGAAGCCGTCGCCGACGCGGATGTTCTGGCGGCCGAAGGAGAGGTCCACGCCGTCCTCGCCCAGGGCCTCGAACAGGGCGCCGGAACGCCAGCCCAGGTAGGCGTCCTCGATCTTGGTGGTGCGCTCGGAGCCGTCGCTGAAACCGGCCGCATCGCCGTCGCCCCAGGTCGCCGAGCTCAGCAGGTTGAAGGCGCCGTAGCTGGTGCCGGCCCCGCTCAGGCCCTGGTCGAAGCTGATGCCGTACTTCACATAGCCCTCGCGCCATGACGACGATCCCTCGTTCCGGGTGCCGGTGAGGGAGTAGTTCTCCTGGCTGTGGAAGAGGCCGAACACGGCCTCGAGGTCGGCGTTCAGGTGGGTGTCATCGTCGGCGTAGAGCTCGTAGGCGCCCACCTGGCCGGCGGTGCCTATCAGGAATGCGAGCGTGGAGAGTCGGAACAGGTTGGACCGGGGCATGGAGGCTTCCTTCTTCTTGGTATTGGCAGGGGAGCGTTTCTGCGACCGGATACTAAGGAGTTGCGCCAAGCGGGCCTTGTGCGTGCTTGCCAAGGGTTTGATGCTGCGTGCCAGATTGGTGGTCGATTCTCCGTCGGCCTGGGCACTCCGGTTTGGGGACCCTCGGGGTTTGTCGTACAGCTCACTGCGGAGCGAGCTTCGGGTTTCGGTTTCGTCCCCCCGGACGAGTTTCTTTTGGCAGTCGCCCCAAAAGAAACCAAAAAGACTTGCCCCTGCATCCGGCCCGGCTTCGCCGGGTCCCCTCCTTCCATCGCTGCGCCGGGGGCACGGCGTGACAGGCCATCGATGGCCTGATCACGCCTCTCGCGGCATCCATGCCGCTCATCCCCCGGCTTCGCGATTCCTCTCGGCCTCCTGAAGGGGCGTTACTGCTGCCCCACCCACTGGACAGGCTTGCAGCCCATGCGTGGGCATCGGATTTATCGGCGCGTGTCAGAACGCCAATTCAGGAAGCAAGCTGACTCACGCAGCGACTCGCTTCCCGGGGTTCAGGGGCGCTTCAGCACCAGGGTCAGGATGTCGTAGCTGGCCACCAGCTCGCCGTGCTGGTTGGTGACCTCCACGTCCCAGGCCACCACGCCCTGGGGCTCGCCCTTGGGGCTCTTCTTGCCCTGGTCGATCTTGCGCTTGCAGGTCAGGCGCGCCTGGATGGTGTCGCCGATGCCCACCGGATTGATGAAACGCAGGGTGTCCAGACCGTAGTTGGCCAGCACCGGGCCCGGGGCCGGGGAGACGAACAGGCCGGCGGCGGCGGAGAGCACGAAGTAGCCGTGGGCGATGCGCTTGCCGAACTGGGACTCCCTGGCCGCCAGTTCGTCGAAGTGCATGTAGAAGTGGTCCCCGGACAGGCAGCCGAAGTTGACGATGTCCGCCTCGGTGACGGTGCGGTGATGGGTCAGCAGGGATTCGCCGATCCGCAGCTCGTCGAAGTAGCGACGGAAGGGGTGCACTTCGGTCTCGATCACCTGGGCGCCGCGCACGTGTTCGCGGGTCACCGCCGCCAGCATGGTCGGCGAGCCCTGCACGGCGGTGCGCTGCAGGTAGTGCTTCACGGCCCGCATGCCGCCCAGCTCCTCGCCACCGCCGGCACGGCCGGGACCGCCGTGCTTGAGCACCGGCAGCGGCGAGCCGTGGCCGGTGGATTCGGCGGCGGCTTCGCGGTCGAGGATGTGCACGCGGCCGTGCAGGGCGCCCATCACCGGCACCACGCGGGCGGCGACGGCCGGGTCCTTGGTGACCAGGCTGGCCACCAGGCTGCCCTTGCCTCGGGCGGCCAGGGCGACGGCTTCGTCGAGGTCGTCGTAGGCCATCAGGGTGCTGACCGGGCCGAACGCCTCGATGTCATGGGCGCCGCCCTCGGCGTGCGGGTCGCGGGCGCGCAGCAGGGTGGGGGCGAAGAAGGCGCCTTCGGCCACGCCTTCACCACGGGGGGCGAAGCCGTCCCGGGCGCCGAACAGCAGCTCGCTCGTGGCCAGCAGGGCTTCCAGGCGTTCGCCGACGTCGGCCTGCTGGGCGTGGGAGGCCAGGGCGCCCATCTTCACGCCTTCGACGGAGGGGTCGCCCACCACCACCTTGGCCAGGCGCTCGCGCAGGCGCTCCGCCACGGCGTCGATGTGCCGGGCGGGGACGATGGCGCGGCGGATGGCGGTGCACTTCTGTCCGGCCTTGACGGTCATCTCGCGGGCCACTTCCTTGACGAAGAGGTCGAACTCCGGGTCGTCCGGGGTGATTTCCGGGGCCAGGATGGCGCAGTTCAGCGAGTCCGCCTCGGCGTTGAAGGGGATGGAGTTGCGCACCAGGTTGGGGTTTACCCGAAGCCTGGCGGCGGTGTCGGCGGAGCCGGTGAAGGTCACCACGTCCTGGCCCTGAAGGCGGTCCAGCAGGTCGCCGGTGCCGCCGATGACCAGTTGCAGGCTGCCTTCCGGCAGCAGGCCGGATTCCTGCATCAGGCGCACCGTGGCTTCCGTCAGGTAGCTGGTGGCGGTCGCTGGCTTGACGATGCAGGGCATGCCGGCGAGGAAGGTGGGCGCGAACTTCTCCAGCATCCCCCAGATGGGGAAGTTGAAGGCGTTGATGTGCACGGCGAGGCCGCCACGGGGCACCAGGATATGGGTGCCGGCGAACTGGTTCTGCTTGCCCAGCGGGATGGCCGGGCCCTCGTGGACGATGTTGCCCGAGGGCAGTTCGCGGGCGCCGACGCCGGCGTAGGCGAACAGGGTACCGGTGCCGCCTTCGATGTCGATCCAGCTGTCGGCACGGGTGGCGCCGCTGTGGTGGGACAGGGCGTAGAGCTGTTCCTTGCGTTCGTTGAGGTAGAGCGCCAGGGCCTTGAGGCGGGCGGCGCGCTGCTGGAAGTCTAGGGCCATGAGCGCCGGAATGCCGCGCATGCGACCGAAGTCGACCGCTTCGGAGAAGTCCAGCGCTTCCTCGTGGGTGCGGAACAGGGGCTGGCCGTTGATGGCGCTGCGCAGGGCCTGGGCGCCTTGCTGGCCGATCCAGCGACCGCCGATGAAGCTTTGCAGCGTGGGAGCGATGTTCATGAGGAATTCTCCGTCGTAGGGGCCGGCGCATGAGCATCGGCGTTGGTTCTGTTCCTTGTAGGAACGAGCTTCACTCGCGAATGGCGGAACTCGGGGTCGTTCGCAAGCAAGCTCGCTCCTGGGGTTTGGGCTGGGTTACCAGAGGGCCAGGGTGTAGCCGAGGATCAGGCGGTTTTCGTCCAGGTCGGTGGTGAGGCCGTTGCCGGAGCGGAAGGTGACGTTGCGCCAGCGCAGGCTGAGGCCCTTGAGGGCGCCGCTCTGGATGACGTAGGCGATGTCGGTGTCGCGTTCCCATTCCTCGCCCTGGTCGCCGCTGGCGGTCTTGACGTTGCGGCCGTCCACGTAGCGGGTCATGAAGGTCAGGCCCGGGATGCCGAGGGCGGCGAAGTCGTAGTCGTAGCGCAGCTGCCAGGCGTCTTCCTCGGCACGGGTGAAGGTGTTGAAGGTCACCAGGTTCGCCACGTAGGGGTCGCCGCCATTGAGGAAGGGGAAGGCGCTGTCACCGGACATGCGTTGGAACGCGGCGCTGATCCGGTGAGCGCCCTTGCCCAGGCTGAACATGCCGTTGAGGTTGCGGTTGTCGATTTCCCCGGCACGCTCGGCGCCATCGCCCCGGCTGTCGAAGTAGCGCAGGTCGCTCTTCAGGCTGAACCCGCCGGGCAGCGGCAGGGTATGCACCAGGCCGGCGAACTGCTGGCGGTAGATGCCGTCGAGCTTGCCGTAGTAGTAGCTGGCGGCCAGCTGCGGGCTGATGGCGTAGGTGCCGCCGGCGAAGTCGAAGGCATCGCTGGTGGCGGCGCCGTAGCCGATGTCGTCGCGGCCGGAGGAGTCTCGCAGGTTGGTGCGGGTGAGGCGCCCACCGTTGAAGGTCAGGCCATCGATCTCCTGGCTGGTCAGCAGCCCTCCCTGGAAGGTGGACGACAGCAGGCGGGTGTCGTTGTAGGTCGCCACCGGCAACATGGGCTGCAAGGTGCCCAGGCGCAGCACGCTTTTCGAGGCGCGCAGCTTGGCGGTCAGCCCCAGTTCGCTGTAGTCGTCCACCGGCTCCTTGCCGGTGGGGCCGAAGGGCAGCAGGCCGGTGCCACGGCGGTCGCGGCTGGAGTCCAGCTTGACGCCGAGCTGGCCGATGGCGTCGAGGCCGACGCCGACGGAGCCTTCGGTGAAGCCGGACTCGATCCGCGCGGTAAAGCCCTGGGCCCATTCCTCGGCCTTGGACTGGGCGGCGCCCTGTTGGCGGAAGTCGCGGTTGATGTAGTGGTTGCGCAGTTCCAGGCTGGCCTTGCTGTCTTCGACGAAGTCGGCCAGTGCCGGGAAGGGCAGGACCAGGGCGGCGATCAGCGGGGTGGTTCGGTTGAGCTTCATTGTTGTTATGTCCGTCAATCCGTTGAGGTCAGTGGCGGCTGGCGGCAGCGGCGCCGATACCGGTCATGGAGCGGATGAACTGGGCCAGGTAGCGGCCGCGTTCTTCCCTGGCGCGCTCGGAGGCGTCGGTCACCGAGAACAGCCAGGCGCTGAAGAAGGCCAGGCCCATGGAGAACAGCGCCGGGTTGGAGTAGGGGAACAGCGCCGCTTCGTGGTGCAGCACGTTGACCCAGACCGCCGGGCTCAGCACCAACAGGACGATGGCCGAGAGCAGGCCGGCCACGCTGCCGGCCACGGCGCCACGGGTGGTCAGGCCCTTCCAGAACATGGAAAGGAACAGCACCGGGAAGTTGACCGAGGCGGCGATGGCCAGCACCAGGCCGGAGAGGAAGGCGATGTTCTGCGACTCGAAGAGGATGCCGAGGATCACCGCCAGCACGCCGATGCACAGGGTGGCGATGCGGGACACGCGCATTTCCTCGCGCTCGCTGGCCTTGCCCTTGCGCACCACGCAGGCATACAGGTCGTGGGACACGGCGGAGGCGCCGGAGAGCGCCAGGCCGGCGACCACCGCGAGGATGGTGGCGAAGGCCACGGCGGAGATGAAGCCGAGGAACAGGCTGCCGCCCACCGCATGGGACAGGTGCACCGCCACCATGTTGCCGCCGCCGATGATGGCGCCGGCCGCATCACGGAACTCGGGGTTGGTGCCCACCATGACGATGGAGCCGAAGCCCACCACGATCAGCAGCAGGTAGAAGTAGCCGATGAAGCCGGTGGCGTAGAACACGCTCTTGCGGGCTTCCCTGGCGTCGCTGACGGTGAAGAAGCGCATGAGGATGTGGGGCAGGCCGGCGGTGCCGAACATCATGCCGAGGCCGAGGGAGATGGCGTCGATGGGGTTCGACAGCAATCCGCCCGGCGCCATGATCGCGGTGCCCTTGGCATGCACCTCGGTGGCGGCGGCGAACATGGCCTCGGTGCTGAAGCCGAAGTGCCTGAGCACCATGAAGGCCATGAAGCTGGTGCCCGAGAGCAGCAGCACCGCCTTGATGATCTGCACCCAGGTAGTGGCCAGCATGCCGCCGAAGGTGACGTAGCAGACCATCAGCACGCCCACCAGCAGTACCGCCTGCAGGTAGCTGAGGCCGAACAGCAGCTCGATCAGCTTTCCGGCGCCGACCATCTGCGCCACCAGGTACATCAGCGCCACCGTGAGGGTGCCGAAGGCCGCGGTGATGCGGATCGGGCTCTGTTCCAGGCGGTAGGACACCACGTCGGCGAAGGTGTACTTGCCCAGGTTGCGCAGGCGTTCGGCGATCAGGAAGAGGATGATCGGCCAGCCGGCGAGCACGCCCAGGGCGTAGAGCAGGCCGTCGTAGCCGTTCATGAACATCATCGCGGAGATGCCGAGGAAGGACGCCGCGCTGATCATGTCGCCCGCGATCGCCAGGCCGTTCTGGAAGCCGGTGAGCCCGCCGCCGGCGGTGTAGAAGTCGGCGGTGGAGCGGGTACGCAGGGCGGCCCAGCGGGTGATGCCGAGGGTGAACACGACGAACGCCAGGAACATGTAGATGGCGTTCCAGTTCAGCGGACGGGCAGCGGTGTCGGCGGCGAAGGCGTTGCCGGCGGTCAGCAGGCCGGCGCCCAGCAGGAGGGAGGCGAGCGCTTTCATTGGCCACATTCCTCCTTGACCTTGGCGTTCAGCGGGTCGATCACGCTGTTGGTCTGCTTGACGTAGATCCCGGTGAGGGCGAAGGACAGCAGGATCACGCCAACGCCCACCAGCATGCCCACGCTGGTGACGCCACCATTGAGCGACTGGCCGAGCACGCCGGGGGCGAAGGCCACCAGCAGCACGAAGCCGTAGTAGATGACCAGCATGGCGGCGGTCAGGCTCCAGGTCAGGCGCTGCTTGCGCCGGACCAGCTGGATGAAGTCCGGGTTCTGCCGGATGCGATCAAGGTCTTGCGAGGTCATGGTTGCTTTCTCTCTTCTTGTGATTGTTGAGACGGTCCTTCAATGGGCCGACGGCAAGGCCCGGGTATTGCGCTTTTCTGTAGGAGCGAGCTCGCGAACGGAGGCTGCCATAGCGCTTCGCGAGCAAGCTCGCTCCTACGGTCTGGGTTCAAAGCTGGTCGAAGTCCAGGACCACCTTTTCGCTGAGGGGGAAGGTCTGGCAGGACAGCACGTAGCCGGCCGCCACTTCGTAGTCTTCCAGGGCGAAGTTGCTGTCCATCTCCACCTCGCCCTCGATCACCTTGCACTTGCAGGTGGAGCAGACGCCGGCCTTGCAGGAATAGGGCAGTTCCATGCCCTGGGCGTTGCCGGCGTCGAGCACGCTGACGCTGTTGCGCGGCAGCTCGAAGGTCATCTCGCGGCCATCGCTGATCACCGTGACCTGGCTCAGGGCGCTGTCGGTGGTGCGCGCGGCTTCGCGGGCTTCACGTTTCGCGCTGCCGCCCGCGGCGGCGAACAGCTCGAAGTGGATGCGCTCGGCGGGCATGCCGTTGCCTTTCAACTGGTCGCGCACGGTTTCGGTCATGGCCTGGGGGCCGCAGATGAAGGCGGCGTCCAGCGCCTTGACGTCGATCCAGCGCTGGAACAGCTGGCCACACTTGTCGGCGTCGATGCGGCCGTTGTACAGGTCGACGTCCTGCTGCTCGCGGCTGAACACGAAGATCAGGTTCAGCCGTTGCAGGTAGCGATTCTTCAGGTCTTCCAGCTGCTCACGGAACAGCGCGGCGCCACTGGAGCGGTTGCCGTAGATCAGGGTGAAGCGGCTCTGCGGCTCGGTTTCCAGGGTGGTCTTGATGATCGACAGGATCGGCGTGATGCCGCTGCCGGCGGCCACCGCCAGGTACTGGCCGGCGCGGGCCGGATCGAGTTCAACATGGAAGTGGCCGGACGGCGGCATGACCTCCAGGTGCTGGCCGACCTTGAGGCTTTCATTGGCGTAGGCCGAGAAGCGCCCGCCGGCGACGCGCTTGATGGCGACTCGCAGCTCGCCGTCGTTGACGCCGGTGCAGATGGAGTAGGAGCGGCGCACTTCCTCACCGTCGAGCTGGGCACGCATCACCAGGTGCTGGCCCTGGGTGAAGCGGAAGGTCTCGGCCAGCTCGCCGGGAATGTCGAAGGCGATGGATACCGCATCGCGGGTTTCCGGGCGCACGTCTTTGATGGTGAGGCTATGGAACTTGCTCATTTTCTCTCCTGCGGCTCGGCCGCGTGGAGGGCGAAAACAAACGTATCGAGCGAAGGCCAGGCGAGCCTGTTTCCAACAACCCATGGCCGAGCGCAGTCGTTTGTCTTCGTCCTCCTAGATGCACTTGAAGTAATCGAAGGGTTCGAGGCAGTCCTTGCAACGGTGCAAGGCCTTGCAGGCCGTGGAGCCGAATTCACTGAGCCGCTCGGTATGGGCGCTGCCGCACTGGGGGCAACGGATCTCGAGGGTTTCCCCCAGCAGGCTGCGCTTGCTGGCGCTGCCCACCGGCGGGGCGATGCCGTAGGCGCGCAGGCGCTCGCGGCCTTCCTCGCTGATCCAGTCGGTGGTCCAGGCCGGGGTCAGGCGGCGCTCCAGGCGCGGGGCGAACCCCGCCTGCAGCAGCGCCTGCTCGATATCCCGCTCGATGACCTCGGTGGCCGGGCAGCCGGAGTAGGTGGGGGTGACCACCACATGCAGCTCGCCGTCCCGCCCGTCCACCGCACGCACGATGCCGAGGTCCACCACGCTCACCACCGGCACCTCCGGGTCCATCACCGCGTCCAGCACATGCCAGGCGCGGCTCAGGTCCTCGGCGCCGAGGGGGCCGTGGACGCGGTCGCTGGCGATCAGCTCACCAGGACGCATCGGGGTAGGCCCGCTGGAGGAACTGCATCTCGGCCAGGATCAGACCCAGGTGCTCGGTGTGCAGGCCCCGGCGGCCGGACAGGTAGAAGTGGCTGGCCGGCTCCGGCAAGGGCAGGGTCGCGCTGGCGAAGATGTCGGCCACCTTGGCCTGCCAGCCGGCGGCGACTTCCTGCGGGTCCGGGGCTATGCCGGCGTCTAACAGGCGTCGTTCCACCTCGTCGCCATTCACCAGTTCGACGGTGAAGCGCCACAGCTCCCGCACGGCGGCGAGCATGCGCCGGTGGCTCTCCTCGGTGCCGTCGCCCAGGCGCTCCACCCACTCGCCGGAGCGACGCAGGTGGTAGGTGACTTCCTTCAGGGCCTTGGCGGCGATGCCGGCGACGCGCTCGTCGCTGGAGCCGGTCAGGCCATGCAGCACCTGGAAGTGCCAGGCGTCGTAGAGGAACTGCTTGAGCAGGGTGACGGCGAAGTCGCCATTGGGTTGTTCCACCAGCAGCAGGTTGCGGTAGGCGCGCTCGTCGCGGCGGAAGGCGAGCTGGTCGGCGTCGCGGCCGTCATCCAGCAGCTCGGCGGCGTAGTCCAGCCAGTTGCGCGCCTGGCCCACCAGGTCGAGGCCGACGTTCATCAGGGCCAGCTCCTCTTCCAGGGCCGGCGCGCGGCCGCACCATTCGCAGAGGCGCTGGCCCTGGATGAGGGCGCTGTCGCCCAGGCGCAGCAGGTATTCGATCAGATCGTGCTTGGCAGTCATGGCAGGCGCCTCACATGTGGCCGACTTCGGCCGGCAGCTCGTAGAAGCTGGCGTGGCGGTAGACCTTGTCCTGGGCGGGATCGAACAGCGGCTCCTTCTCGTCCGGGGAGGAGGCGGTGATCAGCGCCGAAGGCACCACCCAGAGGCTCACGCCCTCGTTGCGGCGGGTGTACAGCTCGCGGGCGTTCTCGATGGCCATGCGGGCATCGGCGGCGTGAACGCTGCCGACGTGCTTGTGGTTGAGGCCGTGCTTGCTGCGTACGAAAACTTCGAAAAGGGTCCACTCAGTCATGGTGTTCTCCTGCTCATCAGGCATGAGCTGCTGCGCGTCGGCATAACGTCGTTGGAAACAGCCTCGGGCTTGCTCATTTACAGTCGTAAACTCCGCGCCCGTGGCTGTTTCCGCCTAGTTCTGCTCTAGCTCGCGAGCTCAGAGGCGGAATTGGTTAGGCGGCGTCTTTCTGCTTTCTTTTGCGGGCGTGGGCCACGGCGGCTTCGCGGACCCAGGCGCCGTCCTCGATCGCCTTGCGGCGGGTGGCGATGCGCTCGTGGTTGCAGGGGCCATTGCCCTTGAGGACCTCGTAGAACTCGCTCCAGTCGATGGCGCCGAAGTCGTAGTGGCCGCGTTCTTCGTTCCACTTGAGTTCGGGGTCGGGTGCGGTGCAGCCCAGGAGCTCCAGTTGCGGCACGGTCTGGTCGATGAAGCGCTGGCGCAGCTCGTCATTGCTCTGGCGCTTGATCTTCCAGGCCATGGACTGGGCGCTGTTGGGCGAGTCGGCGTCACTCGGGCCGAACATCATCAGGGCCGGCCACCAGAGGCGGTTGATGGCGTCCTGGACCATGTCCTTCTGGGCCTGGTTACCGTGACGCATCATGTGCAGGAGGATTTCGTAGCCCTGGCGCTGGTGGAAGGACTCTTCCTTGCAGATGCGGATCATGGCGCGGGAGTAGGGGCCGTAGGAGGTCCGCTGCAGCACCACCTGGTTGACGATGGCGGCGCCGTCCACCAGCCAGCCCACGGCGCCCATGTCCGCCCAGTTCAGGGTGGGGTAGTTGAAGATGCTGGAGTACTTGGCGCGGCCGCTGTGCAGCTTGGCCACTTCCTCGTCACGGCAGGCGCCCAGGGTTTCCATGGCGCTGTAGAGGTACAGCCCGTGGCCGGCCTCGTCCTGGATCTTGGCCATCAGCTGCAGCTTGCGCTTCAGGGTCGGGGCACGGGTGACCCAGTTGCCTTCCGGCAGCATGCCGACGATCTCGGAGTGGGCGTGCTGGGAAATCTGCCGGATCAGGGTCTGCCGATAGGCGTCCGGCATCCAGTTCTTCGGTTCGATCTTGATCTCGGCGTCGATCTTTTCCTGGAAGGCGCGCTCTTCGGGGGACATTTCCTCCAGCGCCTTCACGCGCTTCACGCCGGTCTCAACCAATTGTGCGTACATGCCGTTCTCCAGCCATGCGGGGTTCGTGGGGTGGCTTGGCCATGGCGCCATTTTTAAATGATACGAAAACAAATATCAAACACTAATGTTCGTATCGAATTAGATTTTTGTATCGCTTGGGTATGCATTCCCGGCAGCGTTCCGTGCAGGGAGGCTAGGCTGCCCGGTCCGGTTATGGGTGCTGATCTGTTTGCGATTTGTGGCAGCAGGCGCTCAATCCCAGGCCTTTGAGCTGCGTTCTCGAATGATTTCGTATCCGCAAGGGGGTGCTGAAATCCTGTATCGAATATGTGATACGGAAATCTCTGTGGGGGTGGGCTGCGTGTGGGTGTTCAGGTCCTGGTCTAGAGTGTCAGGCGACGAACGGAGGAGGACCGGCCATGGGATGCCCGCAGGTGTGCAGTGGGGCGACATTGCAATGCAGCTTCGGGGTGGCGCCGTCGGTGCTGAATGTGCTGCCAACGAACAGGACCCTGACAGGGGGCATGCCGGCGGCGAACCTGATGGATCACATCCCGTTGGTGAACATTCCCACCTTCGGCATGTGCCAGAGCCTGGCGAACCCGACCGTGGCCGCCGCCACGGCGGCGGCCCTCGGCGTGCTGACACCGATGCTCTGCATCCCCGCCACCGCGACGCCCTGGATTCCCGGCGGGGCGCCCACCGTGCTGCTGGGCAACATGCCGGCGCTGGATGCCAACAGCACGCTGATGTGCACCTGGGGCGGCGTGATCAAGATCCTCATGCCCGGCCAGGTGCAGATGCTGATTCCCTAGCCGATGAAGGATTCGGGCTGGCCCCTCTCCCTGGGGCCGGACGGGAGCCCGGTGCTGAGCCTCAGGCTTCCGCCGGTTCGGTCCAGCGCTTCCACCACCAGCGCAACCTGGACATGGGCTTGCCCTCGGCGTCCAGGGGGCGGCCGTCTTCGGCGAATTGCTGTCCATCCTGAAGGGTACGTCCCCGGGCGTAACGGCTGCGCTGGGCCAGTTGGCCGTTGCCGTGGTAGCGCTGGTACAGCCCGTCTCTGACACCGTCGCGGTACTGCTCCAGCTCCGCCAGGCTGCCGTCCGGGTAGTAGCTGGCGGCTTCGCCGTGCATCAGGCCGTCGCGGAAGCTGACCTTGCGTTGCAGCCATCCCTCCACGGCGTGATAGCTGGCCACGCCATGGAGCCGCCCCCGGACGTAGGGCAACTGGGCGGAGATCCTGCCGTTGGGGTGGAAGAGGGTGACGGTGCCGTGCAGTTCGCCTTCCCGGTAACTGAGGTGCGCCTGGGGGCGTCCGGCTTCGTCGATCCGCACCGGGCCGTCGAGCTGGCCGTCCTGCAGATGCCCCTGCAGGCGGTTGTCCCCCCGGGTGAGGTCGAGCTTGCCGGATTTCGCCATCTTCAGTTCACCTTCACCAGTCCGCCCTTGAGGGTCAGCATGCCGCCGCCATCGACGGTCTGCTCGGCGGCGGCCTTGTTGGTGAGGCTGATGCCGGCGTCATTGGTCAGGGTGGTACCGGCCTTGTTGTCCAGGGACGTACCAGCCTGGTTGGTGAGCGAGGTGCCGGCCTTGTCGGTCAGCGCCATGCCGGCCTGGGTGCTGAGGTTCTGGTCGCTCCTGGCGCTGAAGTCTCCGCCGCTCTGCAGGCTCAGCGTGCCGGTCACCTTGATGGTGAGGTTGCCGTCCACCGTCAGCTCGTAGTTACCGCTGACCTTGTGGCTGTAGTTGCCGCCGGTGCTGTGGGTCTGGTCGGCGCCGACGGTCAGGGTACGGCTGTCCTTGACGTCGAGGGTGTCGCTGCCGGTCTGGAGGGTGACGGTGCGAGAGCCCTTCTCCAGGATGATGGTCTCGTCGCCGTCCTTCACCGTGCGTGTGCGGGCGTTCTGCACCGTCAGGGTCTCGTCGTGGCCGATGGTGGCGGTGCTGTCGTTGAGCACATTCACCTTGAGGTCCTTCTGGGCCTGGAGAAACACCTCCTCGGCCTCTTTCTTGTCCTCGAAGCGCAGCTCGTTGAAGCCGCCGCCGCCCTTGGAGGAGCTGGTCTTGATGCCGGACTGGGTCTGGTTGTCCGGCAGGGCGTAGGGCAGGGCGTTATCGCCGTTGTAGACGCAGCCGGTGACCAGCGGGCGGTCCGGGTCGCCGTCGATGAAGGTGACTATCACCTCCTGGCCGATGCGCGGGATGAACTGCATGCCGAAGCCCTTGCCGCTCCAGGGCAGCACCACGCGCACCCAGCAGGACGACGTCTCGTCGTTCCGGCCGTCACGGTCCCAGGGGAACTGGATCTTGATGCGGCCGTACTGGTCGGTCCAGATTTCCTCGCCGCCCTTGCCCACCACCAGCGCCGTCTGGGTGTGCATGCGGGGCTTGGGCGTGACGCGGGCCGGGCGATAGGTCGTGGCCCTGGGGATGGCTTCGAAGCGATTGTGGTAGCGCGTGTGGCTGGCCTCGTGGGTGACCGAGGTCACCACCCAATCGATATTCAGACTCTCGTCCTCATGGCCCGTCAGGGTGAACCAGTGCCCGGGCACCAGCCAGCGGCAATCGCTTTCGCCGATGAAGCGTTTCTCCTGGCTGCGCAGCCCGTCCACCCGTTGCTTGGCGAGCGCATCGCCACGGGCCTTCGTGGTGTAACCGCCCGGGTGCTCGTAGAGCATGCGCGTTCCCGCAACCGCCTCGGCCTGGCTGTAGAGGGAGGTGGATGGGGTGGTGAATTCGTAATCCGTGGCGCTGTACGCCCCGGCGACCGCCTGCAGGCACAACTGCCCGGAGCGCACGCCGTGCAATTCGCGCGCACCGATCTCCTGGCCCAGGTAGGGCACCCCGGGTCCGTTGGGAATCGGTGGGAAGGCATCGTTGCTGTCTCCCAGGACGAGGTTGTGCTTGCCCGCCTCATGGGTGAAGAACCAGAAGATGCCGTCCTCCTCCATCAGCCGCGAGACGAAGGCGAAGTCGGTTTCGCCGTATTGCACGCAGTATTCGCGCGGCTCGTAGCTGCCGCTGAGCGCCAACCGGTAATCGGTGAAGCCATGGTCCGCGAAGATGCCGGTGACGATGTCGCTGGTGGTCTGGTTCTGGAACACGCGGTTGTTCCGGGCCAGGGCCAGCCACCAGAGCCAGGGGCGCAGCACCAGCTGGTAGCGATCGGCCGTGGCGTCGGCGGGCAACTGGTGGATCTCGGCCACCAGGGCATCGAGGGGGCGCTGGCTGGCGTCGTTATGCAGGGTGACGGTGAGGTGGGTGGCGATGGCGTCGGGAAGGGCGAGGGGCGTGACGCTGTGGCCCAGGAGGACGAGCTGGCCGAGCTGTCCGATCGCCTCGCGTGCGGAGGCTTCTTCGGGATACAGGTCAGCGAGGCTGCTTGCCGTGAGTGAAACACTTGCATTGGAGTCCGTTGCTCGGGCCATCTCGCGTCGCGTCTTCTCGGGTGTCAGTAGAGATGGGGGTTGCCGTTCCTCGCGCCATTGCAGGGAGGGCAGAGCGGTCGGACGTTGGTGATGTCATTGCGCATGAGCTCGATCAGGTCGTAGCTGACCGTCTGGGCGTTCAGGCCGGTCGCCTGCGGAAAGGTGACGAGCACGGTCCGGTTCAGCGGTGAGTAGACGTAGTTCGCCGTCAGCACGCTGGGCCCCTGGTGGGGAATGACCTGGAGCGTGCCCTGATCGAGCACCTTCCAGATCGACATCAGCGCATCCCTCCCCAGTGGGCCGGACGTTGGCACGAAGCCGCCCTGGTACTGGTTGCCGACGAGGGTCTGGGTGAAGGAGCCGAGGCGATGGGTGAAGTTCGACTGCAGGGTGGCCTGGGGAATCCGGTGGTCCATCTGGGCGCAGTCCAGCGGCAGGACCCGTCCACCGCACTGGCCCTCGCACTTGAACGCATCGAAGTTGAAGTTGGATTCGAAGGTGCGCTGACCCGCGAAGGTGGAGATCGCGACGCCATGGGTGCCCATCAGGTTGCAGATGGCGGACCAGTTGTTGCGCATCATCGTTTGGGTATTGTCCCAGCTGAGCCCCCCATTGGGGCCGACAAACACGATCATCGGAATCATTTACCAGGCTCCATTCTTCGCAAGGTCGAGTTCAGTCGCGGCCGAACGATGGAACCGCCGTCGCGGTCCGGCGTTCGTGCCTGTACGGTGTTGCCGGGATTTCTCGCCCCGCTCGGCTGTCCGTTCACTCCAGCACCCACTCCGCCAGCTTCCCGGTCACCTCCGCCATCAGCACATTCTCGATATCCCGCGCGCCCGCCGAGCTGCACTTGGCGAGTACCGCCTCGACGATGGCGGGGTCGTAGTCGAAGGGCTTGCCGGTGGCGGCCTTGTAGCGTTCCCGCAGTTTCTCCAGCTTGGCCAGGACGATGCCTTCCAGGGTCGCCTCGTCCAGCGGGCGGTAGGGCACGACGGTCATGCGGGCGAGGAAGGCGGGGCGAAAGGCTTGCAGCAGCACCTGGCGCAGGCGCTCGTTGAAGGCGTCGCCGCCCAGCTGGTCGGGTGGCGAGTCGAGGACCAGCTCGGCGCCGACGTTGCTGGTGGCCAGCATCACGGTGTTCTTGAAGTCCACCACCAGCCCGGTGCCGTCTTCCATCACGCCCTTGTCGAAGACGTTGTAGAAGGCTTCCAGCACGTCCGGGTGGGCCTTCTCGATTTCGTCCAGCAGCACCACGGAGTAGGGGCGGCGGCGCACGGCTTCGGTGAGGACGCCGC
Organism: Pseudomonas furukawaii; assembly: GCF_002355475.1. Taxonomy (NCBI): domain Bacteria; kingdom Pseudomonadati; phylum Pseudomonadota; class Gammaproteobacteria; order Pseudomonadales; family Pseudomonadaceae; genus Metapseudomonas; species Metapseudomonas furukawaii. The sequence goes on along the minus strand of NZ_AP014862.1, from coordinate 3,330,665 downwards.
CGCTGCCATAGCCCACGTAGCCGGGCGGGGCGCCCTTGAGCTGGCTGACGGTGTGGGCCTCCTGGTACTCGGAGAGGTTGATGCTGATGAGGTTGCGCTCACCGCCGTAGAGCGCGTCGGCGAGGGCGTAGGCGGTCTCGGTCTTGCCGACGCCGGTGGGTCCCACCAGCAGGAACACGCCCACCGGCTTGGCCGGGTCGGTGAGGCCGGCGCGGTAGGCCTGGATACGTAGGGCGATGGTGGCCAGCGCGCCGTCCTGGCCCATGACCCGCTGCGCCATGCGCTGGCCCAGGGTGCGCACGGCGTGGGCTTCGTCGGCGAGCATCTTGCCGATGGGGATGCCAGTCCAGCCGGCGATCACCGAGGCCACGGTCCGGGAATCGACCTGCTCGGGCACCAGTGGATCGTCCTGGCGAATGGCATCCAGGCCGGCCTCCAGGCGAGCGAGTTCGGATGCCAGGTGGTCGATGCGGTCGTCCAGTTCCTCGTTGGGATGGGCGGCGTCCAGGCCTTCGCTCAGGTTCAGCAGCTCACGGCGGGCCTCCAGCAGTTCGCGCACGGCTTCCCGCTCCTCGCTCCAACGGCTTTCCAGTTCGCGGATGGCGGCCCGGTAGGCGGTGGATTCGCCTTCAAGGGCGGTGATGCGCTCGCGGTGGTCCAGGCCGGTGGCCTGCTCCCGGCGCAGGCGCTGCAACTCGTCTTCCAGGGCCAGTTCCCGGTGACGCAGGCTTTCCAGGGGCGGGGGGACGTCGTGCTGGCCCAGCGCGACGCGGGCGCAGGCGGTGTCGAGCACGCTGATGGCCTTGTCCGGCAACTGGCGGCCGGAGATGTAGCGGTGGGACAGCTTCACCGCATCCTGGATGGCGGCATCCAGGACCTGGACGCCATGGTGCTGCTCCAGCTTGGCGGCGACGCCCCGCAGCATGTCCACGGCGGTGGCCTCGTCGGGTTCCTCCACCTGCACCAGCTGGAAGCGCCGGGCCAGGGCCGGGTCCTTCTCGAAATACTTCTTGTATTCCAGCCAGGTGGTGGCGGCCAGGGTTCGCAGTTCGCCGCGGGCCAGGGCCGGCTTGAGCAGGTTGGCGGCGTCGCTGCCACCTTCGCTGCCGCCGGCGCCGATCAGGGTGTGGGCCTCGTCGATGAACAGGATGATCGGTTGCTCGCTGCCGCGCACCGCGTCGATCACGCCCTTCAGCCGCTGTTCGAACTCGCCCTTGACCCCGGCACCGGCTTGCAGGAGGCCGAGGTCGAGTACCCGCAGGATGACGTCCTGCAGCGGCGGCGGGACGTCCCCGGCGGCGATGCGCAGGGCCAGGCCTTCCACCACGGCGGTCTTGCCCACGCCGGGGGCGCCCACCAGGATCGGGTTGTTCTGCCGGCGCCGCAGGAGGATGTCGATGCTCTGGCGAATCTCGCCGTCGCGGCCGACGATGGGGTCGATGCGGCCGGCTCGGGCGTCGGCCGTGAGGTCCTGGGTGTACTGCTCGAGGACGCTGTCCTGAGGCGTGTTCTGCGCGGGCTTGCCCCGGCCGGGCTGGCCGGCGCCGGCAGGGTGCTCGCGCGATGGCTGGGTCCACTCCAGGAGGTTCTGGCGAAGTCCCTCCCGCGGAATCCGCAGCAGCGACGAGGCGCTGTTGAGCAGCAGGGTCCGGCGCTCGTCGCGGTCCAGCAGCGCGAGCAGCAGCAGGCCGGAGCGGATGCCCGGCTGGCCGAGGACGCTGGCCTGGACGACGGCATCCTCCAGCAGGCCGATGGTCTGGGCGGAAAGCGCCGGCGTCCGGGTGCTGCCGCCCTTGAAGAGCTCCAGGGCCTGGTTGATCTCCGCCGCCAGGGCGTCCCGCTCCAGGCCGAAGCGCGGCAGCAGGCAGGCCAGGTCGCCCCCTTCGATGTCGAGCAGCTCCAGCAGCAGGTGCTCGATCTCCACATAGTGATGGGTCCGCTGCAGGCAGCGCTGGGCGGCCCGCTCCAGGGCGCGGCGGCTCTCCGCATTGAGGCGTCCGATCAGGCTGCCGAGTTCCATGGTCAGGCCGTCTCCCGTTGCTGAAGTCGGGTATCGATTCGTAGCGGGCTATCGCTGCGCAATTGCAGGGCGCCGCTCCAGTTGAGGCGTGGCGGTTGGCTGCGGTCGAGGCGCAGCGCCGGGCCGGGACGCACCAGCAGGCTGAGGGTGCAGTCCAGGTCCGGGCCGAAGTAGAAGGCGGCCAGGCTGGCCAGGCGCGCGTGGTCACGGCCGCCGGGGAGCAGCTCCCGGGCGCGCTCGTCGTCCAGCGGGCCGAGGATCAGGCGGATGCCGGCGTGTTCGTCCCAGACCCGGGTGCCGGCGACGGCGTCCCGGCCCAGCCCGAGGTTGCGGCCGCCACGCTGCAGGCGGCTGCGGCTGGCCGGTGGAATGTCGCGCCAGCCGCCCTGGTAGGCCTCGTAGCGGGTGGCGACGGCGAACTGGTGGCGCACCAGCACCGCGAATCCCGCCAGGGAGCGGCGTCCGCCCGCGAACAGGGCGCTGCGCGCCGTCAGCGCCGAGTCCGGCAGGGCCAGGCGGTTGCGCAGCGCCTCCGGGAGCAGGCCGCAGAGGGCCAGCAGCTGGGCCTGCACCGGCGAATCGGCCGGCGCGCGGAAACCCAGGGCCAGTCGGTGTTTGCCCAGTACCCGGTAGAGCAGGCTCAGCAGGCGGTGCTGGAAGAGGTCGAGGAACTCGGCGGGAGCATGGTCCTTCTGCCGCGCCCGTTGCTGCAGCCATTCCTGATAGGCATAGGGCAGCGGGCCGTCGGGGCCGCCGAGGCCGAACACCGGTGTGGTGAGGGAGGGCGGCTCGCCCGGTGATTCGTCGAGGCGCTCCACCTGGCTGGCGGCGAAGGTGGGCGTCAGTGGGCCGCGCAGCCGCAGGGCTTCACCCTGGGGGGCGGAGCCTCGGCCCAGGGGCTCGCTGTCGGGGCGCTCCCGCTCCAGCAGCAGGAGGGCCTGCAGCAGTTCGAAGGACTGGGGCCTGTCCCGGAGTTGCCGGCTCAGAGGCAGAGGGGCATGCCGGCCTGTGGCTGCCATGTCCGTACCTCCTTGTCGGCGTCCACCAGTACCGTGCGCACGAAGCGATTGGCGGTGGCGTAAAGGGAAAAGAACTGCGCCAGGACGGCGGAGAACAGCACGGCGCTGGTGCCGGCGAAATGTTCGGAGTCGAGGTCGATGCGGACTTCGAGGCCATTGCGCCAGCCACGCCAGGCGTCGTCACCCACCCGTGCCATGACGCGCTCGCAGCTCAGCCTGGCGATGCCGTCGATCTGCCGCCGTGGGCCGGCCTCGTCCCGCAGGTTGTGCAGGTTGAGCAGTTCCTTCAGGGCCGCCAGGGCCTGGGGGCCTTCCACCAGCGACAGGTGGTTGAGGGTCAGTTGCGACACCAGCCGCCAGCGTGACTCGCCGGACAGGCGCGGCAGGCTCTGGGGCGTCGGCGGGTTGCGCAGCGTGGCCCGTGCCACCGGTCCGGGGCGCTCGAAGCCCAGGCGGGTGCCGGCGGGCAGGTTCTCCGCGAGGTGGCGGTTGGTGCACAGCAACTCGGCGGTCAGGCTGTATTCCGGTGCGTCCAGCAGCGGGTCGAAGCCGGTGTCCACCAGGCTCAGCAAGAGGTCGGTGCCGCGCCGGTTCGGTGCCATGCCCTGGACCCGGCGACCGTGCCAGTAGAGGCCGGCGCTGGAGGACAGGTCGTCGCGAACCTGGCCGTAGTAGGCGGGCACTGCGCTGACGCCCCGGGCCGAGGTGGCACGGACCCGGCGGATGCTGTGGATCTCCACGCTGTTCTCACGGTGGGCGTCGGCCACCAGGCGGTATTCGCTGCGCGTGCCGTCCGGGCGCAAGGGTTCGGAGGTGCGCGGAAACAGGTTGATGGCCGGCGCGCAACCCAGCTGCAGGTCGCTGGCCTGCAGGTGCGGCCGGCCGTTAGGGGCGCGGTCGAAGGCGATCACCACCCTGCACTCACGACCGCCCGTGGCGGGTGGCTGGAGCGGCAGGTCGAAGAAGGCGAACTTGTCGGGAAAGGCGAAGTACTCCGCCAGCAGCCGCAACCCGGGATGCTGGCCGTCCTCGTCGGGCAGCAGTGCCTGGTCGTCGGCGAAGCCCACCAGCCCGGGGACGCCAGGGCAGGCCTGCAGCGGCAGGCCCGGCGCGCCGCAGTGAAGGCCGAGGCAATGGGCGCCCAGCAGGTCCAGGAGGCTGGCGCTGGTCACCGGCGCGGCGGCGAGGTGCAGGCGCAGCCGGCGCGCCGGCAACTGGCTCCAGTCGAACTCGCCCAGGCAGCGCAGCGTCAGGCTCAGGGCGGAGCGGGCGTCGGGGCGGCCGGTCAGCGCCACCGCGGAGTCGCCATCGAGCAGGCTGGCCTCGCTGATGACGAGGGGCCAGAGCTCCACCTCGGCGCTGGTGCGGAAATGCACACTGGCGCCGTCGCGGGTGGTGACGAAAAGCGGCGTGTCCCGGGGCAGCCGGTAGCCTTCGGCGAGGTTGCCCTGGGACGGGTCGGGGTCGAACTGGACGATGGCGCAGGACGGCAGGGGACGCAGGGCGAGGGGATAGAGCTGTTCGAGCAGGGCGTCGCTGAACTCGGCGTAGTCGTCATCCAGGCGCCGGTGGAGGCGCGCCGCCAGCAGCGAGAAACCCTCCAGCAAGCGTTCCACATGGGGGTCGGGGCATTCCCCCGGGGACAGCTCCAGGCGCCTGGCCACCTTGGGATGGCGGGCGGCGAACTGGGCGCCGGCGTGGCGCAGCCAGTTGAGTTCGCGCTGGTAGTAGTCCAGCAGTTCGGGATCAATCGAGTCGCTCATGGCGCACCTCGAGGCCGTCGTCGCGAGGATCGACCAGGAAAACCGCCGGCCACTGCCGCTGACCGCAGCGCAGCGTTCCGGCGAGGCGGATACGCAGGCGTTGGGGCTGGCCGGGAACGGCCTCGGCCTCCACCTCGGCCAGTTGCAGGCGGGGTTCGAAGTGTTGCACGGCGGTGCGGATCTCCCGCATCAGGGTGCGGCGGTCGTCGCTGCGGCGGGCGTGCAGGGCGCTCCAGTCGGCGATGCCGTAGTCGAGGACGGTCAGTGGGCGGGGCAGGAGGGGCCTGGCGCGGCGCGTATCGAGCAACCGCGCCAGCTCCTGGCGCACGGATTCGGCCAGGGCCTCCCGGTCGAAGGGCGGCGCCTCGTCCGCGCTGGCGGCGAGGCGATCGAACAGGGGCGGCAGCAGGCCGGCGTCCGACATGGGCGACCGTCCCTACTTGACCACCTTGTTGGCGGCCAGGTCCCAGGTGGAGGCCGCCGTGCCCTCCTTGGTGCCGTCGTCCTTCTGGGCGGTGAGCTCCCATTTGATCTTGGTGAAGTTCAGCGACAGGGTCTCCACCGGCTTGCCGCCGGCCCCGCCGCTGACGCTGACGTTGGACAGCACCACGTTGTCCAGGGTGTAGACGATGAAGGGGAGGATCTTGCCGTCGCCCTCGGCGGCGTTGCGGCCAATGGTGATCTTCGCGGTGGTGATGGGCTTGCCGGCGCAGCAGTACTCGTTCAGCGACGGGGTGGAGGTGTCGATGAATTTGGTGACGGTGAATTCGCCGATATGGGGGCGGCCGGATGTGCGTTCGGAGTTGCTGACGTCGTTGGTGACCTGCATCGCCACGTTGTGGCTGTAGGACATCAGCTCGATCTTGTCGGAATAGCCCTCGAGCAGGCTGTCGCCTTTGATGTCGTCGCCGAGGTCGAGAATGATGGCATCCATCGGGTGGAACTCCTGAGTCGGGAAAGGCGTGGAATGAGGCGATCCGCCCGCCGGTCGCTCCGGCGGGCGGGGTGGGTCAGGCCGCTACCGGCGGTGGCAGGCTGGCCACCAGGCGGATCGAGGCGGTCAGCTCCTCCAGCTGGAAGTGCGGGCGCAGGAACACCGTCGCGCGGTAGGCGCCGGGCTTGCCGGCCACCTCGCTGACGTCCACCCGCGCCTCGCGCAGCGGGTACTGGGCCTTGATCTCCTGGGGCGCGTTGTCGTTGATCAGCACGTAGTCCGCGATCCAGTTGTTGAGGTAGGTCTGCACGTTGTCGCGGGTCATGAAGCTGCCCACCTTGTCGCGCATGATCACCTTCAGGTAGTGGGCGAAGCGCGAGGCCGCCAGCACGTAGGGGAGCATCGCGGAGATGCGCGCGTTGGCGTTGGCTTCGTTGGTGTTGTAGAGCCTCGCCTTGTTGGTGGTCTGGCCCCCGAAGAACACCGCGAGGTCGCTGTTCTTCTTGTGGCACAGGGCGATGAAGCCGAGCTCGTTGAGTTCCTTCTCGCGGCGGTCGGTGATGGCCACTTCGGTGGGGCACTTCAGCGACAGGTCCCCGGAGCTGGTGCGGAAGGTGTGCGCGGGCAGGCCCTCCACCGCGCCGCCACCCTCGGCGCCCCGGATGGCCGCGCACCAGCCGTAGCGGGCGAAGGCGCCGGTGATGCGCTGAGCCAGGGCCCAGGCGGCGTTGCCCCAGAGGTACTTGGCGTGGTCGGTGCCGTTCACGTCCTCGATGTAGTTCATGCCTTCCACCGGCAGGGTGTCTGGGCCGTAGGGCAGGCGCAGCAGGAAGCGCGGCAGCACGAGGGAGACGTAGCGGGAGTCTTCGCTCTCGCGGAAGCTGCGCCACTTGATCAGCTCCTGGCTCTCGAAGACCTTGGCCAGGTCGCGGGGGACCGCCAGCTCGGTGTAGCTGTCCATGTCGAACAGGCGGGGGCTGGCGGCGGCGATGAAGGGGGCGTGGGCGGCGGCGGCGACGTTGGAGAGCTTCTCCAGCAGGGCCACGTCCTGGGGATGGCGGCCGAAGCTGTAATCGCCCACCAGCAGGCTGAAGGGGTGGCCGCCGAAGGTGCCGTATTCCTCCTCGTAGATCTTCTTGAACAGGGCGCTCTGGTCGAACTCCACCGCCTTCTCCAGGTCGTTCTGGAGCTCCTTCTGGGTGACGTTGAGCAGCCGCAGCTTCAGTCGGCTGCTGGTCTCGGTGTTCTGCACCAGCAGGTGCAGGCCACGCCAGGAGGCTTCCAGCTTCTGCAGCTCCGGGTGGTGCAGGACCTGGTTGAGCTGGTCGCTGATCAGCCTGTCGATCTGGCCGATGCGGTCGTTGATCATGGCCACGGTGTCCTTGTCGATGGCCATGCCTTCGTCGAGCACCTGGGTGGCGAACTCCGCGAGCATGTCGCGGGCGTAGTCCTGCTGGCTGTCGTCGTGGGCCATGCGGCCTTCGGCGATGATGCGGTCGAGCAGGGTCAGGGTCTGCGTGGTGCTCTCGCTGCTGGTGGCGGATTCGGTTGCCATGTGGGCTCTCCTCAGGCCTGGGGTTCGGCCGGTGCGTCGCCTTCGGCCGCGGGGGCGGCGGGCTCGGCTTCGGGGCGGGCGGACTTGATTTCCTGCAGGCCTTCGGTGTTGCTCACCACGTCCTGCAGCAGCTTGTCGAGGTCGTCGTTGCCATCCAGCTTGGTGAGCAGGTCGCGCAGGCGCTGGCGGGCCTCGAACAGGCGGCGCAGCGGGGTGATCTGCTTGACGATGCTGACCGGATCGAAGTCGTCCATGTCCTTGAAGCGCAGTTCGACGTTCAGCTTGCTGCCGTCGCCGCTGATGGTGTTGTCCACCTGCAGGGTGGCGCGGGGGGCGATGGAGGCCAGGACCTGGTTGAAGTTGTCGCGGTCGATCTCGGTGAAGCGACGTTCGCCTAGCTTGGGCAGCGGTTGGTCGGGCTTGCCCGACAGGTCGGCGAGGATGCCGACCACGAGCGGCAGTTCCTTCTTCTCGATGGCGTCGCCGATTTCGACGTCGTAGGTGATCTGGACGCGGGGCGGGCGCACCCGGTCCAGTTTGTGCTGCGTGCTTTCTGCCATGTTGGTGGGCTCCGATGCAGTGCTCAGAGCGCAATGCGTCGGACGGGTCCTGTCATCGCACTCCCTTGCTGAATCGCGGCACGACAGGGCGGGAACTGCTCGCACACCTGTCCTTAGGCGATCCCACGAGTCCGTCGCGGTTGACGGACTACCCAGTCACGCTAGAACAGGTTTATAAATTTGCAAACGCGAATCAGGGATGCATTTCCATGAAGCAGGGACGCTTGGCTCACCGCACGAAAACCCTCTCTCTGGCCGTCGTTTTCCTCCTGGGCGGCTGCACCCATCTGTTCCCACCGAGGGTGGCGCTCGACAGCCTGACCCTGGACGTCGCCCAGCGCGCCAACGACGACATGCCCATCGCCGTGGACTTCATCGCAGTGCGCGATCCGGCGCTGCTCGAGGTGCTTTCCGGCATCACCGCGCAGCAGTGGTTCAACGACCGCGAGCAGTACCGGCGCGACTACCGCCAGCAGTTTTCGGTCTGGAGCCTGGAGCTGGTACCGGGGCAGTTCATGGAGGCCCGGGAGTTCCCCCTTTCCGGCGACCAGGCGGCTGGACTTTTGGTCTTCGCCGGCTATAACACACCCGGTGCCCATCGGCTGCGGCTGGATGAGCAACGTCGGGCCTGGCTCAGGTTCGACAGCAGGGAAATGCGCGTGCTGAACGACAGCGGGCGCTGAGGAGGGCCCCTCGTTCAGCAGTCGGGCTTGCGACAATCCAGGAAGTCGAAGGGGAGTGGTATGAAGGTTCTGCCTGACGCGGTGTGCTGGCACGAGGGGATGCAGTTGCTGCCCCAGCATTTCCAGCTCCAGGGTCTGCGGGCGGAGGTCCTCGCCGCCCGACTCGCCAAGGCCGGCAACCCCTGGTTCTGGGGGCTCGACCACCTCGATCTCGACCCCGCCGCCCTCAGCGCGGGGCTGGTGCGGATACTGGCCCTGGAAGCGATCCTGCCCGATGGCCTGCCGGTCAGCCTGCAGCCGGGAAGTGGCGCGACGCTCGAGCTGGATGTCAGCGCCGCCATCGCCCAGTCCGCCGCCGCCAGCGTCACCGTCTACCTCGCCCTGAACCCCCTTGGTCGTGCCGGCCAGGTGCTGCCGTTGCGTGGGCGCCTGCAGTCCGCGGTCGGCGATGCGGTGCCGGACCTGGCCAGCGGCGAGCACCCCGAGCCCATCCTGGTCTGGCGGCCGGCGGCGCGCCTGGTGACCGATGGCGGACGGGCCGACTCGGTCTGCCTGCCGCTGCTGCGCATCGCCAAGGAAGGGGGCGGTTACGTTCGGCAGTCCTACGTGGCGCCGACGTCCCTGATTTTCCCCGAGTCGGTGTTGGGTCGCGCGGTGGCGTCGATCTGCGCCCGGGCCCGGGAGAAGTGCCTGTTCCTCGCCGGGCGCCTGCGCCAGGCGGAGCAGTCCGGCAATCACGACGACATGGTGGAGATCCGTCGGCAGCTCGGCGCGCTCTGGGCCCGGCTGCCCGAGGTGGAATCGGCGCTGAACAGCCGCGCGGCCTCGCCCGATCGCCTCCATGGCCTGCTGGCCGGAATGGCCGGCAGCTGGTGCGCGCTGGACCCGGTGGCCGGGGTGCCGGCCTTCGCGCCCCTGGATTACCTGGAGCTCAAGCGCGGATTCGACGAGGTGCTGGACTGGCTGGGCGACGCCCTCGGCCGGGTGCGGGTGGGTTATCGCAGCCTGGCGTTCGAACGGACCGACCAGGGCTTCGCCATCCAGCTGCCCGACACCCAGTCCCCTCGTCAGCGGTTGGTGATCGGATTGCGCATGCCCGCCGGGGCCGGCGAGCAGGCCGCCAGCCAGTGGCTCGGCCAGGCCATCATCGCGTCCCAGGGCCACCTGGCCACCCTGGCCAGGCAGCGCATGAGCGGCTTGTCCCAGCAGGCCATGAGCCGCATGGAGCAGGTGGCCTACGGCGTCGGTGAAGATACCCGGCTGTTCGTGGTCCAGGCCGCCGGGGAGTGGTTCGATCCCGAGCAGAAGCTTTGCCTCGCGGTGCCCGGGCAGGCGGCGCCAGCGGGGCCCTGGCAGGTCATCCTGTTCGTCACCAACGCCCACGAATTCGCCTGACCAGCCAAGGACGCGCATATGCCCGAAAGGACGATGGCCCTCTATCCTCCGGAGTTTGGCGAGGCGCCCCTGAGCCTTGCCTTTCGCCAGGCCTGGCTGGAATGGCGGGAGGCCTGGGAAGCGCTCGAAGACGCCGACGACGCGGATGGCCAGTTGGTAGAACGGGCCGCCGAAGCCGCCACGCGCATCGTCCGTCGCCTGTGGCGCAGCGCCTTCGCCAGCGTCGGTGAGCCGGCGGCGGGCCAGGTCAAGGCGATGGTCTACGCCTTCGTCGCCCTGCTGGACGAGACCCTGGTGTTCAGCCATTGGCGTGGACAGCCGTCCTGGCAGGAGCGCCCGCTGGAAATGCGCCTCTACGGTTCGCGCAACGCCGGCGAGCGTGTGCCCGTGGCGATCCGCAGCCTGCTGAAGGAGCGCGCGCCGGCCACCCGGGACCTGGCGAACGTCTACCTGCAATGCCTGGTGCTGGGCTTCCGTGGCCAGTTGCGCGGAGCGCGCGGGCAGGCGCTGCACGAACGCTGGCGGCAGGCCTTGTTCAGCTTCGCCTGGCAGCGTGAGCCCACGGCCGCCGGCACCTTGCAGAGCCTGGCGCGACCGACTCGCACGGCGCCTTTGCGGCGACCGCTGCGGCGTGCCCTTCCCGACGGCTTTCGGCTGGGCCTGGTGATCCTGGCGGCGACCCTGGTGCTCAGTGGCGCCGGCCACTGGTTCTGGAGCGACATCCAGTCGGAGCTGGAGCCCGTGCTGCATCTGGCCCAGGGCCATGAAGACGGGGAGCGGCCGGAATGAGCGGTCTGGCCATTGCCCTGGTGATCCTGCTGGCCGTGCTGTCCCTCCTGGTCCTCGCTGGCGCCTTCTGGTGGCTGAGGACCCAGTCCGGGGCCGCGATCCGCAGTTTCTACAGCGCGGTTCGCAGGATGGAGCATGAGCAGGGCAGCCAGGATCGCTATCACATGCCCTGGCTGCTGCTGGTGGGCGATACCCGCGAAGGCGCCCAGCTGTGCCAGGACTGGAAACTGGCGCCGGTCGGGCGCGGCGCCTGGTTCGGTCGCTGGTGGGCCGATCCCGATGGCGCCCTGCTGGCGGTGCCCCAGGGACTTTTCCTGCCCGAGGACGGCGCCAGGGTGCCGGCGTTCGCCTGGCGGCACCTGCTGGGCATGCTCCTGCGCTTGCGGGGGCAGCGGCCCCTGGATGGCGTGATCTGGATCATTCCCCTTGCGCGGCTGCTGGATGACGCCCAACTGGTCGCGGACGCCATCACCCTGAGGCGTCGATTCGGCGAGCTGCTGCAACGCCTGGGCCTGAGTCTGCCCGTGCATGTGCTGGTAACCGGGCTGGAGGAGATGCCCGGGTTCCAGGAACTGGCGGCGGCGCTGCCGGAAGAAGCGCGAGACCGGGCCCTCGGCTGGTCGTCGCCCCACGGGGCGGATGCCGGCTGGCAGGGCTACTGGCTGGATGACGGCCTGGACCAGGTGATCCAGTCGGTGCAGGCGGCGATCCTCGAGATCGGCGCGCTAAAGGGGGAACTGGGGGAAGATCTCTACCGGCTGCCGGACCAGTTGGATGGCCTGCGGGGCAACCTGCGCGCGCTGCTGGAGCCGGTGTTCCAGGGCAATGCCCAGGGTGAGGCGCCGCGCCTGCGGGGCGTCTATCTCAGCGCGGCGCAGGCCCTGGGGGAGCCCCTGGAGGCCTGGGAGCAGTCTTCCCGGGACCTGCCGACGGTGCGCGGGGTCTTTTCCGCCGCGCTCTGGCAGCAGCGCTTCCTTGCCGAGCAGGGGCTGGCCCAGGCGGTGCCGCGAATCCTCAGGCTGCGCCAGCGCTGGCAACGGATGGAGGCCGGCACCGCCGCGGCGGTGGGGCTGATCTGGCTGGTGGCCATGGTGTGGGTCTGGGAGGACGGGCGGCGGGATGCCCGTGAGCTGACGCGGGTGCTCCAGGTCACCCAGGCTGGACACCTGCAACCGAAGGACCCCGGCCGCAGCCAGGAAGCGGCCCGGCGAAATCTGCAGGGCTTCTGGAACCTCCTGCGGGATGCGCCGCGTTGGCATTACGCATCGCTGGTGTTTCCCACGTCCTGGTTCTCGCCCCTCGACGCGCGGATGGACGAGGTCCTGCGTGCCACGACCCGCCGCGAGGCCATGCAGCCTCTGGCGCGGACGCAGCAGGTCGAGCTCGATCGCCTCCTGGCGATTCGCCCCACGGACCGGCGTACCGCGGTGGTGGGGGAGGTGCCGGAGGACTGGCCCAACTATGTCAAGGCACGTGACCTGGCCTATGGCATCGCCGCGCTGGAGCAGCAGAACCGCTGGTTCTCGGAAGCGCTCAAAGGCGACAAGGGCGTGCTCGAGCCGCTCGCGCAACTGGGCGGCAGCGCCCTTGGCCTGGAGCTGAACATCTCCACCCTGCGCCGTCGGGCCTATTACGACCGCGTGCTGGCCGGGTTGGGCACGGCAGGACTGCGCCCCCTGGACCTGCAGGCACGGCGCCAGGTGCTGAGCGAGCAGTTCCAGTCGCTGATGAAGAGCTGGCTGACCCAGTATTTCCTTGCCGACAATTTCGTGCGGCCCGCCGGCTACCTGAAGTCGCACCTGGATACCCTCCAGGCGGGGCAGGGCAACTCCCTGGCGGAGCTGGAAGAGATCAACGGCCAGGTGGATGACCTGGAAGGGTTGCTCGCCCTCACCAACTCCAGCTGGAGCCACAGCAACGGCGAGGAGCTGGTACCCGGCTACCGCGACCTGCTGGAGCGGGTCCGGCAGAGCGGCCTGCTGGGGTCGGAGGTGGAGCAGCGCCTGAACAGCGAAGCCAGTCGCCTGCGCCGTGATTTCCACGGCCAGTGGATCGCCGCCGCCGGAAGCCGCTCCAACCTGCTGCAGCGGCAGCCCGGTGGCACCCTCGCGTTGCAGGAGCATGTCAGCGCCCTGTCCCGGGCGATCAAGGGGCTGCTCAAGCGCGACTTCGTCGTGGTGGCCCTGCGCCGGGGTGTCGCCGAAGCCGACACGCGGGCCCTGGGCTACCCGGACGCCGGCGCCCTGACCAGGGCATTGGGTTATGTCGACAGCTACAAGGCCTTCGTCGGCCAGGAGCTGGCCCAGATCCCCCCGGACTACCGCGAAGGCATGCTCAAGGCAGCCGAAGAGGCGGCCTCGGGGGCCATCTGGGCCAGTCTCGAGGGAACATCCCGGGGAAGCCCCGGCACCGCCACCCGGACCTTCGACCTCTCGGCCGACCAGGCGAGCCAGGTCTTGCACGCCTTGCAGGACCTGGGCCGCGCCGACCTCGCTGATTCCCTGCGCTCGCGCCTGGACGACATGGCGCTGCAGGATGTGACGCGGGCTCTGGCGGGCATCGACGCCATGCCGGTGTTCACCCAGCGCTACGACATCAGCCAGTGGGACGGCAGCCGTGAGCTGGGGCTGCGGCTGTTCCGCGCCAGCGATGTGCAGGATCTCAAGGCCAGCCTCGGCCAGCAGTTCGGTGCCATGCAGCAGGCTTCCGAAGGCGCCGCGCCGGCCCTGGCCTGGTTGCAGGAGCAGCGCGGGCTGGGCATGGCGGACCAGGACCGGGTCAGCCGCCTGGTCGCCATCAGCAGCGAGATGACCCAGTACAAGGCGCAGAACCCCACCAGCTCACCCGCGCTGTTCGAGCAACTGGTCAGCCGCGACTTCGTCGAGATGGACCTGGAATCCTGCAACCAGGTGTTGACCACCGCGACCCTGCCCGGCGGCGTCGGGGACCTGGCACGGCGGGCCCGTGGTCTCCAGGAGCAGGCCGCCCAGCGCTGCAACCAGTTGCAGCGGCAGCGCGCGTCCGAAGCCTGGAGCGAGCTGGCCGACTACTTCAACCAGTACCTGGCGGACCGTTTTCCCTTCGCCTACAGCCTCCAGGCCGCCGACGCCGACCCCGCACGGGTCCAGCACCTGGTGGACCTCATCGACAGTCGCCTCGCCCAGGCCGAGGACGGCCTCAAGTGGAGCCAACCGGCGGACCGCCCGGCGGCCGAGGACTTCCTCGCGCGGCTCAAGCAGGCGCGCACCTGGCTCGGCCCGCTGTTCCAGCGCGACCCCTCCGGCGCCGTGGGCCTGGAACTGGATGTGCGCTGGCGCACCGACCGCGAGGATGAGCGCGGCGCGGACCAGGTGATTGCCTGGGGCCTGCACGCCGGCGACCGGCAGATCGGCTTCCCGGGCGACGCCCGGCGACTGCACTGGAACCTGGGTGAGCCGGTGCAGCTGCTGCTGCGCTGGGCCAAGGACGGTGGCCAGCGTCCCGACATCGACCCCCTGCAACCCGGCATGGCGGTGGCCGATCTGGAGGCGGGTTGGGAGTACCGGGGGCCCTGGGCCCTGCTGCGCCTGATGCGGTCCCATGTGGTGCTGCAGCGGCAGCCGAGCCGGGACTACACCGACTTCCCCTTGACCCTGCAGGTGCCAGTGCGCGGCGCTCCGGACGGCAACCTCCAGGCGCGCATGTTCGTGCGTCTGTCCCTGATGACCCAGGGCGGCAAGCTGCCGCTGTCGATCCAGCCCCTGCCGGTGAAGGCGCCACGCTCGCCCTTTGCCGATCCCATTTCCCGATCCGTCGTCAGTACCCAGGTGACTCCATGAGCTGGCAGCACACCACTTGCAGTCTCGATGCGCTGCTGGCCCCCATTTCCGACAACGAACCCTGTGGGCCGAGCCTGCGTCACGACCCGGTGCTGGACCGGTTGCGAGAGCTGCGCCGGGAGGATGACCCTACGCTGCCCGCCGGCGTCTGGCAGGCGGAACTCAAGCAGGGCAACTGGGCTGGCGTCGAGGACCTGGCCAGCCAACTGCTCTGCAGCCGCAGCAAGGACCTGATGCTGGCGGCCTGGCTGGGCGAGGCCTGGCTGATGCGCCTCGGCCTCGCCGGTGCGGCGCCCGCCCTGGGGTTGCTGGCCGGCCTCTGCGAAGGCTACCCGGACGACCTGCATCCGCAGCCTCAGGAGGGGGATCGGTCCTGGCGCTTGCCGCCTTTCGAGTGGTTGGTGCGGCGCTACGGCGAACTGCTGCTGACCCGCATCCCCTTGTTCGGCGAGCAGGCGGAAGGGTTCGCCCAGTTCACCCTCCTGGATCTGCAGCAGCTTCGACAGCGTCAGGTGCAGGCCAGCGACAGCAAGGTCGACAAGGCCAGCGCCGAGGCGGCTCGGCAGGAGCAGCGCCGGCTGAACGACCTACTGGGGCGACTGCCCGCCAGTGTCTTCGCTGACCTTGCGCGGGAGATGGACGCCAGTCTGGCCGGGTTGGCCCGGCTGGAAGCCTGGTGCGGCGACTGGCTCGCCGATGATGCCCCCAGCTTCACCCCCTTGCGCCGGCCGCTGGAGGCCATTCGAGCATGCATGCAGGAGCAGATGCCCATGTCCCCCGAGAGTCCCGCCCTGTCCGCGCCCATTCCCGAGGTGACCCGCGAGCCGACGGCGGATCAGCCGGCGATCCCGATGGACGCGCCACCCGCCAGCCGTGAGGAGGCCTATCGCCAACTGGCGAGGATCGCCGACTACCTGGCTCGCACCGAGCCCCACAGCCCGGTGCCTTACGTGATTCGCCGGGCGGTGGAGTGGGGCAACCAGCCCCTGGGTGACCTCCTGGACGAACTGATCAGCGCCGACGCCGAGGCCCGTCGTCTGTGGAAGTTGCTGGGGGTGTTGAAGTAGGTTCGCGAAAGGTTTCCGGCGACCCCGCCGCTGCCGGCATCCCTCTCCGGAAGGGAGAGGGCACCGTCCACATGGGGCCTGGCCGGGAGAAGAATCTGGAAAACCCGTCGGGAAGGCGGCAGGGATGCCAGGCCAGTTCACGCACGGGGCGAGTCGAGGCCCGGGGAAACGGAAATGCTCATTGTCTTCAGTGGCCTGCCAGGTGCAGGGAAATCGACGATATCCCCGGCCTGTTTCCTCCGTCCTGGGACTCGGTGCGGCAGCATGACTATGAGGCCTGGGGCGAGGTGTCCTCGCGGCTCGACTCCGCCCGGATGTCGCCAGATGAGGCCGTTGCGGTGATCATTGAGTACCTCACTTATTCGTGGCTCGACGAAGCCAGGAAGGCGACGTGGTCCAGTCCTGCCGATATCAAGGCCCAATATCGCAATGCGAGCATTCTCAAGAGCCGCCGGGTCGTGTTCAACATCAAAGGCAGTGACTACCGGCTGGTCGTTGCCGTCGCTTACCGGTTCGGTGCGCTCTACATAAAGTTCGTCGGCACTCATGCGCATTACGATGCGATCGATGCCGACACCGTTGAAATGGAGTAACGACCATGAACATTCGTCCGATTCGCACCGAGGAAGACTACCGTGCGGCCCTTGCCCAGGTGTCGGCGCTGTTCGATGACGAGCCGGAGCCTGGCACGCCCGAGGGTGATTACTTCGAAATAATGCTGACGCTCATCGAGGCGTATGAGGATCGCCATTTCCCTACTGACCTCCCGAACCCCGTGGATGCCATCAAGTTCCGCATGGAACAGTCGGGACTGACGGTCGCGGACCTGGTTCCGGCGATCGGGCGCCCCAACCGGGTCTACGAGGTGCTCAACGGCAAGCGCTCCCTGACCCTGCCGATGATCTGGAGGCTGCATGAGATGTTCGGGATTCCCGCTGAAAGCCTGATCAGGCCCCCGTCCTGAAGCGCGTCCATACCGCCACCACAAGCATGAGCCCCGCCTGAGCGGGGCTCATGCCTTTCGCCTTTTCAGGCCTTGTTGCGGTTGTCGTAGACGTGGCAGGCCTTGCCTTCGGAGCGCTTCAGCGAATAGCTGGGGCGCAGGACGATGCGCGAGCTGATGCCGATGTAGGTCTTGATGTGCTTCGACAGCTCGTTGCACAGCGCCTGCTGCTGGGCTTCGCCCAGGCTTTCGTGTTCGTGCTTGAGCTCGACATGCACCTCGATGCTGTCCAGGTTGCCGTTGCGGAACAGGTGGATCTCGTAGTTCTCGGACAGCTGGCGAACCTTCAGGACCTGCTCCTCGATCTGCGTCGGGAACACGTTGACGCCCCGGATGATCAGCATGTCGTCGCTGCGGCCGGTGATCTTGTCCATGCGCCGCATCGGGCGGGCGGTGCCGGGCAGCAGGCGGGTGAGGTCGCGGGTGCGGTAGCGGATCATCGGCAGCGCCTCCTTGGACAGGGAGGTGAACACCAGCTCGCCGTACTCGCCGTCCGGCAGCACCTTGCCGGTCACCGGGTCGATGATCTCCGGGTAGAAGTGGTCTTCCCAGAGGGTCGGGCCGTCCTTGGTCTCGGCACACTCCATGGCGACGCCCGGGCCCATGATTTCCGAGAGGCCGTAGATATCCAGGGCGGTGATGCCCATGCGTTCCTCGATGGCCCGGCGCAGCTCCGCCGTCCAGGGCTCGGCGCCGAAGATGCCCAGGCGCAATGCCAGCTTGTGCGGGTCGATGCCCTGGCGCTCGATCTCGTCCGCCAGGTTCAGCATGTAGGAAGGGGTGACCATGATGATGTCGGGCTGGAAGTCGCGGATCAGCTGGACCTGCTTCTCGGTCTGGCCGCCGGACATGGGGATCACGGTGCAGCCCAGGCGCTCGGCGCCATAGTGGGCGCCCAGGCCACCGGTGAAGAGGCCGTAGCCGTAGGACACATGCACCTTGTCACCCTTGCGGCCGCCGGCGGCACGGATGGAGCGGGCCACGACGTTGGCCCAGGTATCGATGTCGTTCTGGGTGTAGCCGACCACCGTGGGCTTGCCGGTGGTGCCGCTGGAGGCGTGGATGCGCACGATCTCGCTCTGGGGCACGGCGAACATGCCGAAGGGGTAGTTGTCGCGCAGGTCGCTCTTGCCGGTGAAGGGGAACTTCGCCAGGTCGTCCAGGGACTTCAGGTCGTCCGGGTGCACGCCGGCTTCATCGAAGCGGCGGCGATAGAGCGGCACGTTGTCGTAGGCGTGCTTCAGGCTCCAGCGCATGCGCTCCAGCTGGTGCTGGCGCAGTTCGTCGACGCTGGCGGTTTCCATCGGGTCAAGCAAGGCGGTGTTGGCAATCATGTTCATGGTTTCACTCGAATTATTGTTGTACCGGAGCCCGCCAGGGCTCCTGAGTGCTGAGGAGCAGGATACTCCTCACCGGTTGAGTCGATATCCGCTGGTACGTTTCAGAGCCTTTCGATGATCAGGGCGATGCCCTGGCCCACGCCGATGCACATGGTGCAGAGGGCGTAGCGGCCCTGGCGTTCCTCCAGCTCGTGGAGCGCCGTGGTGACCAGGCGCGCGCCGCTCATGCCCAGCGGATGGCCGAGGGCGATGGCGCCGCCGTTGGGGTTGACCCGGGCGTCGTCGTCGGCCAGGCCCAGCTCCCGCAGCACGGCCAGGCCCTGGGCGGCGAAGGCTTCGTTGAGTTCGATCAGGTCCATGTCGGCCAGGGACAGCCCGGTCAGTTCCAGCACCTTGCGGGTCGCCGGCACCGGGCCGATGCCCATGATGCGCGGCTCCACCCCGGCGGTGGCCATGCCCACCACCCGGGCGCGGGCCTTGAGGCCGTGACGCCGGGCGGCGGCCGGACTGGCCAGGAGCAGGGCGCAGGCGCCGTCGTTGACGCCCGAGGCGTTACCGGCGGTGACCGAGCCACCCTGGCGGAAGGGCGTACCCAGCCGGGCCAGTTGCTCCAGGGTGGTGTCGCCGCGCGGGTGTTCGTCCTGGCTCACCACCTTGGGCGGGCCTTTGCGCTGGGGGATCTCCACCGGGACTATTTCCTTCGCCAGGCGCCCGTTGGCCTGGGCGGCTGCGGCGCGCTGCTGGCTGCGCAGGGCGAAGGCGTCCTGGTCGGCGCGGGAAATGCCGAACCGTTCGGCGACGTTCTCGGCGGTTTCCGGCATGGAGTCGATGCCGAATTCGGCCTGCATCAGCGGGTTGACGAAGCGCCAGCCGATGGTGGTGTCGAAGATCTCCGCCTGGCGGGAGAAGGCGGTTTCCGCCTTGCCCAAGACGTAGGGCGCGCGGGACATGGATTCCACGCCGCCGGCGATCATCAGCCCGGCCTCGCCGCAGCGCAGGGCGCGGGCGGCGCTGCCCACGGCGTCCAGGCCGGAGCCGCACAGGCGGTTCAGGGTGGTGCCGGGCACGCTCTGGGGCAGGCCGGCCAGCAGGGCGGCCATGCGCGCGACGTTGCGGTTGTCCTCGCCGGCCTGGTTGGCGCAGCCGTAGATCACGTCGTCCACGGCGCTCCAGTCCAGCTCCGGGTGGCGCGCCATCAGGGCGCGGATCGGCACCGCGCCGAGGTCGTCGGCGCGCACGCCGGACAGCGCGCCGGCGTAGCGGCCGATGGGGGTGCGCACGGCGTCGATGATCAGGGCGTCGTTCATCTGGGCGTCAGTCATCAGGGGTCTCCTGCGCGAGCACCGTGCCGCGCACTTTGTAGGATTTGCCATGGAACAGGGCGATCAACTGCCCGTTCTGGTTCTCGATGCGCACGTCGTAGTTGCCGGTGCGCCCGCTGCGGCTCTGCTCGCTGGCCTGGGCGGTGAGGGTGTCGCCGAGGCGCGCCGGGGCCACGTAGTCGATGCTGCAGCCGATGGCCACGGTGGCCTCGTTGTAGCTGTTGCAGGCGAAGGCGAAGGCCGAGTCGGCCAGGGCGAAGAGGTAGCCGCCGTGGCAGGTGCCGTGGCCCTGGACCATGTCGGCGCGCACGCTCATGCCCACCCGTGCCTGGCCTGGCGCCACGGAAAGCAGGCGCATGCCCATGGCCTGGCTGGCGGCGTCACGCTCGAACAGGGCGCTGCCGCAGGCTTCGGCGAGGGACAGGGCTTCATGGTTGGTCATGGAAGGTCCTCCCTTCGGCGACGTGGCGGCGTAGCAGCAGGGACGGGCGGTAGCGCGCCTCGCCGTAGGCCGCCTGCAGGTTGTCCAGGGTGCGCAGCACGGCTGGCAGGCCGATGGCATCGGCCCAGGCCAGCGGGCCTTTGGGGTAGTTCACCCCGGCGCGCATGGCCAGGTCGATGTCGCCGGCCGAGCCGACGCCCTGGAGCACCGCGTCGGCGCCCTCGTTGGCCAGCATGGCGACGGTGCGCAGCACGGCCAGGCCCGGGATGTCGGCCAGCGGGCTGACCGTGATTCCCGCGTGTTGCAGCAGGGCCACGGCCTGGTCGCGGGCGACGGCGGAGGTGCCGGCGGCCCAGGCGATGCCGAGGCGGCCGGCCTTGCCGTAGTCCAGCGCCAGGTCCAGCAGCACCAGGTTGACGAGGCCGTCCTCGCGGGCGCGCTGGCTGGCCAGGCGGCCGTCGGACAGGGCCAGCACGGCATCGCCCACCCGCAGCAGGCCGGCGCCGTCGCGGCGGGTCACGGCGATGCCGGCCGCCTGCAGGCGCGCCACCAGGGGCTCGGCCGCGCCGAGATCGCCTTCGATCACGCAGCTGTCGACCCTCAGGTCGCTGGCAAGCGCCACCGCGTCGGGGCGCTGGGCACCCTCGGCGTAGTCGTAGAAGCCGCGACCGCTCTTGCGGCCCAGGCGGCCGGCGTCCACCAGTTCCTGCTGGATCAGCGACGGCTGGAAGCGGAAGTCGCCGTAATAGGCCTCGAACACCGAGCGGGTGACGGCGTAGTTGACGTCGTGGCCGATCAGGTCGGTGAGCTCGAAGGCGCCCATGCGGAAGCCGCCGGCATCGCGCATCAGGGCGTCCAGCGTGGCGCAGTCGGCGGCGCCCTCCTGCAGCAGGCGCAGGCTTTCGGCGTAGAAGGGGCGCGCCACGCGGTTGACGATGAAGCCGGGGGTGGAGCGGGTGTGCACCGGCTGCTTGCCCCAGGCCTTGGCGGTCTCGTACAGGTCGTCGGCCAGGGCCGGGTCGGTGGCCAGGCCGGAGACGATCTCCACCAGGGCCATCAGCGGCGCCGGGTTGAAGAAGTGCATGCCGATCACCCGGCCGGGGTGGTCGAGGCCGGCGGCCAGGCGGGTGATGGACAGCGAGGAGGTGTTGCTGGCGAGGATGCAGTCGGCGCCGCACAGCGCTTCCAGCTGGCGCAGCAGGCCGCGCTTGACGTCCAGGTTCTCGACGATGGCCTCGATCACCAGGCGGGCATCGGCCAGGGCCTCGATGGCTTCCACCGGTTCGAGGCGGGCGACGATGGCCGCGCGCGCTTCGGCGTCCAGCTTGCCTTTTTCCACCAGGCGGCCGAGCTGGCGGTCGATGCCGTCCACGGCCTGGGCGGCGGCGCCCGGGCGGTTGTCATAGAGCCGGACCGGATGGCCGGCCTGGGCGGCCACCTGGGCGATGCCGGCACCCATGGCGCCGGCGCCGATCACGGCGACGAGGGAGGTGGTGGACAGGGCGGGCATGGGCTCAGCGTCCTTTGAAGGCGGGGGTGCGTTTTTCCATGAAGGCGCTGACGCCTTCGCGGTAGTCCTCGCTGCGGCCGGCCAGGCGCTGCAGGTCGCGCTCCAGGTCCAGCTGCTCGTCGAAGCTGTTGTTCAGGCTGGCGTTCAGGCTGCGCTTGATCAGGGCCAGGCCGTAGGTGGGCTGGGTGGCCAGGTGGCGGGCGAGCTTGAGGGCTTCGTCGCGCAGGTCGGCGTCATCCACCACGCGGTAGATGAGGCCCCACTGCTGGGCCTGCTCCGCGCTGAGGCGGTCGCCCAGCAGGGCCAGCGCCTTGGCACGGGCCATGCCCACCAGGCGTGGCAGGGTCCAGGTGCCGCCGGAGTCGGGGATCAGGCCGATCTTGCAGAAGGCCTGGATGAAGCTGGCGGAACGGGCGGCCAGCACCAGGTCGCAGGCCAGGGGGATATTGGCGCCGGCGCCGGCGGCCACGCCATTGACGGCGCAGATCACCGGCAGGGGCAGGTCACGCAGGGCGCGGATCAGCGGGTTGTAGAACCGCTCGATGGATTCGCCCAGGTCCGGTGCGGCGCTGCCGGGGGCCACGTTGCGGTCGGCCAGGTCCTGGCCGGCGCAGAAGCCTCGGCCTTCGCCGGTCAGCAGCAGGACGCGGACCTCGGGGTCCTGGCGCACCCGCTTGAGGGCCTCGCGGACCTCGCCGTGCATCTGGGCATTGAAGCTGTTCAGTTGCTCCGGGCGGTTGAGGCTGAGGGTGGCGACACCCGCCTCGATGGAAAAGAGGATGTGTTCGAAGGTCATGTATCGGGCGCTCCAGGGGGCGGGAGAGGGCGGCCAGTGGTCACTGGCCGGTGAAGTCGGGGCGGCGCTTTTCCTGGAAGGCGCGGATGCCTTCGTCGCGATCGCGGGTGCCCGCCAGCAGGGTGAAGGCGTGGCGCTCGAAGCGCAGGCCACTGGCGAGGTCGGTGTCCTCGGCCTTGAGCAAGGCTTCCTTGGCCAGGCGCACGGCCAGCGGCGCCTTCTGGGCAATGAGGCGGGCGATGGCGATGGCACGCTCGACGGTGAGTTCGGGCTGGGTCACTTCGCTGACCAGGCCGGCGCGCAGGGCGTGGCGGGCGTCGATGGCCTCGCCGGTGAGCACCATCTGCATGGCCAGGGACTTGCCCACGGCGCGCAGCAGGCGCTGGGTGCCGCCGGCGCCGGGCATGATCCCGAGATTGATTTCCGGCTGGCCGAACCGGGCGTCCTCGCCGGCGATGAGGATGTCGGCGTGCATCGCCAGCTCGCAGCCGCCGCCCAGGCAGAAGCCGTTGACGGCGGCGATGAGGGGTTTGCCGAAGCGGGCGATGCGCTGCCAGTGGGCCAGGCGCGGGTCGTTGAGGATGCCGACGAGGTCCCGCTCGGCCATTTCCCTGATGTCGGCGCCGGCGGCGAAGGCCTTGCGGCTGCCGGTGATCACTACCGCGCGGGTGTCGGCGTCCTGTTCGGCGAGGTCCAGCTCGGCGGCCAGCTCACCGAGCAGTTCGGTGTTCAGCGCATTGAGCGCTTCGGGGCGCTGCAGGGTGATCAGACGGACACCCTGCTCGGGCGGCAGGGCAGCAAGGGTACGAGGCATGGAGACTGTCCTCTGGTGCACGCGCGGCCTGGTGCCAGCCGCTTTTTATGGGTGGGGCAGGGCGAGGCCCTTCCGGTGTCGAGGCGGGCTCGTTCGCGGCTCGACTTTGGCCGGAGTATACCCATAAAGCGATACAGAACAACAACTGAAAAGAAGTATTGTGTGTCTTATATGTCCGGTTGATCTGTTCGGGTAACTGTTGCACAGGCACGGCTCCATGATCCGTAACCCACGGTTTACTGCAGAATTGCGTGAATTCCTGGTGTGGCTGAGGTGGCCTGTGTCGTTCGTCGTATGAGGCGCTGGATCGCGCTTTCTTGAATCAGAATGATGTGATACAAAATCGAAGACAAAGTGAATCGTTTTGCGCTGCGTTGCCGCAAACCCTTGCCCGCTGAGGAGCCTGCCCCCATGTCCAACCACGCCCACGCCGCCGCCGTCGAACTGTTCGAGCACCATCGCGGCCTTCTCGACCGCGCTGTCCAGGCCATTGGCGAGCGGGACTACTGGTCGCCCTTCCCCGAGAGTCTCAAGCACTACCCGGAGGAGGCGGTCAAGGGAGCGCAGTCCGCCTTCGAGGGCCTGTTGGGCAGGCATTTCGCCCTGGCAGGGCCGGAGTCCGTCGCCCGTGTCGGTGCCGAACGCTCGCCCTATGGCTTCGACCTGGGCGTGAGCTACGACCAGTACGATGCCGAGGCATTGATGACGCGCATGCAGGCGGCCCTGCCGGCCTGGCGCGACGCCGGGCCGCGCGCCCGACTGGGGGCGTGCCTGGAGATGCTCCAGCGCCTCAATGCGCTGAGCCCGACCCTGGCCCATGCCGTGATGCACACCAGCGGCCAGGCCTACATGATGGCCTTCCAGGCGGGCGGGCCCCACGCCCAGGACCGGGGCCTGGAAGCGCTGGCCTATGCCTGGCGCGCCATGGCCGAGGTGCCGGAAACAGCCCGCTGGACCAAGCCCCAGGGCAAGCAGGAACCGCTGGTGCTGGACAAGCGCTGGCACATCGTTCCCCGTGGCCTGTCCCTGGTGATCGCCTGTTCCACCTTTCCCACCTGGAACACCTATCCGGGCCTGTTCGCCAGCCTGGCCACCGGCAACCCGGTCATGGTCAAGGCCCACCCGGCGGCGATCCTGCCGGTGGCGATGAGCGTCAGGGTGGCCCAGGAGGTGCTGGCGGAGCTGGGCTTCGACCCCGCCCTGGTGAGCCTGGTGGTGGATACGCCCGAGGCACCGGTGAGCCAGCGACTGGCGCTGGATCCCCGGGTGAAGCTGGTGGATTTCACCGGTTCCAGCGCCTTCGGCGACTGGCTGGAGGCCAACGCGCGACAGGCCCAGGTCTTCACCGAGAAAGCCGGGATCAACAGCGTGATCATCGACAGCGTGCGCGATTTCAAGGCCGTGGCCCGCAACCTGGCGTTCTCCCTGAGCCTCTATTCCGGCCAGATGTGCACCACCACCCAGGCCATCTACGTGCCTCGTGGCGGCATTCGCGCGGCGGACGGCTTCCTGTCCTTCGACGAGGTGGCCCAGGGGCTGGCCGGCGCCATCCGCTGCTTCCTCGCCGACAATGAGCGCGCCTGCGCGGTGATGGGCGCCATCCAGTCGGAAGCCACCGCCCAGCGTATCCAGGCCTGCCGCGCACTGGGCGAAGTGCTGCTGGACAGCGAGGCCCGCGAGCACCCCCAGTTCCCCGGTGCGCGCGTACACACGCCGCTGCTGCTGAAGGTGGATGCCAGCGCCCGCCACGCCTATGCCGAAGAACGCTTCGGCCCCATCGCCTTCATCGTCGCCACCGACGACAGCGCGCACAGCCTGCGGCTCGCCGGCGAGGTGATCGGCGAGAAGGGCGCCCTGACCCTGGGGGTCTACTCCACCGACGACGCCGTGCTGGACCGCGCCGAGCAGCTCTCCCAGGAGGTGGCCGTGGCCCTGTCGATCAACTTCGACGGCGGCGTCTTCGTCAACCAGTCGGCGGCGTTCAGCGACTTCCACGCCAGCGGCGGCAACCCTGCGGCGAACGCCTCCATTACCGACGGGGCGTTCGTGTCCCGACGTTTCGTCACCGTCCAGAGCCGTCGCCAGGCACTGGCATGATCGTAGGAGCGAGCGTGCTCGCGAATGGCGCAGCCCGTGCTGCCAGGCTTTCGCAAGCAGGTTCGCTCCTGCATCTACTTCCAAGGAGCAACCCATGACCTGCTACAGCCTCGACGGCCTGGTGCCGGTGGTCCATCCCACGGCCTACGTCCACCCCAGCGCGGTCCTGATCGGTGATGTGATCATCGGTCCGGGCTGCTATGTCGGGCCCCTGGCCAGCCTGCGCGGCGATTTCGGCCGGATCATCCTGGAGGAGGGTGCCAACATCCAGGACACCTGCGTGATGCATGGCTTCCCCGACAGCGACACCCTGGTCGGGCGCAACGGCCATATCGGCCACGGTGCCGTGCTGCACGGCTGCCGCATCGGCGAGGACGTGCTGGTGGGCATGAACGCGGTGGTGATGGATGGCGCCGAGATCGCCGCGCGCTCCTTCGTCTCCGCCACGGCCTTCGTCAAGGCCGGCTTCAGCTGCCCCGAGCAGTCCCTGGTGATGGGCTCGCCGGCCCAGGTCAAGCGCAGCCTCAGTGATGAGGAAGTGGCCTGGAAGCGTGCCGGTACCCGTGAATACCAGCTTCTGGCGCAGCGCTGCCTGGCGGGGCTCCGGCCCTGCGAACCGCTGGCGGAGGTGGAGGCCGGGCGGCCGCGTATCGCCGATCGCGGCCTGCGGCCCAAGGGCGGTTCGTCTCAATGAGGGCGGTCTTCGCACAGCGCGACGTGGCGCCGATGGTCATGCCGAAGTGCCTGCGGGTATATTCGGCATCTTTTCCGCTTCCAGAATGCCCATGACCTCCCTCGCGCCCTTGGACCAACTCGTCACCCGCTTCCAGCAGCAGACGCCCATCCGCGCCAGCTCGCTGATCATCACCCTCTACGGCGACGCCATCGAACCCCACGGCGGCACCGTGTGGCTGGGGAGCCTGATCCAGTTACTGGAGCCCATGGGCATCAACGAACGTCTGATCCGCACCTCGATCTTCCGCCTGACCAAGGAAGGCTGGCTCAGCGCCGAGAAAGTCGGGCGCCGCAGCTACTACAGCCTGACCGGTACCGGCCGGCGCCGGTTCGAGAAGGCGTTCAAGCGGGTCTACAGCTCCAGCGTGCCGGCCTGGGACGGCGCCTGGTGCCTGGTGGTGCTCTCGCAGCTGCCCCAGGACAAGCGCAAACAGGTGCGCGAAGAACTGGAATGGCAAGGTTTTGGTGCGATTTCCCCGACGGTGCTGGCCAACCCCAGGTGCGACCGGGTGGATGTGATCGCGACGCTGCAGGAGCTGGACGCCCTGGAGGACAGCATCATCTTCGAGACCCGCACCCAGGACGTGCTCGCCTCCAAGGCGCTGCGCATGCAGGTCCGCGAGAGCTGGAACATCGATGAGCTGGGCGAGCACTACAGCGAGTTCATCCAGCTGTTCCGGCCGCTCTGGCAGGCCCTGCGGGAGCAGGATGAGCTCAAGCCGGAAGACTGCTTCCTGGCGCGAACCTTGCTGATCCACGAATACCGCAAGTTGCTGCTGCGCGATCCCCAGCTGCCCGACGAACTGCTGCCGGGGGACTGGGAGGGCCGCGCGGCGCGCCAGCTCTGCCGCAACATCTATCGACTGGTCCAGGCCAAGGCCGAAGAGTGGCTGAATGCGGCGCTGGAAACCGCGGACGGTCCGTTACCGGATGCCGGCGAGAGTTTCTATCAGCGCTTCGGGGGGTTAAGGTAGATCCCGCCCCGAACGAGAGGTGAACCCGACGCGCCGAGTCGAGCGCGCGGATAACGACAAGAACAATGCCTAGCGTGAGGCTGAGAAAGCCATGACGACTGCACAAGCACAGAGGGCAGACCGCTTCGACGAGTGGCTGCAGGGTATCAACCGGGTCTGCGGGCGCTTCGGCGCCAAATGCCTGGGATCGGAGTTCTCCGGCTCCATTCGCGAGCACAAGGCCGGCGCCATCAAGCTGAGCTTCGTGGACGTCTCCCAGGCGCGGCTGTTCCGCACGCCGAAGGAGGTCGCCCAGACCGACGGCAAGCATTTCTACCTGGCCTTCCAGTTGAGCGGTCGTGCCGGCATGGAGCAGGCGGGCAACCGCATCGAGATGTCACCCGGCGACATCACCCTGATCGATTCCACCCTGCCCAGCGACTTCGTCTACCAGGAAAATTCGCGCCAGCTTTCGCTGATACTGCCGCGCCATGTGGTGGAGCAGGGGCTGCGCTTCTCCGGCGTCCGCTGCGCCCAGCGCATCCCGGCCAGCGCGCCGGTGGCGGTCATGGCCAATCGCCTGATCCTCGAGTCCACCCGCCAGGACAGCCTGAGCCTGCCGGAGAGCGAAGCCACCCTGGACGCGTTGGTCAGCCTGCTGCGGCCGGCGCTCTGCTCCGCCGAGGCCGAGCAGGACGCCCACGAGCGCCTGTTCCGCAAGACCCTGCGTTTCATCGACGAGCACATCTGTTCCGAAGAACTCTGCCCCGAGGCCATCGCCCGGGAAGTCGGGGTGTCGGTGCGCGGGCTCTACCGCATGTTCTCCAGGAAGGGGCTGGTGGTGGCGCAGTACATCAAGAACCGCCGCCTGGACTTCTGTGCCGAAAGCCTGCGCCATGCCGCCGGCGAGCAGAAGCTCTCCGCCCTGGGCTACGCCTGGGGTTTCACCGACTCCAGCTATTTTTCCACCGCCTTCAAGGCGCGCTTCGGCGTGTCGCCCAGCGAGTACCGCAAGCAGTACAGCCAGGGTTGAAGCCGGCGGCGGAGTCTCGAATTCAGCCGCGAAGGGCGACCCGGTCGCCCTCTGGTGGGCCGCCGGGGCGCTTTCGCCAATGAGCGCGCGAACGCTCCGCTAGTCCACACGGCTGGCAGCCCTTCCAACACGTCTGGCACAGACAGCAAAACCTCGAATCCTCCCAGCACCGAGAATCCGGACATCCGCCCGGTTTCCGTGCGTGCCATAGCGGCTGCGCGGGGCGGGCCCCTGGACGATCGAGGTGATGCGTTGAGAACGACAGGAAAGGTTGGGGTAGGGACGGCGCTGCTGCTGGCCCTCATGACGAGCCCCACAGTCCGGGCAGCCGATTGCGCGGCGCCCCTGGTGCAGCAGGGCGAGGCGCGGTTCGCCAGCGAGTGTGCGGTGTGCCATTCCGCCAAGGCCGATGGCCCAACCATGATGGGCCCCAATCTCCACGGCCTGTACGGCCGCACCTCCGGCAGCCTTGCCGGGTTCAGCTACTCCCAGGCGATGAAGACCAGGGCGGTGGAATGGCAGATGGACAGCCTTCAGCAGTTCATCGCCCAGCCCCAGGCCTTCGTGCCCGGCACCTACATGCCCTATGTCGGCCTGGCCAGTGCGGACGATCGTCACGCCGTGGCCTGCTTCCTGGGCGCGCAGAAATGATGGCGCCGGGCAGGCGCCCGGCAATCGGATGAAGAGGAACGAGCATGAGCAAGGTTGAAATCCTGCCGCAGGTGGCGGCATTCCTGGAGCGTCGTCACGGCTGCTTCATCGACGGCCAGTGGGTGCTGACGGAAGGCCCGACCACCCCGGTGCTGAACCCGGCGACCGGCGAGACCATCGCCGCCGTCCCGGATGTGCCGCTGGAGTACCTGGAGCGCGCCGTGCAATCCGCCCACAAGGCGTTCAAGTCCGGCGTCTGGTCCGGCCTGCGTCCGGCCGACCGCGAGCGCATCCTGCTGCGCTTCACCGCCCTGGTGGAGGAACACGCCGAGGAGCTGGCCCAGCTGGAAACCCTGAGCCAGGGCAAGTCCATCAACATCTCCCGGATGCTGGACGTCGGCGCCACCGTCGAGTTCATGCGCTACATGTCCGGCTGGGCCACCAAGATCGAGGGCCAGACCCTGGACGTGTCCATCCCGCTGCCCCCGGGAACCCGCTTCACCGCCTTCGCCCGGCGCGAGCCGGTGGGCGTGGTGGCCGGCATCGTGCCCTGGAACTTCCCCATGATGATCACCACCTGGAAGCTGATGCCGGCCCTGGCCTGCGGCTGCACCGTGGTGATCAAGCCCGCCAGCGAAACCCCGCTGACCGCCCTGCGCCTGGTTGAACTGGCCCATGAGGCGGGCATTCCGCCGGGCGTGTTCAACCTGGTCACCGGCGGCGGCAGCACCGTGGGCAACGCCCTGGCGTCCCACCCGCTGGTCAGCAAGGTGTCCTTCACCGGCTCCACCGCCGTGGGCAAGAGCGTCGGCGTGGCCTGCATGGAGAACATGACCCGCTTCGCCCTGGAACTGGGCGGCAAGAACCCGATGATCCTGCTGGAAGACGCCGACGTGGAGAAGGCGATCCAGGGCGCGATGCTGGGCGGCCTGCTGAACCAGGGCCAGGTTTGCGCCGCCGCGTCGCGCTTCTACGTGCACCAGTCCCGTTACGAGGAATTCGTACAGGGCCTGGCCGCTGCCGTGAAGGGCCTGTCCATCGGCCCGGGCATGGATCCCGAAGCGGCCATCAACCCGCTGGTGTCGCGCAAGCAGCAGCAGAGCGTGCTCAAGCACATCGACCTGGCCCGTCAGGAAGGCGCCCGCGTGGTGGCCGGTGGTGAGCGGGTGGACGGCGACGGCTTCTTCGTCCAGCCCACGGTGCTGGCGGACGTGAACCACGAGATGACCGTGGCCCGTGAGGAAGTGTTCGGCCCGGTGCTCTCGGTGATCCCCTTCACCGACGAGGACGCCATGATCGAACTGGCCAACGACAGCCCCTACGGCCTGGCCGCGAGCCTCTGGACCAACGACCTGTCGAAGGCCATGAACCTGGTGCCGCGCATCGAGGCGGGCACCGTCTGGGTCAACGCCCACGTGCTGCTGGACCCGAACATGCCCTTCGGCGGCGTCAAGCAGTCCGGCATGGGCCGCGAGTTCGGCCGCGCGGTCATCGAGGCCTACACCGAGCTCAAGTCGGTCTGCATCGCTCACTGAACCGAACCCTCGATTTACGGCAGGCGCCTTCACGCCTGCCGTTTTTTTTTGCGGACGGAGAAGGCCTCCCGGAGTGGGAAGTCTTGCGGATTCCATCGCTGGACTAAGCTTTCGGGCAGTCCCCCGACAGCAGGAACAGGCGATGAGCGAACCCCTCCTCAGTCTCGACGCACTCAAGCAGGCCGTTGCCGATGGCCAGATCGACACCGTGCTCGCCTGCATGGTGGACATGCAGGGGCGGCTGGTGGGCAAGCGCTTCCAGGCCGAGTTCTTCCTCGACAGCGCCTTCGAGGAAACCCATTGCTGCAATTACCTGCTGGCCGACGACATCGACATGGAGCCGGTGCCGGGCTACGCCGCCGCCAGCTGGAGCCAGGGCTACGGGGACTTCGTGCTCAAGCCCGACCTGGCCACGCTGCGCCGGGTGCCCTGGCTGGAGGGCACCGCCCTGGTGCTGTGCGACGTGCTCGACCATCACCATCGCCAGGACCTGCCCCACAGCCCCCGGGCCATCCTCAAGAAGCAGGTGGCACGGCTGGCCGAACGGGGCTACCTGGGCATGTTCGCCTCGGAGCTGGAGTTCTATCTGTTCGATGAGCCCTACGAGGCGCTGCACCGGCGCAACTACAGCCATCCGAAGACCGCAGCCCATTACATCGAGGACTACAGCATCCTCCAGACCACTCGCGAGGAGCCGGTGCTGCGCGCCATCCGCAAGCACCTGCAGGCCAGCGGCATTCCGGTGGAGAACTCCAAGGGCGAGTGGGGACCGGGGCAGGAAGAGATCAACGTGCGCTACGCGGAGGTCCTGACCATGGCCGACCGCCATGCGCTGATCAAGCACGCCTGCAAGGAGATCGCCTGGCAGCAGGGCAAGTCCATCACCTTCATGGCCAAGTGGCGTTACGACCTCGCCGGCTCCAGCTGCCACATCCACAGTTCGCTGTGGGATCTCAAGGGCAAGAAGCCGCTGTTCTTCGATGCCAAGGACGAGTTCGGCATGTCCAGGCTGATGCGCGGCTGGGTGGCCGGCCAGCTCAAGTACGCCAGCGAGATCACCTATTTCCTCGCGCCCTACATCAACTCCTACAAGCGCTTCCAGGCGGGCACCTTCGCCCCGACCCGGGCGGCGTGGAGCCGGGACAACCGCACCGCCGGTTTCCGCCTGTGCGGCGAGGGCAGCAAGTCGGTGCGCATCGAGTGCCGCATCGGCGGCGCCGACCTCAATCCCTACCTGGCCTATGCCGCGCTGATCGCGGCGGGCCTGGCGGGCATCGACGAGCAGCTGGAGCTGGGGGCGCCCTTCGCCGGCGATGCCTACCTGGACGACCAGCTGCCCGAAGTGGACAAGACCCTGCGCGAGGCCACGGCCGCGCTGGACGGTTCCCGTCTGTTGCGGCAGGCCTTCGGCGATGCGGTGGTCGATCACTACGTGCACACGGCGCGCTGGGAGCAGAAGGAGTACGACCGGCGCATCACCGACTGGGAGCTGCAGCGGGGCTTCGAGCGCTACTGAGCGCGGGGCTCCAGGCGGATGCCGCGCACCTCGACCTGGTCGCCCGGCGCGAAGCGCTGGCCGGGGGCGCGGAAGCGTTGCACGTCCCCCTCATCGGTTTCCACCAGGTAGGCCGGCTCGGCGAGCCCGGCGGACTCCTGGAGGGCGCCGCCGCCGAAGTAACCCACCGCCGCGCCGGCAACCGCACCGATGGGCCCGCCGATGGCGCCCAGCATCAGCCCGGTCATGCCGCCGCCGGCCTTGCCGACGGTGGTGTCCGGGGTTTCGGAAATGACCTCCGCCGTGAATGCGGCGGGCGCGCAGAGCAGGGCAAGGCACAGGGTGATGCTGGGGAGTTTCATGGCTGTTCCCTTCGATTGGTTGTTTGGCGAAGGGCGTGAATCATTTTGCGTGCCAGGTCGTAGTGCATTGAAAATCAATGGCTTACGCCTTTGTGTGTCGTCATGACAGCAGTCAGGATGACTTCAATTGTCGTCAGAATGACTGCCGCACTCCCTGGGAGGGGAATGGCTGGCGACGCATAGGGGGTGGCAATGGCGAGGTGCGAGGGAGCCGCAAAAAGACCGGGCGTCCCGGGACTCGGGGCCGCCCGGAAAACGTGGGTGACTCAGAGTTGCAGGTTGGCCAGCTCGCGCGCGATCAGCAGGCGCTGGACCTCGCTGGAACCCTCGTAGATCTGGGTGATGCGCGCGTCGCGGTAGTACTTCTCCACCGGGTAGTCCTCGAGGTAGCCGTAGCCGCCGTGGACCTGGATGGCGCTGGAGCAGACCTGCTCGGCGATCTCCGAGGCGAACAGCTTGGCCTGGGAGGCTTCGGACAGGCAGGGCAGGCCGGCGCTCTTCAGGCGGGCTGCATGGAGGATCATCAGGCGCGCCGCGTTGAGCCGGACCTGCATGTCCGCCAGCAGGTTGCCGATGCTCTGGTGCTCGATGATCGGCTTGCCGAACTGTACCCGCTCCCGGGCGTAACCCAAGGCCGCTTCGAAGGCCGCACGGGCGATGCCGAGGGCCTGGGCGGCGATGCCGATACGGCCGCCCTCCAGGTTGGACAGGGCGATGGCCAGACCCTTGCCGCGCTGGCCCAGCAGGTTCTCTTCCGGAACGCGGCAATTGCTGAGGGTCACTGCGCAGGTGTCCGAGGCCTTGATGCCCATCTTGTGCTCGCTGCGATCGACGGCGAAGCCGGGGGTGTCGGTGGGCACCAGGAACGCGGACAGGCCCTTCTTGCCCAGCTCCGGGTCGGTGACGGCGAAGACGATGGCGAGCTTCGCCCGCTTGCCGTTGCTGACGAACTGCTTGGCGCCGTTCAGCACCCAGTGCCCGTCGATGAGGTCGGCGCGGGTGCGCAGGTTGTGGGCTTCGGAGCCGGCCTGGGGTTCGGTCAGGCAGAAGCAGCCGATGGCCGCGCCGCTGGCCAGCTGCGGCAGCCAGTGGTCCTTCTGGGCTTCGCTGCCGTAGTTGAGGAGGGGCCCGCAACCCACCGAGTTGTGGATGCTCATCAGGGCGCCCAGGGCGCCGTCGCCGGCGGAGATCTCCTCCACCGCCAGGGCGTAGGCCACATAGTCGATGTAGGTGCCGCCCCAGCGCTCGGGCACCACCATGCCCAGCAGGCCCAGTTCGCCCATCTGGCGCACCAGGGTGTCGTCGATCCAGCCGGCCTTCTCCCAGGCCTGGGCCCGGGGGGCGACCTCGGCGCGGGCGAAGTCCCGGGCCATGTCGCGGATCATGCGTTGTTCTTCGGTCAGTTCGATGTCATGCATCCTGGGAGTCTCCCGCGAAAAGGCGCCGTCAGGCGCTGCGAAGGGGTTGGCCGGCGGCGGCGCGGAATCCGTTGAAGAAGGACAGCACCCGTTGCGGCGTCAGCTCCTCCAGGGTCGGCGGGTTCCAGCGGGGGTTCTTGTCCTTGTCGATGATCAGGGCGCGTATGCCCTCCATCAGGTCGCCCTTGTCGAACCACTGGTAATCCAGGTGCAGCTCCAGGGCGAAGCAGTCGGCCAGGGTCAGGTGGCGGCCACGGCGCAGCAGTTCCAGGGTCACGGCCATCGCCAGGGGCGAGCGGCTGTCCAGCACCCGGACGGTTTCCTCGGCCCAGTCGCGGAACTCCGGACGGTCCTCGTCCAGCAGCGATTGGCGGATGGCGCCGATATCGGGCTGGGCGAAATGCCGATCGATGGCCGGGCGCAGCGCCTTCAGCTCGGAACCCGGAATGCGCTCAGTGGCCAGGCCGGCCAGCAACTGGTGCAGGTTTTCCCGGGGGGCGTAGCTCCAGTTCAGCTCGTCCAGAGCCTGGTCCAGGTCGCGAATGCGCTCGCTGGGCAGGCAGTAGTCGGCAAGGCCCGTATAGAGTGCATCGGCCGCGCGCACCTGCTGGCCGGTCACGCCCAGGTAGAGGCCCAGTTCCCCCGGCAGGCGCGGCAGGAAATAGCTGCCGCCGACATCGGGAAAGAAGCCGATGCCCACCTCCGGCATGCCCATCCGCGTGCGCTCGGTGATGACCCGCAGCGATGCGGCCTGGGCCAGGCCCATGCCGCCGCCGAGGACGAAACCATCCAGCAGCGCCAGCACCGGCTTGGCGTAGCTGTGCAGGTACTCGTCCAGCGCGTACTCCTCTTCGAGGAACAGCTCGTGCTGGTTGTCGCCGGCCGCATGGCTCTCGTAGAGCTGGCGGATGTCGCCACCCGCGCAGAAGGCCTTGTCGCCGGCCCCGCGGATGACCACCGCGACGATCTCCGGGTCGAGTTCCCAGGCCCAGAGGTGGCGATGCAGCAGGCGCACCATGGGCAGGGTGAGGGCGTTGAGCCCGGCGGGACGATTCAGGACCAGATGGCCGACGCGGTTGCGCACGCTGGCCAGGATCGGCGCTTCGTTGCCGCTCATGCTCAGGCTTCCCGACGGAACAGGTTGATGATCGCGGAGAAGTCCAGGCCGCCGTGGCCCTGCAGGCTGAAGGTCTGGTAGAGCTGCTGGGCCGCGGCGCCAAGCACCACCGGCTGCTTCGCCTGGCGGGCCGCCTCGGTGGCCAGGCCCAGGTCCTTCAGCATCAGGTCGGTGCCGAAGCCGCCGCTGTAGCCGCGCGAGGCGGGGGCGTTTTCCAGGACGCCGGGGAAGGGATTGTTGACCTCCGAGCTCCAGCAGCGGCCGCTGGAGGTGTTGATGATCCCGGCCAGCACTTTCGCATCCATCCCGAGGGAGACGCCCAGGGCCATGGCTTCGGCGACGCCGACCATGGAAATGCCCAGCAGCATGTTGTTGGCGATCTTGGCCACCTGGCCGTTACCGCTGGCGCCACAGTGGACGATGTTCTTGCCCATGGCGACGAACAGGGGATGGGCCTGGTCGAAGGCGCTGTCGGTGCCACCCACCATGAAGGTCAGGGTGCCCGCTGCGGCGCCGCCGGTGCCGCCGGATACCGGCGCATCGAGCATCGGATTGCCCTGGGCGGCAGCGGCCTTGGCCACTTCTCGGGCGCTCAGCGGGTCGATGGTGGAGCTGTCGATCAGCAACACGCCCTGGGCGACGTTGGCCAGCAGGCCCTCGGCGCCCAGGTAGACCTCCTTCACGTGGGCTGCGGTGGGCAGCATGGTGACGATGGCGGCAACGCCGTCGCGGGCGAGCTGCGCCGGACCGTTGGCGCTGCGGGCGCCGAGTTCCACCAGGGCGGCGGTGGCCAGCGGCGAGGGGTCGAACACGGTGAGGCTGTGGCCGGCCTTGAGCAGGTTGCGGGCCATTGGGCCGCCCATGTTGCCGAGGCCAAGGAATCCGATATGCATGTTGGCGTCCTCTTGAAGTGGGGCCGGAATATTCGATCAGCGATGCGTGAAGTGGGGGGCGCGTTTTTCGACGAAGGCGTTCATGCCTTCCTTCTGGTCGGCGCTGGCGAACAGCGAGTGGAACAAGCGCCGCTCGAAGCGCACGCCTTCATTGAGTCCCAGCTCGAAGGCGCGGTTGACGCACTCCTTGGTCATCATGGCGGCGGGCAGCGATTTACCGGCGATGCCACGCGCCACGGCGAGGGTTTCGTCCAGCAGGGATTCGGCCGGCAGCACCCGGGCCACCAGGCCGGCGCGCTCGGCCTCTTCGGCAGTCAGCTGGCGGCCGGTCAGGCACGGCTCCATGGCCTTGGCCTTGCCCAGGGCATGGGTCAGGCGCTGGGTGCCGCCGATGCCCGGAATCACCCCCAGGGTCAGTTCCGGCAGGCCGAAGCGGGCGTTCTCGGCGGCGTAGATGAAGTCGCACATCAGAGCCAGTTCGCAGCCACCGCCCAGGGCGTAGCCGGCGACCGCGGCGATCAGCGGCTTGCGACGGGCACCGATGCGGTCGGCGGCGGCGAAGAAGTCATCCAGGTAGATCTGCGGGAAGCCGAAGGCGGACATCTCCTTGATGTCGGCGCCGGCGGCGAAGGCCTTGGCCGAACCGGTGATCACGATGCAGCCGACTCCGGCGTCGGCCTCCAGTTGGTCGAGCGCCTGGTTAAGCTCGGCGACCAGCTGCGAGTTGAGGGCATTCAGGGCCTTGGGGCGGTTCAGGGTGATCAGGCCGACACGTTCCTGTACCGAGACCAGCAGGGTTTCGTATTCCATGGTGTTTCTCCAGGCGGGCCGACGCGCCTGGCGCCGGCCCGGTGGGGTCATTTCAGGGTGATGGTGGTGTTCACCGCGCCGCCGACGTCGTCCTCGTCGAACCAACGCTGGGTGATGGTCTTGGTCTGGGTGTAGAACAGCACCACCTGCTTGCCGTAGGGGCCGAGGTCACCCAGCTTGGAGGCGCGGGAGCCGCTGAAGGAGAACAGCGGGACCGGCACCGGGATCGGTACGTTGATGCCGACCTGGCCGACGTCGATCTCTTCCTGGAAGTGCCGCGCGGCGGCGCCGGAGCGGGTGAAGAGGGCGGTGCCGTTGCCGTTCGGGTTGGCGTTGATGAAGGCGATGGCCTCATCCAGGCTGGCGGCATTCACCACGCAGAGCACCGGCCCGAAGATTTCTTCGCGGTAGATGGTCATCGAGGGGGTCACGCCGGAGAAGATGGTCGGGCCGACGAAGTTGCCGTCCTCGTAGCCGGGTACTTTCGGGTTGCGGCCATCCAGCACCAGCTTGGCGCCTTCCTCGATGCCGGTGGCGATCAGGCCGCTGATGCGGTCCAGCGCGGCGCAGGACACGACCGGGCCGACATCGGTACCCGGCTCGATACCGGCATTGACCTTGAGGGTCCTGGCCTTTTCCACCAGGTCCGGCAGCCAGTTCTGCGCCTCGCCTACCAGGATCACCACCGGCAGGGCCATGCAGCGCTGGCCGGCGGCGCCGAAGGAGGCGCCCAGCAGGTTGTTCAGGGTCTGCTGCTTGTTGGCGTCGGGCAGGACGATGGCGTGGTTCTTGGCGCCCATCATGCACTGGGCGCGCTTGCCGTTCAGGGAGGCGCGGTTGTAGACGTGGGTGCCCACCTTGGTGGAGCCGACGAAGGACACGGCCTTGATGTCCGGGTGGTCGCAGATCAGGTTCACCGCGTCGACGCCGCCGTGGATCACGTTCAGCACCCCTTTCGGGATACCGGCTTCCAGCGCCAGTTCAACCAGGCGCATGGTCACCAGCGGGTCCTGCTCGGAGGGCTTGAGGACGAAGGTGTTACCGCAGGCGATGGCCATGGGGAACATCCACAGCGGGATCATCGCCGGGAAGTTGAACGGGGTGATGCCGGCGCACACGCCGATCGGTTGCAGCAGGGTGTAGGTGTCTACGCCATTGGCCACGTTGTTGGCCAGCTCGCCCATCTGCAGGGTGCCGATGTTGGCGGCGTGCTCCACCACCTCCAGGCCACGGAAAACATCACCCTCGGCGTCCGGCAGGGTCTTGCCCTGTTCGGCAGTGAGCAGCGCGGCCAGCTCCTTCATGTTTTCGCGGATCAGCTGCTGGTACTTGAGGAAGATGCGGGCGCGGGCGCCGATGGGCGTCTTGCGCCAGGTCTTGAAGGCTTCCCGGGCGGCGGCCACGGCGGCGTTCATTTCATCCTGGGTGGCGAAAGGCACGCGGGCCAGGACTTCCTGGGTGGCCGGGTTGACCACGTCACGCCATTGCTGGGTCTTGGATTCGACGAATTCGCCATTGATGAGCAGCTTGACGCTGGGAATGCTGGAAGAAGTCATTTACGGGTCCTGCCTGCTTTCGTTGGGTCGAGTGAGGCCCCTCGGTGCCAGGCGCCGAGCGGTCGGGTTTGGATTCGGGAGGGTCGGCGCGCCGGCCCGGGCTCAGCCCTTGAGCTGCGGGAAGTCTTCCTCGAAGAATTCCCCCGGGCCGCGTGCGTCGGCCTGGCGGCGCTGCACTTCCATCTGCCGCAGTTCCACCCGGCGGATCTTCCCGGAGATGGTCTTGGGCAGTTCGCGGACGAACTCGATGCGGCGCACCCGCTTGTAGGGCGCCAGGTGTTCGCGGGCGAAGGCGAGGATGTTGCAGGCGAGTTCGGCGCTGCCGGTTTCGTCATGGGCGAGGATCAGGAAGGCCTTGGGCACCGCCAGGCGCACCGGGTCCGGGCTGGGCACGATGGCCACTTCCATCACGGCGGGATGCTCGATCAGGGCGCTTTCCAGCTCGAAGGGGCTGATGCGGTAGTCGGAGGCCTTGAACACGTCATCGGCGCGGCCGACGAAGGTGATGTAGCCGTCTTCGCAGATCTGCGCGGTATCACCGGTGCGGTAGTAACCGTCGCGCATGACTTCGGCGGTTTTCTCCGGGCTGTCCTCGTAGCAGAGCATCAGGCCCAGGGGGCGTACATCAAGGGGCAGGGCCACTTCGCCTTCGTTGCCAGGCTGGCCGTCGGGGTCGAGCATGGTCACCCGGTAGCCCGGCAGCGGGCGGCCCATGGAACCGGGCTTGAGCTTCTGGCCGGGGGTGTTGCCGACCAGGGCGGTGGTTTCCGACTGGCCGAAACCGTCGCGCAGCCACAGGCCCCAGGCATGATGGATCTGCTCGATGATTTCCGGGTTCAGCGGCTCACCGGCACCCACCAGTTCCCGCAAGCGCAGGCGGTCGCGGTAGCTGGCCAGGTCTTCCTGGATCAGCATGCGCCACACGGTGGGCGGCGCGCAGAGACTGGTGATGCCGTAGCGTTCCAGCACGCCGAGCAGGGCCGGGGCGCTGAAGCGCGAGGTGTTGTGGATGAAGATGCACGCGCCGGCGTTCCAGGGCGCGAAGAAGCAGCTCCAGGCGTGCTTGGCCCAGCCGGGAGAGGAGATATTCAGGTGCAGGTCGCCGGGCTGGAGGCCGATCCAGTACATGGTAGAGAGGTGGCCGACCGGATAGCTCTGGTGGCTGTGCAGCACCATCTTCGGCTTGGAGGTGGTGCCGGAGGTGAAGTACAGCAGCATCGGGTCGGTGGCGAGGGTCACGCCGTCGGCCTGGAACTCGGCGGAGTATTCCAGCGCTGCGTCGTGTGGAGTCCAGCCCGGGGCGCCCTCGCCAACGCTGATGCGGGTGCAGCCTTCGGCGAGCCCCGCGAATTTGTCCAAGTTGGCACCACCGACCACCAGGTGGCTGACATGGCCACGCTCGATGCGATCGCGCAGATCCTCCGGCGTGAGCAGGGCGGTGGCGGGAATCACCACGGCGCCCAGCTTGAAGGCGGCGAGCATGGTCTCCCACAGGGCGATGTCGTTGCCGAGCATCATCAGGATGCGCTCGCCGCGCTGCACGCCAAGGGTGCGCAGGTGGTTGGCTACGCGGTTGGAGCGTACGGACAGTTCCTCGAAGCTGTAGCGGCGCTCGCTGCCGTCTTCCTCGACTATCCAGAGCGCATCGGCCTGGTTGTCCTTGGCCATGCTGTCGAAATAGTCCAGGGCCCAGTTGAATTCGGTCAGCTGCGGCCAGCGGAAATCACGTACGGCGGTGTCGTAGTCGGTGCGGTGGGCCAGCAGGAAGTCACGGGCGGCTAGGAAGGGGAGGCTGTTGCGGTTCATGGTGCGTGCCCTTGATTGTTTTTGTCGGGTCTTTCGGCCTGTGGCCGGGTTGGTGGATTGAGTATAGGTGGGCGCAAATCAAATAAGAACAAGCAGAAAAACCGATGCGATGTGCAAAAAAATCATTTCAATGACGTAGCAGGGGACTACTGAAATGCAACCGGGCCGCGACCAGAACTTCTGGTGGCGGCCCAGCATGGGGCGACTGCAAGTTAGCGCAAACGCTGCTTGTCCTTACCAGAGCGGCAGCGTGTAGCTGAGGATCAGGCGGTTCTCGTCCAGGTCGCTGCCGAAGTGGCTGGTGCGCACCGTGGCGTTGCGCCATTTCAGGCCAAGGTTCTTCAGCGGACCGCTCTGGATGACGTAGGCGATGTCGGTGTCACGTTCCCATTCCTTGCCGTCCTCGCGCCCGGCGCCCAGTTCCACGCCGTCGCCGGAGAGGTAGCGGGTCATGAGGGTCAGGCCGGGGATGCCGACGCTGGCGAAGTTGAAGTCGTAACGGGCCTGCCAGGAGCGTTCCTCGCGGTTGGCGAAGTCGCTGATCTGCACGAAGTTCACCAGGTAGGCATCGCTGCCGTTGACGTAGGCGAAGCCGGTGTCGCCGCTCATGCGCTGGTAGCCGAGGCCCAGGGCGTGGCCGCCGACGGCGTAGGTGAACATCGCGCCGAGGGCCTTGTTATCGACGTTGCTGCCGCCTTCGTCGCTGGAGTGGGCGAAGCGCAGGTCGCTCTTCAGGCTCCGGCCCTCGCCCAGGTGCAGCAGGTGGTTGAGATTGAGCTGATGCTGGCGATAGAAGTCGTCCAGGCGACCGAAACCGTAGCCCGTGGTGAGGTTGTCGCTCCATTTGTAGCTGAGGTTGGCGAAGTCGAAGGCGTCGCTGCCGGTGCTGCGGGCGCGGATGTTCTTCGCGCCGACGGTGGTGATGCCCATGTCCTCATAGTCCGAAGAGTCGCGCTGGTTCACCTGGGTCAGGCGTCCGGCGTCGAAGGTCAGGCCATCGAGCTCCAGCGAATTGAGCTGGCCGCCCTCGAAGGTCTGCGGCAGCAGGCGCGAATCGTTGGCCAGCAGCACCGGCAGCTTGGGCATCAGGGTGCCCAGCCTGAGGGTGCTCCTGGACGCCCGCAGCTTGGCGGTCAGGCCCAGTTCGCCGTATTCGTCCTGGGCACGCTTGGGCGCTTCTCGGTCGCGCTTCAGGAGGCCGGATCCGGCGCGGTCGGGGCTGGAGTCCAGCTTCACGCCCAAGAGGCCGATGGCGTCCAGGCCGACGCCGACCGTGCCTTCGGTAAAGCCCGATTCATAGCGCAGGAGGAAGCCCTGGGCCCATTCCTCGGCCTTGGCCTGGGGGGCGCCGCTCTGGCGGAAGTCGCGGTTGAAGTAGAAGTTGCGCAGTTCGAGGCTGGCCTTGGAGTCCTTGATGAACTCGGCGCTGGCGGGCGAGGAAAGCAGCATGGCACTGCTGCTCAGCAGGAGACTCGAGGTGAGGAGGTTGCGATGCATGGAGGCCTCTTGTTGTTGTAGGGGACGAACGGGGCCGTACCGGCCTGGCGGACCGGTAGCGGAATGCGAATGGGAAAAAGGACACGCCCCAAAGGAGCGATTGGCGTGCCCGGATAACGCAGTGGTCAGTGGCTGCTGGCGGCTGCCGCTCCCAGGCCGGTCTGGGCGCGCACGAACTGGCCGGTGTAGGCGGCGCGCTCGCGGCTGGCGCGGGCGCTGCGGTCGAGGCTGGACACCACCACTATCACCAGGAAGGCCAGCGGCATGGAGAACAGCGCCGGCTGGTCATAGGGGAAGATCGCCTTGGCATGACCGAGCACCCCGACCCACACCGCCGGCCCGCAAATCACCAGGGCCATGGCGCTGACCAGGCCGGTGAGGCCACCGCAGAGGGCGCCACGGGTGGTCAGGCCCTTCCAGTACATGGCCATGATCAGCACCGGGAAATTGGCCGAGGCGGCGACGCCGAAGGTGAGGCCCACCAGGAAGGCGATGTTCATTTGCTCGAAGAGAATGCCGAGGCCGATGGCGATCACACCGATGGCCACGGTGGCGATCCGCGATACACGCATCTCGTCCTTTTCGCTGGCCTTGCCTTTCTTCAGCACGGTGGCGTAGAGGTCGTGGGAGATGGCCGAGGCGCCGGCGAGCGCCAGGCCCGCCACCACGGCGAGGATGGTGGCGAAGGCCACGGCGGAGAGGAAACCGAGGAACAGGCTGCCACCAACCGCCTGGGCCAGGTGCATGGCCACCATGTTGCCGCCTCCGACGATGGCGCCGCCCAGCTTGCCGTCGACGAAGTACTGCGGGTCGGTGCCGACGATGACGATGGCGGTGTAGCCGAGCACGCAGACCACCAGGAAGAAGAAGCCGATGAAACCGGTGGCGAAGAGCACCGAGCGACGGGCTTCCTTGGCGTTGGGCACGGTGAAGAAACGCATGAGGATGTGCGGTAGGCCGGCGATGCCGAACACCAGACCAAGCGACAGGGATACCGCGCTGATCGGGTCTGCCAGCAGGGAACCGGGACCCATGATCTTCGCACCGCTGGCGTGAACGGCGACGGCGCGCTCGGCCAGCTCTTCGAAACTGAAACCGAACTCGCTCAGGGCCATCAGCATCAGAGTGGTACCGCCGGCGAGCAGAAGCACGGCCTTGGTGATCTGCACCCAGGTGGTGGCGATCATGCCGCCGAAGATGACGTAGACCAGCATCAGCACGCCGACCACCACCACGGCGAGCTGGTAGTCCAGGCCGAACAGCAGCTTGATCAGCTGGCCGGCGCCGACCATCTGTACCACGAGGTAGCAGCAGACCACGGTCAGCGAACCAAGGGCGGCGAAGCTGCGCACACTCACCTGGTCCAGGCGGTAGGACACGATATCGGCAAAGGTGTAGCGGCCCAGGTTGCGCAGGCGCTCGGCCATCAGGAAGGTGACGATGGGCCAGCCGACGAAGAAGCCGATGATGTAGACGAAGCCGTCGTAGCCCTTGGCGAACACCAGGCTGGAGAGGCCCAGCAGAGTGGCCGCCGACATGTAGTCGCCGGCGATCGCCAGGCCGTTCTGGAAGCCGGAGATGCCGCCGCCGGCGGTGTAGAAGTCGGAGGCGGAGCGGGTGCGCCGGGCCGCCCACCAGGTGATGGCGAGGGTGGCGACGACGAAGACGAAGAACATGCCGATGGCATGCAGGTTGAGCGGCTGTTTTTCCGCAGTGATCGGATCGGCGAAGCTGGTCAGCGGCGCCAGGGCGAGGAGGGCGAGGAGGGCTTTCATGCGTGGTTCTCCTCGAGGATTTCCGCACTCAGCGCATCGAAGCGGGTGTTGGCGTGGCGTACGTACCAGGCGGTGAGCAGCCAGCAGAAGATGATGATGGCGGCACCTAGCGGGATGCCGCGGCTGAGGTGGCTGCCCTCGTACAGCGGCAGGTGCAGCCAGCCGGGCACGAAGGCCACGAGCACGATGAACAGGTAGTAGATCGCCAGCACCAGGGCGCTGAGGGACCAGGCGAGGATTGCGCGCTGGCGTGCCAGGCGCTGGAACTTTGGGTTGGCGATGATGCGCTCATGGACCGGGGAATGGGGGGAGTGGTGAGGTGTCATATCGGGCTCCGCTTTAGTTGTTGTTGTCGTGCCTTTCACTGCCGTCTTTTTCGGGCGTGCAGCATTCCCGGCGGCGCCCCGTGGGGCATCGCCAAGTTCTTCTTCATTGCTCGAAATATGGGGGTTCGTCAGTGACCGTCGCCCCCTCCAGGGGCCAGCAGTCGGTGGACGCAATGGGCGGGTTCTGTGTGGTGGCTGTGGTCCGAGAAACCGGCCGGGGTTTGAGGAACGGGTGAACTGAGGGCAGCTCGGCAGGCGCCGGTCATCCTGGATGGGAGCGCTGGGAGTGCGGCGCTCTGGCAAGGCATGCGCCTGGCATGAAGGCCGGGAATCAGGCATGTGCTCATGCTCTTAGCCCTGGGATCTTGTCGGTGGGTGGGCTGACACGACCGCGAAGAAAACACTTGGCCGTGGGGCGATGGTTGTGAGTATATATAGGCATCAATCCATTAATGAACATGCAATAAATCCTGATGGACATGCATAAAAGTTCCAACCTCGACCAGCTGAAATGGGATGACCTGCGTTTCTTCCTGGAGGTGGCCCGCACCCGCACCGCCACCGGGGCCGCGCGTCGCCTGGGTGTCGACTACACCACCGTATCGCGTCGCGTGCGGGCCCTGGAGCAGGCCCTGGGCGCGCTGCTGTTCGAGAAATCGAGGGCCGCCGGCTTCGTCCTCACCGTGGAGGGACAGCGCCTCCTCGGCTATGCCGAAACCCTGGAAAGCACCTTGCAGGCCGCGTGCGAGCAGGTGTCGGGCACCCGGCTGGGATTGTCGGGTCATGTCCGCATCGGCTGCACGGAGGGCTTCGGCTCCTACTTCGTGACGGCCCAGATGACCCGCTTCCTGGAGCGCTACCCGCACATCTCCGCCGATATCCTGCCGGTGCCGCACTTCATCAGCCTGTCACGCCGCGAAGCGGACATCGCCATCACCCTGGAGCGGCCCGAGCGCGGTCCCTACGTCTGCTCCAGGCTCGCCGACTACCGGCTGCGCCTGTACGCCACCCCGGAATACCTGGCCGCCCATGAGCCCATCGCGTCCCGCGACGACCTCGCGGGGCATCCCTTCATCACCTATGTCGAGGACCTGGCCTTCAGCCCCAAGCTGCTGTACCTGAACGACCTGGTACCCG
Organism: Pseudomonas furukawaii; assembly: GCF_002355475.1. Lineage (NCBI taxonomy): Bacteria > Pseudomonadati > Pseudomonadota > Gammaproteobacteria > Pseudomonadales > Pseudomonadaceae > Metapseudomonas > Metapseudomonas furukawaii. Next base: position 3,286,639 of record NZ_AP014862.1, on the reverse strand, counting down.
GCGCCATGAGCCAGTTGCGCAGCACCAGTGTCATCGCCCAGTACCAGGCCGCGCTGCAGGGGCGGGCCCTGGCGATCCTGCCCTGCTTCCTGGTGGCGGGGGACCCCAGGTTGCAGGCGGTGCTGCCCGATGAGGTGGAGGTGACGCGGCAGTTCTGGATCTATTACAGCGAGGACCTGCGGCGCCTGAAACGCATCACCCTGGTGGTGGAGCATCTGCACCAATGCGCCGAACTGAACCGCTCCTGGCTGATGGGCGAAGAGAGCCGGATGCGGCTCCTGCCCGTCGAGTAGCGGGACCGGCTCCGGCCCCTTCCTCAGGGCTGCTCGCCCACCAGGAAGGTCTTGCTGATATGACGGAACCGGGGGTGACTGGCGCCGCGCAGACACTCGAACACCACCATCTCGCGATTGACGACCTGCGCGCCGGCGTCGCGCATGCGCCGGAGGCCGGCCTCGCGGCTGGCCGGGGTGCGGCTGGCGACGGCGTCTTCCACCACGAACACCTCTTTGCCGAGCGCCAGCAGTTCCAGCACGGTCTGCAGGACACAGACATGGGTTTCCATGCCGCAGACGACGACCTGCTCATGGGCCAGCAGGGATTCCGGCAGGCACTCGGCGGCCACGCAGGAGAACTGCAGCTTCTCCACCACGATCGCCTGCGGGGCGGCGTCGGTGAGCGCCGTCGCCGTGGCGCCCAGGCCTTTGGGGTATTGCTCGGATATCACCGTCGGCAGCCCCAGTTCGGTGGCGACCTGCAGCAGCCAGCGGATACGCGCCAGGATGCCCTGGGGGTCGGCCATGGCGGGCACCAGCTTGTCCTGGACGTCGATGACCAACAGGGTGGCCTTGTGCAGATCGATCAGCATCGCGTGCTCCTCGTCGAATGGGGGACTCAGGTTCAGGCAGGGTAACCGGAGGGTCAGGCCAGCAGCCACTCCCGCAGCAGCGTCAGGCTGCGCTCGGGTGCTTCGAGGGGCGGCAGGTGGCCGCATTCCGGCAGCACCTCCAGCCTTGAGCCGGCGATGCGCTCATGCATCAGGCGGGCCTCGGCGACCGGGGTCAGTTGGTCGTCGGCGCCCACCACGATCAGTGTCGGCACACGAATGCCGGCCAGGGTGGGGAGCGAGTCGGGGCGATGGATGATCGCCCGTTGCTGGCGGATGAAGCCTTCCTTGCCCACCGCGATCGCCATCTGCTGCACGGTGCGGGACACCTCGCTGTCCAGCCAGCGGGCGTGGATCAGGCGCGGCATCAACTGCGGGCTGACCCCGATGAAACGGCCGCGCTGGGCCAGTTCCAGCAGGCCCCGGCGAGTGGCCGCGCGCTCCGCCGAATCGAGGCTGGCCATGGTGTCGAACAGCGCCAGGCGCTCGACCCGCTCCGGGGCCTGGCGCAGCACCTCGAAGGCGACGTAGCCGCCCATGGACAGGGCGGCCAGGGCGAAGCGCGGCGGGGCGTTCTCCAGCACCCGGTGTGCCATCGCGGTGATGCTGTCGTCCCGGGACAGGTCGGCGATCTGCACTACCCGTTCTCCGGCCAGGGCCTGCGCCTGGTACGCCCAGAGGCGCTGGTCGTTGAGCAGGCCCGGCAGCATCACCAGGGCAGGGGAGGTGGTTTCCATGGGGCATTCCGAAGGTCGTGCGGCGAGGGGGCGCGACTATACCGGAAGGCAAGCGACGGATGACAGCGCACGCCCCGCGCGCCAGGGCGCGACCGCCGGGCTACAGGCCTCCCGCCACGTTGATCACGGTGCCGGTCACGTAGGTCGCCTCGGGCGACATCAGCCAGGCCACGGCGTTGGCGATTTCCTCGGGCTGACCGGGGCGTCCCAGGGGAATGCGCGCGGCCACCCGCTGGGCGCGACCCGGCTCGCCGGCGCGGGCGTGGATGCCGGTGTCCACGGTGCCGGGGGATACGGCGCTGACCAGGATGCCGGCCGGCGCCAGCTCGCGCGCGAGGCCGATGCTCAGGGTCTCCAGCCCGGCCTTGGTGGCGGCGTAGGCGACGTACTCGTTCGGCGAGCCGGTGCGCGCCGCCACCGAGGAGATGTTGATGATCCGCGCGCGGCCGGCGTTGTCCCGACCGCTCCAGCGGCGGGCGGCCTCGCGGCAGAGGCGGATCGGGCCGGCGAGGTTCACCGCGAGCACCTGGTCCAGTTGCGCGTCGTCCAGCTGGGTGATGGGGCCGAGCCGGCCGGTGATCCCGGCGTTGTTCACCAGTCCGATCACCTCGCCCAGGGCTTCCGCGGCGTCGAATACCCGCTTTGCCGAGCCGGTATCGGCGACGTCGGCGCGCAGCGCCCGGACCACGGGGCCGCCGTTTGCCAGGGCGGTTTCCAGCTCGCGGGCCTCGGCGTCGGAGCTGGAATGAGTGAACAGCACGCCGAAGCCGTCATGCTGCAGGCGTTCGACGATGCAGCGGCCGATGCCACGGCTGCCGCCGGTCACTATGACGATGGGGGAAGGGGTCATGCCGGGCTCCTGGGACCTGCTTTGGGTGGCGTCAGGATAGAGCGTGTGGCGGCGGGCGCGTCAATTCTCCTCGCGCCCGGCGCCCTCGCGGTTCCCTGGATAGCGTCGTGCCAGGGGGAAGGGCGGCAGCCAGGCTTCGCGGCGAACCGTCCAGAGCTCGTAAGTGGGCTGGAACTGGTCGGGCGCGTCCAGGGCACCCAGGTTCACCTCGATCTCATCGCCGCTCCGGGAGAACACCGAGGAGCCGCAGCGGGGGCAGAAATGCCGCCCTGCGTAGGACTGGGTACGACCCTCGATCGCCACCGCGCTTTCGGGAAAGATCGCCGAGGCGTGGAACAGCGCGCCATGGTGCTTGCGGCAGTCGAGGCAATGGCACAGCCCCACCCGGTAAGGCCTCCCCGAGGCGATGAACCGCACATCGCCGCAGAGGCAGCCGCCAGTGACTCGTTTCATGCCGCACCTCCGTCGAACCTCGTTGTCCGCAGGACGATAGCAGCCGGAAGGGTGGCGGCCACCGGTCGCGGGAGGATGGCCGGGCTCGCGGGGGCGCGGATGGGTCGCGCTTATGGGCTGTAATTCCCCGTACTCCTGAAAATTGACGCTCTCCGGCCGGGCTTCTAGGGTCAGCGGACTATCCCGCTCCGCCTCAAGGAATCCTCGATGAAAAGCACAGCCGAGTTCGATCTCGTCGTTTTTGGTGCCTCCGGCTACACCGGCAGGCTGGTGGCCGAATACCTCGCCCAGGCCTATGCCGGGGACAAGGACCTGCGCTGGGCCATGGCCGGTCGCGACCTGGCGAAGCTGGCGGCGGTGCGTGACGAGATCGGTGCGCCGGCGGACATTCCGCTGCTGGTGGCCGATACCGGCGATGCCGCCAGCCTGCGCGCCCTGGTCGCGCGTACCCGCGTGGTTGTGACCACCGTGGGCCCCTACCAGCTGTACGGCGAACCCCTGGTGGCCGCCTGCGCCGAGGCGGGCGTGGATTACGTCGACCTCTGCGGCGAGCCGGCCTGGATGCGCAAGATGATCGACGCCTACGGCCAGGCCGCCCAGGCCAGCGGTGCGCGCATCGTGTTCTCCTGCGGTTTCGACTCCATTCCCTTCGACCTGGGCGTGTTCTTCCTGCAGCAGGCCGCCAAGGCGCGCTTCGGCGTGCCGCTCACGCGCATCAAGGGGCGCGTGCGCCAGCTCAAGGGCACCTTCTCCGGCGGCACGGCGGCCAGCCTCAAGGCCACCCTGGCAGCCGCCAAGGCCGACCCGTCGGTACTGCAGTTGCTGGTGAACCCCTTCGCCCTGACTCCCGGCTTCACCGGCCCTGCGCAACCTCCGGCGGATCGTCCGGCCTACGACGAGTCCCTGGGTAGCTGGGCGGCGCCCTTCATCATGGCGGCGATCAACACGCGCAACGTCCACCGCTCCAACCAGCTGCTGGGCCATGCCTATGGCGAGGACTTCGTCTATGACGAAATGCTGCTGACCGGCCCGGGCGAGCAGGGCAAGGCCATGGCCGAGGCCGTGGCGTCGGATCGCTCCCTGGCCAGCGACAGTGCGCCGAAACCGGGTGAGGGACCCAGCCGCGAAGAGCGGGAAAATGGTTGCTACGACCTGTTGTTCATCGGTGAAACCGCGGATGGCCGCACCCTGAAAGCGGGCGTTCTCGGCAAGCGCGACCCGGGCTACGGCTCCACCTCGCGGATGATCAGCGAGAGCGCCCTCTGCCTGCTGCGCGATGCCACCGATACTCCCGGCGGCATCTGGACCACGGCACCGGCCATGGGGGAGGCGTTGATCCGTCGCCTGAGCGAGCACGCCGGGCTGACCTTCCGCATCGAGGACTGACGCCGGACGCTTCGCGCCAGGCTTTCGAGCGAGACGCCAGGTGCGGGGAGTCGGACGGTCAGTCGTCCCACCCCTCGCACTTGGACTCCTCCTTGTACTCGTCCCGCTTGGCTTCGATCTTGACGCGGCAAGGCCCGTCCCGGAACTCCCGCTTCCACTCGCCGCCTTTCCAGCTGCGGCCCCGGCCATCCGGGCATTTGATTTCCTTCTTGTACTGGTTGCCGTCGGCGACTTCCTTCACCCGACAGGGGCCGTCCCAGTATTCGTCCTCCCATTTCTCGTCCTGATGCCTGCGGTGGTCCGCCAGGGCCACGCCCGTTTCGCCGGCCGTTACCGCGATGACCAGCAGGGCCGGAAGCCATTTCACCTTCATACCGTCGTCTCCAATACCGCTTCCCTCAGGGCGCTTTCGCGTGGCAGCCCGGGCGCCGATGACTGCACGACAGCTGAGACCTTGAAAAAGGCTTCTCTGCTCACTGTCGGAGTATCCGGCGCAGCTGTCTGATCGTGGCGGTGCTGGAAGGCTTGGTCAATATATTGGCACCCGCGTACAGGTTATTTAATTTGAGCCTATAAATTGTCGCAATTGGTCAGTTTTTTGGCTGTCTGGCACATTGCCAGTTGTTTGCAGGTTGAAACGGTGAAGCGGGATGTAGCCAACAACAATGGCGAATTCGCCCGACAAGAGGCGAATTTCAGGCGGTCTCACTGGCGCTGGGGAGTGGACGCTCATACAACCAAGGCTAGGGCGGAAGGAAGGTGCTTGCGTTGAAAGTGGGGTGATGGAACTACCAAATGCGTATCAACCGGTGGCGCGGCAAGGGCTCCGCGCGCGCGCAAGAGACTGATAACGACCCGACACGACGAACTTTCCTCAAACTCTCAGCGGCGGCCATGGCCGCACCCTGGTTACCCGGAGCCGCACCCGCCGATGCGGCCGAGTGGGTCACCGGGCCGCAACCGATCTTTCCGCCAAGCCCGCCGACGCGTCCCTGGATGGAGGAGTTGCCAGCGGCGATCGTTCCGGTGGCCCATGTCGAGGTGCTGACGCCGGCGCCCACCCTAGAGCCCAATGTCGACGCGGGCGAGGCGGGGCGCGATGCCCACCAGCGCTACGAGGAACTGACGGGCGTGCTGGGTGATCCCGAGTTCTACGAGCTCTTCGTACGGGAAAACGCGAAATGGATCACCCATCCTGATCTTCCCGAGCAGCGCGTCTGGTCGTATCGCGGCGGCAATGCCGATGCCACGGTGCCCGCGACCATCTTCGCCCACTATGGCCAACCCGTGATCTGCCGTATCCACAACGAGCTACCCCATAAGCACGTCGGTTTCGGCACCCCGGAAATCTCCACCCACCTGCACAACGCCCATACGCCCTCCGAGAGCGACGGGTTCCCCGGGGATTACTACAGCGGCTACGAGGCCGGCCCCACTGTCGACAAGTCGGGCTCGAAGCAGGGCTGCGGCACCTTCAAGGATCACTTCTACCCGAACATCTACGCCGGTTACGACGAGTTGCAGAACGGCATAGGCGATTACCGGGAAGCCTTGGGGACGCTCTTCTACCACGACCACACGCTGGACTTCACCGCGCCCAACGTCTATCGCGGCCTGATCGGCTTCTACCTTCTGTTCGACGAACTCGACTCGGGGGACGAGAGGGACCCGAGTCCCACCGCGCTGCGGTTGCCCAGCCATCCCTACGACTACCCGCTGGCCTTCGGCGACCGGCGCTTCTCACCCATGCCGGACGGCCAACTGTTCTACGACCAGTTCCATGCGGAAGGGGTGCTGGGCGACAAGGTGGTGATCAACGGCAAGATCGAGCCGGTACTCCGGGTTGCCGCGCGCAAGTACCGCCTGCGGTTGCTGAACAGCGGGCCCAGCCGCTTCTATGATTTCTACCTGGTGAACGCCCGCAACGCCGTGCAGCGCTTCACCTACATCGCCAACGACGGCAACCTGCTGCCCGAGGCCCTGTTCAACCAGACCCACGTGCGCCTCGGCGTCGCCGAGCGCGCCGATATCGTGGTCGATTTCTCCCGGTACCCCATTGGCACCGAGCTCTACCTGACCAACAGGCTGCGCCAGGAGAGCACCCGCAAACCCAAGGATTCGAGGGCGCCGGGTACCCGGGTGATGAAGATCATCGTGGATCGCCATCCCCCCGAGCAGGACCTGAGCCAGGTGCCGAGGTTCCTGCGCCCCCTGCCGGACCTGCCGAGTCCCGAGGAGCTGGAGAAGCTGCCGGTAAGGCGCTGGGAGTTCGATCGGCGCAATGGCCTGTGGCAGGTCAACCGACGCCTGGTGGATGTCCACCGCCCCATGGCCAGGGTCCGCCAGGGCAGCGCCGAAATCTGGGAGTTCGCCAGCACCGGGGGTGGCTGGTCCCATCCACTCCCATTTCGAAGAAGGCATCATGCTGCGCAAGCTGGTGGATGGCCGCGAGGTCCCGATCCCACTGCACGAGCGTGGCCGCAAGGATGTATTCGTGCTGGACGAAACCATGACCATGGTCGTGTTCTTCCGATTCCGCGATTTCAAGGGCAAGTACGTCATGCACTGCCACAACGTGATCCATGAAGACCACGCCATGATGGTCCGCTGGGACCTCGAAGAGCGCGATGAGGACGACGAGGAGGAGAAATCATGAGCAGCAGAAGGAGCTGGTTGCGTGACGCCGGCATCCTGGGCGTCGCCGGTCTGGGCTGGGCGCTCGGGCTGGGAGGGCAAGCGTCGCGGGCTGCTGGCCAGTCCCGCAGCAGTTCCAGAGGGTTGCCCAATGTCGTCCTGACCACCCAGCACGGCCGTCCTGTGCGGTTCTACGACGACCTGATCCGGGGGAAGGTGGTGGCGATCAACATGATGTACACCTCCTGCACCGGCATCTGCCCGACGGGCACGGCGAACCTGCGGGAGGTCCAGCGGCTGCTGGGGGATCGGGTCGGCCGGCAGGTGCATCTGTACTCCATCACCCTGGCGCCGGAACTGGATACGCCCGAGGCCCTGCGGGAGTACGCGGAGCGGCATCGGGTCGGCCCCGGCTGGCTGTTCCTGACCGGCAGGCCGGAGGATGTCGAGGCTGTCCGCATCAGCCTGGGCTTCTACGATCCGGAGCCGGACGTCGACCGGGACAAGAATTCCCATTCCGGCATGCTGCGCATCGGCAACGACCGCCTGGATCGCTGGTCCATGGCGCCGGTGATGGGCAACCCCGAGCAGATACTCGGCACCCTCGACCATGTGGACCCGGACTATTCCTATTCACCCCAGGTCCAGCGGCGACGCGGAACCGATTCGGCGGTGTAGGCGGAAAGCCCGAGGCGGCTCGAACGCGGCCCGACCGCAAGAGCGCCCGGTGCGGCAGGGCCGCCCCCGGGCGTCGTTGCGCTTGGATCAGAAGTCGACCTGGTAGCCGAGCGTGAAGGTGCGTCCCCGGCCGGCGAAGAACTGGTCGTCGCGGGTGCTGGCCGCCTGGGCGTAGTAGGTCATGTAGTCCCGGTTGAGCAGGTTTTCGACGCCCAGGCTGACCTCGCCCACCGGCAGGCGATAACCGACCGAGGCGTCCACCAGGCTGTAGCCGTCGAAGTTCAGTCCGGGGGTGTCGAAGCTGCGGCTGGCGTAGTGGTTGGCCTGGATCCGGCTGTTCAGCTTATCCGTCCAGTTGGCCTGCCAGCTCAGGCCGTAGCGATCCGGCGCGATGTTGGCGCCGTCGAGGTCCGTGTCCACCTTGCCGTCGCCGTTGGTGTCGGATTCGCCCTTGAGCCTGGTGTAGACCGCCTGCAGGCGGTGCATGTCGTTGACCTGCCAGCCGAGGGTCGCTTCGAGGCCGCTGATCTCCGTGCGCTCGCGACGGACCTGGTAGACGCCACCGACGTTTTCGAGACGCGAACCGAGGTCGGCGTCGGACTCGAAGTAGCTGATCTCGGCATCCACGTCCTGCCAGTTCAGGCGCACACCGACTTCTCGGTTGTCCGTGACGATGGGCTGCAGGTCGAGGAAGTCATCCACGCTCTGGTTGGGCTGGCTGATGCCGCGCAGTACGCGGCCGACGTCGGGCATGCCAAAGCCTTCCGAATAGTTGGCGAAGACCTGGGCCCAGTCGGTGGCCTGGTAGACCAGCCCGATGTTGTGCAGGGTTTCCTCGAAGTCCGGCTTGCCACCCTCGACGGTGACGCCACCGGCCGATGCGATGGTGCGGAAGGTGTCCACGTCGAGCTTGGCGAATTCGTGGCGCAACCCACCGTGCAGGGTGAGGCGCTCGGTCGCGCGCACTTCGGCCTGGATGAAGGGGGCCAGGTTCTGGAACACGGTTTCCGGGACCCATTCGCGGTCGGTGGCGATGAGCATCTGGCTGGTGGTGTCCTGCAGGAAGTCGACGCCACCGGTGAGCTTGAGGTAGCCGTCCAGCAGGTTGTCGCGGCTGAGGCTGAGCTTGCCGCCGTACTTGTCCGACTCGTTCTGCGACTGGTCGAACAGCGTGCCGACCGGAGCGATGGCCGGGTCCTGGAAGGCGCCCAGGATGCCGCCGCCGTAGCGGGCGCGGAAGCGTTGGGTGTAGAGCTGGGCGGTGAGCACGTTGCCCGCTAGGTCGGAGTTGTTGTAGGTGAGGCTGCTGGCCAGCACTTCGTTCTGCGGTGCCTTGCCCAGCGGATCGCCCTTGCGCGAAGTGGTGGGGATGCCCGCATCGCGGTCGCCGGGGACGTTGACGTACTCGTGATCGCCTTCGAGCTCGAAGCGGTTGACCATCAGTTCGAGGTTCTGCGCCTCGTCGAACCAGTAGCCCAGCTTCAGCAGGAGGTCGGTGCTGGTGGAGTCCATGATGTCGCCCTGGGTGTCGTCGACACCGATCAGTTCGCCATCGCCGTCGTAGAACATGCCGCGTGTCTGGCCGCTGACGGCGGCCAGGTAATCCCAGTCGCCCTGGCTGCCCTCGATGCGGTAGTCGAGCTTGTAGCCCATGCCTTCGCCGTTGAAGTCGTCCGCGGCTTCCAGGCTGGCGCCGGCGTGCTGCTTCAGCGTGCCGCCCTTGGGCCGGCGGGTCACATAGTTGATGATGCCGCCGGTGGCGCCCAGGCCATGCTCGGCGCTGGCGCCGTGGATCACCTCGATGCGCTCAACCATCGACAGGTCGATGGTGTAGCCGTCACGACCACCCGCGCGCAGCGGCGTGGATTGCGGCACACCGTCGATCATCACCAGCGCGGTACGCCCCCGCAGCGTTTCCCCGGCGTTGCTGAGCTTCTGCCGGCTGGGGGAATAGGTCGGAATCAGGTTGCTCAGTACCTGCCCGTGGTCCGAGGTGATCGCCAGCTGCTGCTCGATCTGCTCGCGGGTGATCACGGTGACCTTCTGCGGCGTCTTGCCGAGTTCGGTCTTGGCGCGGGTTGCGCTGACGGTCTGGACCTCGAGCTCCATGACCTCTTCAGCCAGTACCGATGGAACCGGAGCCGCAGCCAGGCAGGCCAGGGAGATGGACAGGCACAGGGGGGATTTGTGGAACACGCAGTTACTCCAGGTCTTGGATTTGTAGTGTTTGAGAGCTTCCAGGGAGGGTTGCCGGCGGATAGCCGTGCAGGGACCTTCCACGTCCTTGGCGTTGCGTCTGGCGCGGGCGGCCGATTGGGGCGGCTGCCAGGGCCATGGGCGGAGTCGCATCCTGATGCTCGAAGCCTCATCGCCCGGTTCCGGCGCACACGAAGGTCCGTCCTGGTGGGGGAGATGCTGAATCGAAGGTGGTTCTTCGGAAGAGCTCGACCTTGAGCGGGCGCATGGATATCGGCGATTCGCCAGGGTGCCGGGTCGATCCCATGTCCCCGCAGAGGCTGGTCGGTAGATGTTGCGCAAGAGAATCGTTAGCCGTAAGAGATGCGAATTATTAGCGAATGATAAATAGACTGTAAAGACGGCCGCAGGGAGCGCCCAGATCCGTCAAGACGCTGTGTGGCAACACCTGCCCCCAGACACTCGCGGGGTCGACCGGTGGGTCTTTTCCGGTAGGTCGCCAAGGAGTAGTGTAACGATTACTACGGATTTGGTTGAGTACGCTACTTGAAAGACTGGATCAGCCTGGTTATCGGCCTTCCCACTGCCAACGCCACCGCGCGCATGCGCGCCTGGCGTGCGCTCAAGGCAAGCGGCGCAGCGGTGTTGCGTGACGGCGTCTATCTGCTGCCGGACATCCCGGAATGCCGGGACGCCCTGGCTGCCATCGAGCGCGACATCCTCTCGATCAACGGCACCGCCTATCTGCTGCCCATCCAGGACCCCCGGGGCGAGCGTTTCATGCCCCTGTTCGACCGCAGTGAGGACTATGCGGGCCTGAGCGCCGAGATCGAGGCTTGCCTCGGCCAATTGACGGCGGACAACGCACTGGCCTCGACGCGGCAGATCCGCAAGCTGCGCAAGGCCTTCGCCCAACTGGCGGATATCGACTACTTCCCCGGGCCGTCCCGCCAGCAGGTCGATGCCGCATTGCAGGCTCTGGAATCCGCCGTCAGCCGGGCCCTGTCGACGGACGAGCCCGGCAGCCACGACCAGCCGATCGCCGTGCTCAGGCGGGAGGACTACCAGGGGCGCATCTGGGCCACCCGCAAGCGTCCCTGGGTCGATCGCCTGGCCAGTGCCTGGCTGATCCGGCGTTTCATCGACCAGGACGCGCGGTTCCTGTGGCTGGACACCCCCAATGACTGTCCGCCGGACGCGCTCGGTTTCGACTTCGATGGCGCCACCTTCAGCCATGTCGGCAGCCGCGTGACCTTCGAGACCCTGCAAGCGAGCTTCGAGCTGAGTTCACCGCCCCTCGGGAGAGTCGCCGCCCTGGTGCATTACCTGGATGTGGGCGGCGTGCAGCCCGTGGAAGCCGCTGGGGTCGAGCGGGTGCTGGCCGGCCTGCGGGAAAGCGTCCCCGATGATGACCTGCTTCTGAACGCCGCCAGCGCCGTCTTCGATGGTCTGCTGGCCGCCTTTGACGGTGAAGAGAACGACCATGAATGAAACCACCCTGCGCGCCGCTGAGCAGTCGCCGCCCGGCGTCGCTCCCGTGAGCCTGTTCCAGGCCTTCCTGTTCTGGCTGAAGCTCGGGTTCATCAGCTTTGGCGGGCCCGCCGGCCAGATCTCGATCATGCACCAGGAACTGGTGGAGCGACGGCGCTGGATCAGCGAGCGACGCTTTCTCCACGCGCTGAACTACTGCATGTTGCTCCCGGGCCCGGAGGCCCAGCAGCTGGCCACCTACATCGGCTGGCTGATGCATCGGACCTGGGGCGGCGTCATCGCCGGCGTGCTCTTCGTGCTGCCGTCCCTGTTCATCCTGATCGCCCTGTCCTGGGTCTACATCGCGTTCGGCGAGGTGCCGGTGGTGGCCGGCCTGTTCTACGGCATCAAGCCCGCCGTGACCGCCATCGTGGCCCAGGCCGCCCACCGAATCGGCTCGCGGGCGCTGAAGAACAACTGGCTGTGGGGCATCGCAGCGGCGTCCTTCGTCGCCATCTTCGCCCTCGACATGCCGTTTCCGCTGATCGTGCTGAGTGCGGCGCTGATCGGGTACATCGGCGGGCGCATCGCCCCGGGCGTCTTCGCCGTCGGCGGCGGCCACGGCGCGGCCAAGGCCGACTACGGCCCGGCGCTGATCGATGACCAGACCCCAACGCCCGAGCACGCCCGCTTCCGCTGGTCGCGCCTGCTGATGCTGGTGGTGATCGGCGCCTCGCTCTGGCTCTTGCCCATGGGCCTGCTCACTGCTGCGTTCGGCTGGCAGGGCACGCTGACGCAGATGGGCTGGTTCTTCACCAAGGCCGCGCTGCTCACCTTCGGTGGCGCCTATGCGGTGCTGCCCTATGTCTACCAGGGAGCGGTCAGCCACTACGGCTGGTTGACGCCGACCCAGATGATCGACGGCCTCGCCCTGGGTGAGACCACGCCGGGGCCGCTGATCATGGTGGTGGCCTTCGTCGGCTTCGTGGGGGGCTACGTGCATCCGATGTTCGGTGCCGACCAGGCGTTTCTCGCCGGAGCCCTCGCCGCCACCCTGGTCACCTGGTTCACCTTCCTGCCGTCCTTCCTTTTCATCCTCGCCGGTGGACCCCTGGTGGAGTCGACCCATAACGAACTCAGGTTCACCGCTCCCTTGACCGGCATCACCGCCGCCGTCGTGGGTGTGATCCTCAACCTGGCGCTCTTCTTCGGCTACCACGTCCTCTGGCCGCAGGGCTTCGAGGGGCGCTTCGACTGGCCCTCGGCCTTGATCGCCCTGGGCGCCGCCGTGGCGCTGTTCCGTTTCAAACGGGGGGTCATCCAGGTGCTGCTGGCCAGCGCGCTGACCGGGCTGGTGGTGCATCTGATACAGACCTGATCGACAGCCCCAGGGGCTGGGAGGTGGACGATGAGCCGAATCACCTGTTGCGAACTGGCGGAATGGCGGGCGTCAGCCCGTCAGTTCAGCTTGCTGGACGTGCGCCGCGCCGCCGTGCGTGCGGCGGACCGGGCCGAGATTCCCGGTGCGCGCTGGCTGGATCCGGAAGCGGTGTTCAGCTGGAAGGACTCGGTGCCGCGCGACAGGCCGGCGGTGCTCTATTGCGCCCAGGGCCACGAGATCAGCCAGGGCATCGCGGCCACGCTGGAGGCCATGGGGCTCGATGCCCGCTACCTGATCGACGGCTTTGCCGGCTGGCGCGAAGCGGGCCAGCTCATCCAGGGCCTCCAGCCGGCGGAAGCTGTCGATTGATTGCAGGCGCGATGGCCTGCGTCGGCCCACCGCTAGAGGACCATGCGAATCACCTGAATCAGCGCCAGGTGGGCCGGGTAGAAGAAGTAGCCCCAGCGGCGGACGGGCCAGATGCGCAGCCTGATCCGCTGGCGAAGCAGCCAGAGCCCTCCGATAGGCGTGGCGAACGCCGTGATGAAGATGGCCAGGGTTTCCAGGGTGAGTCCCGAGTCGAGCAGCCAGCGATTGCCGCTGTTGGCGAGCATGGCCAGCGCCGCAGGGAGCAGCCACCAGCGGCAGGGGCGATCGATCGCCACCAGCAGCGCGGCCGGAAGCACTACCCCGACGGCGCCATACATCAGGCGTGAATGAAGCATGAGAGTGATGAGGAGCGTCACCGTCGCCAGCAGCAGGCTCGCGCGGTCGCGATGATGGACGGCCCAGGCCCCCAGCAGCCCGAGCAACAGGGTCGGCATCACGTTGAGGTTGTCGCTCAACGGCGAAAGCAGGCGATAGGGAATCTCGGACAGCACCGAAAAGGCCATCATCCAGCCGAGATAGCGCAGGTTGCCGTCGTTGAACAAATCACCCGGGCGGGTGCGCGCGACGTTGGCGGCGATGCCCAGGCAGAACAGCGGGAAGGCGGCCCGACCTACGACGAACAGCCAGTCGGCATCCGGCCAGAGATAACGCAAGTGGTCCAGCAGCATGGTCAGCATGGCCATCCACTTGATGAGGTCCAGGCCGCTGTCGCGGGCTTCCGGTGCGCGCCTGGCTGTCATGCTTCGACCTCTCGATGATTTCGCCATGGCCCAGGTGCCCGTGGCCGTGCTCGTGGTTACTCGCATTCCGCGTCAGCGCGTGGACTGCGCGATGTAGTCGATGAACAGGCGGAACAGGTCGGCGTTGCTGGAGATCTGCAGGCGCTGGTAGATGTTGTGCTTGTGCACCTTCACGGTGCCTTCGGAGATGCCCAGCAGGTGGGCGATGGAAGCGTTGCTGTGGCCCTGGAGCAGCAGCTTGGCGATGTAGCGCTGGGCGTCGGTGAGCTGGCCCTGGAGGATGTCGACGAAGGCGCTTTCCAGTTGGCTGTCGGGCATGCCGGTGGGCTCGCCGGGCTCCTCCGGGCGCAGGCGCCAATGGGCCTGGAAGGCGGCGCTGACGACGGGGGCGAGGGTTTGCAGGCGGCGCATGTCCGCCTCCGGGAAGGGCCCGTGGTTCTCCGCGCGCATCAGTGAGAAGACCACGGCGATCCGCGTCTGCAGCGGGACGATGTAGCCCACTTCTTCCACCTGGGTGCCATGGGTGGAGGAGATGCAGGGATGCAGGTCCGGTGAGAGGGCGAACCCGGAGGAGAGGAAGCTGTCCGGCGCCAGGTCGCTCATGCGCCAGAGTCCTGCCGGGTGCTCGTTCATGCAGGCGACGTAGAAGGGATCGAGCAGGTAGCCACCGCGCAGGTAGGCATTCAGGGTCCTGGCCGGAACGCGGCCGTTGTAGCCGTCGTGCAGCAGGACGGCGGGGCGGTCGAAGCGGAAGAGGTAGCCGCAGCTCATGTCGAAGCGCACGTCGCCGGCCAGCAGTGCGCAGAGGCTCTGTCCCAGGTGGCTGGTACCTACCGCGCCGATGACGTCGGCGATCCTGCTCGCATCCTGTGGGTTCATCTGTGTGGGTCGCGTCTCGGGTTCCGGAAAGAGGCGGCGCCGGCCGGGGAGGCTGGCGCCGCGCGGTTCAGGACAGACCGGCGGACACGCGCAGGGCGTCGCGCGGGGGCTCGTCGCGACCCAGCTGCAACGCCTTGGGCACCGCCAGCCAGTACGCGATGGCCATGCCGATCAGGCCACCGCCGAGTTTTCCAATGATCAGCGGCAGGATCAAGCTCGGCTGGAAGTTGGCGGAAAAGGCCATGTGGTCGCCGAAGGTGAAGGCGGCGCAGACGGCGAAGGCGATCACCAGCACCTTGTCCTTGGGCGGCATGTCGGCCACCAGGCGGAACATGGCCAGGATGTTCGCCGAGGCCGCCAGCAGGCCGGCGGCACCCACCGGCGACATGCCGAGGCGCACCGCCACGTGCTGGAGGGGGCGTGCGAGGTAGCGCTTGATCAGGTAGACCATGGGAAAGGCGCCGCAGAGCATGATGCCGATGTAGCCGGCGATTTCCAGGGCGCGGAACTGGTCGGCCTCGTCGGCGATGATCGGGGCGAAGCCCCAGCCGCCGAACACCTGGGTGAAGACGCCGGTGAAGTACTCGACGATGGACGCCACCAGGATCAGGGTGACGGCGGCGTACATCGCCCGACCCAGGAGCAGGAACGCCCGCACCATCAACCCCGAGGCGTAGCGCAGGGCGGCGGCCAGGGCGATGCAGAAGAGGATCAGCGGCAGCAGGTTGCGCAGCAGCATCGGCAGGGTGAAGTGCAGCGCCTGGGTGGCCTCGCCGGTGGTGGCCACCTCGGGGCGTACGCCGAGGCCGAGTCCCTGCATCAGCAGCGCGACGATCATGATGCTGACGGGGATGCTGAGCAGGCCGGCCATGATGCCGAGGGCCATGTACTTGTGGTCGGCCTTGTCGAGCATGGCCAGCCCTACCGGGATGACGAAGATCAGCGTGGCGCCGGACTGGAAGCCGGTGATCAGCCCCAGCACCCAGCCTTCGGGTTCGTGGGCCAGGGCATGGGCGAGCTGATAGCCGCCCATGTCGGAGGCGATGAAGATGGGCCCGGCGATGCCCGGATCCGCCCCCAGGGCCGCGAACAGCGGGGCTACCCACTGGCTGATGAAGCTGGCGATGAAGGGGATGGCGGCCATGGTGCCGGCCACCGGGATGAAGATGGGCCCGATGCTGTGCAGGCCGGCGGTGAACTCCTTGCCCAGCTCGGATTCCGAGTCGAGCAGGGAGGCCACGGCGCCGATGACCGCGCAGGCCATGATGAGGTAGAGGATGTAGGTTCCGATGTGTTCCATAGCGGCCTCGATTCTTGTCGGTTCTTGTCTGGGGCGATGGCTGAGCGGACCGGGTGTCGGGGTTCGGGCCCCGGCGGGCCCGGAGCCTCAGGCGGCGGTGTAGGCGTTGTCGACGAACAGGTGGGCGCCGTTGACGAAGCTGGCATCGTCGCTGGCCAGGAACAGCGCGGCGGCGGCCACTTCGCTCGGGTCGCAGAGGCGTCCCTGCATCGCCTTGAGTGCCTCGTCGGACACTTCGGCGCCGAACTCCCGCAGCAGGTCCAGCTCGCGGCGGCCATGGGCGGTGCCGATAAAGCCCGGGCAGATGGCGTTGCTGCGGATGTTGCGGTCGCGGAACTCCACCGCGATGGCCCGCGCGAACATGTGGCAGGCCCCCTTGGTGGTGCAGTAGAGGACTTCCATGGGGGTGCCCACCACGCCGGAAATGGACGAGGTGCAGATGACGCTGCCGCCGCCGGCCTCGATCATCTTCGGCAACACGGCCCGGGTCACCAGGAACATGCTCTTGACGTTGATGTTCATCAGCCGCTCCCAGTCCGCTTCGGTGGTGTCGAGGAAGGGCGCGGCGTGAATGGTGCCGGCGTGGTTCATCAGCACGGTGATGGGGCCGAAGCGGGCCTCGGCCTCGGCCACGGCGCGGTTCACCTGCTCCGCGACCGACACGTCGGCCGGCAGGAAGCAGGCCTCGCCGCCAGCGGCGTTGATCCGCGCGGCCACGGCCTCGCCGTCACTGTGGGGCAGGTCGAGAATGGCGACCCGTGCGCCTTCCCGGGCGAAGAGTTCGGAGGCGGCGAGGCCGCAGCCACCCGCGCCCCCGGTGATCAGCGCGACCTTGTCGTTCAGTCGTCCCATGGTGCTCTCCCTTGTTTTCGGTGGTTTGGACGTTTTTCACGCTAGGGAGGGCCCGATGCACTGTCCATATGCCGCTGGATATAGACCGTCGCGGGCTGGCATGCGGACGTCGGGCCCTATACCCATCGGCATATGGTGGATCGTCGGGGCGTCCTTCATCCTGCGGCTCACGGCGGTACCGAAGGCGCCAGATGGCGTGCACGAGGCGGGGTGGGGAGCCCTGGTCGGTACCGGCGATCGCGTCGTGCGGCGCGTTGGCCAGCTACTCAACCGTGGGAGAAAACAACAATGAACACGTCCTCGAACAACATGCACATCAACGAGTTCGGCATCGAACATGCCCATTGGCGCAACTGGGTGGGGAACCAGTCCTGCGTCCGCGCCGCCCGTGCCGCACCGACCAGCGAAGATGAACTCTGCACCCTGATCCGCGACGCGACCCGCAAGGGGCTGAATGTCCGGGTCGCCGGCTCCGGGCATTCCTTCACACCGGTGGCGCTGACCAGCGGCCTGCACCTGACGCTGGCCAACATGACCGGCGTGCGCCACATCGACCACGAGAAGCGCCGCGTCACGGCGGCGGCGGGCACCACCATCAACCAGCTGGTGGGCGTGCTCAAGGCCGAGGGGCTGTCGATGATCAACCAGGGCGACATCGACAGCCAGGCGCTGGCCGGCGCGCTCACCACCGGCACCCACGGCACCGGGATCACGCTGGGCAACATGGCCTCGTCCATCGTCGGCATGAAGCTGGTCCAGCCCGACGGAGAGATCATCGTCGTGGACGAGAGCACGCCGGACCTGCTGCTGGCCTCCCGGGTATCCCTGGGCGTACTCGGGGCGATCTCCGAGATCACCCTCCAGGTGACGGACAGCTTCAACCTCCACGAGCGCATCTGGCGCGAGGACTTCGAAAGCGTGATGGAGAAGCACGACGAACTGGCTCGCAAGCACCGCCACTTCAGCTTCTTCTGGTGCCCCTACGAGCAGAGCCGTCATTGCTACTGCCTGCCGGACACCGCCGCCACTTCGACCACCGGCCGCACCACCGATGTCTGCGAAGTGAAGGTGATGGACATCACCGACCGCCCGCCCTTCGAAAGCGCGTTCGAGAAGGTGGCGTACAGCTCGGATGTCTACCCCATCGAGTACGTCCCGAACTTCCATGAGCTCGAGTACGCGGTGCCGCTGATCCACAGCAAGGACGCGCTGCGGGCCGTGCGCAAGCTGATGCTGGAAGACTTCCCGGAGGCCATCTATCCCATCGAGTACCGCTTCACCGCCGGCGACGGGGCCTGGATGAGCCCCTTCTACGAGCAGGACAGCGTGACCATTTCCGTTTCCGGCGAACCGGGTACCGACTACTGGGACTACCTCCGCGCCGTGGACGCCATCCTGCGTGCCTACGGTGGCCGGCCGCACTGGGGCAAGATGCACTTCCTCACCGGCGAGGACGTCGCCGCCCTTTACCCCCGCGCCGGGGACTTCCGCGCCCTGCGGCGTCAGCTCGATCCCCAGGGCTTCTACCTCAACGACCACCTGAGCCTGTTGTTCCGCTAGCGGTCGAGACGTTCGGGCGGTAGCGGTCGACGTCCCCGCAGGAGCGGGCTCGCCCGCGAACCCGTCCGCGCGATCAACATCAGGTCAGGGTTCCAGGCGAAAAAATCTCATTGGGCCGACGCTTCAGCCGATCCGCTTGGCCATTTCCGCCGTCGCTTGCCAGCCCAGCCCCGCATACACGGGCCTGCCGGCGTCGGTGGCGTGGAGTACGGCAAAACCGACGCCACGGCGAGCGAACTCGGCGTCCGCCAGCTCCATCAGGGCCGAAGCGAGCCCGCGACGCCTGTGCCCAGGTTCGACGTACACGTTCAGCACATAGCCGCGCCGGTCCTGCTCGGGGTGGTTGGGGTGGGGCGGCCAGTCGAGTGTCATCAGGCCGATTCCCGCGATGGGAATGCCGGCATCCAGCAGGACGAATCCGTAGTAACGGCCATCGGCAAGACGCTCCCGCAGCCAGGGACGGAAGTGCGCGCCCATCACGCTGAGGTCCGCCGCGATGCCGCCGGCTTCGAGGAACATCGCCTCGCGGTGCCGGCAGATCAGGTCGAGGTCATCCGGTGAAACGGGGCGTGCGGGGAAGCCTGCGCAGTCGGGCATATCGGTCATCGCCAGGGCTTGGGGGAAGTGCTCGATGCTAGGGCGGAGGCGGTGGGGCAGGTAGGTGCAGACGGGCGCGAAATTTCCCATACAGCGAGCCGGACAGGCTGGCTCAGTGCCTCGATCCCAGGTCCTCATCCTCCTGGGTGCCTGAAACCAGTCGCGTCAGTTCATCGCAGCGCAACAGGCGGCCCTGTTTCAGCTCGAACTGGGCGATCACCTTGACCACCACCCGACGACCGTCCCGGGTGAGGGCGTGGACCTGATGATTGCTGAACACCACGTTCCCCTCGGCGACCAGGCAGAGGAACTCCACCTCAACGCGGGCGATGGCCTCCTTCTGCCTGTGCATATGGGCGATGAAGCCCTGGTAGTCGAGGAGGACGCCATCCACCCGCTGCTGATAGTCGGGGTCGAGGTAGTCCGCCACCTTTTCCGGATCGAGGGTTTCGGCCTGCACCAGGTCGTGGAAGAGGTCGAAGATGCGTTGCTTGCTGTCTGCGGGGCTGAGTGTCATGGAAGGTGCCGTCCGTTGAGTGGGTGGAGCCAGTGTGGGGGATCTGGATTGGCATCTTTGCGCCATAATCGACAACCGATATTCCATTGAGGCCAATATTTGCATGCGCCCACTCCTGTCCCGCGACCTGGCTTCTTCCGACGAGGGCCCGGTGCTGATTGCCCGGGTCCTGGAACAGGCCGACCTGCGCGCCACCGAACCGCACCGGCACGCCCGGGGCCAATTGCTGGGGTCCACCCGGGGGTTGGTCTCCGTCCAGGCAGACTTGAAGCGCTGGGTGGTCCCGGCCACTCATGCCGTCTGGATACCGCCGGACCTGCTGCACAGCCTTCGCTCCCACGGGCCCTTCGCAGGGTGGAGCCTCTATCTCACACCCCAGGCCTGCGGCGGGATGCCCGAGGAGCCCTGTGTACTGGCCATGTCCGGATTGCTGAGGGAGGCCGTAGGGCGCGCCGCCACCTGGGACGCCCGGCGGCTGGAGCCTGCGCAGCGGCGCCTGGCCTGGGTGATGCTCGATGAAATGCGATCCCTGCCCGAGGTGCCGCTGGGCTTGCCGATTCCACGCGACGCGCGCCTGAGGACCCTCGCGGCGGCGCTGTGCGATGCCCCGGGCGATGACACCGGCATGACCGCCTGGGCCAGGCGCGTGGGTATCGCACCCCGCACATTGACGCGACGCTTTGTCGAGGAAACGGGCTTCACCTTCACCGCCTGGCGGCAGCGGGCGAGATTGCTCCGTGCCGTCGAGCTGTTGGCGGCCGGCACACCCGTCACCACCGTCGCCCTGGAGCTGGGCTATGTGAATGTCAGCGCCTTCATCGCGTTGTTCAGGCGAGCCTTCGGGACCACGCCGGGGCGCTGGGAAGGGTGGAGGGCGGACCCAACGCCCCATGAATCCGACCTTCGCGCCTTGCCCGCTCGCAGGGGCGACGGTGTTTTCGACGTCCCCGACATATCGTCAGGGAATTGCACCGACAGTGGCGCCTCTGCACCACGGGGCCCTTAAAATACCGGCACCCATCAATAACAAGAATCCCCGGTGCCCTGACCGTGAAAATCCAACCACTTCCACCCCTGCACAGCCTGGTGGCATTCGAGTCGGCGGCTCGCCATCTGAGCTTCACCCTCGCGGCGAAGGAGCTGAATGTCACCCAGGGTGCCATCAGCCGCCAGGTCCGGCTGCTGGAGGACTACCTGGGCAAGGCGCTCTTTACCCGCACCACCCGCAGCATGAGCCTGACGCCCACCGGCACGCTGTATTTCGACACGGTGCGGGACTGCATGCTGCACCTGGCACGGACCACCGGAGAGATCCGCCAGTGGCGTGGCGACCAGCAGGTGACGGTGGCCACCAGCACGGCCATGGCCTCGCTCTGGCTGCTGCCCAAGGTGGCGGAGTTCCAGCGCCAGCACGAAGAGATCGACCTGCGGATCATCGCCCACGACCATGTGAAGGACTACTCCCGCCTGGAGAGCGACCTGTCGCTGTACTACTGCCACACGCCGCCGAAGGGCATGGAGGTCACGCCGCTGTTCTCCGAGGAGATCTTCCTGGTGTGCAGCCCGGCTTATCTGGCCCGTCATCCCCAGTTGGCGACCGTCGAAGGGCTGGCGTCCTGCACCTGGCTCTGGCTGGAGGACTCCCAACGGGACTGGATCGGCTGGCCGGAGTGGTTCAAGCGCCTGGGACAAGAGCCCATCACGCCGAAGCACCGGGTCAATATCAACAGCTACAGCATGCTGATCCAGTCGGCAATCAGTGGCCAGGGCGTGGCGCTGGCCTGGAACAAGCTGGTGGATGACCCTCTGAGCACGGGGGCGCTGGTCAAGCCCAACGACCTGGTGCTGCGCACGGACGCCCAGTTCTGCCTGCTGGAAAACCCCAGCGAGCGCGGTCCCCGTGAAAGCGTGCGGCTGTTCCGCGACTGGCTGATGGCCCAGCCCTCGGTGCAGGCAGGGTAGGGCGTACCCACAACGACAGAAGCCGACCGCTTGTGGCGGTCGGCTTCTGCGCTTCCAGGTGGCCCTTGCGGGCCGCTGTCAGCCGGCTCGTTTCGCGGTCAGGCCGAGATCCAGAGCCCCGCCCGATACCGCTCCGCCAATGTGCGGGACGCCCTCCGGGGTGTGCTCCTGCAGGGGGTTACGGCTGCCCGGGGGTAACTGGGGCAGGCCGCCAGCGGCTTCCTGGCGCAGGCTGCGCATCAGGGTGTAGCTGATCAGCAGGATGAAGGCGGCAATGGGCAGGCCGGCGGCGATGCTGGCCATCTGGATGGCCTTGAGCCCGCCCGCCAGCAGCAGGCCCGTGGCGATGGCGCCCTCCAGCACGCACCACAGCAGGCGGATGCTCTGGGGCGGGTTGGTGCTGCCCAGGGAGTTCAGCGTACAGAGCACCTGGGTGCCCGAGTCGGCGGAGGTGATGAAGTAGGTCGCCAGCAGGAGGCAGACCAGCACGCTGAGGGCCTGGCCGAGCAGGCCGGTGTCGATCTTCTGCAGCAGGGTGAACATGGCCGCGGTGGTTTCCTGCTTGGTGGCCAGGAGCACGGTGCCACCTTCGAACCTGGCCTGCTCGCCCTGCAGCTGGCCGCTGGCGACCTGTTGCTCGTGCAATCGGCGGTCGTCCTGTTCGCTCTTCAGGGCCGCGCCGCCGAAGACCGACATCCAGATGATGGTCACCAGGGTGGGGACCAGCAGCGCGCCGGCGATCAGTTCGCGGATGGTGCGGCCCT
This sequence comes from Pseudomonas furukawaii, assembly GCF_002355475.1. NCBI lineage: Bacteria > Pseudomonadati > Pseudomonadota > Gammaproteobacteria > Pseudomonadales > Pseudomonadaceae > Metapseudomonas > Metapseudomonas furukawaii. The sequence continues at coordinate 3,264,407 of NZ_AP014862.1, read as the reverse complement.
TGGAGATGCGGGCGATGAACAGGCCGACGAAGGGGCCCCAGGTCATCCACCAGGGCCAGTAGAAGGCGGTCCACCAGTTCTGCCAGCCGCTGTCCTTCTGGGTATCGCTCCAGAAGCTCAGGCCGATGATGTTCTGGGCGTAGTCACCGGTGCTTTCCAGCATCAGGTTGAGGATGTAGCGGGTCGGGCCCAGCACCAGGATGAGCGCCACCAGGACCACCGACAGCAGCATGTTCCATTCGGACAGGCGTTTCATGCCCCGGGACACGCCGGCCATGACCGAGACGGTGGTGACCAGGGTGATGAGGACGATCAGGGCGATCTGCACGCCCAGGCTGATGGGCAGGTCGAACACCTGGCTCAGCCCCGTGTTCATCTGCACCACGCCAAGCCCCAGGGACTGGGACACGCCGAAGGCGGTAATGACCACCGCGAGGATGTCCACCGCATGGCCGATGGGACCGTAGATGCGGTCGCCGATCAGTGGGTAGAGGATCGAGCGCATGGTCAGCGGCAGGCCCTTGCGGTAGGCGAAGTAGGCCAGGCCGAGGCCGACGATGGTGAAGATCGCCCAGGGATGCAGGCCCCAGTGGAACAGGGTGATGCGCATGGCGGCGCTGGCCGCTTCATCGGTCAGCCCGGTGGCGAAGGGGTTGCCCGCGTAATGCCACATGGGCTCGGCCACCGACCAGAAGATCAGGCCGATGCCCATGCCGCCGCTGAACAGCATCGCGATCCAGGAACCGAAACTGAACTCGGGGGTGTCCTCGTCGCGGCCGAGCTTGATCTGCCCGTAGCGACTGCACATCAGGTAGATCAGCAGGCCCAGCACGCCGGTGACGGAGGCCAGGTAGAACCACTTGAAGTTCTGCAGGATGAAGTCGGAAGCGCTCTGGAACACCGCGCTCGCGCGCTCGGCGAAGAGGGCGCACGACAGTACGAAAGTTACGACGGCCAGCAACGAGATGATCGTTACGGCGGGATTGAGGCCTTTCAGCAGACCTGACTCGGCACGCATGGATTGTCCCCTTTTGTTCTTGTTCAAGGGTTTCTGGATCAGGCTGGGTTGAAGTCGAACACCCGCAGTTGCGTCGGCTTCACCCGGGTTCGTTTCGGACCAGCGCCCGGAACGTGGCAACAAAATGGGGGAGACCTGGGCTTCCGGCAAACCATTTGTAGTCATCAACTCATTACTTGAACTCACTAATTCGAGGCGTCGCTGGAATTTCCCTGGTCCCCGTCTGTTTTGCCTTCTGAGAACAGGCGTGGCGATCAATTGATGATTAAAAGTAATAAATAGATCTGAAATAAATCGTTTGTCCGAGGTTCGACCTCTTGCTGAAACTTTGCCCCAGGCATCGAGGCCCAGCCTGCCGTGCAACCCACAAGAGAGAACAAGAATGACCCTCCCGAACGATTCCCGCCTGATTCCGACCCACGTCCTGGAAACCGTCCTGGCGCCCATTCATGAAGCCCACGGCCTGACCAACGCCTTCTACACCGAACAGCGTTACTTCGAGCTGGAACGCGACCAGGTGCTCGGCCGCAACTGGGCCTGCATCGGCTTCGCCAGCGACCTGCCGAAGAACAGCTACGTGAAACCGGTGGATTTCATGGGCCTGCCGCTGCTGCTGATGCGCAACCGCGAGGGCCTGGTTCAGGTCTTCCACAACGTCTGCAGCCACCGCGGCGTGAAGCTGGTGCAGGAAGCCGGCGAAGTGCAGGGCGTGGTCCGTTGCCCCTACCACTCCTGGACCTATGACCTGAATGGCGGCCTGAAAGGCACGCCGCACGTCGGCGGCATCAACCAGCACAAGGACGAACGCTTCGCCTGCGAGAAACACGGCCTCAAGGCGCTGCGCAGCGCCATCTGGATGGACATGGTGTTCATCAACCTGTCGGGCGACGCCCCCGCCTTGGAAGAGCAACTGGCGCCGCTGACCGAGCGCTGGTCCCAATTCCTCGGCAGTGAGGGCATGGGCCTGATTCGCCGCGAAGCCAACGGCGGCGCCATGGCCATCGAGGTGAACTGCAACTGGAAACTGGCGGTGGAGAACTACTGCGAGGCCTACCACCTGCCCTGGGTACACCCGAGCCTGAACAGCTATTCGCGGCTGGAAGACCACTACAACATCATGTTCGAGCAGTTCGCCGGCCAGGGCAGCCATGCCTACAACCTGTCCGACGTCGCCGGTACCCAGCTGCCGATCTTCCCGTCCTGGCCCAAGGATCGCCTGCGCACCGCCGAGTACGTGGCCTTCTTCCCCAACGTGCTGCTGGGCATCCAGGCCGACCACGCATTCGCCATGATGCTGGAGCCGGTGGCGCCCGGTAAGACCATCGAGCACCTGCGCCTCTTCTACGTGGGCGACGAGGCCCTGGACGTCCGCTTCGAGCCCGCCCGTCGCGCGGTGATGGAGTCCTGGCGCGTGGTGTTCGCCGAGGACATCGCCTCGGTGGAAGGCATGCAGAAGGGCCGTCATTCCCCGGGCTACGGCGGCGGCGCCTTCTCTCCGGAGATGGACCTGCCGACCCACTACTTCCACAAGTGGGCCGCCAACCAGCTGCTCGATTGCGCCCGCAACGCCTGAGGTGATGGCCATGTATCCGATCGCAGCTCATTGGCTGAACTTCATCGACGGTCACTGGACCGACAGCGAGGGGCGCCTCGATGTGAACAACCCCGGCACCACCGAACGGGTGGCCACCGTCGCCCAGGCGTCGGTGGCGGATGCCGAACACGCCCTGCAGGCGGCGCGTCGTTGCGCCGACAGCGGCGAGCTGACCCGGGCGCGTCCGGCCCAGCGGGTCGCCTGGCTGCTGGAGATCGCCGCGCAGATCCGCGCGGTGACCGAGGAGGGCGCCTGGGTCCTCTGCCAGGAGAACGGCAAGAGCCTGCGCGACGCCCGCGACGAGTTCGTCGAGGCGGCGCGCTACTTCGAGTACTACGCCGGCATGGCGGACAAGATCGAGGGGACCTCCATTCCCCTGGGCAATGGCTACATGGACTTCACCGTCTACGACCCCATGGGTGTGTCGCTGCAGATCGTGCCCTGGAATTTCCCGGTGTCCATCTGCGCGCGTTCCCTGGCGCCGGCCCTGGCGGCCGGCAACGCGGTGGTGATCAAGTCCCCGGAACTGTCGCCGCTGGGCCTCTGCGTGCTGCTCAAGGCCATCGAGCGCGCCGGGCTGCCCCGGGGCGCGGTCAACCTGATCTGCGGCCGGGGCCGTGAAGTGGGGGCGTACCTCGCCGGTCACCGCGACGTCGACCAGATCGTCTTCACCGGTTCGGTCGGCACCGGCCAGAGCATCCTGCGCTCGGCGGCGGAACATGCCATTCCCAGCGTGATGGAGCTGGGCGGCAAATCGGCGGCCCTGGTGTTCCCCGACGCCGACCGCGAGCAACTGCTGGCCAGCGTGCGCAACGGCATTTTCTTCAATGCCGGCCAGGTCTGCTCGGCCATGTCGCGCCTCCTGGTCCAGCGGACGGTCTACGAGGAGGTGGTGGCCGAGGTGGTGGCCATGGCGGAAGGGCTGAAGGTCGGGCTGGGTCAGGACGATCCCGACCTGACCCCGGTGATTTCCGCCGCCCAGTTGGAGGGCATCCAGGCGCTGTGCCGCCGGGCCCAGGAGGAGGGCGCGGTGGTGGCCACCGGCGGCGAGGCCATCAGCGGCCTGCGCGGCCACTACATGGCGCCGACGGTGTTCCGGGACGTATCGCCGGACATGGAGATCGCCCGGACCGAGGTGTTCGGTCCGGTGCTGGCGGTGATTCCCTTCGACTCCGAAGAGGAGGCCATCGCCATCGCCAACGGTACCGAGTTCGGCCTGGTGGCCGGGGTGTTCACCCAGGACCTCAACCGGGCCCTGCGCTGCGCGCGACGCCTGTGCGCCGGCCAGGTGTTCGTCAACGAGTGGTACGCGGGTGGCATCGAGACGCCCTTCGGCGGGGTGGGGCTGTCCGGCTTCGGTCGGGAGAAAGGCCAGGAGGCCCTCTACAGCTATGTCCGGACCAAGAACCTGGCCTTGCGCATCCAGGGCGAATGAGGGCGACGGCGATGAAGAAGTGGCTCTGCGTGATCTGTGGCCTGGTCTACGACGAGGCCCTCGGCTGGCCCGACGACGGCATCGCTCCCGGCACCCGCTGGGAGGACGTTCCCGAGGACTGGCTCTGCCCCGACTGCAAGGTCGGCAAGTCCGATTTCGAGATGATCGAGATCAGTGAACCCCCGACCGCCGTGGCCGCCCCTGTGGCCGCTCCCGTGGCGGCGGTGGTCCAGCCGCTGGCGCCGGCCGTGCCGGCCCAGCCGGTGGTGATCATCGGCAGCGGCCATGCCGGTTACGGCCTGGCCCAGGCGCTGCGCAAGGCGGACCCGAAGCTGGAGATCCGCGTGCTCACCCAGGAAAGCGGCCACCTGTATTCCAAGCCGGCGCTGTCCATCGCCCTGGCCCAGGGGCGCAGCGCCGCCGCCCTGGCGACCGAGAGCCCTCTGGCCCTGGAACGGCGCCTGGGGATCCGCATCCACACCCATTGCCGGGTGGAGCGCATCGATGTGCAGGCGCGGCGTCTCTACACCAGCCTGGGCGAGATGGACTACGGCCAACTGGTGCTGGCCAGCGGCGCGGCGCCGGTGCGCCTGTCCATCGAGGGCGACGCCGATGCGCTGCTGAGCGTGAACAACCTGCAGGACTACCGCGAGTTCCGCGAGCGCCTCGACGGCGTGCGCCGGGTGGCGATCCTCGGCGACGGGCTGATCGGCTGCGAGTTCGCCAACGACCTGGCCGACAGCGGCTACCAGGTGCGGGTGATCGGCCTGGGCGCCTGGCCCATGGAGCGCCTGCTGCCGGAACCGGCCGGGCGGCAATTGCAGGACGCCTTGTCCGCCCTGGGCGTGGACTGGAACCTGCGCACCACGCTGCAGCGCATCGAGCGGCAGGACAACGGCTATCGCCTGCTGCTTGCCGATGGCCAGCGGGTGGAGGCGGACCTGGTGCTTTCCGCCGTGGGACTGCGTCCCAACCTGGAACTGGCACTGGACGCGGGCCTGGCCTGCGGTCGTGGCATCCAGGTGAATGGCCTGTTGCAGACCTCGCAGCCCGGCATCTACGCCCTGGGTGACTGCATCGAGATCGGCGGCCAGCTGCTGCCCTACCTCGCGCCCATCAACGAGGGTATCCGCGCCCTTGCAAGGACCTTGCTGGGCCAGCCGACCCCGGTCAGCTACCCGCTGGCGCCGGTGACGGTGAAAACCCCGGCGGCGCCGCTCTGCCTGCTGCCGCCGCCGCTGCACTGCGATGGGCAATGGCGCTGGGACGCGACCGACGATGGCCTCTGCGCCGCCTTCCATGACCCGGCGGGCGACATGCGCGGCTTCGTGCTGCTGGGCCGGCAGGCCCAATCGAAACGCACCACCTGGCTGCAGAGCTGCCAGGACACCCAACAAGACGTGGCCTGAGGGCCGACACATGAACAGCATTGTCAAACTGCCCTGTGATGACCGCAGCTGCGGCTGGTACGCCGCGCTGCCCGAACCGCAACCCGCCCGCCGCCTGGTGGGCGAACAACGCGCCGACCATGTGGTGATCGGCGCCGGCTTTGCCGGCCTGGCCGCGGCGCGCCGCCTGGCCAGCCACCTGCCGCACGCCCGCATCCTGCTGGTGGACGCCCAGCGCGTCGGCTACGGGGCGTCCGGGCGCAACTCGGGCTTCGTCATCGACCTGCCCCACAAGTTCGCCCTGGAGCACCCGGACCCGTTGCACAAGCAGCGCCTGCTGGGCCTCAACCGCGCCGCCATCGACCAGTTGCAGACCCTGATCGGCCGCCACGGCATCGAGTGCCAGTGGTCCCACGCCGGGAAGTACCAGGGCGCGGTGGGCCCGCGCGGACTGGCTTACCTGGAGCATTTCGAATCGCTGCTGGCCGACCTTGGCGAGCCCTATCGGCTGGTGGAGCGTAGTGAACTGGCCAGCGTGCTGGGAACGGATCATTACAGCCGCGCCATCTTCACCCCGGGCTGCTACCTGATGCAGCCGGCGGCCCTGGTCCGTGGGCTGGGCGGCTCGCTGCCGGAAAACGTCGAAGTGCTTGAGGAATCACCCATCCAGCGCCTGGAAAAATCGTCCTCTGGCTGGGTCCTGCAGGGCAACGACGGGTGCATCCGCACCCCAAGCGTGTTGCTGGGTACCAGCATCTTCACCCAGGAATTCGGTTTCCTGCGCAATCGCCTGTTGCCGGTCATGACCTTCGCCAGCTGGACCCGGCCGCTCAGCGATGCCGAGATGGCCCGCGTCGGCGCCCAGGCGGACTGGGGCCTGACTCCCGCCGACCACGCCGGCACCACGGTGCGCATGACCCAGGACCGCCGCCTGATCATCCGCAACACCTACCGCCATGTGCCGCGCTACGGCCGCAGCGTCGACGACGCCACGCGCGCGCGCATCCGCGAGGATCACGCCAAGGCCTTCCGCGCCCGCTACCCGCAACTCGCCGAGGTGCCCTTCACCCACACCTGGGGCGGCGCCTATGCGATCTCGCGGAACTTCACCAACTTCTTCGGCCAGCTCGACGACGGCGTCTTCGCCACCGCCTGCGACAACGGCGTGGGCGCGGCCTGGGGCACCATCTCCGGGACCTTGCTGGCGGACCTGGTGGTCGGCGCCAGCTCGACCCAACTGGACGATATCCGCGCGGTGACCGGCATGCCCTCGCTGAACCCGCCGGAGCCCTTCCTCGGCCTTGGCGTCAGCACCCGTATCCGCTGGGCGGCCTGGAACAGCAGGAGCGAGCTATGAGCCGGATCCCCAGCGGCAAGGGGCCGGTGCGCCTGGTCGACCATCGCAACCTGGAGTTCGTCCACCGGGGCGGGCCGCCGGGCGGTGCCAGCGTCGCCCGTGCCCTCGGCAACGAGGTGTCGCCCCACCTGGGCGTCGGTTTCGCCCTGTGGGACGGCGCGGAGGTGGCCTGGACGCTGCTCTATGACGAAGTGATCTTCGTCATAGAGGGCTGTTTCGAACTCAAGGCCAATGGCGAGCTGTACCGGGTGGAGCCGGGCCAGCTGCTGTGGATTCCCGAGGGCACCGAGCTGGTCTACGGCGGTCATGCGCTGTTCGGCTACGTGGTCTACCCCGGGGATTGGAAACAACGCCACGGCCTCGCCTGACGGCGGTCCTCAACTCACCGGGGAACGGAATTGTTCGCACTCACCAAGGCGTTCGGAACCCTCTACGCGGCGACCCTGCTGATGCAGCTGGGTTCCAGCCTGCTGATGACCTACCTCGCCCTGCGCCTGGACGCGGCAGGCGCGGCGGAACTCTGGGGCGGCGGCCTGATGGCCGCCAATGCCCTGGGCATGGTATTCGGCGGGCGCATCGGCTACTGGCTGATCGGCCTCGTGTCCCATCCCCGCGCCTTCGTGGCCAGCGCGGGCGTCATCGTCACGGCGGTCCTCAGCCACCAGCTCAGCGATTCGCTCCCGCTCTGGCTGGCGCTGCGCTTCGTCGTGGGCGCGGCGATGATGTGCCAGCTGATGGTCATCGAAAGCTGGCTCAACGATTGCGCGCCGGAAGGCCGCCGTGGCAACACCCTGTCGGTGTACATGGTGGCCAGCTATGTCGGCATGATGCTCGGGCAACTGCTGCTCAGCTTCGGGAATGGCCTCGATACCCTGGCCCTGACCGGCGTGGCCATCGCCTTCGCCATCGGGCTGGTGCCCATGGCCATGCACCAGGGGCCGCAACCCAGCGGCATCACCCAGGTGCGGGTGCGGCCGATGCTCTATCTCCGCCGTCTGCCGCAAGCCTTGGGCACCATCCTCGCCTCCGGCCTGCTGAACGGCTGCTTATACGGCCTGACGCCGATCTTCGCCGCGCAGATGGGCTTCAGTCCGGCGCAGGTGGGGCAGTTCATGGCGCTCACCATCGCCGCCGGGCTGGCGGCCCAGTTGCCCCTGGGCAAGCTGTCGGATCGATTCTCCCGCGTGACGCTGATCCGCTGGACCGCCGCCTTGCTCGGCCTGGCCTACCTGCCGATGGCCTTCCTCCAGTCCCCCGGGTGGGGCGCGATCATGGTCATCGGGGCGGTGATCGGCTTCCTGCAATTCTGCCTCTATCCACTGGGCGTGGCCCGCGCCAACGAAAACCTGGAGTCCGAACTACGGGTCTCCGTCGCTGGCGCGCTGCTGATGACCTTCGGCATCGGTGCCAGCATCGGACCGCTGGTGGCCGGTGCCCTCATGGAGCGGCTGGGGCCGCAGGCGCTGTACCTCTTCGGCATCCTGGTCACCACGCTGGTGGTGTGCCTGGTGCGCGAGAAGACGGTCAAGGTGGCGGCGCTGCCAGTCCAGGGCGGGTAGGGCGCCTGCCGCTGGCGCGCGGTCTAACCATGGAGCATCCACGGCACGAAGATCGGCGAACTGGCGGAGCGCGCAGGGCTGGCGCCGGTGCGCAACCTGAAGGCCCCGCATCTTCAGGCCCTGTCGTTACGCGAGTGGCAACGCACCGCGATCGAGTCCGAAGCTATGTGCTGATTCGGCATTATAGTGCTGTTTAATCGGGCTCTTTGGTGGCAGTCAGTATTTAATTGCCGGATGTTTTCGCCAAGGCTATATTTTCGGTAATCAAGTACCGATTGGTTGAGGATGGCATGTCCGAGCAACTCACGATCCAGGCCCACGTCGACGGCCAATGGCACGATGCGCTGGTGCTGGTCGTGGACGCGCCACAGAAGGTAGCGGACGGCGTCTGCTCGGCCGCCTACAACCAGGCGTACCTCCTGAGGTTCATCGACCGGATCGAGTCGCCCTTCGAGACGGCGGTAAGTCTCAACCTGCCGCTGAGCTGGACCTCCGTCCGCAGCCGCGGCTACCCGGCCTTCATTCACGACATCGTGCCGGCGGGGGCTGCGCGCCGCTCCCTGGAGGCCCGTTTCGCCGCCGACAAGCCGGCAGGGCTGGACATGGAATTCTTCCTGCTCAAGCACTGCACGCCCGCGCCGATCGGCCACTTGCGGGTCAAGGAGTCGTTCGAGCGGATCGCCTCGCTCGGCACTCTGGCCTTTCCCCGGACGGACGTGGTGGAGCGCACCAACGACTTCCTTGAATACGCCTATGAACAGGGTGCGGCGATGGGCGGCGCCACGGGCGCCCAGGGCGAGGCGCCCAAGCTGCTCATGAGCGAGGATGACGCAGGTGGGTTGCACGCGGATGCGGCGCTGGCCGATGACCGGGTGCGTCGCCACTGGCTGGTGAAGTTCGCCCGCAACCGGGTGACCGAGCGCGACCGCAACATCCTGCGTGCCGAGTACCACTACTACCGGGCCATCGCCGAACTGGGGCTGGAGACTGTGTCGACGGATGGCCTGGCGCTGGAGGAGGCGGAACGGCCCAGCCTCTGGATGCCACGTTTCGACCGCAGGGTGGTGGCGGGGCGAGTGCAGCGCATTCCCATGGAGTCGATCTACTCCATCTGCGGGAACACCGTCCCCGGCTCGCCGATGAAGCACGAGGCGGTGCTGCGACGCCTGGCTGGCCTTTGGATGCTGAACCAGCAGCTCGATGAGATCGACGACCTGGCCTTCGAGTATGTCCGCCGCGACCTGCTCAACCGCATCCTCGGCAATTCGGACAACCATGGCCGCAACACCTCGATCTTTCGCTGGCAGGGGCGCTTCCAGCTGGCTCCGATCTATGACCTCGCGCCCATGGTGCTCGACCCCGAAGGGGTGACCCGGACGACCAAGTGGGAAAGCGAGCGACTGGGCGCCCCGGATTGGCCAGCCGTGTGCGCGTCCCTGGAGGGACTGACGGACCCCGCACGCCTGCTGGCACGGCTCAAGGATGCGGCACAGGTGTTCCGCGCGCTGCCGGGGTTGCTGGTCGGGCTTCCGGACGAGGTGCGTCGAGCACCGTCCATTCCGCTGAACAACCTGGATGCCAGACTGAAAGACTGGGGGCTGCTATGAACGAGATTTCCGTGGAGGAGCGCCAGCGGCGCATCGAGGACATCCTCGAACTGAACCGCCAGGGGCGGGAAACCCTGGGCACGGCGATCCGACGTCTTCGCGTCGAGGTCACCGGGCTCGACCAGGAAACCTTCGCATCCATGTGCCGGATGTCGACCAAGGCGCTCTACCAACTGGAAACCGACAGGGGCAACCCGACCCTGAACACCCTCAACGGCATCCTGCGGCTCTTCGGCATGACGATGGCGCTGGCGCCGCTAGCGCCTGTTTCAGGCCTCGTGGAAGAGGCACCCAGGCCACTGCGGCGGCGCGGGACGAGGCCGCCGGGCAGGGCGTCGGCGAGCCGTTGAAGGCGGCCTGCGTCACTCGCGCCAGCGTTTGAGCAGCATCTCGATGAACAGCTCGGCGGTGCTGGAGAGCGGTTCGCCGTCGCGGCGCACCAGGCCGATCGTGCGTTCGATGTGCGGTGGCGGCAGTTCGCGCGAACAGAGGTTCTCGTGCTCCGCGTCCGGCATCGCCATGCGCGGCAGGATGGCCACGCCGAGGCCGCATTCCACCAGGCCGAGGGAGGTGGACAGGTGTTGCACCTCATAGAACCCGTTCAGGCGGATGCCGTGGCCGGAGAGGGCGCTGTCCAGCAGCATGCGGTTTCCGCTGTCACGGCTGACCGTGATCAGCCGCACGCCCTGCAGGTCATGCCAGCCCACTTCCTGCAGCGCGGCCAGCGGGTGGTCGCTGCGCATGGCGAGGACGAAGGGATCCCGTAGCAGGGGCGTGAAGCTCACGTCCGGGTGCTGGGCGCTGATCATGTTGATGCCGAAGTCGGCGTCGCCGCTGACGACGCGCTCCAGGCCCTCATTGGCGCTGACGTCGAGGATGCGAATGCGGATGCCCGGATAGGCCTCGTTGAAGACGCGGATCACGCTGGGCAGGAAGTAGAACGCCGCAGTAGGGATGCAGGCGATGGTCACTGTGCCTTTCTGGTGGGTCTTGAGCTCGCGGATGCCCTGCAGTGACGACTCGTAGTCCTCCAGCATGCGCCGTGCGCGGGGCAGGTAGTCCTTGCCCACTTCGGTCAGCCAGGTGCGCCGGGTGGTGCGCTCCAGCAGCTTGGCCCCGAGGGTTTCCTCGAGCTTCTGCAGGCGGCGGGAGAGGGCGGGTTGGGAGAGGTGCAGGGCCTGGGCGGCTTCCTGGAACGACTGCGACTCGGCCACCCGGACGAAGGCGGCGAGATCAAGGAATTCTATTCGATGCATGAAAGGTCATTCCCTTATCCGTTATACGCATTAATCCGATTTGGTTATTTATCGGCTCTGATATTTGCATTTGAAGCATTAAATCGCGGCTGACAAGCTCTGTCCATCGTTGGAACGGTCATGGGTTAGACCAAGATGATGAACAGCATCCCCTGCATGATCATGCGCGGCGGCACCTCCCGCGGCCCCTTCATCCACATGGCGGACCTGCCTGAATCCGTCGAGGCGAGGAGCGAGGTCCTGCTCGACCTGATGGGTTCCGGCCACCCGCTCCAGGTGGACGGCATCGGCGGCGGCAACTCCCTCACCAGCAAGGTGGCGATCGTGGGTCGCTCCTCGCGCCGCGACGCGGATGTGGACTACCTCTTCGCCCAGGTGGACATCACCGAGCGCCGGGTCGACTACACGCCCAACTGCGGCAACATGCTCTCGGCCGTCGGCCCCTTCGCCATCGAGACCGGCCTGGTGGCGCCGACCTACGGTGAAACCCGGGTGCGGGTGTTCAACCTCAATACCCAGCGGATCATCGAGTGCTTCGTGCCGACGCCCCGTGGACGGGTGGAGTACGAGGGCGAAACCAGCATCAGCGGCGTACCGGGCAGCGCGGCGGGCATCCGCCTGAGCTTCCTCGACGTGGCCGGCGCCAAGACCGGCGCGCTGCTGCCCACCGGAAAGGCCCTGGATCTGATCGACGGTGTGGAGGTCAGCTGCATCGACGCCGCCACCCCGACGGTGCTCATCCGCGCCGCTGACCTGGGGGTGGACGGCCACGCCGACCCCGCCGTGCTGGATGCCGATGCGGCGATGCTCGCGCGTCTCGAAGGCATCCGCCTGGAGGCCGGACGGCGCATGGGCATGGGTGACGTGAGCCAGTCGGTCCTGCCCAAGCCCATCCTGCTGAGCGCCGCCAGCAGCGGCGACGGCACGCTCTGCGCGCGCTACTTCGTGCCCCATCGCTGCCACAAGGCCCTGGCCGTCACCGGCGCCATCGCGCTGGGCGTGGCGGTCAACGTCCCCGGCAGCATCGCGCAACGGCTGGCCCTGGACAGCGGGCGTACCGAGGCGGGGCGGTCGCTGGAGTCCATCCGCATCGAGCACCCGTCCGGCCACCTCGACCTCAAGGTCGAACTGCGTGGCGGCAACCCCATGGATATCGCCCGCGTTTCGCTGATCCGCACAGCCCGCAAGATCATGGACGGCCGCCTGTTCTACCGCATTCCGGACGCCCTGCACTGAGCGCAGGGCGCCCGCCTCCAACCTCCCGACAACAATCACAAGACGGGTACATCGCCATGCTTTCCATGCCCCTGGTCCGCCTCTCCGAGTTCAACCGGCCGTTGCCTTCGCGCCTCTACGAAACCGACTGACGGGGCCCTTGCGCGCCCCGGTGATTAGCGGCTTCATGGCAGGCGGTTCGCCACGCTTGCCTGAGGCTGGAACCCCATAATTACAAGAGTCCAACGCCATGCTTTCTCTGCTCGGCTTGTCCATGGTGGTCGTGTTCACCTACCTGATCATGACCAAACGCCTTTCCCCGGTCGTGGCCCTGACCCTGGTCCCCATCGCTTTCGCGCTCGTCGGCGGCTTCGCGCCCGAGCTCGGCAAGATGATGCTCGATGGCCTGAAAACCGTGGCACCTTCGGCAGCGCTGCTGCTCTTCGCCATCCTGTTCTTCGGCATCATGATCGACGCCGGCCTGTTCGATCCGCTGATCCGCCGGATTCTCCAGACGGTGAACGGCAACCCGGTGAAGATCGCCATCGGCACCGCGCTGCTGTCGCTGATGGTCGCCCTGGACGGCGACGGCACCACCACCTATATGATCACCGTCGCGGCCATGCTGCCCCTGTACCGGCGCATTGGCATGAACCCCCTGGTGCTGGCCTGCATCGCCATGCTCTCCCTCAGCATCATGAGCGGCATGAGCCCCTGGGGCGGCCCGGCCACCCGCGCCATCGCGGTGCTGGGCCTGGATGCCAGCCACTACTTCATTCCCATGCTGCCGACCATGATCGGCGGGGCGGCGTGGGTTGTCTTCACCGCCTGGGTGCTGGGGCGCCGCGAGCTGAAGCGCATCGGCAGCGTGCACCTGAAGACCGGCGGCGACGACTGCTACATCAAGGCCATCCTCGCGGACAGCCCGCACAAGCGGCCGCGCCGCATCCTGGTGAACCTGTTGCTGGTGATCGCGGTGATGACCGCCCTGGTGATGGGCCTGATGAACGCCGCGGTGCTGTTCATGCTCGGCTTCGTGATGGCGCTGATGGTCAACTACCCGCGCCTCGAAGAGCAGAAGGAGCGCATCCTCGCCCACTCGGGCAACGCCATGACCGTGGTGCTGCTGGTGTTCGCCGCCGGGGTCTTCGCCGGAATCTTCTCCGGCACCAAGATGGTCGATTCCCTGGCCAACTCCCTGGTCGAGATGATTCCCGCCAGCTGGGGCCGCATCTTCCCGCTGGTCGTCGCCATCACCAGCATGCCGCTGACCTTCGTCCTCTCCAACGACGCCTACTACTTCGGCATGGTGCCCATCCTCGCCCAGGCGGCCTCGGCCTACGGCATCGACCCGGTGGAAATCGCCCGCGCCTCGGTGCTGGGCCAGCCGGTGCACCTGATGAGCCCCCTGGTCGCCTCCACGCTGCTGCTGGTCGGCATGGTCGACCGCGACATCGGCGACTTCCAGCGCTTCACCTGGAAGTGGGCGGTGCTGACCTCGCTGGTCATTACCGCGGTGGCCCTGCTCAGCGGCGCCATCACCCTGGTGGCCTGACCGTCCCCTTTCCCGATCCCTGACCGTCGCGCTCCACGCCGGAGCCCGGACACCTGCCTGTCAGACGAGGTTCACCATGTCTCATCACGCCCTGCGCCGTTCCGGCGCGGTACTGGCCTGCCTGGCCTGCGGCCTGTCGCCCGCCGCGATGGCCGACGGCTTCTTCGCCGACAGCAAGGCCACCTTGCAACTGCGCAACCTCTACTTCAACGACGATTTCAAGGACGAGTCCGGCCTGTCGCCCCGGGCCGCCGCCAGCGCCCAGTCCCGCCGCGAGGAGTGGGCCCAGGGTTTCCTGCTGGACGCCCAGTCCGGCTACACGCCGGGTGCGCTCGGGTTCGGCGTCGACGCACTCGGGCTGCTGGGGGTGAAGCTGGACTCCGGTCGCGGCCGTGCCGGCACCGAGCTGCTTCCGCGCCATGACGACGGCCGCTCCGCCGACGATTTCTCCAGCCTGGGCCTGACCGCCAAGTCCCGCCTGGCCGGGACCACCCTCCGGCACGGCACCCTGCAGCCGAAGCTGCCGGTGCTGGTGCGCAACGACGCCCGCCTGCTGCCGCAGACCTTCGAGGGCACCCAGGTGTCCAGCGTCGACATCCCCGGCCTCAGCCTGACCGCCGGCTACCTGGATGAATTCCGCCAGCGGGATTCCAGCGACTACCAGCCGATCACGGCCGATGGCTATGGCGGCGAACAGGGCGAAGGCTTCTGGTTCGCCGGGGCCGACTACAAGGTCGGCAAGCCCCTGGTCCTGAGCTACTACCTGGGCGAGCTGGAGGAGTTCTATCGCCAGCACTACCTGGGGCTGGTGCATACCACGCGCCTCGGGCCCGGCAGCCTGGTCAGCGACCTGCGCTACTTCCGCAGCCAGGACGTCGGGCAGGCGCGCAACGGCGAGCTGGACAACGAGATGCTCAGCGCCTTGCTGACCTACAGCCTGGGCGGCCACGCGCTGAGCGCCGGCTACCAGCGGCTGGGCGGGGAGGGCGGCCTGCCCTTCGTCGACGGCGCCACCGTCTACAGCTTCAGCAATGCCGGCGTCGGCAAGTTCGTCGAAGAGGACGAGCGCACCTGGATGCTCGGCTACGCCTACGACTTCACCGCCCTCGGTGTCCCGGGGCTGACCGCCGGCCTGCGCTACTTCAAGGGCCGGGACGGAACCACCGAACTGCGGGGAGCCGAGGTCGCCACCAACGAGTGGGAGCGCGACTTCGACCTGGCCTACGTGGTGCAGTCGGGCGCCCTGAAGGGGTTGGGCGTCAAGTGGCGAAACATCGCCTACCGCTCCAGCTACAGCCGCGACCGCGACAACAACCGGCTCTACCTCACCTACGACATCGCCCTCTGGTAGGGACCGAACCTGCGGGCCCACCGGCCCGAAGTGGCGCTTTCGAGAGCGGGCGCCGCGCCCACGCCCTCACAAGGGGCGTGGGCTTCCTTGATCACGACCACGCCTGTCCGGCCCTTCCGCGCGACGACCCCTCGACGTGGTACGGGCTCCGGTGCCGGGGCCCTTGCGGGTCTCCGGCTTTATTTCCAACCCGAGGAGGTACCCCTGATGGAGTGGCTGATGCAGCCTGAATTCTGGATGGCCCTGGCGCAGATCATCGCCATCGATATCCTGCTGGGCGGCGACAACGCCGTCGTCATCGCCCTGGCCTGTCGCCACCTGCCCGAGCCGCAGCGCCGTCGCGCCATATTCGGCGGGGTGGCCGGCGCCATCGTGCTGCGCATCCTGCTGCTGTTCTTCGCCCTGCAACTGCTCGCCTTGCCCTTCCTCAAGCTGGCCGGGGCGCTGATGCTGCTATGGATCGGTATCAAACTGCTGCAGCCCGAGCCGGAAGAGGCCCACAAAGTAGCGGCCGGCGCCGGATTCTTCAGCGCCATCAAGACCATCGTCATCGCCGATGCGGTGATGAGCCTGGACAACGTGCTGGCGGTGGCGGGCGCGGCCGGTGGCAACCTGCTGCTGGTGAGCCTGGGCGTCCTGATCAGCATCCCCATCATCGTCTGGGGTAGCCAGTTCGTCCTGCGCCTGCTGGACCGCTACCCTCAGGTGGTGCTGCTGGGCGGCGGGCTGCTGGGCTGGATCGCCGGCGGCATGCTGGTGACCGACGTGGCGCTGGCCTCCTGGCTGCCCGAGTCCGCCTGGGTCCACCCGCTGGCTTCCGCCACCGGTGCCACGCTGGTGATCGCCGGCGGGCTGCTGCTGAACCGGCGGCAGCGGCTGGCGGGTGCATCCCGGCCCGAAGTCCATTCCTGAACCCGAAGCGAGGAGCGCGTCGCCATGGAATTGCGCCAATTGCGTTACTTCCTCAGCGTGCTGGAGCACGGCAGCCTGGGGCGTGCCGCCCTGGAGCTGGGCGTCGGCGCCCCGGCCCTGAGCCAGCAGCTCGGCAAGCTGGAGGCTGAACTGGCGACGCGGTTGCTCAACCGCTCCAGCACCGGCGTCACGCCGACCGCCGCCGGCCTGGCGTTCGAGCATCACGCTCGCCTCACCCTGCGCCAGGCGGAGTACGCGGTACTGGCGGCCCAGAGCGGACGCATGAGCGGTTACGCAAGCCTGGGACTGGCGCCGACCACTGCCTCGATACTCGCCAGGCCCCTGATGGCCGCCATGGCGGAGCGTTACCCGCAGATCCGCCTGCATCTCGTTGAGATGCTCTCCGGGTACCTGGGGGCGCAGCTCAATGCGCGCCGCCTGGACCTGGCGGTGCTGTTCCAGGGCGATCCCGGCCCGCGCCTCGGCGTCCTGCCGCTGTTGCAGGAGCGACTGTTCGTTATCGCGCCACCCGAGCTGGTTCCGCCGCACTGGGGCGATGCGGTGTCCCTCGCCGACCTGCAGGCCGTGCCGCTGGTTCTGCCCAGCCTGCAGCACGGCTTGCGGACCACCCTGAACGCGGCCTTCGCCCGTATCGGCGGCGAGCCGCAGGTGGTGATGGAGATCGACGGGCTGACCACCCTGATGACGGCGGTGGCCGCCGGCTACGCCGCCACCGTGCAGCCCGGTGCGGTGGTCGCCCGTTCGCGGGAGGCCGGTTTGCGCGTCTTCCCCATCGCGGACGCGGGCGTGGAGCGGCGCAGCCTGCTGGTGAGCCTGTCCGACGATGAGCTGACCCCGGCGGCGCTGGCGACTCGCCTGGTGGTGCAGACCGTGACCCGGGAACTGGTGGAGCAGGGGCGCTGGCCCGGGGCGCGCCTGTTGCCGCCTGTCGGCCTTCAGCAAAACTGAAGACCCCTGTCGCCCCCGCGCGTTTCGACGGCGGACGTCCCTGTCTAGAGTCGCGGCCGGTGCGAGGGACTGAACGATGCCTCGCCAGAACAGGAGGCAAGATGATCGATGTCCTCGTGATAGGGGGAGGCAACGCGGCCCTGTGCGCCGCGTTGATGGCCAGGGAAGCCGGCGCCAGCGTACTGGTCCTGGAAGCCGCGCCACGGGCCTGGCGGGGCGGCAACTCACAACACACGCGCAACCTGCGCTGCATGCACGACGCGCCCCAGGACGTATTGGTGGATGCCTACCCGGAGGAGGAATTCTGGCAGGACCTGCTCAAGGTCACGGCCGGCCAGACCGATGAGGCGCTCGCGCGCCTGGTGATCCGCGCATCCGCCAGTTGCCGGGATTGGATGCGCCGCCATGGCGTGCGTTTCCAGCCGTCGCTGTCCGGCGCGCTGCACACCGCCAGGACCAACGCCTTCTTCATGGGCGGCGGCAAGGCCCTGATCAACGCCTATTACCGCAGTGCCGAGGGCCTGGGCGTGAAGGTTCGCTACGACGCACCGGTCAGCCGCATCGAACTCGAACAGGGCCGGTTCGTCGCCGCCCACCTCGACGAGCGAGTCGTCGAGGGTCGCAGCCTGCCCGCCGAGCGCATCAGGGCCCGGGCCTGCGTGGTCGCCGCCGGCGGCTTCGAGTCCAATCGCCAGTGGCTGCGGGAGGCCTGGGGGCGCAACGCCGAGGGCGAATGGCCCGCCGACAACTTCCTGATCCGTGGCACGCGCTTCAACACCGGTGTGCTGCTGCGCAACCTGATGGAGCAGGGCGCCGACGCCATCGGCGACCCCACCCAGGCGCACATGGTGGCCATCGATGCGCGCGCCCCGGAGTTCGACGGCGGCATCTGCACGCGGATCGACTGCGTGTCCCTCGGCATAGTGGTCAACCGCGAGGGCCGGCGCTTCCACGACGAAGGCGAGGACTTCTGGCCCAAGCGCTACGCCATCTGGGGCCGTCTGGTAGCGCAGCAGCCGGGGCAGGTGGGCTATTCCATCATCGACCGCAAGGCGCTGGGCCGCTTCATGCCGCCGGTGTTTCCCGGCGCGATGGCGCAGACCCTGGACGACCTGGCGCGACAACTGAACCTGCCAGCCGCAGCCCTGGTGGAGACGGTCGGCACCTACAACGCCGCCTGCCGGGTGGGCACCTTCGACCACACCCGGCTGGACGACTGCCACACCCGGCAGCTGGTGCCACCCAAGTCCCACTGGGCACTGCCCCTGGACAGCCCGCCTTACTACGGCTACCCGCTGCGTCCGGGCGTGACCTTCACCTACCTCGGGTTGCGCACCGACGCGACCGCAGCCGTGCATTTTTCCGGTGAACCGAGCCCGAACCTCTTCGTGGCCGGGGAAATGATGGCCGGCAATGTGCTCGGCAAGGGCTACACGGCGGGCGTCGGCATGTCCATCGGCACCGCCTTCGGCCGCATCGCCGGCGTCCAGGCCGCCCGCGCGGCGGGTTTCCAGCATTCTTCCAGCGAGCGACACGATGACCGTGCATGCGTATGAGCCGGCCGTTCCGGGTGAACCGACCGGCAACCTGATCCCACTCCTCAACCTCGACGAAGGCGAAGTCGACCGGCAACTGCGTATCTGCAACGCCTGCCGCTACTGCGAGGGCTTCTGCGCGGTGTTCCCGGCCATGACCCGGCGCCTCGCCTTCAGCCGAGGCGACATCCACTACCTGGCGAACCTCTGCCACAACTGCGGTGCCTGCCTGCACGCCTGCCAGTACGCCAGCCCCCACGCCTTCGCGGTCAATGTGCCCCGGGCGATGGCACGGGTCCGCGCCCAGACCTATGCCGATTACGCCTGGCCACGGGGCTTCGGCCGCCTGTACCGGCGCAACGGACTGACCCTGGCCCTCGCGCTGGTGGCCGGCCTGTCGCTGTTCCTGCTGCTGGCCCTGGCGATCAACGGCACCCTGTTGCCGGGGCCTCTGAAGGGGAATTTCTACGCTGTATTCCCCCACGACGTCCTGGCCCTCGGCTTCGGCAGCGTGCTGCTGGCCGCCGTCTTCGCCCTGGGTGTGGCGACCCGCCGCTTCTGGCGCGAGGTGTCGCCGGCGACCCTGCCCACGCCTGCCGCGCCCGGGGCGCTGGCCGAGGCCACCGGTGCGGTGCTGACGCTGAAGTACCTGGATGGCGGACACGGCGAAGGCTGTCACGACGGCAGCGACCGTTTCACCCTTTGGCGGCGCCGTTTCCATCACCTGACCTTCTACGGCTTCCTGCTCTGCTTCGCGGCCACCGCCGTCGCCACGGGCTACCACTACCTGTTGGGCGAGGTCGCGCCCTATCCGCTGCTGAGTCCGCCGGTGCTGCTGGGGACGCTGGGCGGCATCGGCCTGGTGATCGGGCCAGCGGGGCTCCTGCTGCTCGGCAGCCGTCGCCTGCCGGAGCACGGCGACCCCGGGCAGCGACCAATGGACCGTGGCTTCATCCTGCTGTTGCTGCTGGTGAGCCTGTCGGGCCTGGCATTGCTGGCCTGGCGCGACAGCGGCACCATGGCGATCCTGCTGGCGGTCCACCTGGGCGCGGTGATGGCCTTCTTCCTCACGCTGCCCTACGGCAAGTTCGCCCACGGGATCTTCCGCAGCGCCGCCTTGCTCAAGTACGCGATGGAAAAGCGCCAGACCAGGGGACCCGGACTCGGTGGGGAATGACGGGAGAGTCGGATGGACCACCCCGCCAGGCGGCGGGGTGGTGGAGGCTCAGCCCTTCAGCGCCGGGGTGCGCGGCGGAACGATGCGGCGCGAACCGGTGGACTCGAAGGCGGCGGCATAGCGCAACAGGGCGTTGTCGTCGTAGGCGCGGCCGGCGAAGGTCAGGCCGACCGGCATGCCGATGTCGGCCATCAGGCCCATGGGCACGGTGACGGTGGGCACGCCCAGGTGGCGGATGGCGAGGTTGCCGTTGGCCACCCAGACGCCGTTGCTCCAGGCGATGTCGGCGGAGGCGGGGTTGACGTCGGAATCGGCCGGGGCCACGTCGGCGACGGTGGGGAAGAGCACGGCGTCGAGGCCCTGGGCCTGCATCCAGTCCTCCAGGTCGAGCTTGCGGGTATGTTCCAGGCCGCGCAGGCCGTCGGGGAGGGTCTCGATCTGGTCCCAGGGCGTGATGCCGCGCTCGGCCATGGTCACGTACTCGGCCATGCTGGCCGCCAGGTCGCCCTCGCGGTTGGGCAGGGTGCCGGGCTCGTGGGGGAAGATCTGCGGGCCGTCCACGTCCTTCAGGCGGTTGAGCCTGGGATCGCCGTTGGCCTGGAGGAAGTCGTCGAAGGCCCAGGCGGTCAGGTCCCAGAGTTCGTGGTGGAGGAATTCCTTGGAGACGATGCCCCGGTTGTACACCGTGGGCGCGCCGGGGCGGTCGCCTTCGCAGTTGGACACCAGCGGGAAGTCCACCTCCACCACCTCGGCGCCGGCGGCCTCCAGGGACCGGCGCGCCTGCTCCCACAGGTCAATGACGCTGGGGCGGGTGTGGATGCGCTGGCCGGTGGGGCCGCCGATGCCGGGGTTCTCGCTGGTGCCGGCGTCCGGGTCCTGGTTGATGAACATGCGCGGCACGCCGAAGCGCTTGCCGGCCAGGGCTTCGGCGCCGGCGGCGAGGTCCTGGTAGCGGGCCGGGCGCACCTCGGCGACCGAGGGGATCGGCACCCAGGGTTGCAGGCGCCAGAGGTCGCCGCGCTTCTCGGTGTCCTCGGCGACTATCACGTCGAGGACCTCCAGCAGGTCGGTCATGGTGCGGGCGTAGGGCACCACCACGTCCATGGTCGGGGTCAGCGGCCAGTTGCCACGGATGGAGATCACCCCGCGGGAGGGGGTGTAGGCGCACAGGCCGTTGTTGGAAGCGGGGCCCCGGCCGCTGGACCAGGTTTCCTCGGCCAGGCCGAAGGCGGCGAAGCTGGCCGCCGTGGCGGTGCCGGCACCGTTGGAGGACCCGGAGGCGAAGGGCGCGGTGAGGTAGGCGGCGTTATAGGGGCTTTCGGCGCGACCGTAGACGCCGCGCTGCATCCCGCCGTTGGCCATGGGCGGCATGTTGGTCTTGCCCAGGCAGATGGCGCCGGCCGCGCGCAGGCGCTCGATGGTGAAGGCATCGCGGTAGGCCACCAGGTCCTTGAAGGCCGGGCTGCCGGAGGCGGCGGTGAGGCCCTTGACCAGGTAGCTGTCCTTGGCGGTGTAGGGGATGCCGTCCAGCGGGCCGAGGGTCTCGCCCCGGGCGCGGCGGGCGTCGGAGGCTTCGGCCTCGGCAAGGGCGTCGGGGTTGCGCACCACCACGGCGTTGAGGGCGGTGGCGGTGTCCGGGCCGTCGTAGGCGTCGATGCGGGCGAGGTAGGCCTTCACCAGTTCGACGGCGGTGGTGCGGCCCGACTCCAGCGCGGCGCGCAGGTCGGCAATGGAAACTTCGGTGACTTCGATCATGGGGTTGACGCCTGTTCTGGGTGGGGCGCGCCGCCCGCGCGGGGCGACGAATCGTTCAGGCGCTTATTAAACACCAGGCAGGCCGCGTGCGCTGCTAGTGGCCTGTCTGGTTGATTGGTTCATCTGTCGCGGTTTTGTCGGCTGGATGCACTTCCCTCACCCCCGGCCCCTCTCCCGGAGGGAGAAGGGAGACCAGCGCTTGCTCGCTCGGATTAAAGTCAACGAACTTAGCAAACAGGACACTAGAGCCTGGAGTCGGTAAGGAAGCAGGCGTCCTCGTCGCCACGCAGCACGTAACCCTCGTAGAGGTTCTCGAAGTCCAGCTCGCCAAAGCTCTCGGCCAGGAAGTCCAGCAGTGTCCTCACCGAGTGAGGCAGGCCTCGCCGGGAAGGGAAGAGCGCGTGGACGACAGCGCCCCTGGGCCTCCACTGATTCAGGACAGGGGCCAGCACCCCATTGCGGATGTCCTTGAAGACCACCAGCCTGGGAAGCTGGACGATGCCGCCGCCCTCCAGGGCGACCCGGCGCAGGGTGATCATGTCGTCGGTCACCAGTCGGGGCGAGTGCCGCACCGTTGCCTGGACGCCCTCGGGACCTTCCATGTTCCAGAGGTACTGGCGGGCACTGGGGCCCATGTCCAGGCTTGGAAAACGGATCAGGTCCGCCAGGCTTCGGGGTTGGCCCAGTCGTTCGATCAGGGTGGGGGCGGCCACGAGTTCCTGGGGGCTGGCCGACAGCCGCTTCATGGTCAGGCCACTGTCCTCGAAGGGGGGAAAGCCGACTCCGAGGACGATGTCGAACCCCTCGCGCAGCGGATCGACCTGGCGATTGGTGCTTTCCAGGTGCATTTCCACCTCGGGGTAGCGCTGCATGAAGCGGGCGAGCATACCCGCCACCAGGAAGTTGAGCAGGGCCGTGGGGCAGGCCAGACGCACCAGGCCTCGTGGCGTGGCCTGGCTCTGGTCGATGACCGCCTGGGCGGCCTGCGCGCCATCCAGCATCGTCAGGCAGTGCTCGTAGTAGGCGACCCCCAGGTCGGTCACCGCGAACTGACGAGTGGAGCGATTGATCAGGCGCACGCCAAGGCGTCCCTCCAGGGTCGCCAGGTGACGACTCAATCTGGATTTGGGGATGTCCAGGGCGCGACTGGCCGCGCCGATTCCCTGATGCTCAACCACCTGGGTGAAGTAGTACAGCTCGTTCAGGTCATACATCGCGTGATGTTCCATCTTTGAAATGGTCAGTTCCGATCCGGCGCCTACCGGCATGACCGGTGCGCATCTAAGGTGCCCTTCGCCGATGGGCCAACCGGCCCGTCGATCCGGATCGAGCAGTCGCTGGAAAAAGTGAAGCTGGCGCTGACGATCGCGCAACCGTCCCGGGGCAAGCGCCCCAGGCGCACAGACGAGGTGTGACATGAGCAGGAAGAAGATGCTGGTGGTACTGACCAGCGTTCCCAAGTACCCGAATCTCGCGCGTGCAACCGGCCTCTGGTTGGGCGAGGCCGTGCATTTCGTGAAGAAGGTCGAGGCGGCGGGCTATGCGGTGGATTATGTGAGCCCCGAGGGTGGCTACACGCCAATCGACCCCCACAGCCTGGCGATGGCGGACGAGACCGACTGGGCCTGGTACCAGAACCGCGCCTTCATGGGCCGTCTGGGGGCTACGCTGAAGCCCAGCCAGGTCAATCCGGATGACTACTCGGTGATCTATTACGCCGGGGGCCACGGAGTGGTCTGGGATTTTCCCGACAACGAAGAGCTTCAGGCCTTGAGCCGGCGCATCTTCGAGAATGGCGGCATCGTCTCGTCGGTCTGCCATGGCGCGGTGGGGCTGCTGAACATCCGGCTGTCCGACGGCTCGTTGCTGATTGCCGGTAAGGAGGTAACGGGGTTCTCCAACCAGGAGGAGCAACTCGCCGAACTCGACAAGTACGTGCCTTACCTGACCGAGGACGAGTTGGTGAAGCGCGGTGCGATCTACAAGAAGGCCGCCGAACCCTGGTTGCCCTTTGCGGTCGCCGACCAGCGCGTGATCACTGGCCAGAATCCGGCCTCCGGAGGCCCCGTGGCAGACCTCGTACTCAAGGCGCTCGCCGCCTGAAGTCCCGTTCCGCTGACGCCCCCGTGCCGCCACGCCCGGCCGGGGGCGTTGCCATTCTCGTTGGAGGCTGTCGTTCAATGCACTTTCCACTTCATGTCATGGCCCGTTTCCGTGTCAGGGCGGAGTACCTGGAAGAGTTACTCCTGCTGCTGGCCGAGTTGGCCGAGCGCAGTCGGCAGGAACCGGGTTGCCTGGAGTATGGCTACTACCAGTCCGTCGATGATCCTCTGGCGTTCTCTTCATTCGAGTCCTGGCGGACCCCCGCGGACGAAGTTGCCCATTGGCAGGCGACGCACGTGCGGCAGGCCCTGGTCCGGGTCGCGCCCATGTTGCACGCCGCGCCGGAGATCGTCCGTGCGGCCCGAATCGCCTGAGCCGCCCGGTTCCGTCAACCGCCCACGGTGGTGCCGGGGGCGGTAGCGCCGGGACGCGGCTTTACCAGAGTGGCAGGCTGTAGCTGATGATCAGGCGGTTGTCGTCCAGATCGTTGCCGAAGTGGCGGGTGCGGACCGTTGCGTTTCGCCATTTCACCCCGAGGTTCTTCAGGGGGCCACCCTGGAACACATAAGCGAGGTCGGTGTTGCGCTCCCACTCCTCGCCCTCCGGCCGAGCAGTGCCCAGGTCGATTTCACCGCCACTGAGGTAGCGGGTCATGAAGGTCAGGCCCGGCACGCCCAGTGCGGCAAAGTCGAAGTCGTAGCGCAGTTGCCACGAGCGTTCGTCGCGGTTGGCGAAGTCCCCGAACTGCACGTAGTTGAACAGGAAGGGATCGCTGCCGGCGATATACGCATAACCGGTGTCGCCAGCCATCCGCTGGAAGGCCGCCGCCAGCGTATGGGCGCCGTGGCGATAGGTCAGCATGGCGCCATAGGCATCGTTGTCGACATTGCTCGAGCCCGCATCGCGGGCGCTGGCCAGGCGAACCTCGGCCTTCAGCGATTGCAACGGGGACAGTGGGAGGTTGTAGCTGAGGTTGAAGAGGTGCTGCCGATAGAGGTCCTCCAGTTCGCCGTAGTGATAGGCCGATGCCAGGTTGCCGTTCCATTGATAGGTCAGCCCACCGAAGTTGAAGGCGTCGCTGGCCTTGCGGCTGGTGATGCCTATGGCACCGGCGCTGCCGTTGCTGAGGGTCATGTCCTCGTAGTCGGAGGAGTTTCTCTGGTTGACCTGGGTGAGGCGCCCGGCGTCCAGCACCAGACCGTCGATTTCCTGGGAGCTGAGGTGCATCCCTCTGAACGTCTGGGGCAGCAGGCGCCCATCGTTGTAGGCCACCGAAGGCAGTCGGGGTTGCAGGGTTCCCAGTTTCAGCAGCGTGCGGGAGGTCCTGAGTTTGGCGGTCAGCCCCAGTTCTCCGTATTCGTCCTGTGCCTCGCGGGTCTCCCGGTCCTGCTTGAGGAGCTGGGTACCGCTTCGCCCCGAACCTGAGTCGAGCTTCACACCCAGCAACCCCAGGGCATCCAGTCCCACGCCGAGACGGCCTTCGGTAAAGCCGGACTCCAGTTTCAGCAGGAAGCCCTGGGCCCATTCTTCCGCCTTGGCCTGGGGCGCTGTCGACTGGCGGAAATCCCGGTTCATGTAGAAGTTGCGCAGCTCCAGGCTGGCCTTGCTGTCGCCAATCACGTCCGCCTGGGCTGCGACGGACAAGCCGAGGGCGCCCCCGGCCAACAGGAGGTCGGTGGTGAGGGTGTTGCGGGTCATCGGAGGTTCCTTTTGTTGTTGTGCTTGTGGTGAAGGCGGGAAAAAAAGCGCGACTCGAAGGGAAGGTGAGTCGCGCGACGCTCAAGCGGTAGAAGGGCCTGGATGCGGCCAGGTTTCTCAGTGGGAGGTGGCGCCGGAGATACCGAGCCCGGTTTCGGCTCGCACGTTCTGGTCGGCGAATCCCTGTCGGTCCAGGGCGGCCCTCGCGCTGCGGTCCAGCTTCGACACCACCACTATCGCCAGGAAGGCCAGCGGCATGGAGAACAGTGCCGGGTGGTCGTAGGGGAACAGGGCCTTCTCCTGGCCCAGTACGGTCACCCAGATGGTGGGAGAGAGGATGACCAGCGACAGGGCGGACGCCAGGCCGATGAGCCCGCCCCAGATGGCGCCGCGTGTCGTCAGGCCGGGCCAGTACATGGCCATGATCAGTACCGGGAAGTTCGCCGATGCGGCGATGCCGAACGTCAGGCCCACCAGGAAGGTGATGTTCACCTGCTCGAAGAGGATGCCGAGGGTGATCGCCACCAGCCCGAGTCCCAGCACCGCCAGGCGCGACACGCGCATTTCCTGCGCCTCACTGGCCTGTCCGCGCTTGATCACGGTGACGTAGAGGTCATGGGAGATGGCGGATGCCCCCGCCAGCGTGAGGCCGGCCACGACGGCGAGGATGGTGGCGAAGGCCACGGCCGAGAGAAAGCCGAGGAAGAGGTTGCCACCCACGGCTTGTGCCAGGTGCATGGCCACCATGTTGCCGCCGCCCACCAGGGCGCCGCCGAGCTTGCCGTCGACGAAGAAGCGCGGCTCGGTACCGACGATGACGATGGCGGCGAAGCCGAGGACGCAGACCACGAGGAAGAAGAACCCGATGAAGCCCGAGGCGTAGAACACCGATTTACGCGCTTCGCGCGCATTCGGCACGGTGAAGAAGCGCATCAGGATATGGGGCAGTCCTGCCAGTCCGAATACCAGCCCCAGCGCCATGGAAGCGACGTTCAGCGGGTTCGACAGCATGCTTCCGGGCCCCATGATGTTCCAGCCATTGGCATGGGTCTCGACGGCACGCTGCGCCAGGGTTTCCAGGTTGAAGTCGAACTGTGCCAGGGCCATCAGCATCAGCGCGCTGCCACCGGCCAGGAGCAGGATGGCCTTGGTGATCTGCACCCAGGTGGTGGCGAGCATGCCGCCGAACACCACATAGACCAGCATCAGAACGCCGACCACCACCACTGCCACGCCGTAGTCCAGGCCGAAGAGCAGCTTGATCAGTTGCCCGGCACCGACCATCTGCAGCAGCAGGTAGCAGGTGACCACCGTCAGCGAGCCGCAGGCCGCCAGCACGCGGATGCGGCGCTGGTCGAGGCGGAAGGAGACGATGTCGGCAAAGGTGTAGCGGCCCAGGTTGCGAAGCCGCTCCGCCATCAGGAAGGTGAGGACCGGCCAGCCGATGAAGAAACCGGTGACATAGATGACACCGTCGTAACCCTTCGCGAACACCAGGCTGGAGAGCCCCAGGAGCGTCGAGGCGGACATGTAGTCGCCTGCGATGGCCAGCCCGTTCTGCATGCCGCTGATGCCGCCTCCGGCCGTGTAGAAGTCGTGGGTGGACTGGGTGCGCCGTGCGGCCCACCAGGTGATCAGCAGGGTGATGCCGACGAACAGGAGGAACATGCCGATGGCGTGGAGGTTGGGGCCTGACTGGCCGGTGTCGGCGCGGGCGATCAGGGGCAGGGCGGCGAGGCCGCCGATCAGGATGGTTCTCATGCCTGGCTCTCCTCGATGATGCGTTGGCCGAGTCGGTCGTAGTGGGTGTTGGCGCGATGGACGTACCAGCCGGTGAGCAGCCAGGTGATCAGGATCAGCAAGGCGCCCAGGGGCAGGCCGAGGCTCAGGTGGCTGCCGGGATAGAGCGGCAGGTGGAGAAGATCCGGCCGTATCGCGGCAACCCCCATGAACAGGAAATAGGTGGCCAGCACCAGCAGCGTGAGGCGCCAACTGGTGCGGGAGCGGGACCGGACCAGGGCGATGAATCTCGGGTCCTGGCGGATACGCTGGTAATGGTCTGCCGTGGATTCGGGTGTACTGGACATGGTGCCTCCGCTTTTTTTGTTGTAGGGCTGCCCGTCGACCCGCCGATGGCGGCGGGCCGTGGTTCTGGGGTCGGGGATGGCGCCATCAGCGCCAGGCGTAGTCGGCGAAGCGCTCGCGCAGGGTCTTCTTGCTCACCTTGCCGGTGGCCGTGTGAGGCAGTTCGTCCAGCAGTTCGCTGGCGTCGGGCAACCACCATTTCGGCACCTTGCCTTCGAGGAAGCGGATCAGCTCCCCATGGCACGGCGGGGCGTCGGCGTCCCGCGGGACGACCACCAGCAGGGGGCGTTCGCTCCAGCGCGGGTGGGCCACCCCGATGACGGCGGCTTCGGCCACTTGCGGATGGGCCATGACGACGTTCTCGATCTCCACGGAGCAGATCCACTCGCCGCCGGACTTGATCACGTCCTTGATCCGGTCGGTGATCTGCATGTGGCCGCTCTGGTCGATGGTGGCGATGTCACCGGTATCGAACCAGTCGTCGGACCCCGCCTGGCCGAAGTAGGCGCTGCGCACCCAGGGCCCCCGTACCTGAAGCGCCCCGGCGCTCCGGCCATCGTGGGGCAGCGTGCTCCCGGACTCGTCCAGCAGGCGCATCTCGACGCCGAACAGCGCCCGCCCGGACTTGAGCAACTGTTGGCCCCGGGCCGGCTCCGGCAGGTCGTCGTACCCTGGCTGATGGCGGTTGTAGCTGCCCATGGGACTCATCTCGGTCATGCCCCAGGCATTCTCCAGGGCGACTCCCTTGCGCGCCATGGACTCCATCAGGGCCAGTGGGCAGGCAGCGCCGCCGGTGACGGCGCGTCCGAGGCTGGGCACGCGGAGTTCATGGTGGTCCAGGTACTGATCGATGTTGGCCCAGAGTGTCGGTACGGCCAGGGAAAAGGTGACGGCCTCGTCGTTGATGAGTTTCACCATGGCTGCGGCATCGCCCACCTTCGGCCCCGGCAGGACCAGTTTGGCGCCGGCCATGGCGGCGCTGTATGGCATGCCCCAGGCGTTGACATGGAACATCGGCACCAATGGCATCACCACATCCGTTGCCCTCAGCCCCAGGTTGTCGGCCATGTTCTGGGCCATGCCATGGAGCACCGTGCTGCGGTGGCTGGCGAGTACGCCCTTGGGGTTGCCAGTGGTGCCGGAGGTGTAGCAGAGGCCGCTGGCCTGGCGCTCGTCCAGATCCGGCCAGGCATGGTGGTCCACCGCTGAAGCCAGCAGCGATTCGTAGCTCAGCAGCCCGGGCAGTCGGCTGGCGGGGAGCTGGTCCTCGTCGCACAAGACGATGAAGCGCCGCACGGTCGGCAGCTCCTGGTGCAGTTCCTCCACCAGCGGAACGAACTGCGGATCGATGAACAAAAGATCATCCTCGGCATGGCGAACGATGTAGCGGATCTGCTCGGGAAAGAGCTTGGGATTGATGGTGTGGCATACGCGCCCGGAACAGGGGATGCCGTAGTGGAGTTCGAAATGCCTGTGGTCGTTCCAGGCCAGGGTGCCGACGCGCGCGCCGGGCGGGCAGTCCAGGACGTCGAGGACATTGGCCAGCCGTGCCGCACGGGAGAATGCGTCGGCATAGCGGTAGCGATGCACCTGGCCATCGGCGAACAGGGAAACGATTTCGGTATCGGCCGCCACCTGCAGCGCATGCCGCATGATCGCAGTGATTCCCAGGTTGAAGTTCATCATCTGGCCTTGCACGGGCAACCTCCTGCCTTGTTCTTGTTGGGGCAATCAGGCCTCGACCGGGTGGTCGCGGACTCTTAGGAGGGCTGGAGCAAGGGCTGTGCCAGCGCTATCAAGACAGCAGGTCGTTTTTGAAGATAAATAACAAAATCAATGGCTTGGATCATCAATCTGTGGCGGGTGCCGGGGCGAGCAAGGGCGCTCGCCGGAGGTTTCAATTTCAATCCTGCAATGCCTTTCCAGGAATGAAATCAGGCGGCAGTGGTCCCTACGCCGGGCGCCCGGCCCGCAGTCGACGCCAAAGCGTCGTGCGGCTGATTCCAAGCTGGCGAGCGGCGGCATCCAGGTCGCCGTTGCAGGCCTCGACCACCTCCCGCGCGTAGGCTGTTTCATGAGCCTTGCCGACGCTGCGCAGATCGATGGCCTCACCTGTCACTTCATGGGCAGGCAGCGTTGGCGCGGGGTGTTCGAACAGTTCGGGAAACAGGCGACGCAGGGCTGCCTCGTCCTGCCCCTTCGTCGATCCGAGGACCTGGGCGGAAAGGGCGGCGCGTTCCACCAGGTTCTCGAGCTCGCGGATATTGCCCGGCCAACGGTGGGTTTCCAGGCGTGGCATCAGCTGCTGCAGGAGCGCCCGCCCGGCCCGGGCCGCCGCCTCCGGCAGGGGCAGGCGAGCGAGGATGGCGCTGGCCAGCAGGGCGATGTCCTCCGAGCGCTCGCGCAGAGCAGGTACTACCAGCCGAAGGATGTTCAGTCGGTAATAGAGGTCTTCGCGGAAGCGTCCGTCGGCCATGCGACCGCGCAAGTCGCAGTGGGTCGCGGCGATCACCCGGATATCCACCGGTGTGGGCTCCGACGCGCCAAGACGCAGGACCTCGCGTTCCTGCAGGACCCGCAGAAGCCGGGTCTGCAGGCTCACCGGCATGTCGCCGATTTCGTCAAGAAACAGCGTGCCGGTGTGCGCGGCTTCGATCAGGCCGGACTTCCCGCCCTTGCGGGAGCCGGTGAAGGCACCTTCCTCATAGCCGAACAGTTCACTTTCGAGGAGCGTCTCCGGAAAAGCCGCGCAGTTGATGGCGACGAAGGGACCGGCCTGGCGCTGGCTGTCGTTGTGCAGGCTCTGGGCGAGCAGTTCCTTGCCGGTGCCGCTCTCGCCGGTGATCAGCACCGTGGAGTCGGTGTCGGCATAGCGCCGGGCCAGTTCGAGCAGGGCACGGAAGTTGGACGCCTGGCCGAGGATCTGCTCGAAGCGATAGCGCGCGGTGAACTGGCGAGGCCGCGCCTGGCTGCGGATGCGGCGGTCGGCGCGCTGGATGGTGGTGGGCTCCTGGCAGGAAATGACCACCCCGTCGGTTCGGTCTTGCTCGATGATGGGCGTGACGTTGGCCACCAGGGTGCGGCCGCCGGCACGGATCAATCGGCTTTCCTCGCTCTCGCCCTTGCCCAGGGCGGCCGAGATATCCAGCTCCGGGATCAGTTCGGCAAGCGGGCGTTCGCGCGCCCGCTCGGCTGAGATGCCCAGCAGTTCCACCATGCGTGGGTTGATCGATTGCACCAGGCCCTGTGCATCCACCGCGATCACACCGTCGCTGAGGTTGCGCAGGACGGCATTGAGCCGCTGCTGCTGTATCGCTGACTGGGCGCGGCTGCGACAGATGGCGAGGGCCTCGTCCAGGGTGCGGCGCACCGCGTCGCTGTTGAGTGCCAGCACGCCCTGGGCACCGGAGGCTTCCGCCAGCTCCACCGCCGTGGAGGAGCCCACGATGACCCGGTAGCCATCGTCCGCGAGTTGGCGGACCTGCTGGCGTGCCTCTTCGAAGTTCGTGTAGGTGGCCTGGCGGAGATCGACGGTGAACAGGGATGCCATGGCATCCAGCTCGGGATGGGCTTGCTGGAAGCTGACGATGCCGACCTTGGTGGCCCGCCCCCTGGCGAGGTCGAGTGCGCGAATCAGGTCGTATTCGCCCATGTGGATCGACAGGATGGTGGTGGTGATGTGCCGGCGCAGGTACTCGGCCGTGGCACCAGAGCAGATGATCAGGTCGACGTCCTCGCGGGCTTCCAGCGCCTTGCCCGTGTGGCGCAGGTCGCTGACCGAGGTTTCGACGATTTCCACCAGGGCCCGTGCCTGGTAGTCGGGTATCACCTCGCGGACGATCCGGGCCATGCGGCTGGGCCCTTCCGGTGCTCGCAGGTGTGTGATGAGCGCGATGATGCGGGGCAGATAGGGCGCGTTGGGCATGGGGAATTCCGGAGGTCCATTTCTTTTTCCAGACTGAAACAAAGATTTCAGATCTGCAATCCGTGATCCTTGAAAGACAATGCGAGGGCGTCGTCTTATTTACCTAAATAATTGTTTTTAAAGCATTAAGTTAAAATATTCCGGTGCTGGAACGGCTCTTGCTGGGCAATTGGCAAGTCATAACCCGAGAGCAAGAGTTGCCGATGCACAGCATTCCTTCCCCTTCATCCTGCCCGGCCCGGGTCGACGTTCCGGACGCCCTGGCGGCTCTGGCGCGCTTCATCACCCTGCGCCTGGGTTGCGAGCGCGTCCAGATCGACGCCTGCCAGCGCCTGTCCGGCGGTGCCATCCAGGAAAACTGGCTGATTCGGGCCAGGGTGCTCAATGGCGGTTTGCAGGCCGATCGACGCTGGGTACTGCGCACCGATTCGCCATCGTCCGTCGCCGCCAGCATGGAGCGCTCCCAGGAGTTCGCGGTGCTGCGAGCGGTCCATCAGGCAGGCGTGAAGGTGCCGGAGCCGCTCTGGCTCTGCCAGGACGCCACCGTGCTCGGCCGGGACTTCTTCCTGATGCAGGCCCTGGGTGGCAGCGCCAATGGCCACCG
Organism: Pseudomonas furukawaii; assembly: GCF_002355475.1. Taxonomy (NCBI): domain Bacteria; kingdom Pseudomonadati; phylum Pseudomonadota; class Gammaproteobacteria; order Pseudomonadales; family Pseudomonadaceae; genus Metapseudomonas; species Metapseudomonas furukawaii. The sequence goes on along the minus strand of NZ_AP014862.1, from coordinate 3,232,309 downwards.
TCTCAGCACCGACCCGGAACTGGAACCCATGCGCAAGGGCCTGTGCCATGAGCTGGGGGCGAGCCTGGCGCGCCTGCACGGCATCACGCCGGATCACCCCGAACTGGGCTTCCTGCCAACGCCGGCGCCGGACCCGGTGCAGGCCAGCATCGACCAGTACCGCCACTACCTCGATGCCTTACCGGGGAGTCACCCGGTGATCGAGTGGGGGCTGCGCTGGTGCGAACTGAACCGTCCGCAACCACGGCCTTCGCGCCTGATCCACCGTGATTACCGCACGGGCAATTACATGGTGGAGGCGGGGCACCTGGCCGGCGTCCTGGATTGGGAGTTCGCCGGCTGGGGCGATCCACGCGAGGACCTTGGCTGGTTCACCGCACGCTGCTGGCGATTCGCCCGTCCTGACCGTGAGGCTGGCGGAGTCGGCGCCCTGGAGGACTTTCTCGGGGGATACCAGGAGGAGTCAGGCTACCGACCGGACCGGGACGAGTTGCGCTATTGGCAGTTGATGGCGCACTTGCGCTGGGCCGTGGTGGCCTTGCAGCAGGTCCAGCGCCATCTGAGCGGACAGCAGCAGTCCCTGGAGCTGGCCCTGACCGGGCGCATGGTTCCGGAACTGGAGCAGGAGATCCTCAAGCTGAGTGGAGCCCCGACATGACCAGGCCCGATGCCACCGAACTCCTGACCACCGCGCGCTGCCTGCTCCTTGAGGGGCTGCTGCCGGCTTTGCCGTCCGAGTTGGGTTATGACGCCCGGATGATCGCCAGCGCGCTTGCCATGGCGGCCCGCGAGATCGAACTGGGCCCCCAGGCGGCCGAGCTCGAAGAGGGTGCCCTGGCCCGCGTGCTGGAACCGCACGGGCTGGCCGGGTTGACCCGGGAGGATGCCCGGGCGTTGCTGAGCCAGTTCATTCGAGAGGGCGTATTCGACCGTCCCGGCCCTGACCGGCAGCGCCTGCTGGAGGCCCTGGGGGCGATCACCCGCGCCCGGCTGCGGATCAGCAATCCGAAGGTGCTCGACCATGACCGCTGACTCCCGGCCGACCGTTCGACGGCGCTGCTACCTGGTGCGTCATGGGCAGGTCGATTACTTCGACGAGCAAGGCCGGCCCCTCGATCCACGTGGTGTTTCGCTATCGCGCACCGGGACGCACCAGGCCCGGGCCCTGGGGCAGGTGTTGCAGGGGGTGCGATTGGGCCGGGCCCTCTGCTCCGACTACCCCCGCGCCCGCCAGACCCTCGATCTGGTGCTGATGGAGCGCGACATGCCCATCGAGTCGCTGCCGGAGCTACGCGAGATCCGCGCCGGGCGCCTGCGAGAGATTCCCCGGGAAGAGCTGCGGGATCGGGTACTCGGCACCTATCGCAGCGCCGGTGACCCCGGCGCCAGTTTCCTGGGCGGTGAGCGCTGGGATGCTTTCCAGGCCAGGGTGCTGAGCCGGTTCCTCGAACTGCTCCAGGACCCCGGCTGGGAACACCTGCTGATCGTCAGCCACGACGCGGTAAACCGGATCCTGCTGGGCTGGGCCACAGGACTGGGGCTGTCCGGCATCGCGGCGTTCGAGCAGGACAACGCTTGCCTCAACGTCATCGATATCGACATGCAGGACTGCCAGGTCGTGGGCGCCATGGTCCGCCTGCTCAATTTCACGCCCTACGACCCCCACAAGGCCGGCATCCACGAAACCGTCCTCGAACACCTTTTCAGCGCCATTCAGCCAGATGGGCTGAAGGCGTGAGCCACCCCTGAGGAACCCTTAGATGAACTTTTCCCTTCCAGATGACCTGCTGGCCCTGCAATCCCGTGTCCGTGAGTTCATCGCGCGCGAGATCCTGCCCATGGAGCAGGACCCCCGACAGACCGCTCACGGCCCCCGCGCGGATTTGCGTCAGGAGCTGGTGGCCAAGGCCCGCAGCTGGGGGCTGCTGACACCCCATGCGTCCCGTGAGATGGGTGGGCTCGGCCTCTCCCACGTCGCCAAGGCGGTGCTGTTCGAGGAGGCGGCCTATTCGCCGCTCGGTCCGACGGCCATGAATATCCACGCGCCGGACGAAGGCAATATCCACCTGATGGAAGTGGTGGCCACCGAGGCCCAGAAGGACCGCTGGTTGCGTCCGCTGGTCCAGGGCCATATCCGCTCCTGCTTCGCCATGACCGAACCGGCGCCGGGCGCGGGCTCCGATCCTTCCATGCTCGCGACCACCGCCGTGCGCGATGGCGACCATTACGTCATCAACGGACAGAAGTGGCTGATCACCGGAGCGGAGGGGGCCAGCTTCGCGATCATCATGGCGCGTACCGAGGACGGAAACGCCACCATGTTCCTCACCGACACCGATCGCCCCGGTTTCAGGCTGGAACGGATGATGGATTCCCTGGATACCTGCTTCACCGGCGGGCATGCGGTGCTGCGCTTCGAAAACCTGAGGGTGCCGGCCTCCGACGTGCTGGGCGAAGTGGGCAAGGGCTTCCGCTATGCGCAGGTGCGCCTGGCGCCGGCTCGCCTGACCCACTGCATGCGCTGGCTGGGGCAAGCCCGTCGAGCCCATGACGTGGCCTGCGCCTATGCGGCGCGGCGCGAATCCTTTGGCCGGAAGCTGGGCGAACACCAGGGCGTGGGCTTCATGCTGGCGGACAACGAGATGGACCTGCTCACCACCCGGCTCGCCATCTGGCACTGCGCCTGGGTGCTGGACCAGGGCGAGCGGGGCAATACCGAATCGAGCATGGTCAAGGTGATCAGCTCCGAGGGCATCTGGCGAGTGATCGATCGCAGTGTCCAGGTACTGGGAGGCCAGGGTGTGACCAGCGAGGCGATCGTCGATCGGATCTTCCGGGATGCGCGGGGGTTCCGGATCTATGACGGTCCCAACGAGGTGCACCGCATGAGCCTGGCGAAGAAGATCCTCGCTCGTGGGCAAGGCGGTGCCGACTGAGCCTGTCTCCCCTGAAGACCTTCGACCTGAGCGGCCGCCGCCCATTGGTGACTGGCGCATCCAGTGGCCTGGGCCGGCCAGCTTCTGAAACTGGCCAGACCCGGGGCTGAGGAGTCGTGCCGAGCTCGGACGTCAGCCGACAACGCGCCTAGCGTTTCAGCTTCACCGGCTGCACCAATGCTTCCTTGCCATCCGAGAGCAGCCAGGCCACCAGCGTGGCGGGTTCGCTGTCGCTGGCGTTGCGGGTGACGCGGTGCAGCTGCCCGGGGTGTTCGTACCAGGCGTCGCCGGCCTTGTAGCGGCGCGGGGGGTGGCCGTCGAGGGCGGATTCCACCTCGCCGCTCAGCACCACGGCGAACACATGGCCCGGATGGCGATGGGCGGTGGAGGTCGCACCGGGGGCGAAGTCGACGCGAAGCGCCGTGGCGTGAGAGAAGGCCTTGGGCGGCAGGGTGGTCCGGGCGATGGAGGTGACCACCTCTTCGCCGGCCCCGTCGCCGTGGGCCAGGACGGGCGTAGCGAGCAGGGTGGCGACGGCGACGCAAAGGGCTTTGGCGTAGGGGTTCATGGTCTTCACTCCGGTTGCATCCCGAAACCGACACCGAAGCGATTCCAGGCGTTGATGGCGGCGATGACGAAGGTCAGTTCGGCCAGTTCCCGGTCATCAAAGACCGCCGCGACCTGCCGATAGACGTCCTCCGGTGCGCGGGTGCTGGCCACCAGGGTCAGGGTCTCGGCCCAGAGCAGCGCGGCCCGCTCGCGTTCGTCGAAGAAGGGCGTTTCCTGCCACACCGCGATGGCCATCAGTCGCTTAAGGCTTTCCCCGGCCTTGGCCGCTTCCCGGGTGTGCAGGTCCACGCAGTAGGCGCAGCCGTTGATCTGCGAGGCGCGGATCCGCACCAGTTCTCTCAGGGGCGCTGGCAGCACCGATTCGGACGTGGCTTTCTCGAGGCCGATCATGGCCTTCATCACCTGGGGTGCGGCTTGGTAGTAGTCGAGGCGTTGCGTGCTCATGTTCATGCTCCGGGTTGCCGAGGAGGTTCGGTCTGGCGATCACTTTATTGAGCGTAAATTGATGAATAAACTCGGTGAATTCGTTTTCACCGTACGGAAAACCGGACAAATATGGCCTTCGATCGACTGGAAGCGATGCGCGCCTTCTGCCGTATCGTCGAATTGGGGAGCTTCACCCGGGCGGCGGACGCCCTGGGCCTGGCGAAGACCACCGTCTCCGGCCAGATACTGGGGCTGGAGTCGCTGCTCGGGGTCAAGCTGCTGCACCGCACCACGCGCCGCGTCACGCCCACCACCGACGGTGCCGCCTACTACGAGCGCGCCCGCGCGCTGCTGGACGATATCGATGAGCTGGAAGCGGCGGTGGCGCAGAACCGCACCGTGGCGCGGGGGCGGGTGCGGGTGGAGATGCCGTCGCCGGTGGGCATCTGCCTGGTGATTCCGGCACTGCCGGATTTCGCCGCGCGGCATCCCGAGGTGCGGCTGGATATCGGTTGCAGCGAGCGGGTGGTGGACCTGGTGCAGGAGGGCGTGGACTGCGCCCTGCGCGGCGGGCCGGTGACGGACCCGGACCTGGTCTGCCGGCCGGTGGGGCTGATGCGTTTCTGCCTGTGCGCGGCGCCGAGCTATCTCCGGGACAGCGCGCCGCTGCTCACGCCCGACGACCTGCCCCAGCAGCGCTTCCTGGGCTTCACCTTCCCGGGCGGCAAGCCCATGACGCCGTCGCTGGAGTGCGGCGAGCGGCGCTACAGCATCGACCAGACACCCGTGATGCGCTTCAACCACGGGGGCAGTTACCTGACGGCCGCCCTCGCCGGGCTGGGCGTCGTCTGCGTCCCCCGGGCCGAGGCCCGTCCGCACCTGGACACAGGCGCCCTGGTGGAGCTGCTGCCGGATTGGACGCCCGGGAGCATGCCCATCAGCCTCGTGTATCCCCAGACCCGGCACCTGTCTCCCCGCGTGCGGGCCTTCGCCGACTGGGCCGCCGCGCTGATGGCGGGCGACCCGCTATGGCGCCTGCCGGCCGCCTGAGGGCCTTCAATCGGCGAAGAGTTCCACCATCAGTTGCCGCAGCCAGCGATTGGCCGGATCGCGGTGGTATTTCGCGTGCCAGAACAGGTTGATGTCGATCTCCGGCAGTCGAGCCGGGTGGGGCAGGGCCACCAGGCCGAAGGGCTCGACGCAGGACTCGGCGAAACGCTCCGGCACCGTGGCCAGCAGGTCGGTGCGCTGGAGGATGTGGCCGACCGCGACGAAGTGGGGCACCTCCAGGCGGATGTCCCGCTGGATACCCAGGCGCGCCATGTGGGCGTCCACCTCGCCGTGGCCGGTGGTGGCGGCGACCACCCGCACGTGGCCGTGCTCGCAGAAGCGCTCCAGGGTCAGCGGCTGGCGGGTGACGGGGTGATCGCGACGGCACATGCAGACGTAGCGGTGGTGGAACAGGCGGCGGGTGAAGAAGCCGGCCTGGAGGTTCGGCAGCAGCCCCACGGCCAGGTCGACGGTGCCGTTCTGCAGGGCCTCGATCAGCGAGACCGAGGTGTTGCGCACGGTGCTGATTCGGCAGCCGGGTGCCAGGCGCGTCAGGGCGTCCATCAGTCGGGGGGTGAAGTAGATCTCGCCAATGTCGGTCATGGCGAGGGTGAAGGTGCGCTCGGCGCTGGCGGGCTCGAAGCTGTCCTGGCGGCCCAGCGCTTCCCGCAGGGTGTGGATCGCCAGGGAGACGGGCTCCGCCAGTTGCTCGGCGTAGGGCGTGGGGGCCATGCCCTGGTAGGTGCGTACGAACAGGTCGTCCTGCAGGCTGGTGCGCAGACGCTTGAGGGCGTTGCTGACGGCGGGCTGGGTGAGCCCCAGGTTGTCCGCCGCGGTGGAGACGCGGCGGTCGATCAGCAATTGGTTGAAGACCACCAGCAGGTTCAGGTCCAGATCACGGATATCCATGGCAGCGCTCGTGGCTCGGAGGAATATTCACAAGTGGAATAGTCTGTATGCGAGTCGCTGCATTTATCAATATTGGTCCAGTACCCATGATGGTCCCACTCCAACAACAACAGCCTGGGTACCCCCATGACCACACAGCCAGCCTTGCGCATCGGCATCATCGGCGGCGGAATTTCCGGCGTCGCCCTGGCACTGGACCTGTGCCGCCACTCGCACCTCGAGGTCCAGCTCTTCGAATCCGCCCCCGCCTTCGGTGAAGTCGGCGCCGGCGTGTCCTTCGGCGCCAACGCCGTCCGCGCCATCGCCGGCCTCGGCCTGGCCGAGCCCTACGCCCAGGTTGCCGACCGCACCCCCGAGCCCTGGCAGGACATCTGGTTCGAGTGGCGCCGGGGCAGCGACGCCGGCTACCTGGGGGCCAGCGTGGCGCCCGGCGTGGGCCAGTCCTCGGTGCACCGCGCCGACTTCCTCGATGTGCTGGCCAGCCGCCTGCCCGAGGGCGTGGCCCGCTTCAACAAGCGCGCGGTCGCCGTGGAGCAGGAGGGCGCCGGAGTGCGCGTGCGCTTCACCGATGGCAGCGACTACCGGGGCGACCTGCTGATCGCCGCCGACGGCATCAAGTCGGCCCTGCGCAACCATGTGCTGGAAGGCATCGGCGCGGCGCCTGCCGCACCGCGCTTCACCGGCACCTGTGCCTACCGGGGCATGATCGACAGCCTGCGCCTGCGCGAGGCCTACCGCGCCGCCGGGGTGGACGAGCACCTGGTGGACGTGCCGCAGATGTACCTCGGGCTGGACGGCCACATCCTCACCTTCCCGGTGAAGCAGGGCCGCGTCATCAATGTGGTGGCCTTCATCTCCGACCGCAGCCGGCCCGATCCGCAGTGGCCGGCGGACGCGCCCTGGGTGCGCGAGGCCAGCCAGCGGGAAATGCTCGACGCCTTCGCCGGCTGGGGCGACGCCGCGCGGGTGTTGCTGGAATGCATTCCGGCGCCCACCCACTGGGCGCTCCACGACCTGGCCGAGCTACCGGGCTACGTCCACGGCCGCGTCGCGCTGATCGGCGATGCCGCCCACGCCATGTTGCCGCACCAAGGCGCGGGTGCCGGGCAGGGCCTTGAAGATGCCTGGTTCCTGGCACGCCTGCTGGGTGATCCGCGCGCGCGGGATGCCGCGCCGGAGGCGCTGCTGGCGGCCTATGACGCGCTCCGTCGTCCCCGTGCCTGCCGGGTGCAGCGCACCTCCTGGGAGGCCGGCGAGCTTTACGAATTGCGGGACCCGCAGGTCGGCAACGACGAACAGGCCCTGGGCGCCACCCTGGCCAGCCGCTTCGACTGGCTGTGGAACCACGACCTGGAGGCCGACCTGGCCGATGCCCGGCGCCGACTGGGTTGGGAGGCGCTGAGCCACTGCGCCTGACCCCGACGCCCTCACCGGAAGGCGGCCCCGATGCCGCCTCCGGCTCTATAACAACGACAAGAAGAGCCAAGCCATGCGTGATATCGACGTTTCCGCCCTGCTGGACGGGGCCCGCTTCAATGCCTTCCATGGGCGCGTGCTGTTCTGGTGCGCGCTGATCATCATTTTCGACGGCTACGACCTGGTCATCTACGGCGTGGTATTGCCGGCGCTGATGCAGGCCTGGAACCTCAGCGCCCTGGAGGCCGGTCTGCTCGGCAGCTGCGCCCTGGTGGGGATGATGCTGGGCGCGCTGTTCTTCGGTCCGCTGTCGGACCGCATCGGCCGCCGCCGCACCATCATGACCTGCGTGATCCTCTTCAGCGGCTTCACCGTCATCAACGGCTTCGCCCGCAGCCCCGAAGAGTTCGCGGCCTGCCGCTTCATCGCCGGACTGGGGATCGGCGGCGTCATGCCCAATGTGGTGGCGCTGATGAACGAGTACGCGCCGAAGAAGATCCGCAGCACCCTGGTGGCCATCATGTTCAGCGGCTACTCGGTGGGCGGCATGCTGTCGGCCGGGCTCGGCATGGCGCTGATGCCCACCTGGGGCTGGCAGTCGGTGTTCTTCGTGGCGGTGGTGCCGCTGCTGGTGCTGCCCCTGCTGGTGCGTCAGTTGCCGGAGTCCATCAACTTCCTGCTGCGCAGGGGGGACCAGGCGCGGGCCCGCGGCCTGCTCCAGCGTGCGCTGCCGGATCACGACCTGATGCCGGAGGATCGCCTGGTGGCGGCCCAGGGGCAGGGGAGCAAGGTGGCGATTTCCCAGTTGTTCCACGACGGTCGCACCCTCAACACCCTGATGCTCTGGCTGGCCTTCTTCTGCTGCCTGCTGATGGTCTACGCCCTGGGCTCCTGGCTGCCGAAGCTGATGACCGCCGCCGGCTACGGCCTGAACTCCAGCCTTGCGTTCCTGCTGGTGCTGAACTTCGGGGCCATCTTCGGCGCCATCGGAGGCGGCTGGCTGGGTGACCGCATCGGCCTCGGCCGGGTGCTGCTGGGCTTCTTCGCCACCGGTGCCCTGTCCCTGGCGCTGCTGGCATTGAAATCCCCGTTGCCGGTGCTCTATGGGCTCATCGGTATCGCCGGCGCCTGCACCATCGGCACCCAGATCCTCGCCAATGCCTGCACGGTGCAGTTCTACCCGGCGCATATCCGCTCCACGGGCCTCGGCTGGGCCATGGGCGTGGGTCGCATCGGCGCCATCATCGGCCCGCTGCTGGGTGGTGCCCTGCATGCCGCGCAACTCCCGCTGCAGGCGAGCTTCCTCGCCTTCGCCGCGCCGGGCGTGGTCGGCGCCCTGGCGATCCTGGTGTTCCTCCGGCACCGGCCGGGGCAGGGCGCTCCGCACGTCGGGCGGTCGATCCCCTCTACGGCCAGCTGATCCGGGGCTCGCGAAGCGAAGCCGCTTCGCGAGCAGGTTCGCTCATGGGGGCACGTCCGTAGGTGCCGGCTCGCCGGCGAACGATGCGGGCGGCTGGTTCGCGAGCGAGCTCGCTTGTATGTCGTAAGGTGGGTCTGTCGGGGGTGGAGGGACTGAGCTCGCTTCTGCAAGACAGACGGTAGGAGAACTCCCCCACTCCTGGCTCACGACAAGCGCCGATAAGGAATCCATCGACTCGAGTAGCCGCTCGAGATCGACCATATCTGCAAGCCTGCGCACAGGTGAGCCCCCCGACAGACTCATTCATCTTGTCGGCCGGAATCGCACATGACAACCCAATCCCCCATCATCGGCATCGACGTGGCCAAGGACAGCCTGAGCCTGTATCGCGCCGACCTGGACCAGTACTGCACCCTGGACAATGACGCCCGCAGCATCCGCGCCTGGCTGAAGACGCTCCCCGGCGACTGTGCCTTGGCAGTGGAAGCCACCAGCACCTATCACGTGCAGCTGGTCGACCTGGCCCATGCGCGTGGTCATCGCCTCTATGTCATTGATGGCTATCGCCTGAGCAATTACCGCAAGGGCATCGGTGGCCGCATCAAGACCGACGCCAGCGATGCCCGTCTACTGGCCCGTTATCTGGCCCACGAACAGGCCCAACTGCGGGTCTGGCAACCCGCCGGCAAGGCTTACCGGCTGCTGCAAAGCCTGCTGCGACGCCGGGCGACGCTGATCCGCAGTGCCACGGCGCTGCGCCAGAGCTTTGGCCATGACACCCAGTTCAAGGTGTCGATGAAAGCGGCGCTCAGCTCCCTCAAGCGCCTGGAGCAGCGCCTCGATCAGGACATTGCCCAGGCCCTGAAGGACGCTGGCCTGGCCGAGCAGGCCAAGCGTTGCCGGGCCATTGAAGGCATCGGCCCGCTAACCGCAGCAGCCCTGAACATGGCCTTTCAGCGTGGCCCCTTCCGCAACAGCGACGCCTTCATCGCCTTCCTGGGCCTGGATGTGCGCGCGAAGGAATCGGGGCGCTACAGCGGACGCCGCAAGTTGAGCAAACAGGGCGATCCGGAGGTCCGGCGGCTGCTACACAATGCCGCCATGGCCGCCAGTCGCACCAAAGCTTGGCAGAAGCTCTATCTGGGCTACCTGGAGCGTGGTCTGAAAAAGACCGAAGCCCTGACCATCCTGGCACGGAAACTGGCTCGAATTGCCTTCGCCCTCATGAAGACCCAGCAGCCGTATCGGTCACCAACCTGTACGGCGGGGTAGACATAGAATCTCCTACGAGGACCCTGGTTACCTGGCTGGATCATGGGGCCCATCAGGTGCAATAGGCGGCACCTTCACGTCGCAGGAATGCGCCGAGCGAAGCGGGTCTGATCGCGGGGGATGAATGCCGGGGAATCCCCGCGCGCGGCCTCAAGCGGGTCACGGGGCAGAGTGTGCCCAAGGCTTTCTGACATTCCCCGCCCAGTTTCAGATCCTTCCTATTTCTTTTCGATATCCCCATCCCGAGCCTTGAAGCCAGGCGTTCGCCCATCTCCTGGCTCACGGGCGGTCGGCGCCATTCACGGCCGGAAACGCAGAGCGCGCTTCGGGTCCAGAGGAACGACAACGGGAAGGAAATCGGCATGGCAATCGGGTACTTCATCCGCGCAGGCGACAAGACCACCTGTGGAGGCACGGTGTTGGAGGGCGACACGGCGGTCATGATGCGCGGCATCGCGCACTCACGCGAGGGTGACCGTGTTAGCTGCGGAAAGGATGGAAAGGTCTATCAGATAGTCGGCGGCATCGCGTACATGCGCAGCCATGGGAGAAGGGTGGCAGGCTCCCTGGACAGCATCAGTGGCTGTCCCTGCAAGGCGCAGTTGATTCCATCGCTGACGAGCGCCCAGTACAACTCGAATCGGAGCACCACCACCAGGGAGGCCAGTCCCGCTCCAAGTGCAGCAGCCTCCTTCGGGGCCGCTCCCCCCGTCAGGGATTTCTCGCCGACGCCGAACAGCCCACGGATAGAGGATCAGGCTGAAAGAAGGCAGCAAGACGTCGGCATCGTCCTGCGCCTGGGCCTGTTCTTCGACGGCACCGGTAACAACCTGGCCAACTCGGCGCTTACCGAAGAGTGCCGCCGGGAAGATCTCCGGCAGTTCGACGAAAATGCCCTGAACGCCATAGTCGCCTACTGCACCCGCTACGGTTATCGCGATCCGGACGAGGAGGGCCTGTTCCGTACCACCCCGGATAGCAGCTATGGCAATGCGGCGAGCAATGTGGCGCATCTGTACGCCCTGTATCCAGACAATGCCACCACGCCCATCGCGGCCGGCGAAGAAACCGCCTATGTGCGGCTCTACATCGAAGGCATCGGCACCACCAGTGAAGGCTCGGACTCCGTATTGCCGGCTCAGGCCAGTGGGCGAGGGGAGACCGGCATCCTGCATCGGGTAGCGCAAAGCCCGGATATGATCAGAGCACAACTGCGCCGCTTCCTGGAGACCAACCCGGGCACGCACATCCGCCATCTGGAGTTCGACATCTTCGGGTTCAGCCGGGGCGCGGCGGCGGCTCGGCATTTCGCCAATGAAGTGCTCAAGCCCCGTGGTGGCCTGCTGGCCGAGGTGCTGCGTCCCGGCCTGTTCGGACTGGTCAGCGGGTTCGACTGGCAGCGCCATGTGCGGCTCAACTTCATCGGCCTGTTCGACACGGTGGCGGCCACCGTCGACCCTTTGCGCGGCGATTGGAGTGCGGCCAACGCCGACAACCCCGGCATCAACCTCTACCTGCCGCCCGGCTGCGCCCGCAAGGTGGTGCAACTGGCCGCCGGTGCCGAGCTGCGCTGGAACTTCGCCCTCAACAGCGTGGCGCCCCATCACCAGGAAATCACCCTGCCGGGCGTCCATTCGGATATCGGAGGTGGCTACCCGCCGTTGATGGAGGAACGGCTGCTCCTCTCCCGGCCCGCTACCGCGACGGAGCGCTTCGGCCGGCCCCTGGAGGCCAGCCCGGCCTGGCGGGACGCCCAGGACGCAATGGCGCATTACCGCCAACTGGGCCTGCCCGGCGACGGCGAACTCAAGGTCGCGGCCTGGTCGCGCAAGAGCACCCACCCCACCCGCGAGAGGGCCGATACCCAGGAGGCCCTGGTGGGCGTTGCCATCCGCCGACGGGTGCGGGGCGAGCTGTCACGGGTGGCGCTGCGGGCCATGCGTGAGCTGGCCGTGAAACATGGCGTGCCGTTCAAGTCAGTGCCGGAGACGAAGGAATTTGCCTTGCCGGATGACCTGCTTCCGATCGCTGAAAAAATCCTCGCCCATGTCCGTGGCGGCGTGAGTCAACTGACCCAGGAGGACCTGCGCCACCTCTGGGCGCGCTATATCCACCTGTCCGCCCACTGGACACCCAGCAAGGGACTGCTGGTCAACAAGCCCGCACCTAACCGGCGGCTGATCTTCAACAACAAACCGCACGCGGGGTATCCGGAATGAAGCGCCTGATGCTGGCCCTCGCCATCGTCGCCCTGGTCGGCTGTGCCGCTGGCCAGGGGCGCCCACGGCTGCCCTACGACTACTGGTATGTCGGCATTGCCGCACCACGCTACATGGAGGTCTGGGTGGAAAGCGTGGATGTGATCGACCGCCGTGGGCTGGCGTTCTTCCATATTCACGGCGGGGTTGTCGGCTACACCGGTAACCCGGTCGGCTGGCACAAGGGAGGCGGAGCCATGAAGCAGGCGTCCAATGTCGATCTGCCGGAAACGCTTTTCGTGCGCTGGCAATCCCTGGTGGAGCCGCAGGTCTACAAGCTGCGCATCGACATTCCGCAATGGGTGCGTGACGAGATGGTCAAGCCGCAACGGGCCTTCTGCCGGGCCGACGGCAAGTGGATCGATAATCTCTACCGCTACGACATCTCCATCGGCATGGCCCCGGGCGGCATTGCCAAGGCCTGGGTAGGCGGGCCTTGCCTGTCGAATATCGAGATAGGCCGTTACCAGGCCAAGATCGATCCACGCGGGCCATCAGAAGGTAAAACCAACGGGCGATATGCGTGGCCTTCTCTCGAGCCCGAGTCAGAGGCCTACATCAAGGAGCACGGCATTCCCTATGGCTCCTGGTAATCGCCCAATTCGCCAAACACCCAGCAAGGGACTGCTGGTCAACAAGCCCGCACCCAATCGGCGGCTGATCTTCAACAACAAACCGCAAGCGGGGTATCCGGAATGAAGCGCCTGATGCTGGCCCTCGCCATCGTCGCCCTGGCCGGCTGTGCCGCCGGCCAGGGGCGCCCACGGCTGCCCTATGACTACTGGTATGTCGGAATAGGGGCGCCACGCTATATGGAGGTCTGGGTGGAAAGCGTGGATGTGATCGACCGTCGAGGTTTGGCCTACTTCGATATCCATGGCGGCGTCGTGGCTTACAACGACAAAGTGCCCGGCTGGTACGACGGTGGCGGCAAGATGATGCCCGTCAGCAATGTCGACCTGCCGGAAACGCTCTTCGTGCGCTGGCAATCCCTGGTGGAGCCGCAGGTCTACAAGCTGCGCGTCGCCATTCCGCAATGGGTGCGTGACGAGATGGTCAAGCCGCAACGCACCTACTGCCAGGGTTCAAAAAGCTGGGAAACCGATTATCGAAAGATGATTTCCATCGGCATGGCCCCGGGCGGCATTGCCAAGGCCTGGGTAGGCGGGCCTTGCCTGTCGAATATCGAGATAGGCCGTTACCAGGCCAAGATCGATCCACGCGGGCCTTATGAGGGCAATTCCAGCGGCCGCTACTACCGCCCACCTACCGAGGCCGCACAGTCCTACATCAAGGAGCACGGCATTCCCTATGGCTCCTGGTAGCACCCGAGCGATGCAAGTGGGGCTGTTGCCGATGGTGGATCCGCAGTATCCCGGCGTCCTGCAGGCCCCGCAGAAGCCGGGTTCGCGCACCGAAGCCGCTTCGCGAGCACGCTCGCTCCACGGGGCGTGGGGCCAATTGCCGGGCGTCGGGGGCGCGATTATCTTGCGGGCGAGGTTTGAAAGTCGTCGTAACCTCGCCTAAACATTGAGTAAGTTCGCGCGTCGTGCAGCGGTGAACTCGCACGGGATGTCGCGCGTCCATAAAGACCCATGACCAAGGAATGAAACGCATGAAGAACAAACTGATTGGCAAGGCCGTGATTTTCGGGCTTCTCAGCACCGCGAGCGTACTGGTCCAGGCTGAATCGGCCGGTGGCAAAGGTTGCGGCTGGGGGAACATGGTTTTCGAAGGGCAGCGCGGCCTGGTTCCGCACCTGCTGGCCACCACCACCAACGGCACCTCGGGTAACGCCACCTTCGGCCTCACCTCGGGTACCAACGGCTGCGATTCCAGCGTCAGGCTCGGCTACGGCGGTCGTTCGCTGTTCGCCATGAACGGCATGCTGGACAACATCGCGGAAGACATGGCTCAGGGCCAGGGCGAGGCGCTGGATGCCTATGCCACGCTGCTGGGGGTGGAACAGGCTGACCGCGCGCATTTCGCCAAGGTCACCCATGAGCACTTCTCCACCATCTTCGCCAGCCCGGATGCGACCGGCGAGCAGGTGCTGGCCGCCACCCTCGACGTGATGAGCCGCGACCAGCAACTGGCTCGCTACGCCAAGCTGCCGAGCTGATCGTTTCTGGTTGAGAGAATGCCCTCTTCGGAGGGCATTCTGCTTTCTGGACGTCGGTGCCTTTGTCAGTACGGCGGTACCCCGGTGAATGATGCGGATGGGTTCGCGGGCAAGCCCGCTCCTCCGGGGTGAGGCTAGAGCGCAGCGAAACCCATCACCATGCCTGCTGGCCCGGGTAGCACGGGTCTTGCCCATTCCCGACGGCCCCCCTATCCTGCGCCGGCCACGGTCAATCCCGTGGCCGGGTTTGACAGCCTGGAACTAACGGGCGCGATTGCGCCAACGGTGCATGCGAAAACGGCGAACGTTTTTGCAGGCCTTTGTACGCATGCAGCTTTTCGAGGCTGCTCTGCTTTATGGCAGATCGCGCGGGGAGATCCTCGTGATCTGCCGGTTCCCGTTAGCCGGTCTGTCAACCCCGCGTGGTCTGCCCCCCACTCGGTTGACAGCGAAAGGTGGCAGCTCCCTATCCCATAACGGAGATCCGCCATGCAACTCGCCCACACGCCAATCCTCTTCTACCACCACGACCAGCCCCTGCGCGCCGTGATGATCGACCACCAGCCCTGGTTCATCGCCACCGACCTCTGCCGATTGATAGGCGCGCGTTATCCCCACCGACTGCTCAAGGCCCTGGAGCCTTTCGAGAAGCGCAGCCTTCTGCTGGAGTGCCCCGAAGTGCCTGCCGTGGAGGTGGACGCCATCAGCGATGCCGGCGCCTACAAGGCGCTGCTGCGCTTCGACACGCCGGAGAACCGCGAGGTGGCGCGCTGGATGAGCGAGGTGCTGGTGCCGACGCTGCATGACTATCACCGCGACCCGGACGCCGAGCCACGTCGGAGCTTCCTGCTCTGGGCGGACCAGCGCATCGGCGTGGTGAAGTGGCAGCGCGAGGTCTGGGTCGCCTGGCGCGACCTGCCCGTGTTCATGGAGGAGGGCGCGGAGGTGCGGCCGGGTTAGCCCGAGCCCGCTAGGCCCATTGCGGGACGCCGGCGTTCGCTTCGCTGGCCGGTGCATGGAGACCGGCCAGCCCCTGTGTTTCAGGGTTGTCGGGAGTATCCGGCGAGCAGGTCCGCTTCCTGCGCTACACATTCGCTCAACCAGTGCGACACGGTCCTGAACCGCGCGACCTGGCCGGCATCCTTGTGGCTGAGCAACCAGAGCTCCCGCTGGGATTCGGGCTCGTCCTGCATCCGGGTCAACCCCAGGCGCTCTCCGACGACACAGGGAAGCAGCGCCAGGCCGGCCCCCGCTTCGCACGCGCTGGCGATCATCGAAATGCTGGTCAGCCGAATCTTCTGCGTCGGCCCGATCCGCTCGAGCCATTGCATCTCCGCCAAACGGGACATGTCGTCCGGAAAGGACAGCCAGGGAAGTGTCGGCCAGTCCTTGCGCGTGGCGCCGGAGAAGCGACGGGCACCGTAGACCGCGAAGCCCAGCGTTCCGATCTTGCGCATCCGCAAGGCGGCGTCTGCCGTGGGCCGGTTGAGACGAATGGCGAGATCGGTTTCGCGTCGCGTGAACGAGAGTTCACGAAAGTCACCGATAAGGTTCAGTTCAAGTCGTGGATGCGTGGCCAGTAGCGCCGGAACATGGCGCACCAGCCAGTGACTGAGCAGCACGTCGATTGCGGTGATGTTGACCACGCCGGAAATGGCCTGTGCTTCTTCCCGGCTCTCCAGAAGCATCGTCTTGACGCGGTCGACCAGGGTATCGGCATGGGACAGGAAGATCGTTCCTCCGGCGGTGGGCTGATAGCCGGCGTGGTCGCGGACGAAGAGCTTGATGCCGAGGACGCGCTCGGCCGCCGCGAGGCGACGGCTGACCGTAGAAGTCACCAGGCCCAACTCACGTGCTGTCTGCGCCATGTTGCCGGACTCGGCGAGCTTGAGTAGCAGGGGAATGTCATTCCAATCGAAGTTCATGGCCAAGGTTTCCAGGCAAGCGATGCGCCAGATGCGTTGCGTGGATGCAACGCCGGATTGCTTTCATGGCTATTTAAGCAACGAATCGTTGGGCGTAGAACGTACCCGACGGATGAGGCATCCGCCGGGTACCGAGGATGCCTTCATGCGGTACGCCACAGCCAACCGACTCACCCCGCTTTCCTCCGAGGATCGATGACCATGAACACCCCGCATCACTCCGCCCGTGCAGCAACCGCCGAGAACCAGTACGTGCAGGTCAATGGCAACGAGATCGCCTATCGCACCTTCGGTGTCGGTAGCCCCATCGTCCTGGCCAATCGCATGCGCGGCACCCTGGATACCTGGGATCCGCTGTTCCTCGACTCGCTGGCCGACCGGCACACTGTGATCACCTTCGACTATCCGGGGGTCGGCTACTCAAGCGGTACGCTTCCCGACGACTTGGGCGAGGTCGCCCGCTTCGTGAGCGATTTCACCACCGCGATCGGACTGGACAGCTTCGCCATGCTGGGGTGGTCCTGGGGCGGTTTCACCACGCAGACGCTGCTGCTCGACCAACCGGAGCGCGTCACCCATGCGATCCTGGTGGGCACCAATCCCCCGGGGCCGGGTCAACTGCCGATCCAGCAGGTGTTCATCGACCGCGCGATGAAACCGGTGAACGACCTGGACGACGAGGAGGTGCTGTTCTTCGAGCCCAGGTCCGCGTTCAGTCGCGCGGCAGCCAAGGCCTCCCATGACCGCATCTACGCGCGTCCCGATGTCGTTTCGAAGATTCCGTCGCGCTTGGAGCAGTTCATGGTGTACCTCAAGGCTGCGGAGGTCTTTCGCGAAGACGCGCTGGGACGCCGCGCCGGACTGACCCGGACGCGTACGCCGATGCTGGTCATCAGTGGTGACAACGACACCAGTACCGCTGGCCAGAACTGGTTTCCGCTCATTGGCCAGCTGCAGAACGCGCAATTCGTCTTCTATCCCGAATCGGGCCATGGCCCCCAGCACCAGTACCCGGAACTGTCGGCGGAGTACATTGCCGACTTCATCGCCCGAACCTCCTGCTGATCCCAGCGTCCCGGCTGGCCGGCGAACGGCGGCGCGGGTGCGTTCGCGAGCGAGCTCCTGATGACGCCCTCGACGCTGGAGTACCGCGCGGATGGGTGAGCTTAAGAATTTTGTGTTCTAAAAGGATGCTTCTATTGCCGTTATCGATGCTATGCAAAGTCGTTGGTTCGAGACCGCGATTCGTCCCCGGCCGCCTCCCGTGCGGGCCCCGTAGAAACGGCGCAAAGCCGCGCCGCAGACGGCCCACGACAACCTTAAGATCCCATTAAGACGGCCTTCTGGTGCCTTCAGTTTGGATTCAGCAAACGCGGATAACGTGACGCCATCCGACCTGATGAGCTGAAGAGGGCTCCACCATGAACAAGACCGTTGTGTCCCTGGCCCTGGCGGGTGTCGCCGCCGTTCCTGCCTTGTCCCAGGCCCGCGAAATCACCCTGGATACGAAACTCAAGGACTACCGGGGTAACGAGGCCTACCTGGCGATCTACCTGACCGATGCCCAGGGACAGTACCAACGCACCCTCTGGGTAGCCGGCAAGAAGGCCAAGTACTACAAGCACCTGCGTGACTGGGCGCGTGGCAGCGGCCTGCGCCCGGCCGAGTTCGACGGGCTCACCGGTGCCAGCGTGGGTGGCGGCGAGACCCTGAGCGTCTCGGTGGAACTGGCCGACGCCCTGATCGACGCCGGTTACGAGATCCGCGTGGATTCGGCGGTGGAGGACAAGCGTGACGTGCGCGCCGACGTGCGTGTGCCCTTGAGTTCGGCTGGCGGACAGGCCCAGGGCAGCGCCCAGGGTTTCGTCGAGCAACTGAGCTACCACTTCTGACGGGGCGGGCCGAGTCATGTCACAACGTGTCCATCTCTATCTCAGCCTGGTCTTCGGCCTGCTGCTGATGGTGGCGGCCGGCTCCGGCCTGCTGCTTGCCGGCAGTGCCCTGCTGGACCAGTTGCAAGCTCCGGTGGCCAGCGGCCAGAACCTGGCAGCGGTGGCCGAGCAGGTGGTGCGCCAGGTGCCGGGTGCGGAGCGCCTTGAACGGTCTCCGAGCGGCGAGCTGCGGGTGAGCTTCAGCGGCGTGGACGGCGAGGGCGTGGTGCGAGTCGACCCGGCCACCGGGCTGGTACTGGGGGACTACGTCCCGTCGCCGGCCATGGCCTGGATTCGCACCCTGCACCGCGACCTGCTGCTGGGAGACGGCGGACGCCTGATGACCGGCGTCGGGGCGCTGGCGCTGGCGCTGCTGTCGCTCTCCGGACTGTTCCTGCTGGCGCGCCGCCTGGGTGGCTGGCGCCGGCTGTTCAGCCCCTTGCCGCCGGTGGGCGGCGCTGGCCAGTGGCATACCCGCGTTGCCCGCTGGGGACTGCCGCTGCTGCTGGTGCTGGCCCTCAGCGGGGCCTACCTGTCGGCCGCCAGCCAGGGGCTGATCGCCGATGGCCAGGGCCAGGAGCCGGCCTATCCCGAATCGTCTAGCGTCGGGCCGGCCGCCCCGATCGGCCAGTTGCACGCCCTGCGCCGGTTGTCCCTTGACCAACTGCGGGAGCTGGAACTCCCCATGCCGGGGGACGGCTTCTACACGCTTCACCTGGCCCAGGGCGACGGTTACGTGGACGCCGTCACCGGCCAGTGGCTGAGCTACCAGCCCCACGGCAGCGCACGCAACCTCTACGAACTGGCCTACCGGCTGCACACAGGGGGATTCGGCCCGATCTGGACGCTGCTGCTGGGCGCCGCTGCCGGCGCGACCTTGTTCCTTGCCGGCAGCGGCCTGCTGGTCTGGTGGCGGCGTCGGCAGGTGCGTGGTGCGGCAAGCCGCGGCGCTGCGGCCGACGAGGCCGATACGCTGGTGCTCGTGGGCAGCCAGGGTGGCAGCACCTGGGCTATCGCCCGCCAGTTGCAGGCGCAACTGGTGGCCGCCGGTTGCCAGGTTCATTGCGCACCGATGAACGAGCTGGCTTCGCACTATCCGAACGCCCGTCGCCTGCTGGTGCTCACCGCAACCCATGGCGATGGCGAAGCACCGGATTCCGCGCGCTCGTTCCTCGACCGGCTGGCCCGCGGCGAACTGGGCGGCGGCCTGGAGTTCGCCGTGCTGGGCTTCGGTGATTCGCGCTTTCCCCGTTACTGCGGCTATGCCGTGAAGGTCGACCAGCAACTGCGCAATCGTGGGCTGACGCCGCTGCTGCCGATGGCCAGCGTCGACCGCCAGGACCCGGCGCAGCTCCAGCAGTGGGCCCAGCGGCTGGGTCAGCGCCTGGGACTCGCCCTCGACCTCAAGGCCGGATTGGCGGATGAGCCGCGCTACGGCCTGACCCTGCTGAGCCGCGAGCTCTATGGCCGTGAAGGCGACGCGCCAGCCGCCGTGCTGCGTTTCGCCTGCGAGGGCGCCACCTTCGCGCCGGGCGACCTGCTCGGGGTGCGCCCGGGGCCGGGTGAGGCGGTGCGCTATTACTCCATCGCCAGCAGCACCGAGGATGGCTACCTGGAAATCTGCGTCCGGCGTCATGCCCAGGGCCGTTGCTCCGGCTGGCTGCATGAACTGGCACTGGGCGAGCGCATCGAGGGCAGCCTCCAGGCGCATCCCGAGTTCCGCCCGGTGGTGGGCCTGCAGCCGGTGATCCTGATCGGTGCGGGCACCGGCCTGGCGCCCCTGATGGGGTTCATCCGTACCAACCGTTTGCGCCAACCCATGCACCTGTTCTGGGGTGGGCGCTGTCCCGAGTCGGATTTCCTCTACGAGTCGGAGCTGGGCCAGTGCCTCACCGATGGTCGCCTGCAGCGCCTCAGCCTGGCGTTCTCCCAGGGCCATGAGCGCCACTACGTGCAGGACCGACTGCGTGAGCAGGCCGAGGAGTTGCGGGCGCTGCTGACCCAGGGCGCCCAGGTGCGGGTGTGCGGCTCGCGGGATATGGCTCAGGGCGTGCGCAACGCACTGGTGCCGGTGCTTGCCTCGCTGGGGGTGGATCTGGATGGACTGCGCCAGCAGGGGAGGTACCGCGAAGATGTCTACTGAGACGCCAACTCTGGCGCGCTATCGGATCAGCGGGCCGACCATGGGCAGCCGTTTCACCGCCGTATTCGAGGGCCCGCCGGGCCTCGCGGTGGAGCCGTTGCGCGCCGCCCTGCAACAGGCGGTGGACCGGGTGGACCGGCAGATGTCCAGCTGGAACCCGGACTCGGACCTGATGCGCCTCAACGCGGCGCCGCTGAACGATTGGGTAAGCCTGCCGGAGGAACTGGTGTGGGTGCTGGCCAGCGCCTTGCGCATTTCCCGCGAATCGGGCGGTGCCTTCGAGATCGCCGTGGGGGCGTTGGTGGGCGCCTGGGGGTTCGGTCCCGGACCTGCCCAGGCGTTCAAGCCGGGTGCACCGGCTTCGGCCTGCATGGCCCTTGAGCTGGATCCCGAGGGATGCCGGGCGCGCAAGCATCAGCCGCTGACGCTGGACCTGAACGGCATCGCCAAGGGGTTTGGCGTCGACGAACTGGCCCGCTGCCTGGCGGCGTTCGACCTGCCGTGCCACCTGGTGGGCATCGACGGCGAGATGCGCGCCGGGCTGGCCCGCACCGATGGCCGGGAGTGGGCGGTGGCCCTGGAAGCACCGTTGCGCGGACGGCGCGAAGCGCGCGGGCTGCTGGAGCTGGCGGAGGTGTCGGTGGCCACTTCCGGCGACTACCGGCACTGGCTTGATGGCCCCGGAGGCACCTATGCCCACACCATGGATCCCCGACGCGGTGCGCCGTTGGACAACGGCCTGGCCTCAGTCACGGTGCTGGCCACCAGCTGCATGTATGCCGATGCCTGGGCCACGGCGCTGATGGTGTTGGGGGTGGAGAGCGGCTGCCGTGTGGCCCGGCAGCAGGGGTTGCAGGCGATCTTCCTGCAGCGCGAAGGCGCGGCGCTGCGGGAAGTGACGGTCGGCCTCTGAGCGCCTTGCACATTGCCGGCTTCGTTGCCCGTACCTCCGGCTGATCCCCGCGCGGTGCGGGTGCGTTCGCGAGCAAGCTCGCCCCTACGGGGATCAGGAGCCGTCCTGTCGGCGGTCAGCCCAAGGGCGGTAGCTGGAGGATTTCCGCGCACGCGAGGATGGAGCGCCGCTGGGCCTGGGCGTAGAGCGCCAGTTCATCGCGCACCTCGGCGCCCAGGGCGGCGTGGAACTCGCTCTGGCTGGAGCTGATGGCGTAGCGCGACTGGGCGTTGTCGCCGAGGTTGGACTGGAAGATGCCAGCGGCGCTGACCGGCAGGAAATCCTCGTAGACCAGCGGTTCGTAGGCGACATGGCCGGCTCGGACCAGGTCATCGAGGGTGCGCGGACGCAGTTCGTCGCTGCGGGCGGCCAGTCCCTTGTCGGTGACGAAATAGCGGAAGTAGGCGAGGTCCTGCTCTCGCATGCTCGCGTAGTCATCCGGGAAGGCCTCGAAGTGCTGCGCCATGAGTGCGTCGTAACGGGCGGCGTTGTGCTCGGAGGGGAAATCGCCGAGGGCGTCGCGGGCGGCGTTGAGCAGGTCGTCGTAGAGGGCGCGGCCCTTGGGGGTGAGGGCCGCGCCGCGCTGTTCGATCTCGCCGAAACGGGCGGTGTGGCTGCCTTGTGCGCTGTCCTCGCCGGTGAAGGCGACCTTTTCCTGCAGGGCCTTGAAGCTGGTCTGGCGCAGCAGGATCGGGCACCGGCGGCGCGGCGGACCTTCCACCACGGCCTTGGGAGTGATGCCGCGTTCGGGCATGCCGGCCTGGATCAGGTCGATGTCCAGGGTGCGCGGGGTCAGGTGGTTGATGTGCGGCCCCTTGAAGGCCACCACGTCGGCGATCAGCCGGTGCTGGTCGTGCAGGCGCTGGTACTGCTCGGCGCTGACCCTGGCCTGGGTGTGCCAGCGGAAGGTTTCCAGGGCTTCGCGGACGAAGGCGTCGGCATCGGCCTCGCCCAGCCCGCCCTGGGCTTCGTGGCGGGCGATCAGCTCGCGGCAGCCGGGGGTGAAGATATCGCGGCGGGCGAGGATCTCGGCGGCCTCCTGGCGCAGCGCGGTATCGGTGATCAGTTCGAGGCGCAGCAGTGAGGTGAAGACACGGAAGGGGTTCTTCGCCAGCGCTTCGTCGCCCACCGGGCGGAAGGCGGTGGAATGTACCGGCACGCCGGCGGGGCTGAGGTCGTAGTAGCCAACGGGCTCCATGCCCATCACCGCGAAGAGGCGACGGATCATCGACAGCTCGGCGGCGGTGCCGACACGGATGGCACCGTGGCGCTCCACCGACAGGCGTTCCAACTCGCCGCTGCGTTCCAGGCGCTGGCGCAGTTCCGGCTGCTCCTCCAGCACACGCCGGTTGGTGTCGGCCACCAGGTCCAGCAAGGTCCCGTAGAGCGGTACTTCGTTCTTGTACATCTCGGACATGGCGCGCGAGAAGCGGCTGCGGATCTCGTCGGCGGGGGTGAATCCCTGTGCGGTCATGGTGAGGCGATCTCCTGGCGGAACCGATGGGGCCACGATTGGCATGGGAGGATTCTGCGACCGCGTCCTGGGGCTGACAAACGACATCTCTTCAGTACTTCATTCCTCGGGGGAATGAAGCCGGGCGAAAGAGCCTCGCCGGCTGTGGGTTTCATTGTTTTATTCGGGAAAGCAGGGCGTGGCGAGGGAACCGGCCCGGGGGATTCGCCGGCGAGCCGGCTCCTGCGATCTGCCTCGCAGGAGCGAGCTCCACCAAGGTGGATCAGCTTCGTAAGGTGGATGACGCTGCTTTCATCCACCTGTGGGTTCCGCGCCAGGCACCCGCGTGGATCGGTGAAGCGCGATCCACCCTACGGCGCTCCGTCAGCCTGAAGCAGGCAGGAGTGGCTTCGTAGGGTGGATGACGCTGTTTTCATCCACCTGTGGGTTCCGCGCCAGGCACCCGCGTGGATCGGTGAAGCGCGATCCACCCTACGGCGCTCCGTCAGCCTGAAGCAGGCAGGAGTGGCTTCGTAGGGTGGATGACGCTGTTCTCATCCACCTGTGGGTTCCGTGCCAGGCACCCGCGTGGATCGGTGAAGCGCGATCCACCCTACGGCTGCGATGTGCCTCGCAGGAGCGAGCTTCAGCAAGGTGGATCAGCGTCGAGGGTGGATGACGCTGTTTTCATCCACCTGTGGGTTCCGCGCCAGGCACCCGCGTGGATCGGTGAAGCGCGATCCACCCTACGGCGCTCCGTCCGCCTGGCATAGGCAGGAGTGGCTTCGTAGGGTGGATGACGCTGCTTTCATCCACCTGTGGCGTCCGCGCCAGGCACCCGCGTGGATCGGTGAAGCGCGATCCACCCTACGGCCCTCCGTTAGCCTGACGCAGGCAGGAGTGGCTTCGTAGGGTGGATGACGCTGTTTTCATCCACCTGTGGGTTCCGTGCCAGGCACCCGCGTGGATCGGTGAAGCGCGATCCACCCTACGGCCCTCCGTTAGCCTGACGCAGGCAGGAGTGGCTTCGTAGGGTGGATGACGCTGTTTTCATCCACCTGCGGGTTCCGCGCAAGGCACCCGCGTGGATCGGTGAAGCGCGATCCACCCTACGGCCCTCCGTCAGCCTGACGCAGGCAGGAGTGGCTTCGTAGGGTGGATGACGCTGTTTTCATCCACCTGCGGATTCCGCGCCAGGCTCCCGCGTGGATCGGTGAAGCGCGATCCACCCTAGGGCGCTCCGTCCGCCTGGCATAGGCAGGAGTGGCTTCGTAGGGTGGATGACGCTGTTTTCATCCACCTGTGGGTTCCGTGCCAGGCACCCGCGTGGATCGGTGAAGCGCGATCCACCCTACGGCGCTCCGTCCGCCTGGCATAGGCAGGAGTGGCTTCGTAGGGTGGATGACGCTGTTTTCATCCACCTGTGGATTCCGCGCCAGGCTCCCGCGCGGATAGGTGAAGCGCGATCCACCCTGCGGCGCTCCATCCGCCTGGCGCAGGCTGGCCAGCAGGGCCTGGACGGGATGGCGCAGGCCGACGCCGGCGAGGCGTTCGGCCTGGCTGCGGCAGGAGTAGCCGTTGGCGAGCACCCGGTCGCCCTGGCGTTCCAGGATGCCTCGCCAGGAGAGGTCGAAGATGCGCGCCGAAGTGGCGCGGTTCACCGCCTCGTGGCCATAGGTCCCGGACATGCCGCAGCAGCCTGCGGCCAGGGGTTCCAGCCGTTGCCCCAGGCGGCGGAACACCGCTGGCCAGAGGTTGGCGGCACCCGCTGCGTTGGTGCGCTCCGTGCAGTGCCCGAGGAGGAACCAGGGTGTCTCCGCGAGGGGCGTTTCGGGGTGATCGGCCAGGGCTTCAGCGAGCCATTCCTGGGGCAGCAGCACCTCCGGTGCGGCATCCCCCAGCGAGGTGCGGTACTCCTGCCGGTAAACGAGGGTCATGGCCGGATCCAGTCCCACCAGTTTCACCCCCTGGGCGGCCAGTTCGTTGAGCTGGGCGGCATTGCGCCGCGCGGCCCGCTCGAAGGCGCCGAGAAAGCCCAGGACCTGCAATGGCTTGCCATTGGGCCGGTAGGGCGCCAGCAGCACGCGATAGCCCAGGCGTGAAAGCAGCTCGATGAAATCGGCCAGCAGCGGTGTCTCGAAGTAGCGGGTGAAGGCGTCCTGCACCAGGATCACGCTGCGGGCGCGCGACGGGGCGTCGAGGTCTGCCAGGCGTTCGGGCGTGGCTGTCTCCACCTGCCAGCGACGCAGCACCGGTGCCAGGTCGAAGCGGCTGAGGAGCGGGCTGTCCACCATCCCCGCGAACCGGGCCAGGAACTGGCGGCTGAGCCCCAGGCCCATCACGCCGTTGTAGAACCAGGGCACCCGCGCGAGCCAGGGCATGCTGAACTCCAGCGAGCCGATCAGGTAGTCCTTCGCCGGGCGCAGGTAGCGGCTGTGGTAGAGCTCGAGGAAACGGGAGCGGAACTCCGGGACGTTCACCTTGATCGGGCACTGCCCCGCGCAGGACTTGCAGGCGAGGCAACCGGACAGGGCGTCGAAGACCTCGTGGCTGAAGTCGTCGTCCCGGCGCCGGCCACGCCAGGCCTTGGCCAGCCACTGGCCGATACCGGCGGCGCGCGCGCGTTGGCTCGCCGCCAGCACATCCACACCGGCCAGCCCCTGCAGGCGCAGCCACTCACGGATCAGCGAGGCGCGGCCCTTGGGGGACTGGGTCCGGTCACGGGTGGCTTTCCACGAGGGGCACATGGCGTCGTCCGGGTCGAAGTTGTAGCAGGCGCCGTTGCCGTTGCAGTGAACGGCGCTGGACCAGGAGCGCCAGACACGCTCGTCGATCTGCCGGTCCAGTTCGCCGCGCAGGGGCACGCCGTCCAGCGGGGTGAGTGCGGCGTCGCCGCCCGCCGGGGTGGCGATCTTGCCGGGGTTGAGCTGGTTGTGTGGGTCGAAGGCCGCCTTGACCGCCTGCAGCGCGGGATAGAGCGGGCCGAAGAACCGGGGCGCGTATTCCGAGCGCAATCCCTTGCCGTGTTCGCCCCAGAGCAGGCCGCCGTACTTGTGGGTGAGGGCGGCCACCGCATCGGTGATGGGCCGGACCAGGGCGGCCTGGGCCGGGTCCTTCATGTCCAGTGCGGGGCGCACGTGCAGCACGCCGGCATCCACGTGGCCGAACATGCCGTAGCGCAGTTGGTGGCTGTCCAGCAGGGCACGGAATTCCGCGATGAAGTCCGCCAGGTGCTCCGGGGGGACGGCGGTGTCTTCGACGAAAGGCTGCGGGCGTGCCTCGCCCTGGGCGTTGCCCAGCAGGCCGACGGCGCGCTTGCGCATGGCGTAGACCTGCTTGATCGCCCCCGCACCCCGCGCCACGGTGTGGCCGAGTCGCAGCACGCTGCGGTCCTGGCCGAGGTGGGCGAGGAAGCGGGCGACCTGGTGGTCGAGCGCCTCGGCATCGTCCCCGGAGAATTCCACCAGGTTGATGCCGAGGGTCGGGGCCTGCGGGGTCTCGGGGAAGTAGTCCGCGACCTGGTGCCAGGTGATGTCCTGCCTGGCCAGTCCAAGCACCGTGGAGTCGAGGGTTTCGATGGACAGGGGATGCAGGGCCATCAGCGCGCGGGCATCCCGCAGGGCGTCCATGAAGCTGGCGTAGGAGACGTTCACCAGCACCGAGTGGCGGGGAATCGGCAGCACGTTGAGGCGGGCCTCCACCACGAAGCCGAGGGAGCCTTCCGAGCCACAGAGGATGTTGTTGAGGTTGAGCCGTCCCTGCTCGTCGCGGAGGTGCGCCAGGTCGTAACCGGTGAGGCAGCGGTTGAGGGGCGGGAAGGTCCGGCGGATCAGGTCGCCCTGTTCGCGCTCCAGCTGCGCCAGGGTGCGGTGCACCTCACCGATCCGGCCCGGCTCGGCCAGGCGCATCGTCAGGGTTTCCGGGGCGAGCGCGCAGGAGTGCAGGCATTCGCCGCCCAGCAGCAGGGTATCCAGCTCCAGTACGTGGTCGCGGGTCTTGCCGTAGGTGCAACTGCCCTGGCCGCTGGCATCGGTGTTGATCATGCCGCCCAGGGTGGCGCGGTTGGAGGTGGACAGCTCGGGGGCGAAGAACAGGCCATGGGGTTTCAGCGCGGCGTTGAGCTGGTCCTTGACCACGCCGGCCTCGACCCGGACCCAGCGTTCCTCGACGTTGATTTCGAGGATGCGGTTCATGTGCCGCGACAGGTCCACCACCAGCCCCTGGGTGAGGGACTGGCCGTTGGTGCCGGTGCCACCGCCCCGTGGCGTGAGGACGATGTCGCGCCATTCCGGGCGTCCGGCCAGGCCGGTCAGCAGCCGGACGTCCTCCCGGTGCCGGGGGAACAGCGCCGCTTGTGGCAGGCGCTGGTAGATCGAGTTGTCGGTCGCCAGGACGGTGCGGGTGCCATGGTCGGGGGTGATTTCCCCCTGGAACCCCTGGTCCACGAGCGACGCCAGGAAGTCGCGGTAGCGCCTTGTGAGCGCCGCCGGGGAAGCGAGTCGGGCAATCATGTCGTCAGCGCAGCTCGGCCAGGCATGTTTCGAGGATGTCCAGGCCCTGTTCGAACAGCTCGGGCTCGATGGTCAGCGGGGCCAGCAGGCGCACCACGTGGCGGTACTTGCCGCTGGGCATCAGCAGCAGGCCCCGGTTCCGCGCCGACTCCAGCAGGGCGGCCAGCTGCGCGGTGCCGGGCTGGCCCTCGGGGGTCAGCAGTTCGATACCGCGCATGCAGCCGGTGCCGCTGAGGCGCCCGAGGCAGGGCGTGAGCCCGCGTTCCCGCCAGTGTTCGTAGCGGCGGACGATGGCCTGCTCCTGGGCTTCGCCCCAGGTCGCGAGGTTGGCGTCGCTGAGCTGTTCGAGGGAGGCCAGCGCGGCGGCGCAGGCCAGCGGGTTGCCGGAGTAGGTCCCGCCCAGGCCGCCCTTGGGCAGGCCGTTGACCAGCTCCGGCCGGCCCACCACGGCGCCCAGGGGCAGGCCGCCGGCGATGCTCTTGCCGAGCAGCAGCAGGTCCGGCTCGATGCCCAGGCGGCTGAAGGCGAAGCGCTGGCCGGTACGGCCGAAGCCGCTCTGGATCTCGTCGACGATCAGGCGGATGCCGTGCTGGTCGGCGAAGGCGCGCAGGCGTTGGGCGAAGGCCGGGTCCATGGCCTGGAAGCCACCTTCGCCCAGCACCGGCTCGAAGATGAAGCAGGCGATGTCGTTGACGTCCACTTCGACGCTGAACAGCCGCTCCAGGGCGGCGAAGGCCTGGTCGGCGCCGACGCCGTTGTCGGCGCTGGGGTAGGGCACGTGGTACACCGGGCCGGGCAGGATGCCGACGCGCTGCTTGTAGGGCGCGACCTTGCCGTTGAGGTTGAGGGTGGCGAGGGTGCGGCCGTGGAAGCCGCCGTCGAAGGCCACCACCCCGGTGCGGCCGGTGGCGGCCCGGACGATCTTCAGGGCGTTCTCGGCGGCCTCGGCGCCGCTGTTGGTGAGCATGCCGGCCAGCGGGTAGCTGACCGGCACGAAGGCCTGCAGGGCCTCCATCAAGCGGCGGTAGCCGGCATGGGGAACGGCGTTGAAGGCCGAATGGATGAGCTGGCCGGCCTGCTCGGTGACGGCCGCCACCACCGCCGGATTGCAGTGCCCCAGGTTGAGCACGCCGATGCCGCCGACGAAGTCGATGTAGCGGCGCCCCTGGTCGTCCCAGACCTCGGCGTTGCGGCCGTGGCTGAGGGTGATGGGATGGACGATGCCCAGCGGGCTGGCGATGGCGGAACTCATGGGCGCACCTCGGCCCGCAGGCGAGTGCGGAGGGTGGGGCGGTCACGCAGGGGCATGGAGCGGTCCTCTTCGGGCGGGTATTTCCCTTTATCAGAGCGAGGAAGGCGGGCCGCTCACAAGCGAAAAGAAATTATCGGGTCATTCCTTAAATTCGGGATGTCGGGCGGTCGGCGAGTCGCCACGGAATCAGGACGCCGCGTCGTAGGGATTGGGTTTGCCCACCCGTTCCAGGACCCAGTCGACGAAGGCGCGCACCTTGGGGATATCGATGGAGGTTTCGGCGAAGGCGAGGAAGTGGCGTCCCTGGCTCGGCTTGTGGTGCTTCCAGGGGATCACCAGCTTGCCCTCGGCCAGTTCGTCCTCCACCAGGAAGTGCGGTACCAGCGCGACGCCGCAGCCCGACTGGGCGGCGCGGATGCACATGTAGAAGGTGTCGAAGCGCGGCCCGTGGTAGCTGTGTTCGTGGTCGATGCCCTGTTCCTCGAACCATTCGTGCCAGGCTTCGGGGCGCGAGGTGCATTGCAGCAGCACCAGGTCGGCCAGCTCGGCGGCGCTCTCCAGCGGGCGGCCGGGCAGCAGGTCCGGGGCGCACACCGGCACCACGTCCTCGCCGAACAGCTCGATGCAGGTGGCGCCGGGCCAGGAGCCCTGGCCGTAGAAGAAGGCCACGTCGGCCTTGGCCTGGACCAGGTCGAAGGGTTCCAGTTCGTTGCGGATGTCCAGGTGGATGCTGGGGTTCTGGCGGGAAAAGCCCTTGAGGTTGGGGATCAGCCAGCGGGCGCCGAAGGTGGGCTGGGTCGCCACCCGCAGCACTTCGGTGGCGCCGCCGTAGGAGAGGATGTAACGGCTGGAGATGTCCACCTGGGTGAGGATCTTGTTCACCTCCGCGAGATAGAGCTCGCCGGCCGGGGTCAGTTGCAGGCGCCGGCGTACGCGGTGGAAGAGCAGGTGCTGGAGCATGTCCTCCAGTTGCGCCACCTGCTTGCTCACTGCGCTCTGGGTCAGGTGCAGCTCTTCGGCGGCGCGGGTGAAGCTCATGTGCCGGGCGGCGGACTCGAAGCATTGCAGGGCGGCCATGGAGGGAAGCAGGCGTTTGGACATGTCGGGCTCTGGGCAGGGGAAGGGTGCATTTCATTCCCTAGGGGAATGATGTGGTGCTTAAAGGTCGTTTGTTGCAGCGGGTGCGGAGGATTAATACTGACCCCCGTCAATGAAATCAACCACCTACCCGATGCAGGAGAACGACATGGTTGACGAGCTGCTCAAGAAACTCGGTGTCAGCGCCAGCGCCTACCAGGGGGGCGACCATCCCGTGCATACCCCCATCGACGGCAGCCGCATTGCGCAGGTGACGCTGGAGAGCCCGGAAGCCGTGGCCGGCAAGATCGAGGCGGCCCACCAGGCCTACCTGGCCTGGCGCGATGTGCCGGCACCGCGCCGTGGCGAACTGGTTCGCCTGTTCGGCGAAGTGCTGCGCCAGTACAAGGCGGAACTGGGCGAGCTGGTGTCCATCGAGGCCGGCAAGATCACCCAGGAAGGCCTGGGCGAAGTCCAGGAAATGATCGATATCTGCGACTTCGCCGTGGGCCTGTCGCGTCAGCTCTACGGCCTCACCATCGCGTCCGAGCGCCCCGGCCACCACATGCGCGAGAGCTGGCATCCGCTGGGCGTGGTGGGTGTCATCAGCGCCTTCAACTTCCCGGTCGCGGTGTGGGCCTGGAACACCACCCTGGCCCTGGTCTGCGGCAACGCCGTGGTCTGGAAGCCGTCGGAGAAGACCCCGCTCACCGCCCTGGCCTGCCAGGCGCTGTTCGAGCAGGCCCTGGCACGCTTCGGCGAAGCGCCGGAGGGTCTGAGCCAGCTGGTGATCGGCGACCGCGCCGCTGGCGAGGTGCTGGTTGACCACCCGCGCGTGCCCCTGGTCAGCGCCACCGGCAGCACCCGCATGGGCCGGGAAGTCGGTCCGCGCGTTGCGGCACGCTTCGGTCGCTGCATCCTCGAACTCGGCGGCAACAACGCCATGATCCTGACCCCCAGCGCCGACCTCGACCTGGCCGTGCGCGGCATCCTCTTCGCCGCCGTCGGCACCGCCGGCCAGCGCTGCACCACCCTGCGCCGCCTGCTGGTGCATCGCTCCATCAAGGACGAGGTGGTGGCCCGGGTGAAGGCCGCCTACGGCAAGGTCCGCATCGGCGACCCGCGCAAGGACAACCTGGTGGGGCCGCTGATGGACAAGCAGGCCTTCCAGGCCATGCAGGACGCCCTGGTGCGCGCCCGCGACGAGGGCGGTCAGGTGTTCGGCGGCGAACGCCAGTTGCAGGACCAGTTCCCCGACGCCTGGTACGTGTCCCCGGCCATCGTCGAGATGCCCGCGCAGAGCGCCGTGGTCCGTCACGAGACCTTCGCGCCCATCCTCTACGTGATCGCCTATGACGACTTCGAGGAGGCCCTGGCGCTGAACAACGAGGTGCCCCAGGGCCTGTCGTCCTGCATCTTCACCACCGATATCCGCGAGGCGGAGCGCTTCCAGAGCGCCTCGGGCAGCGACTGCGGCATCGCCAACGTCAACATCGGCACCAGCGGCGCCGAGATCGGCGGCGCCTTCGGTGGCGAGAAGGAAACCGGCGGTGGCCGTGAGTCCGGCTCCGATTCCTGGAAGGCCTACATGCGCCGCCAGACCAACACGGTGAACTACTCCCGCGAGCTGCCGCTCGCCCAGGGCATCGTCTTCGACTGACCACGCTTGCCCCTGCCGGCAGTCCCCCCGACCGGCAGGGGCCTTTTGACTCCATTCTTCAGCGCGCGGCCTGGGAGGTCCGTGCCGCCGCCTGCTACCCGTCGAATGCCTGCGTGCCCAAGGCACGCCCAGAAGAACAACAAAGAGAACCCGCGATGCGAAGCGACACGACCCCTTCCGACTGCCGGCAACCCAATGACAGGAACCTCGACATGAGTACGCACGAGGCGCCCGTGCGTGCGCCGTCCTTCCTTCTGGCAGTCGCTCCCTTGCTGATCACGACCGTCCTGCTGATGGTCCAGTTCTTCGTTTTCCAGGATTTCACGCCCCACGTGCCGCTGGCCCTGGGTATCGTCATCTGCGGTCTCTTCGCCATGGCCAGGGGGATGCGCTGGTCGGTGATCGAGGAGTCCATGCTCAAGGTGGTCCGCGTGGGCCTGCCGGCCATCTTCATCCTGATGTGCGTGGGCATGCTGATCAGCGCCTGGATCGTCTCCGGCACCGTGCCGACTCTCATCCACTTCGGCTTCGGCTATCTGTCGGCCGGCAGCTTCCTGGTGGTCACCTGCCTGATCTGTTCGCTCATCTCGTTGATGACAGGCACCTCCTGGGGCACCGTCGGCACCGTGGGCCTGGCGCTCATGGGGGTGGGCGAGGGCCTCGGCGTGCCGGCCTACCTCACCGGTGGCGCGCTGGTCTCCGGCGCCTTCTTCGGCGACAAGATGTCGCCGCTGTCGGAAACCACCAACCTGACCCCGGCGGTGTGCGGCACCGACCTGTGGAGCCACATCCGCGGGATGATGGCCACCACGGTGCCGGCGATGCTGGTCGCCCTCTGCCTGTACGCCTGGATCGGTTCCGGGTACGAAGGGAGCCTCGGCGCAGCCGGCAATGTCGAGCAGATACGCGTGGCCATCGAGCAGCACTACCAGGTCGGCCTCGTCACCCTGCTGCCCGCCGTGGCGGTGGTGGTGCTGGGGATGCTCAGGGCGCCGGCGCTGCCGGTGATGTTCACCGGCATTCTCCTGGCCTGTGCGCTGGCGGTGTTCCAGCAGGGCATCGAGCTCAAGACGCTGTCCACGGTGCTGCATTCGGGCCATGTCAGCCAGACCGGCGTCGAGGCGGTGGACAAGCTCCTGAGCAAGGGCGGGATCATGTCCATGACCTGGGTGATCACCCTCACCCTGTTCGCACTGGGCTTCGTCGGTGCGCTGGAAGCCTACGGCACCCTGGACGCCATCCGCCGCAAGCTGGACCAGATCATCAAGGGGCGTTTCGGCCTGGTGCTGGGCAGCCAGGCCAGCGTGCTGGGCGTCGGCACCCTGATCGGCGACGTCTACACCTCCCTGGTGCTGCCCGGCCAGTTGCTGAAGGACAAGTACCGGGCAATGGGCTACAAGCCGACCACGCTGTCGCGCAGCATCGAGGACTGCGGCACCCTCTGCTCGCCGCTGATTCCCTGGAACATGGGTGGCGCCTTCGTCTCCTCGGCCATCGGCGTGCCGACGGTGCTCTACGCCCCGGTCGCCTTCGCCTGCTGGTTGTCACCCCTGTTCGGATTGCTCTGGGCCGCACTCGGCTGGTTCATGCCCCGGATCGATGCCGACGAGGCGGTGCAGGCGCCGGAGGAAACCGGCGCCGAAGTGGCGGAGTGGGGCACAGGTCGCTGATCAGACGTATCGAGAGGATGTTTGCATGACAGGTTTTCATCAGGAATGCCTTTGGGAAAAGGTGACCCCCGAACGGGCCCGTGGCGAGCGCCTGAAGGGTGAGGCACGCTTCGACGTCTGCGTGATCGGTGGCGGCATCACCGGCCTGACGGCGGCCCTGCGGCTGCGGGAAGCCGGGCGCTCGGTGTGCGTGCTTGAAGCCCACGAAGTGGGCCACGGTGGCTCCGGGCGCAATGTGGGGCTGGTGAACGCCGGCACCTGGATCAAGCCCGATGATGTGGAGTCGACGCTGGGCGCCAAGCAGGGCGCGCGCCTCAACCAGGTGCTGGGCCAGGCGCCGGCCGAGGTCTTCGCCGCCATCGAGCGTTACGGCATCGACTGCCAGGCGCAGCACAAGGGCACGCTGCACATGGCCCACAACGAGGCCGGCGTGGCCGACCTGCGCGACCGCGAGGCCCAGTGGCGCCGTCGCGGCGCGGACGTGGAGCTGCTGACCGGCGCGACCTGCGCCGAGTACTGCGGCACCGACAGGATCGCCGCGGCCCTGCTGGACCGGCGCGCCGGCACCCTCAACCCCATGGGCTACACCACCGGGCTGGCCAGGGCCTTCGTCACGCGCGGCGGCACGCTCTACGAGCGCTCGCCGGTGCAGGCCCTGGAGCGCGAAGGAGGGGATTGGCGGGTGCGAAGCGCCGACGGCAGCGTCCTCGCCGGGCAGGTGGTGATCTCGACCGGCGCCTACACCGAAGGCGAATGGACCGAGGTACGCCGCAACTACTTCCGGGGCTACTACTACCAGGTGGCCTCCAGGCCCCTGTCGGGTGCGGCGGCTGACCGCGTGCTGCCCCACGGCCAGGGTTCCTGGGACACCCGCACCGTGCTCAGCAGCATCCGCCGGGATGCCGAGGGACGACTGTTGCTGGGTAGCCTGGGCAAGGCCGACAACAAGCCGGACTGGTTCATCCGCAGCTGGGCCGACCGTATCCAGGGCCACTACTTCCCGGAACTGGGCAAGGTGGAATGGGAGCTGCACTGGACCGGCTGCATCGACTTCACCCCGGATCACCTGATGCGCCTGTTCGCACCGGCGCCCGGCGTGGTCGCGGTCACCGGCTACAACGGCCGGGGCAACACCACCGGCACCGTGATCGGCCAGGCACTGGCGGATTACCTGGTGAAGGATGACCCCGAGGCACTGCCGATACCCTTCGCGCCGGTCGGCAAGCTGCGCACCGCCGGCTTGCGCAGCTGCTTCTACGAGGCGGGTTTCTCGCTCTATCACGCGGGCCAGTGCCTGCGGGTGGTGCTCTGAGGCGGGGTAGGACCGCCACTGGGCGGCGTCGACGGGGGCGCGCGGAGATGGCGATCGGGTTCGTCCTGTTCCCGGGAGCAGCCTGATCCGCGAGACCCTGTATCCCCGTGTATCCGGCGAGGCCTGGACGACACCTCGACTACAAAGGCGTCCGATTCGGATACGTGGGGGATACAGGGCTGAGGCGAAATGTCGCTGTCCGATCGAGGCTCGCAAGGGGCCTCGACACCGGATAACGCCACCCCTGGCAGCCCCTGCGGCAATGCCGCGCCCTTATCCGGAGAAGCACCATGACCCGTATCCAGAACACCACCCGTATTGGCCTGCTCGCCGTCGCCCTGGCCGGCGGCATGAACCTCGCGTCGTCCGCCTTCGCCGTCGAGGCGCTGCCCCAGGGCTACCTGCTGGCGGCGGCCGACAAGGCCGGGGAAGGCAAGTGCGGCGAAGGGAAATGCGGCGAGGGCAAATGCGGCGCCAGCGAGGCCAAGGCCACCCAGACCGAAGGCAAGTGTGGCGAAGGCAAATGCGGTGATGCCTCCTTCGCCCGCACGGATACCGACGACGACGCTCGCGTTTCCCTGAAGGAGCTGCTGGCCGTGGCCCCCGATGGCACCAGCGAGTTCAGGGCGATGGACAGCAACCAGGACGGCTACCTCTCCGAAGCGGAGGTCTACAAGTTCCGCAGCAACCAGTACCTCTCCAACGGCAAGAAGGTTCCCACCGAGCTCTTCACCAACATGAGCCAGGCCAAGGACTGATCCCAACCCCTTTGCCAGCCCTCCCGGCCCAGGTGCCTGGAGGGCTGGCTGCCGTCCGGAGAGGCCCCAATGACACCTGTATCTCCCCTGTCCGGCGCCGGCCTCGGCCTCCGCCGCGCCCTGTTGCCCGAACTGCTGGCGATGGACGCCGGCTCCCTGGACTTTCTCGAATGCGCCCCAGACAACTGGATTGGCGTCGGCGGCGCCCAGGGCGAGGCGCTGGCGCAGCTCGCCGAGCGCATCCCGCTGAGCTGCCATGGCCTGTCGCTGTCCCTGGGCGGTCCGGCGCCGCTGGACCTGGGCCTGCTGCACGGTACCCGCCGCTTCCTCGAGCAGCACCGGGTTCGCCTCTACAGCGAGCACCTGAGCTACTGCTCCGACGAGGGCCAGCTGTACGACCTGCTGCCCTTGCCCTTCACCGAAGAGGCGGTACGCCATGTGGCCAGGCGCATTCGTCAGGCCCAGGACGTGCTGGAGCGGCGCATCGCGGTGGAGAACGTTTCCTACTATGCGGCGCCCTACCAGGCCCTGGCGGAGATCGACTTTCTCCGGGCGGTGCTGGAGGAGGCCGACTGCGACCTGTTGCTGGACCTGAACAATCTCTTCGTCAACGCCATCAACCACGGCTACGACGCGGTCGCCTGGCTGGACGCGGTACCGGCGGAGCGGGTGGTCTGCCTGCACGTGGCGGGGCATTACGATGAAGCGCCGGACCTGAAGATCGATACCCACGGCACCCGGGTGAAGGATGACGTCTGGGCCTTGTTGACGCGTGCCTACGGACGCTTCGGCCCGGTGCCGACGCTGCTGGAGCGGGATTTCAACTTTCCGCCGCTGGGGGAACTGCTGGCCGAAGTCGGGCAGATCCGCAGCCGGCAGCAGGAGGTGCGTCATGGCTGAGACCCTGAACGCGCAATTGCTGGCCATGGCCCACCACGTACGGGACCCGGCCCGCCACGGTCCGCCCCCGGGCCTGGAGGCACGGCGCCTGGCGGTGTATCGGCAACTGTTCCTGGGCAATCTGACGTCCTTGCTGGCGGGGGGCTTTCCGGTCATCCATGCCAGCCTGGGAGAGGGGACCTGGCAGGACCTGGTGAGCCGTTTCTATGGCGAGTACCGGTGCCGCACGCCGCTGTTCACCCAGTTGGCCGGGGAGTTCGTCGCCTGGCTGGGGGACCTGGAGGATGCCGCGCTGCCCGCCTGGCTGGCGGAGCTGGCCCACTATGAATGGGTGGAGAGCGAGTTGCTGCTGAGCGACGCGACGGAGTGCGCCCACGATCCCCGGGGCGACCTGCTGGATGGGGTTCCGCTGCTGTCGCGGCTGGCCTGGCCGCTTGCCTATGCCTGGCCGGTCTGCGACCTGGGTCCCGGCCACCTGCCGGAGCGGGCGCCAAACGAGCCGACACTGTTGCTGGCCCGGCGCGGGACCGACCTCAAGGTGCATTTCTCCCGCCTGGCGCCCCTGGCCCATGCCCTGCTGGTGTCGCTACAGGACAGCCGCCGCAGTGGCCGCGAGCACATCGGGGAGTTGGCGGATGCCGTCGGGGTGGAACGGGAGGTGCTCATGCCCCAGGGCCTGGCGCTGCTGGAAAGCCTGCGGGAGCAGGGGGTGGTGCTGGGCACCCGGTCCGGGTGACCGGCTGCCGGATGGACGAAGCCCGCGCAATCGACGGATTGCGCGGGCTTTTTGTTGGAGCGGACGGCCCCTACAGCGGCGATCGCTGTAGGAGCGAGCTTGCTCGCGAACCGCCCGCGCCATTCGCCGGCGAGCCGGCTCCTACGGCGGCGATCCTGTAGGAGCGAGCTTGCTCGCGAACCGCCCGCGCCATTCGCCGGCAAGCCGGCTCCTACGAGACCGTCCCCGCTGTAGGAGCGAGCTTGCTCGCGAATCTTCGCCGGCAAGCCGGCTCCTACAGCGGCCGGGAGCGAAGCAGGGCGTCGAGGCTCAGGCGGCCCGCGCCCTTGAGCATCAGGGGCAGGAGGGCGACCAGGTAGATCAGGGGCAGCTTGTAGTTGCCGAAGCCCTTGTCGCTGATGGAGTAGCCGAGGGCCAGTTCGGCGAGGCTCGACCAGTGGGCCGGCCAGTGCACGGCGGCGATGGCCACGACGGTGAGCACCGCCAGCGCCAGGGCGGCGAGGCGGGTTCCCAGGCCCAGCAGCAGGAGCAGGGGGGCGATCAGCTCCACCCACATGGAGAGCTGCCAGTTGAGCCCGGCGGGCATCAGGTCGAAGGGGAAGGGAAAGGCGGGCTGGATCTGGGCGAACCAGTTCTCGCCGTTCCATTTTTCCAGCCCGGACTCGAAGAACTCCCAGGCGAGGAACAGGCGCAGCGGCAGGTCGGCGCTCCAGGCGCCCAGGCGGTCGATGCGGACAAAGGCGTTACGGATTGGCGCAAGGCGTGTCATGGGGACCTCGGGATCAGCGGGCGATTACCAGGAGGGGGAGGAGGCTGAACAGGCTGTCGGGGGGGCTGGAACGGGGCATCGTGGACTCCTTTGGGCGGGGCGCGCTCGGCGGGATACTGGCGCTGCTCCCGGTGCCATGCTGGCAAGGGGGCGTGTCCCGCATGTGTCCTGCACGCTGGAGTCCTGTATCCCTCTGTACGTGACGCCGGCCTCAGGCGGAAGCGCCGAACTCCAGCCGGGCGCAGAGGCCGCCGCCGTCGCGGTTGCGAAGGGAGAGGCGGGCCCCCAGGGCCTGGCTCAGTTGGAGGGCGATGGCCAGGCCCAGGCCGGTCCCGCCGGTGCTGCGGTTGCGTGAGCTTTCCACCCGGTAGAAGGGCTTGAAGACATTTTCCAGTTCCGCTTCGGGAATGCCCGGCCCTTCATCCAGCACCTGCACCCGGACCATGCCGTGCTCGTCGGCCTGCAGCTCCACCCTGGCGCTGCCGCCGAACTTCAGGGCGTTGTCGATGAGGTTGCCGAGCACCCGACGTAGCGCATGGGGGCGGGTTTCCAGCTGCAGGCCGCTGCTGCCGGTGAGAGTCACCCGCTGGCCGCTGTCCTGGTAGTCGCAGACCAGGCTGTCGAGGAAAGCGTCCAGGTCGATGCGCCGGGGCGCTTCGCTGGCGCCGTCAAGGCTGCGGGCGTAGGCCACGCCTTCCCGCACCAGGTGCTGCATTTCCTCCAGGTCGCTCCAGAGCCGCTCGCGCTCCGGCGAGTCGTCCATCTGTTCCACCCGCAGCTTCATGCGGGTGATGGGGGTCTGCAGGTCGTGGGAAATGGCCGCCAGCAGCTGCATGCGCTCCTTGAGGTAGGCACCGATGCGCGCCTGCAGGGCGTTGACCGCCCGGGCGGCGTGGGCCACTTCACGGGGGCCGTTCTCGTCCAGGGGCGGCCTGGGGGCGTCGGGGTCCAGGTTGTCCAGGCTCCCGGCCAGGCGGGTCAGGGGGCGAATGGCCATGCGCACCGCCAGCCCGGTGCAGACCAGCAGCAGCGCCAGCTGCACCAGCAGCACCAGCGGCAGCCAGTGGGCCAGGGGAATGGGGCGCGGGGTGACGTCCAGGGTGAGGGGGCTGCCGTCCTTCAGGGTCAGGTGCGCCTGGAAGCGTGGCAGGTCGCCGGGGATGTTCTCGAAGCGCAGGTCGTAGTGTTCGCCGATGGCGCGCTGGATGGCGGCGGCGGCGACGGGGGCCTGGTCGAGGTCCATGGGTTCGCCGGGAAGGCCCCGGTCCAGGCGGAAGCGGTAGTTGCGTCGCTCCAGCCGGGGCAGCCAGCTTGCCCGCTCCTCGGCGGGCAGGTGGTCCAGCAGTGCGACGGTGGTGTGCACGTCCATTTCCAGGCTGCCCAGCATCATGTCGCGGGAGGTCTGGTAGCGCTCGTAGAACTGCGAGGAGAAGGACAGCCCGTAGGCCAGCAGGAGCCCGGCGAGGAAGATCAGGGCCAGGCGGGCCGCCAGGGTCCGGGGCCAGGGCAGGCGGCCCATCAGTCGTTCGGCTCGATCAGTTCGACGGGCAGCGAGAACACGTAGCCCTCGTTGCGTACCGTCTTGATGTAGGCGGGTTCGCGTGCGTCGTCCGCCAGGCGTTGGCGCAGGCGGCTTACCAGCAGGTCGATGGAGCGGTCGAACAGGTCCGCCTCGCGGCCCTGGGTGAGGTTGAGCAACTGGTCGCGGCTGAGTACCCGTTGCGGATGGTCGAGGAAGACCCGCAGCAAGCGGTATTCGGCACCGCTGAGGGCCACCAGCGTGCCCTGGGCGTCCAGCAGGTGCCGGGTGGTGGTGTCGAGGCGCCACTGGCCGAAGCCGATCAGGCGGCTGCTCTCGCTGATCTGCAGGTTCGGCGGCAGCATGCGGGTGCGGCGCAGTACGGCGTTGATGCGGGCCAGCAGCTCGCGGGCGGAGAAGGGTTTGGTGAGGTAGTCGTCGGCGCCCATTTCCAGGCCGACGATGCGGTCGGTCTCGTCGTTACGGGCGGTGAGCATCAGCACCGGGGTCGCCTTGTGCTTGCCCACCCGCAGCTCGCGGCACAGGCGCAGGCCATCGTCGCCGGGCATCATGATGTCGAGCACGATCAGGTCCACCGCATTGGCGGCGAGGAAGCTGCGCATCTGCCGGCCATCGGCCGCGAGGCTCACGCGCAGGCCGTTCTTCTTCAGGTAGTTGCCAACCAGTTCGCGGATTTCCCGGTCGTCGTCGACGATCAGGATGTGATCGACATGGTCCATGGAGGGGCCTCGTTGGGTTCGTCGCGAACGCAGTGTATCGGCGGCCAGCGACCTTGCCTGCCGCCCTTTGTATTCCAGTGTATCCGGGGGCGTGCGGATACCTGGGATTGCACGACAGTCGCGAACGTATCCCTCTGTATCCGGGACCGGTCTGGATACCGGCGACCCCAGGCCGGGCCAGGGCGGGACACAGGGGGGATACCTCCCGAGGCTGCAATGGGCACCAGGCGGACGCCCCGACGGCTGCCGCGACAACCACCGATCCCCGAGAGGTGCCCCATGCTGCTCATCGCCTTCCTTGGCGGGGTCCTGACCCTGCTGAGTCCCTGCATTCTTCCCGTACTCCCCCTGCTGCTGTCCCGCGCCGGCGGTCCGGCCTGGGCGCCGGCGCTGACCCTGGCGGGACTGGCCAGCGGATTCGCCGTGCTGGCGAGCCTGGCCACCCTGTCCAGCGCCTGGGTGGAGGGGGCCAGCCAGGCGGGGCGCTACCTGGCCCTGGTGCTGCTGACGCTGTCATCCCTGGCGCTGCTGTCGTCGCGTATCGGCACCTGGCTCTCGCGCCCCTGGCTCTGGCTCGGCGAGCGGCTGCAGGCGCGTGCGGGCGGGCTGCCTCCGGCGCTCTCGGCCTGGCTGCTGGGCTGCGCCGCCGGGCTGCTCTGGGCGCCCTGCGCGGGGCCGATCCTGGGCCTGATCCTGTCCGGTGCGATGCTGGAGGGGCCGAGCGCCTCCACCAGCCTGTCGCTCCTGGCGTTCGGCCTGGGCAATGCCGTGGCGCTGGGGGCGGTGATCTTCCTCGGCCGTGGGCTGGTCCGGCGCCTGCGTCCGTCGCTGCCGGCCCTGGCATGGCTGCGCCGTGGCGCCGGCGCCCTGGCCCTGCTGGCGGTGGTGGTCATCGCCACGGGGAATGGCGCCCAGCTCGCCAGCCTCGGTTCGTCGCGTCTGGCCTCGGCGCTGGAGCGTGCCGTGCTGGAGGGCGTCCCACGGCTCTTGGAGCCGCTGGTGGCCAGCGCCCAGGCTGAAACGTCGGGACGCTTGCCGGAGCTGGGGGCCATGCCGAGCCTGGACGGCGCCACCCAGTGGCTCAATGGTCCGTCCCTGGACGTGGAAGGGCTGAGGGGCAAGGTGGTGCTGGTGGATTTCTGGACCTATGACTGCATCAACTGCCGGAACAGCCTGCCCCATGTGAACCAATGGGCGCGGAAGTATCGCGACCAGGGCCTGGTGGTGATCGGCGTGCATACCCCGGAATACCCCTATGAGCGAATCCTGGAGAACGTGCAGGCGGCAATGCGGCGGCTTGATGTTCACCACCCGGTGGCCATCGACAACCAGTACCGGATCTGGAACGCCTTCTCCAATCGCTACTGGCCGGCGCACTACTTCATCGATGCCCGTGGCCAGGTCCGCCACCTGCACGTGGGCGAGGGCGATTACGCGGAGCAGGAAGCGGTGATCCGCGCGTTGTTGAAGGAGCGCGCGCACCAGGGCTTGGACGGGAGCTGACGGACGGGGCGCTACCCCCTGAGCCCACCGCCTAGTCTCAGTGACCGGGCTCTTGCGCGGCGATCTGAGGATCCAGGCGGACGTCCTGGTTGATGGCCACGATCTCTTCCATCAACTGGGGGTGGCGGTCCAGCAAGGCCATGAGTACGACCAGTGATCGGGGGGGCTCCACCTCCCCGCGTTCGTAGCGGGAAAAGGCATTGTGTCCTCCGCCCGAGAGCATCTGAACGGCGGTTTTCTGGGTCAGGCTCAACTTGCGGCGGATGCGCTTCATTTCCTGGGCGATGGTACGTCTCGCGGTTTCGATCAACTGGTCTCCGGCTGCGCCATAGCGCAGGGCGCTATCGGGGTCGAACTCGGTCTCGCCGCAGGCCCGGCACTCCCAGCCCGACAGGCCCTGGACGCTTCGCCTGAGGTTTCTGTACTCGACTTCGAACGATCGGTCCTCGAAGCGCGTCATGCCATTGGCTGCGCCGCAACTTACACAGTCCTGATGTTTCATCACTCATTTCTCCTTGAAGGAGATGACGGGCGGACGTTCTGGCCCGCGGTAGGTCACCTTCACATACAGCGCGGTGCCGTCGGGTGCAGCCGGGTGATAGACGTCCTGCCAGACCCTGTGGTCGCCGTGGGTGGTCATCGATTTGTAGAACTGGGCCCGCTCCATCGACAGGATCACCCGAATCATTGCCCTGGTCGAAAGGCCCAGCTTCCTGCCGCCGTCCAGGGCGGAACGGGTAAAGGCCGCAGCCCCCAATCTCGCGACATCCGCCTTGATGGTCGCGAGATCGTAGTGAGGCACGTGTTTCTCCATGAAGCACCTCATGATCCATTGGCAAAATATTACCCGATATGGGTAGTCACTCAAGCCGGGAGGCGTGACCCGGGATGGTCGGGGCATCCTCGCTCACCTGGTATTCCACCGCCCTTGGGGCGCCCTTACAGGTACTTCAACCAGGCGATGTCCCGCCGGCGCGCCTTGAACGCCGCGAAGCTTCGTACCGGCGGGTAGAGCGCGACCATCAGCACCAGGGTGCCGAGCCAGACCATCCAGACGGCGCTGAAGCCGAAATGGCTGCCCTGGTTGAGGCCCCAGAGGGCGACGGCGGCCAGGTAGAGCGCCTTCAGGACGTAAAGGTGCAGCAGGTAGAAGAACATGGGCGCGGCACCGAAGGTCGCCAGCCTGCGAAGCCAGGGGCCTTCGCCGATCCGTTCGAATTGGCGCAGGAGCAGCAGGCCGATGCCCAGGGTCAGTGCCAGGAACAGCAGGGAGGGCGGGTATTTGGTGATGTTGAACAGGCTCATCAGGGTCTGTACCCCGGTATCGCCCAGGCTCCAGGGCTTTTCGCCGTAGCCGTTCAGCAGGCGGAGCAGGGCGAACAGGCCCAGAGCGCCGAGCCCGGCGACCAGCAACTGCCGCTGGCGCGACGTCGCCGAACCACCCGCCCCGAACCATGGGCCGGCGGCGTAGCCCAGGGCGATGACGCCGATCCAGGGCAGCAGGGGATAGGAGGTGCGCAGGCGCAGGCCGTCGGTCACCTCGATCCAGCCACGGTCGTGGAGCACCGCCCAGGGAATGTGCGCCCAGGTGCCGGCCGGGAAGTGGATCGGGTCCAGCAGGTTGTGCCCGGCCACCAGCAGCGATCCCAGCAGCACCAGCGCCGGACGCGGCAGCCAGACCAGGGCGGAAAGCGCCAGCATGCTCAGTCCGATCACCCAGATCACCTGGAGGTAGAGGACGCCGGGCGGGAACTGGAAGGTCCAGGCGAAGTTCACCAGGGTGATTTCCAGCAGCACGAGGAACAGGCCGCGCTTGAACAGGAAGGTCGACACGGCACCGCGCCCGTCGTGGCGCTCGCCGTAGAGGAAGGCGGACAGTCCGGTGAGGAAGACGAAGACCGGCGCGCAGAGGTGGGCGAGGGTGCGGCTGATGAACAGGGCGGGCGAGGTCTGGGTGATGTCCATGGGGTCGGTCACCTGCAAGTGCAGGTAGAAGGTCTCGCGGACGTGGTCCAGCAGCATGAAGAGGATCACCAGCCCGCGCAGGGCATCGATGGCATGGAGGCGTGAGGGATTGAGAGGGGGCATGGGCACGTCGGGTCGGGTTTTGGAATGTAATAGTGTTTCATTTTCCGAGCCTCGATCTCAAGCGCCCAAAGGGGGCGCGAGGGCGTCAAGCACGGCATTCCCGACGTGGCGATGCCTGGAGGGGTCAGATCTCTACCTGGGTGCCCAGTTCGATGACCCGGTTCGCCGGCAGCCCGAAGTAGCGCATGCTGCTGTTGGCGTTCTTGTGGAGGAAGGCGAACAGGCGTTCG
The DNA here is from genome assembly GCF_002355475.1 of Pseudomonas furukawaii. Taxonomy (NCBI): domain Bacteria; kingdom Pseudomonadati; phylum Pseudomonadota; class Gammaproteobacteria; order Pseudomonadales; family Pseudomonadaceae; genus Metapseudomonas; species Metapseudomonas furukawaii. The sequence continues at coordinate 3,188,801 of NZ_AP014862.1, read as the reverse complement.
CGCCAGGGCGCCATGCCCAGGCGCCGGGTCGGTATCACCGTTTCCCGGCTGAGGAACCAGGTCGTGCGCATGGGGGCGAAGTCCAGTGTCTTGTCCGGGCAGTGTTGCAGGGCGGCGGGGACGTCCGGCTCCTCCATGAAGCCGAAGTTCAGCAGGACACGGTAGAAGCCCTGTTCGTAGGCCGTCACTTCGAAGCGCTGGCTCGGGTCCAGGCGTGGCGTGTCGCGGGTGACCACGGTGAGCAGCACCACCTGGCGATGCAGCACCTGGTTGTGCAGCAGGTTGTGCAGCAGCGCGTGAGGGACCGCATCCGGGCTGGCGGTGAGGAACACGGCGGTGCCGTCGACCCGATGGGGCGGCTGCAGGCCGATGCTGGCGAGGAAGACCGGGAGCGGCAGGGCGGTTTCGTCCAGCCGCTCGAAGAGTATCTGCTTGCCGCGCTTCCAGGTGGTCATCAGCAGGTACAGCACGACGCCGGCGACCACCGGGAAGGCGCCGCCCTGCAGGACCTTGGGCGCGTTGGCGGCGAAGAAGAGGCCATCCACCAGCAGGAACCCCAGCAGCAGCGGGATGGCCAGCCAGCGCGGGGCCTTCCAGAGCAGCAGCATCACCGCCGCTACCAACAGGGTGTCGATCAGCATGGTGGTGGTGACCGCCACGCCGTAGGCCGCCGCCAGGGCGCCCGACGAGCCGAAGCCGATCACCAGCAGCACGACGCAGGCCATCAGGGCCCAGTTCACCACGCCGATGTAGATCTGCCCCTGGGCCGCACTGGAGGTGTGCTGGATCTGCATGCGCGGAATGTAGCCCAGCTGGATTGCCTGCTGGCTGAGGGAGAAGGCGCCGGAGATCACCGCCTGGGACGCGATGATGGTGGACAGGGTGGCCAGGCCGATCATGGGCAGCAGCGCCCAATCCGGGGCCAGCAGGTAGAAGGGGTTGCGGGCGGCGCCCGGGTCGGCGAGCAGCAGGGCGCCCTGGCCGAAGTAATTGAGCAGCAGGCCTGGCAGCACCAGGCCGAACCAGGCCCGGGCGATGGGCTTGCGGCCGAAGTGTCCCATGTCCGCGTACAGCGCCTCGGCACCGGTCAGGGCCAGGACCACGGCCCCGAGTATGGTGATGCCGATGCCGGGATGGGCCAGGAAGAAGTTGAACGCCCACCAGGGGTTCACGGCCTGCAGCACCTCCGGTCGCTGCAGGATGCCGTGGATGCCCAGCAGGCCCAGGACGCTGAACCAGATCACCATCACGGGCCCGAACAGCGTGCCGATACGCGCCGTGCCGTGTTTCTGGATCACGAACAGGCCGATCAGCAGCACCACGGTGATCGGCACCACCCAGTGGGACAGGCCGGGCACGGCGACATCCAGCCCTTCGACGGCCGACAGCACAGAGATGGCCGGGGTGATCATGCTGTCGCCGTAGAACAGCGCGGTGCCGAACAGGCCCAGCAGGACCAGCGTGGCGCTGAGGCGGGGATGGGCAGAGGTGGCGCGGCGGGCCAGGGCGGTGAGCGCCATGACGCCACCTTCGCCCTCGTTGTCGGCCCGCAGCATGAACATCACGTACTTGAGCGAGACCACCCAGAGCAGCGACCAGAGCACCAGGGAGAGGATTCCGAGCACGCCTTCCTCATTGACCTGCACGCCGTAGTGGCCGGCGAACACTTCCTTGAGGGTGTAGAGCGGACTGGTGCCGATATCGCCGTAGACGACGCCGGCCGCCGCCACCAGCAGGCCGAAGGACGAGGCATGGGCCGTGGCGGGGGGCTGAGCCTGATGCTCCAAGGGGCTGGAACGCATGGTTACTCTCGTGGATCGCTGGGGAAGGCACGGCAAGGGTAGCCGGGGAAAGGCGATCAAGTATCCGGAAGGCGTCGTCGCGGCGGCGTAAAAAATGCGTAAAAACTGGCGCTTCGCCGACGTCGTCCGGCGCCTCGATCACGCACCCGCGAATGCGCGTCGGCTTGTGGCCGCGGGCTGTCGTCATCCGACGCGCAAGGCCGGGATCCCCGGCCCTCAGTGCTCCTCGCGCCGGCCCGGCGTGGCGCTGCCGCTCCAGCTGGCCGATTCCAGGCGATCACGGCCTTTCTGCTTGGCCTGGTAGAGCAGGCGGTCGACGGCTTCGACGAAGGGCAGCGGCTGGTCCTGATGGGTCGGCGTGATGCTGCCGACACCCAGGCTGATGGTCAGCAGGGAGGCTACGCTGGACTTCTCGTGGGGGATGCAGCGCTCGCGGATCAGCTTGCGGCAGCGCTCGGCCACCTGGCGGGCGGCGGGCTCGTCGGTGCCCGGCAGGATGAGCACGAACTCCTCGCCGCCGAAACGGGCGACGAAGTCCCGAGGGCGGATGGCGGCGTTCTTCAGGGCCTGGCCGACGTTGCGCAGGCAGTCGTCGCCCTGGATGTGGCCGTAGTGGTCGTTGTACTGCTTGAAGTAGTCGATATCCAGGAGGATCAGCGACAGGGGCTCCCCGGCGCGCTGGGCGTTGGCCCATTCCATCTCCAGCATGGAGTCGAACATGCGCCGGTTGGCGACGCCGGTGAGGCCGTCCTGGTAGGAGTACTCCTCCAGTTTCTTCTGCAGGTCGATCAGTTGCTGCTCGGCCTTCTTCCGTTCGCTGATGTCGAACATGAAGCCCACCAGGGCCTCGACTTCGCCCTCGGCGTTGCGCATCACGTGGACCACATCGCGGATCCAGACATAGCCGCCGTCGCGGGTGAGCGCGCGGTAGTCGGCCTCGTGGTCGGTGCCGGACTGGGATTGGGCCACGCAGAAGGCGACCACGGTATCGCGGTCATCCGGGTGCATGCGTTCGGCCCAGTCGTTGACGCTCACCCAGCTGGACGGGCTCCAGCCCAGCAGCGCTTCGATCTGCGGGCCGATGTAGGCGAAGGTCATGGTCTTCCAGTCGATCTTCCAGGGGATCGCCCGGGTGGATTCGAGGAGGGCCTTGTAGACCTCCTGGGTGGTGTCGGCGTCTTCTCTCATGGTTGCCCCCAAATGCCTGCCGCTTCGATCCGCGCCCTCCCTGCGCGAAGGCTCCCTTATACCGAATCGGGCGGGGGGGCTGGCAATGGCCTCTGGGGCCTTTCGTTCGGAGTCGCCCGCCCGACGGTCGTCATCGGGCGGGCGAGGCGCTTCAGGGCGACGCCGGGGCGCTGTTGGGCAGGGGCGCACCCTTGGGCCAGAGCAGCCAGAGGTTCCCTCGCTGCTTCATGTGCCCGGCCAGTTCGCCGGCTTCGGCCCCGGTGCCCCAGAACAGGTCGGCGCGGACTTCCCCGGCGATGGCGCCGCCGGTGTCCTGGGCCGCCACCGGGCGAATCACCGGTTGGCCGTCCGGGCGCGTGGTGGAGAGCCAGAGCAGGCTGCCGAGGGGGATCACCTTGCGGTCGATGGCGACGCTGTAGCCGGCGGTCAGCGGTACGTTGAGGGAGCCGCGCGGCCCTTCGGCGCTCTCGGGGTTGAGGGCGAAGAAGACGTAGCTGGGGTTGCTCGCCAGGAGTTCCGGCACCCGCTGCGGATTGGCCGCCGCCCAGTCGCGGATGCTGCCCATGTTGACCTCCTCCTGCTTGAGCTGGCCCTGTTCCACCAGCCAGCGGCCCACCGGGCGGTAGGGGTGGCCGTTCTGGTCGGCGTAGCCCAGGCGCAGTTGCCGGCCGTCGTCCAACTGGATGCGGCCCGAACCCTGGATCTGCAGGAACTGCAGGTCCATCGGATCGGTCAGCCAGGCCAGGACGGGTGCTTTCACGCCGTTGGCGCGGATGGTGGCGCCGTCGTCATAGGGCTTGAGGACGCGTCCCTCCAGGCGACCCCGCAGGCGCTTGCCCTTGAGCTCGGGGTAGAGGCCGTCCAGGGCGACCACGATCATGTCCTCGGGGATGCCGTAGACCGGAACCGGCGTCCGCTCACCCTGTTCGAGGCTGCCGGGATAGACCGGCTCGTAGTAGCCGGTGATCAGGCCGTCGGCGCTGTCGCGGGCATTGCGCAGGCTGTAGACCTCCAGCTGGGCCTTCATCCAGGCGCGAATCGCGGCGGCGTCCCGGGGGACCTGGGTGGCCTGGGCACAGGGCGCCGACCAGATCGGGTCGCGGGCCAGCCGCTCGCAGGCCGAGCGCCAGGCTTCGAAGCCGGCGATGAGGTCGGCATCCGAGCTGGCGGGCAGCGCCTCCCAGGTGGCGCGGGTATAGGTGTTCACCTTGGGCGGTTCGGTCTTGCCGGGTTCCTTGTCGCAACCTGCGACCAGGGCGAGGAGGGCGGCGACGCAAAGCGCCAGCCGGCCCCGGCGGAATCGGGGGGCAATCACGGTGTGATCTTCCTGGTGGGGAATCGGGGGCGACCAGAATGGTGAATGACGGCAGGCCCGTCAAATGCCGTCGGGCCGATCCATTGATCCAAGGCACTGAAATCAAAAGGAAATATTTATCTAATACTGTGCACGCAGCTTTGCAAGGGACCCCTGCCGTGACTCGCACCATCAAGAACTTTCGCAAGACCCTCGACGCCGTGGCCATGAACAACGAGGCGGCCGCCATCGCCGTGATGCGGGCCGCCGACCGCATCGGTGACGAATCCCTGAAGCAGCAGTTGTTCAACGTGATCCAGCGGATGAACCAGGACGCAGCGGAGCTGCGGGTGGTTCGGGAACATGTCTGAAGGAATCCATAACTGGCTTTGTATGAATTTGTTGCTTGACCTGAAGGCCCGCAGCCCTCTATGTTGCCGGCCATGACTCAATTCACCTGGTTGTCCGGCCCCTCGATTATTACCGCCATTAGCGATATGGCGGGTTAGCCGACGACCAAACAGAAACCCGCCCTCGAGGCGGGTTTTTTCCTTCTGTCTCCTGGGCGCCGAAATCGAAACCAGGAGCCCAGCATGAGCCGTTTCACCCCCGCCACCGAACCCCTGACCCCGACGTCACCCGACGCGGGCGAGCGCCTGCTCAAGCATTACGTGCGCAAGATCCTCGCGGCGCCGGTCTACGACGTGGCCATCGAGACGCCGCTGCAGCCGGCGCGGCAACTGAGCGAGCGCCTGGACAACCAGGTGCTGCTCAAGCGCGAGGACCTGCAGCCGGTGTTCTCCTTCAAGATCCGTGGCGCCTACAACCGCGTGGTGCAACTGAGCGCGGAAGAGCGTTCACGGGGGGTGATCGCGGCGTCGGCCGGCAACCATGCCCAGGGCCTGGCCCTGGCGGCGCGCGAGCTGGGTGTGAAGGCCACCATCGTGATGCCCCGCACCACGCCGGAACTCAAGGTCCAGGGCGTGCGTTCCCGGGGCGGCAAGGTGGTGCTGCATGGCGATGCCTTCCCCGATGCCCTGGCCCATGCGCTCAAGCTTGCCGAGGAGCAGGGCCTGACCTTCGTGCCGCCCTACGACGACCCGGACGTGATCGCCGGCCAGGGCACGGTGGCGATGGAAATCCTCCGCCAGCATGCCGGTCCGCTGGACGCCATCTTCGTCCCGGTGGGCGGGGGCAGCCTGATCGCCGGCATCGCGGCCTACGTGAAATACCTGCGCCCGGAGATCCGGGTGATCGGCGTCGAGCCCGAGGATTCGAACTGCCTGCAGGCCGCCCTGGCCGCCGGCGAGCGGGTGGTGCTGAGCCAGGTGGGGCTGTTCGCCGACGGCGTGGCGGTCGCCCAGATCGGCGCCCACAACTTCGAGCTGTGCCGGCACTTCGTCGACGAGGTGCTGACGGTGAGCGCCGATGAGATCTGCGCGGCGATCAAGGACATCTACGACGACACCCGCTCCATCACCGAGCCGGCCGGCGCCCTGGCCGTGGCCGGGATCAAGAAGTACGTGGAGCGCGACGGCGTGCGCGGCCAGACGCTGGTGGCCATCGACTCCGGCGCCAACATCAACTTCGACCGCCTCCGCCATGTGGCCGAGCGCGCGGAGCTGGGGGAGCAGCGCGAGGCCATCCTCGCCGTGACCCTGCCGGAGCGGCCCGGCGCGTTCAGGGCGTTCTGCGAGGCCCTGGGGCGACGCCAGATCACCGAGTTCAACTACCGCTACAGCTCGGGCGACGCCGCGCACATCTTCGTCGGCGTCCAGACCCATCCGCAGAACGATCCCCGCGCCGCGCTGGTGCAGCGCCTGGGCGACCAGGGCTTCCCGGTGCTGGACCTGACCGAGAACGAACTGGCCAAGCTGCACCTGCGGCACATGGTGGGTGGCCACGCGCCGCAGCTCGGCGACGAGATGCTGCTGCGCTTCGAGTTCCCGGAACGTCCCGGTGCCCTGTTCAAGTTCCTCGACAAGCTGGGCGGCCGCTGGAACATCACCCTGTTCCACTACCGCAACCATGGCGCCGCCGATGGCCGCGTGCTGGCCGGACTGGCCGTGCCCCCGGCGGAGCGCGCGGCCCTTGTCGAGGCCCTGGAGGACATCGGCTATCCCTGGTGGGACGAAAGCGACAACCCGGCGTGCCGCCTGTTCCTCGGCTGATCTCCGGGGCCAACAGCCCTGCCGGCTTCGTAGGATGGCGTAGAGCGAAGCGAAACCCATCAGCGGCGTCATGGGCTGTGCGCAGCGCTGCCCCTCTCGGCTGCGATCCACTGCGCGACTCCGGTCGAAGCGGTTCGATGAAAGGTATGTTATCGCTAACATTTCAATGTTAGAGTGCGCTCCATCGTTGATCCGTTCCTTTGGAGGACTGCCCATGTTGACCTGTGGAGAGCTGCTGGTTGAGCTGCTGGAAGGCTTTGGCGTGGATACCGTGTTCGGTATTCCCGGTGTACACACCGTCGAGCTCTACCGTGGCCTGCCCAATACCCGCATCCGCCATATCACTCCGCGCCACGAGCAGGGCGCCGGGTTCATGGCCGACGGCTACGCCCGGGTTTCCGGCAAACCGGGCGTGTGCTTCATCATCACGGGTCCCGGCATGACCAACATCACCACCGCCATGGGCCAGGCCTACGCCGACTCCATCCCCATGCTGGTGATCTCCGCCGTGAACAACACCGAGCAACTGGGCATGGGTGGCGGTCGCCTCCACGAACTGCCGTCCCAGCGCAACCTGGTGAGCGGCGTCGCCGCCTTCAGCCACACCCTGATGCGTCCGGACGAGCTGCCCGAGGTGCTGTCCCGCGCCTTTGCCGTGTTCAACGGCGCCCGGCCGCGTCCGGTGCATATCGAGATTCCCATCGACGTGATCACCGCGCCGGCGGATCACGTGCGCCGCAAGCTGGGCGCGCAGCCGAGCCGTCCCGGTCCGGCCGCCGAGGCCATCGCCCGCGCCGCCGAACTGCTGAAGGGTGCCCGGCGTCCCCTGGTGCTGCTGGGGGGCGGCTGCGCCGACGCCGGCGCCGAGGCCCGGCGCCTGGTGGAGGCGCTGGACGCACCCACCGCCTACACCATCAATGCCAAGGGCGTGCTGCCCAAGGGGCACCCGCTGGCCCTGGGGTGCAACCAGGCCTGGGTGCCGGTGCGCCAACTGGTGCTGGAATCCGATGTGATCCTGGCCGTGGGCACCGAACTGGGTGAGACCGACTACGACGTGGTCTTCGACGGCAACTTCCGTATCGAAAGCACCCTGATCCGCGTCGATATCGACGCCGAACAACTGAACCGCAACTACCCGGCGGACCTGGCGATTCTCAGCGACGCCCGCCTGGCCCTCGCCGCCCTGGCCGATGCCCTTGCCCCCGGCGCGACCTTCAGCGCCGACAGCGCGGGATCGCGGCGCGCCGCTGCGGTGCGCGAAGCGCTGGATGCCCAGTGGCCCGCGACCTGGAACGGCCAGCGCAAGGTGCTGGACCTGCTGCAGGCGACGCTGCCGGACCTGATCGTGGCGGGGGATTCCACCCAGCCGGTGTATTCCGGCAACCACCTGTTCGAGGCCACCCGACCGCGCAGCTGGTTCAACTCGGCCACCGGCTACGGCACCCTGGGCTACGGCCTGCCGGCGGCCATCGGCGCCAAGCTGGCGGCGCCCGAGCGGCCGGTGATCGCCCTGATCGGCGACGGCGGCATCCAGTTCACCCTGCCGGAACTGGCCTCCGCCGTGGAAGCCGGTGCGCCCATCATCGTCCTGCTGTGGAACAACAGCGGCTACGGCGAGATCAAGCGCTACATGCAGAACCGCGACATCCCCACCATCGGCGTCGATATCTACACGCCCGACTTCCAGGGCCTGGCCCGCGCCTTCGGCTGCAACGCCGCCAAGGCGGAAAGCCTGGAACACCTGGCCGAGCTGCTGGCGGCCGCCGCCAAGGCCGATCGCCCGACGGTGATCGAGGTGTGGGAGCACGCCGGGTTCCTGGCCTGATCCGCACGTCCGCTGCCGCCTGCCCCTCGGCCGAGGGGCAGGCCTTGGCCCGGCTGCGCGACGGGTGCCGCCTTCGCCACCCGGTGGCTGCACCCGAAGGCGCCCGTTCAGGGATAATGCGCCTCCCGAACCGGCGCCGGAGGCCAGGATGACCACCAAGAGCAAACCCACCCTGCAGGACGTCGCCCGCCTGGCGGGGGTGTCCGGCATGACGGTGTCGCGCGCCCTGACCAAGCCGGACAAGGTCTCGGACCAGACGCGCCAGCGTATCGAGCAGGCCGTGCGGGAGCTGGGCTACGTGCCCAACCTGGCGGCCAGCCAGTTGGTGACCCGGCGCAGCGGCATCATCGGCGCACTGATCACCACCATCACCAACCCCATTCTCGCCACCACCATCGAAACCCTGCAGCAGGGCCTGGCCCGCGCCGGCTTCCACCTGCTGATCGGCGAGACCCGTTTTTCGCAGGAGGAGGAGGGCAAGCTGCTGCGGGCCTTCCTCGGGCGCCAGCTGGATGGCCTCATCCTCGCCTACGGCTATCACTCGGTGGAAACCCTGGAGCTGCTGCAAGGCACCGATATCCCGCTGATCGAGCTCTGGGACCTGCCGGAAGGCGATGCACCCCGCGAACCGGTGGGGCAGGTGGTGGGCTTTTCCAACTGGGCCGCCGGGGCCGCCGCCGGCCGTCACCTGGTGGACTGCGGTTACCGCAGGCCGGCGTTCTTCGGCTATGACGACGAGCGCGAGAACCTGCGCTTCGCCGGCTTCCGCGAGGCCGTGATGGCGGGTTTGGGCGTCGAACCGCTGCGACTCAATACCTCGCCCGTCCCCCATATCGACGACGGGGTGGACGTGGTGCAGCGCATCGCCCGGGGCGAGATCGACTGCGATGGCGCCTTCTTCACCAACGACATGCCCGCCATCGGCGCGCTCTTCACCTGCCAGCGGCTGGGGCTGTCGGTGCCGGGGCAGCTGGGCATCTGCGGCTTCGGCGACCTGCCCATCGCCCGGGTGGCCACGCCATCGCTCACCAGCGTGCGGATTCCCGCCGAGCAGGTGGCCAACGCCACGGTGGACTTGCTCTGCCAGCGCATTCGCGGCGAGGGCGAGGCGCACGCCCAGGTGGATGTGGGTTGCGAGCTGATCGCGCGGGAGTCGACGGCGCTGAATCGCTAAGGCGTCAGGAACACCCGCACCGCCCTCGGTCCATGCGCCCCATAGAGCAGTTGCCCACCGATATCCGCCGTGCTCGATGGGCCCGTCACCAGGTGAATGGCCTCACTGTCCCGCCGTTCTTCCGCCAGCAGCACCCAGAGCCGTTCCAGGTTCGCCAGGAGCCGACGTCGCGACAACACCAGCAGATGATGCTCCGGCAGGAAGGCCAGCCTGGGCGGATGCTGCGGGTCCGCCAGCAGCGCCAGGCTGCCGGTGGCGGCTATGGCGGCGAAGGCCTCGCCCACCGCGAGGGCGTGGTCGGGACGGGCGCTGCCGAAGACCACCGGTTGGCCGTGCCAGTCGAGGGCGGCGAGCGCCGGGGCCACGGCGACGGGGCCGTCGAGGCCATGCTGTTCCCGGTATCGAATCACGGCGGCGGGAATCTCCTCCCGGCTGTGCAGGGGCATCAGGGATACACCGGTGCTGGCCAGGCGTTCCACCAGCCGGCGTTCGAGGTCCTGGGCTTCCTGCACGGCGATGGCGCCCGGTTGCGGTCGTGGGGCGGGCGCCTGCCCGGGCTCGCGTCCCAGGGCGTGGCGGACCCTCGCGAGGATGGCGGCTCGTGCATCGGTCATGTGTCGGCCTGCTTTCGTTGTTTCCAGCGTTGCTGGAAGGTGGCGCCCTGGGGGGCGGGCATGTCCCGTGTGGCCGTCCAGTTGCCGGCAAGGGGCAGGTGGCGCAGGTATCCCCGGTTGCCGGACGCCCGCTTCATGAGCCGGGCGAGGAGGGCGGTGGCGGCTCGGTAGAGCCGCGGTCGCCGGGCCAGGGCGGCCCAGAGCCGCAGGCCCCAGCGCGTCGTGGCGGGCACCAGGCGCCACTGCCACTGGCGGTTGCGCAGTTCCCGCAGCATGTCCGGCAGGGGAATCTGCATCGGGCAGACCTCCTTGCAACGGCCGTTCAGGGTGCAGGCATTGGGCAGGTCGCGGGTGCCTTCGAGGTGGGTGAGGTTCGGCGTCCACACCGAACCCATGGGACCGGGGTAGATCCAGCCATAGGCATGGCCGCCGACCCAGTTGTAGACCGGGCAGTTGTCCATGCAGGCGGCGCAGCGAATGCAGCGCAGCATCGGCCGGAAGGCGCCGGCGAGCATCTCGCTGCGGCCATTGTCCAGCAGCACCACATGGCATTCCTCCGGCCCATCGTCCAGCGGGCCGCCATAGAAGGAGGTGTAGCTGGTGAGCGGCTGGCCGGTGGCGGACAGGGCCAGCAGCTGCAGGTGGGTGCCGGCGTCGGCGAGGCTGGGCAGCACCTTCTCGATGCTGGCCAGGACGATCCGTACCCGGGGCAGCAGGCTGGCGAGATCGCCGTTGCCCTCGTTGGTGACCAGCACGTGGCGTCCGTCCTCGGCGATGAGGAAGTTGGCGCCGGTAATGCCGACGTCGGCGTCGAGGAACCGGTCCCGCAGCAACCTGCGGGCCTCGGCCAGGAGCTCCGCCGGGTCCTGCAGGTAATGCGTGCGCCCGAGTGCCTGGTGGTGCTGGTGGAACAAGGCCTGCACCTGCCGGAGCGTCTTGTGGATCGCCGGGCCGTTGATGTGGCTCGGGGGCTCGTCCGCCAGTTGCAGGATGTATTCGCCCAGGTCGGTCTCGACGCGTTGCAGACCGGCCCTGGCGAGGGCGGCGTTGATGCCCATCTCCTCGCCGATCATGGTCTTGCCCTTGATGATGCGGCGGGCCCCGGCGCTGCGGCAGATCTCCACCACCCGGGCCTGGGCGTCCTCCGGCGTCGCCGCCCAGTGGACCTGGACGCCCCGGCGGCTGGCGGCCGCCTCGTAGGCTTCCAGGTAATGGTCGAGATGGGCCAGGGTGTGATCCTTGATGGCCTTCGCCTGGTCCCGCAGGGACCGGAAGCCGCCGCTGGCCGCCACCTGGCGCCGCACATGGGCGGCGAATCGGCGGTTGTCCGCCATGGCTTCCTGCAGGTCCGGGTCGGCGAGGGCCGCCCGGACGGCGGACTTGAAGCGGTGCGCGCGCAGTTCCATCAGTGACGGCTCCGCTCGCCAATGGCCGGCTCGTCGGTCATGCCCGCCAGCAGTTCGGCGGTGTGGAATACCCGTACCGGGCTTGCCAGGCGGCTGAGCCGCCCGCTGATGGCGAGCAGGCAGCCGAGGTCGCCGCCGAGCAGGGTGCCGGCGCCGCTGGCCTCCACCTGGGCCACCTTTTCCGAGGCCATGCGGGTGGAGATGTCCGGGTACTTGACGCAGAAGGTGCCGCCAAAGCCGCAACAGGTCTCCGCGTCCGGCATCTCGTCCAGGGTCAGGTCCTCCACCGCCGCCAGCAGGTTGCGGGGTTGGGCCTTGATGCCCAGTTCCCGCAGGCCCGAGCAGCTGTCGTGGTAGGTGACGGTGCCGCTGTGCCGGACCGCTGGGCGGTAGCCCATCACCCCGTCCAGGAAGGCGAGGAGCTCGTGGCTGCGCCCGGCCAGGTCGCGGGCCCTGGGCAGCCATTGGGGATCGTCCTGGAACAGCGCGGGGTAGCCCTTGAGCAGCCCGATGCAGGACCCCGACGGCGCGACGACGTAATCGAAGCCCGCGAAGAGCGCGATCATCCGCCGGGCCAGGCTGCGGGCCTCATCCTGCGCGCCGCTGTTGAAGGCCGGCTGGCCGCAACAGGTCTGGTTCTCCGGCACCTCCACCACGCAGCCGGACGCTTCCAGCAACTGCACCGAGGCGAAGCCGACACTGGGGCGATAGAGGTCCACCAGGCAGGTATGGAACAGGGCGACTCGGGGTCGGGCGCTGGACATGGCGGCAGCCTCGGAGCGGGGTGAGCGAATGCGACGGACTCTATGTTAGCGATAACATCGGTGTCAACACATGACCCTCCAGGGCTTCCTGATGGAGAATCCGGGCTCGTTCGGATGGGGTGACAGCGGGATGGACCAGATGGGATTCGAGCTGCAGAGCTGGCTGGCGGCCAATGCGGGCGTGATCGAACGCGTGGGCGGGGAGGCATTTCCCGGTGCGCTGCTGGACGCGATCTACCAGGCGGTAGCGGTGGACAGCGCCTTCATCCTGGCCCACAGGGCCGGCCATGCGCCGCAACTGCTGGAGCGCGGGCGGGTGCTGGAAGGCCGCTGGCAGGAAGTGTCTCGCTATCTCGCCGGCCCCTATCTGCTCGACCCGGTTCACCTGGCCTGCACCGCCGGGCGGGAAGGGCTGGTCCAGTTGCGGCGGATCGCCCCGGACGACTTCGCCGAATCCGAGTACTTCCGCAGCTTCTACGCGTCTCACGGGCTGACGGACGAGGCGAACTTCCTGGTCCCCCTGGGCGCGGGGGAGGGCATTGCGATTTCCCTGGGACGGGTCGGGGTGGCGCCGGGTTTCACACCTGCCGAACTGGACGCGCTGCGGGCGGTCGAGCCCCTGGTGCGGGCGATGGCGCGCCGCCATTGGGGCCAGCCGGACTGGCCCGTGGCGCCGCGCGGCGCCGATCTGGAGGGGATTGTCCGGCGCATCGGCCAGGGCAGCCTCACGGAGCGCGAAAGCGAGGTGGCGCGGCTGATCCTGCGGGGGCACTCGTCCAAGTCCATCGCCCGGGAACTGGAGATCACCCCGGAGACGGTGCGCGTCCATCGCAAGAACATCCATACCAAGCTCGGCATCGGTTCCCAGGGCGAGCTGTTCTCGCTGTTCCTCGACGCCATCGGCTGCGAAGCGCCGGGCTCTACCTCAATCTAGGTATGGTGACGAGGGGCGCGCGTCCCTAGCCTCGCTCCAGGATTCGACCTGGAGCAGACCATGACCCCCTTCACCCTGAAACACCGCCGCGAAGGCGGCGACACCCCGCGTCTGGAACATTGGGGCGCCGATTCCGAGTACGGCGTGCTGCGCGACGTGCTGCTGGGCCCGGTGGACCATTATCACTGGCTGGAAACCAGCTCCATCTCGCGCAAGAGCCTGCGCCTGGGCTATCGCTTCGACGCCGCCGTGGCCCGCGCCCAGCATGCCGAGATGGTGGCGGCCTACCGTGAGGCGGGGGTGCAGGTGCATCTGCTGCCCACCGACCCGAACCTGAAGTACCAGGTGTTCGCCCGTGACTCCAGCGTGATGACCCCCTTCGGCCCCATCGTCACCCAGATGGCCCAGTGGTGGCGCCGGGGCGAATACGCGCCGGTGATCCAGTTCTACCAGGCCGCCGGCATCCCGATCTACGACATGATCAGCGCCGGATCCTTCGAGGGCGGCGACTTCATGATGCTGCAGCCTGGGGTGATTCTCTGCGGCTACACCGGCGAACGCTCCCAGGAGCCGGCGGTGCAGCAGATGCAGGGCTGGCTGGAGGCCGAGGGCTGGGAAGTGAAGCGCTATGGCATGGATCCCTTCTTCGTGCACATGGACGCCCTCTGCGTGATGCTCGCCGAGCGGCTGGCGGCGGTCTGCGTCGAGGCGGTGGAGCCGGAGCTGGTGGACTGGCTGAAGGCCAAGGGCATCGAGATCGTCGACATTCCGTTCAAGGACGCTATGGAACTGGGCTGCAACGTGGTGGCCCTGGGGGATGGCCGCGTCCTGCTGCCCTCCACCAGCAAGACGCTCAAGGAGAAATGCCTGGCGCTGGGGCTGAAGGTCTATGACCCGGATATCAGCATGATCGCCAAGGGCGGGGGTGGCGTGCATTGCATGTGCCAGCCCCTGCGCCGCGACCCGGCCTGACAAGGCCCGGTAGGAGCCGGCTTGCCGGCGAAGGGTGTGGAGCTGTTCGCGGGCGAGCCCGCTCCTGATATGGATTGACCTGTCAACTCTGGGTCTATTCTTTCGTTTTGTTCTTCTCCGCCAGTGGCTTCGGTTCAGGGGGTGGAGGGCGATTAGGCGACGGTGGATCACTCTGATATACGTGGGTTGGTTACCGACCTGACTTCACTTCGTCGCGGAGCTGCCCTTCTCTACGGTCGTGGGTCTGTCCTCCTCGCAGAGGACGCCACATAGGAGCGCCAGGGGTTCTCCTCACCGGCCCTCCACCCCCTGAACCGAAGCCACTGCTGCGGGTTCATGCCACGGCCTTACTACCGTGTGCCTTGCCCGCCACCGCGCAGGCGATGGCCCAGATGAATCCCGCCAGCTCCCGGGCGATGGCGGTGGTGACCTGCTGCTTGAGCTTGCCCGCCGCCAGCAGCGCTCGATAACGACCGCACAAGCGCATCTGCGCGTGCCAGGCGATGGCCTGAACCACCGCCGAGGTTTTCGCCGCGCGCGCCTCGATGACGCGTGTCTTGCGTGCCGGGAAACGGTAGTTCCACCCCGCTTCCACCAGCACCCGCCGGACATGGCCATTGCCCGTGCGGGTAATGCGGCCCTGGCGGCGTGAGCCACCGCTGGAGTGCTCGCTGGGAACCAGTCCCAGGTAGGCCATCAGCTCGCGCGGCGAGTCGAAGCGACTGAGGTCGCCCAACTCCGCCAACACCGTCATCGCCGTGATCAGGCTCACCCCGCGCAACGCCATCAGGGCTTGCGCCACCGTACCCAGCGACCAGCCGGCCAGCGCTTCGTGCATTTGCGCTTCCAGATCGGCCACCCGCCGTTGCATCGATTTAACGGTGTCGAGGTACTCCTGCAGGACGATCTGCTGCACCGGCGAGTCAAGTTTCACGCTCGCCAACCAGTGGAAATGGGCCTGGGTCCAGCGACTTTTACCGGCATAGACGTGCCCATGACGCAGCAAGAACGCGCCCAGGCGTTGCCGGCACTTCAGTTCCAGGGACTTCATGTCCTCCCGGGCGCGCGTCAAGTCGCGGATCGCTTCCTGCTCCTGATCCGGCACCCACACCGCCGTCAGCTCGCCCGCCCGATGCAGGCGCGCCAACATCAGGGCGTCCCGACGGTCGGTTTTCAACCGCTCGCCCGCCTTGCGCGGAATCAGCGAGGGCGCCACCACCACGCAACCATGGCCCAGCGCTGTCAGCTCACGGTAAAGGCCGTAGCCGCAGGGGCCGGCCTCGTAGCAGAAGCTCAACGCCTCGCCCTGCCGGCTCAGCTGCTTGAGCAGTTTGCGCAGCGCGCTGTCGCGGTTCTCGATGGTGCCGTGATAGTCCGGCTCACCGCGCCCCGGCCGTGCCACCGCGACAGCAATCGTCGCCTGGTGAACGTCCAAACCTACATAGACCTGGTTAAACTCGTTCATGACCTGTCCCCCTCGATGCGGCTCTGTGTTGGAGGTGTTTCCACCCCGAAAACATAACCCGCGCTTTCGAGGTGGGGCAGGTCAATCCATGATGTCTACGCGGGTTTGGCGCGGGGTGTGGCTTTGTAGGAGCCGGCTTGCCGGCGAAGGGTGTGGAGCTGTTCGCGGGCGAGCCCGCTCCTACGCGCGCTTGGCGCGGGGTGTGGCTTTGTAGGAGCCGGCTTGCCGGCGGAGGGTGTGGAGTTGTTCGCGGGCGAGCCCGCTCCTACGCGCGCTTGGCGCGGAGTGTGGCTTTGTAGGAGCCGGCTTGCCGGCGAAGAGTGTGGAACTGTTCGCGGGATGGCGCGGGCCCGGCGTCATGCCGGCTTGGGTTCGGCCCATTGCAGGAGCCAGTCGGCGAAGCGCTGAAGCTTGGGGTCGCGGTTTTCGCGCGGCACCACCACGTAGTAACTGCCGCTGATGAGCGGCTCCTGGCTGGCGATCACCAGGCGGCCGTCCGCCACTTCCCGAGCGACGAAGAAGGCCGGCAGCACCGTGACGCCCAAGCCATGCAGGGCGGCGTCGAGGACGAACTGGAAATGCTCCAGGCGCTGGCCGGGCAGGGCTTCGATCTCGCGGGAGCTGAGTCCGGCCGCCTGCAGCCAGAGCTGGGTTGAGGACTTGGTCAGGCTGGTCAGCGAGCTGTGGTGCAGGAGCGGATAGCGCAGGATGTCCCGTCGCTCGACGATGGGGCCGAAGCGCTCCAGCAGGTCCGGCGTGCACACGGCGACCATTTCGCCGGCCATGAGAAAGCGCGCGTCGAACGCCGGCCAGTCGCCATCGCCATAGAGAATGCCCACGTCGTAGCCCTCGTGCTGGTCATAGAGCCGGCGCAGGTCGTTCATGATCGCCAGTTCCACCTCCGGGTTGAGGCGCGCGTATTCCTTCAGGCGCGGCAACAGCCAGCGGGTGGTGAAGGAGGGCTCGGCGCCGACCCGCAAGCGCCCCGAATGGCTGCTGCGTACCCGCAGGGTGGCGGCTTCCAGTTGGTCCAGCAGCAGGCTGACTTCCTGCACGTACTCGCGGCCTTCGTCGGTGAGCAGCAGGCGCTGGCGGACCTTCTCCACCAGGGTGCAGCCCAGCATCTCCTCCAGGTTCTTGATCTGCCGGCTGACGGCGCTCTGGGTGAGGTTCAGCTCCTCGGCCGCGCGGGTCACGCTCATGTGCCGGGCGAACGCGGCGAAGCAGCAGAGGGAGATCATGCTGGGAAGCTGTCGGCGCATAGGAGTTCATGACGAATTGGAATGAAGATCTGCAAGATAAATCGATATTCGCCCCCCCGGCAAGGGGCCTAACCTGCGGCTCGAGGGTGAATGAGGGCGGCGGCGCGACAGGAGGGAGCGTCCGTACAGGGAAGTGGCCGGCATCACCCGCGTTGTCCCACTACGGCGGATTCCCTGATGAAGCAAGAACAATCGGAACAGACCCTTCGAACCGACCTGGCGGCGGCCTACCGGCTGCTGGCCCTGAACGGCTGGAGCGACCAGGTCTTCACCCATATCTCGGTGCGCCTGCCCTCTGACGAGCCGGCCTTCCTGATCAACGAGTACGGCCTGCGCCCGGAAGAGGTGACCGCGTCCAACCTGGTGCCCATCGACGTCAACGGCAGGAAGCTGGATGACCGCTTTCCGGAGGTGAACCCGGCCGGTTTCACCATCCACAGCGCCATCCACATGAACCGGCACGACGCGGTCTGCGTGATGCACACCCACACCCTGGCCGGCATGGCCGTGGCGGCGCTGGAGGAGGGCCTGCTGCCCCTCAACCAGACCAACATGACCTTCTACGACCGCATCGCCTACTACGACTACGAGGGCGTGCCGCTGGACCTGGAAGTCCGTGGGCGCATCGTCGCCGCCCTGGGCGACAGCAAGGCCATGATCCTGCGCAACCACGGCCTCCTGACCACGGGCCGCAGCGTCGCCGAGGCCTACTTCCTCATGTACTACCTGAACCAGGCCTGCGAGATCCAGCTGGAAGCCATGAAGGCCGGCCGCACGCTGATCGTCCCAGGCCACGATGCCTGCGAGTTCACCGCGCGCCAGTTGAACGACGAGCGCTATCACCTGGAAAGCGTGGACCTGGTCTGGAAGGCGGAGCTGCGCCGGCTGGATCGCCTGGACCCGTCGTTCAGGGGCTGACGCCCGCAACGGAAACGCTTGATGCCCTGGTGCGAACCGGCCAGCCGCGAGCGGCCGGAGCGAGAACCACTACAACTACAAGAAGGTATGCCCCATGCAAGAACAACCCGATTCCGGAGCGGTGATGCGTCAGCCCGGCAACCCCCTGAGCCAGTACAGCGCCACGCAACTGCTGCGCTTCCTGATTCCGTCGCTGATCGGCGTGCTGCTGTTCCTCGTCCCCTTCGATATCAACGGCAAGAGCAACATCCTCATCGCCTACCTGATCGACTACATCAACGATGTGGT
Source organism: Pseudomonas furukawaii (assembly GCF_002355475.1). Classification (NCBI taxonomy): domain Bacteria; kingdom Pseudomonadati; phylum Pseudomonadota; class Gammaproteobacteria; order Pseudomonadales; family Pseudomonadaceae; genus Metapseudomonas; species Metapseudomonas furukawaii. The sequence goes on along the minus strand of NZ_AP014862.1, from coordinate 3,170,724 downwards.
CAAGCCGATGATGGTGCCGGTCACCGTAGGCGTCGCCACCCTTCCCAGCCTGCTCACCGTCATCGTCAGCTTCAGCGCGCTGAAGAAGAATCCGAACCGCTTCGTGCAACTGTTCAATCCGGGCCTGGGCTGGACCCTGGTGCGCGCCGTGGGTGCGGTGCTCATGGTGATGACCTACTGGAAGGTCGGGCCGGAGTGGATCTGGCACCGCAACACCGGCGGCGTGATGCTCTATGACGTGGGGCCGGTGGTGCTGGCCATCTACCTGCTGTCGGCCGTGCTGCTGCCGCTGCTCACCGACTACGGCCTGATGGAGTTCGTCGGCACCCTGGTCAGCCGTGTCTTCGAGAAGCTGTTCGGCCTGCCGGGCCGGGCCGCGGTGGACTGCATGGCGTCCTGGCTGGCGGCGTCCAGCGTGGGCATCATCCTCACCACCCAGCAGTACCGCCAGGGCTTCTACTCCAGCCGCGAGGCCTGCGTGATCGCCACGAACTTCTCCATCGTGTCGATCGCCTATTCCTACCTGCTGCTGAAGCTGATCGGCATGGAGCACGTCTTCGTGCCCTGGTACCTCTCGGTGGCCGTTACCGGCGTGCTCTGTGCGCTGATCGTGCCCAAGCTGCCGCCGCTCCGGGGCAAGCCGAACAGCTACGATCCGCTCGTCGGCAAGCAGCTGAAGACCGACCGCCGCGAAGGCGAGGGCCTCGTGGCACTGGGTCTGCGCCGCGCCGTGGAGCGCGCCGACACCGCGCCGTCGCCCTTCACCCAGCTCAAGCATGGCCTGCATGTGAGCATGGACATCGCCATCTCCGTGTACCCGGCGATGATGGTGATCGGCTGCCTGGGCCTGTCCCTGGTGGAGTTCACGCCGCTGTTCAAGTACCTCTCGATGCCGCTGGTGCCCTACATGGAGCTGCTGCAGCTGCCGGAAGCCGACAAGGCCGCTCCCGCGCTGCTGGCTGGCATGGTGGATAGCATCATGCCGTCGATCCTCGGGGCCAGCATCGAGAGCGAGGTGACCCGCTTCGTGATGGTGGGCGTGGCGGTGAACCAGATCATCTTCTTCACCGAGGCGGCCATCCTGCTGCTGCGCGCCAACATCGGCCTGCGCCTGCGCGACCTGCTGATGATCTATGTGGTCCGGGTCCTGGTGTCCCTGCCCATCCTCGCGCTGCTCGCCCACCTGATCGTGGGTTGAGCCTCCGGCCGGGGCGTCTCCCACGCCCCGGCCCGACAACAACATGCATTGCTTGTGGATTTCACTGCCATGGACAAACACACCGACTATCGCTCGTCGAACATTCCGGGCGCCCTGGGCGCCGCCGACCTGGTGCTCACCAACGGCCGCATCTACACCGTCGACGAGGCCAAGCCCTGGGCCGAGGCGGTGGCCATTCGCGGGGGGCATTTCATCGCGGTGGGCAGCAACGCCGAGATGGATGACCTGATCGGCCCGCGTACCGAGGTCCGTGACCTCAAGGGCCGTTTCGTCATGCCCGGGATCTACGACATGCACACCCACCCGGACCTGAAGCTGGCGCCCGGCTATGCCGGGTACCTGGAAGTGGGCGTGGAGGACCCGACCCCGGCGCAGGTGCGCCAGGCCATCCTGGACTACGCCGCCGCCCACCCCGGCGATGGCTGGGTCTACGGCCAGTACTTCGTCCGCTACACCTTCAAGCAGGCGGGCCTGGTGGCCGACCGCGACTGGCTGGACAGCGTCCTGCCGGACCGCCCGGTGGCCATCCTCGACCGTTCCTGGGGCTGCATGATGGTCAACTCCAGGGCCCTGGAACTGGCCGGCATCGACCGCGACACCCCGGACCCGCGCCACGGCTATATCGAGCGCGACAGCGTCACGGGTGAACCCACCGGCATCCTGGTGGACGGCGCCTACGCCATGGTCCACGCGGCCATGCCGCCGACGCCGCAGCACGCGCTCAAGCGTGCCTACCGCGAAGGCGTCTGGTTCCAGAGCGGCCACGGCGTAGTCGGCACCAAGTACGTGCACGTCTGCGAGCACCGCCTGAATGCGCTGAAGTCCATCGACCAGGCCGGCGAGCTGTCGGTGCGGGTGGAAGCCGCCATCAGCTGGCAGGACGACATCTTCCCGGTGAAGCGCCGCTGGGAGTTGCTGGCCGGCGAACGCCACTACTACCGCAGCGCCCGCCTCAACGCCAACGCGGTGAAGTTCCATTTCGACGGCACCCATGAATCCCGTTCGTCCTACCTGTCCAGCGCCTGGCCAGGGGACAGCAGCTGGCGCGGCCACCTCAACCTGACCCCGGAACACATCACCGACATGGTGGTGGACATGGACCGCAAGGGCATCCGGGTCATCGCCCACTGCACCGGGGATGGCGCCTCGGACCTGTTCCTCGACGCGGTGGCCGAGGCCCGCCGGCGCAACGGCGACAGCGGCGTGCGCCACCAATGCGCCCACAGCACCACCTTGCTGGACGCCAACCTGCCGCGCTTCGCCGAGCTCAAGGTCACCGCCGAGTTCTCCCCGGTGGGCTGGTTCCCCTCGTCCTTCGCCTATGCCCGCGCGGTGTTCGGCGAGGATCGCATGCAGCGCGCCTACAACTTCAAGGGCGTGCTGGAGCAGGGCGGCGTCGCGGTGATGGGCACCGACTGGCCGGTGTCCAGCATCAACCCCTGGATCGGCTTCGAGGCCATGGTCACCCGCGAGAACCCCTTCGGCGAGGAAGCCGGTCGCTTCTATGGCGAGCCGATCTCCCTCGAGCAGGCGATCCGCGTGATGACCCTCAACGGCGCCTGGTGCATGGGCATCGACGACAAGGCCGGCTCCATCCAGGTGGGCAAGTCCGCCGACCTGATCGTGCTGGACCGCAACCTGTTCGAGGTGTCGCCCAAGGGCAACATCCACAACACCCAGGTGCAGCTGACCCTCCTTGAGGGCGAGGTGACCTGGGATCGCCACGGCGAGTTCGACGACAGCCGCCACGCCGCTACCTGGCGCGGCGAGCTGCCGAACTTCTGAACCCATCCCACGGAGGCAGGACCATGACCAGACAGGCTCCCATTCCGGTCACCCTGGTGTCGGGATTCCTCGGCGCCGGCAAGACCACCTTGCTCAACCGCATCCTCAACAGCGATCACGGGCTGCGCATGGCGGTGATGGTGAACGACTTCGGCGCGATCAACATCGACAGCGACCTGATCGTCAGCCAGACCCAGACCACGGTGAGCCTGGCCAATGGCTGCATCTGCTGCACGGTGGAAAGCGACCTGATCGAGCAGCTCGCGCGCCTGCTGGATGATCGCCAGAACCGCCCCGAGTACATCGTCATCGAGGCCAGCGGTGTTTCCAACCCGAGCAAGATCGCCAACACCCTGCGCTATCCGCAGTTCCGCCAGGACCTGTCCATCGACAGCATCATCACGGTGGTGGATGCCGAGCAGTACGGCGACCTGCAGGGCGAGATGGCGCAGCTGGCCATGGAGCAACTGGACGTGGCCGACATCATCGTGCTGAACAAGCTCGACCGGGTGTCCGCCGAACAGGTGGCGGCACTCAAGGCCCGCTGGCTCTACCCCCGCGCCCGGGTGCTGGAAAGCCGCTACGGCGACGTGCCGCTGGAACTGGTGCTGGGCGTGGGTCGCTTCCGCAGTGCCTGGAGCTTTACCCCGGCTACGGCGGCGCCGCTGCTGGGGGACTCTCGACCGCAGGATCACTCGGCCCTGTTCGATACCTGGAGCTTCGCCTGCGACCGGCCGCTGTCCCTCAAGGCGCTGCGCCAGGCCCTGGCCAGCCTGCCGACGGAGATCTACCGCGCCAAGGGCGTGTGCCGGATCGCCGAAGTGCCAGACAAGCGCTGCGTGCTGCACCTGGTAGGTGCCCGCAGCGAGATCCTGCCGGAGCAGGGCTGGGCGGGACGTGAACCCGGCACCCGGCTCATCCTGATCGGGCGCCGAGGCGCCCTGGACCCGGCCGACCTGCAGGCGCGATTCGAGGCGTGCGTGGCCTGACAGGGCTGATTGGCATCGCAGGAGCCGGCTTGTCGGCGAAGGGCGCGGACTGCTTCGCGAGCGTGTGCGGGGCCTGGTGTCGTAGGAGCCGGCTTGCCGGCGAAGGGTGCGGACTATTTCGCGAGCCTGTGCGGGGCTGATGTCGTAGGAGCCGGCTTGTCGGCGAATAGCGCGGACTGCTTCGCGAGCGAGCTCGCTCCTACAAAAAAGCAGAAGGCGCCACAGGGGGCGCCTTCTGCCTTTCGAGGGGTGCATACATCGTGATTGCCTGCCTCTGAACGGTTGCGGAATCAGCTGATGCGGTTGGCGCCTACGCGGTCGGAGCCACCTTCAGCGACATCGAAGCCCTTGGTGCGGTCGGAACCACCTTCGGCGACATCGAAGCCCTTGGTGCGGTCGGAACCACCTTCAGCGACATCGAAGCCCTTGGTGCGATCGGAGCCGCCTTCAGCGACATCGAAGCCCTTGGTGCGGTCGGAGCCACCTTCGGCGACATCGAAGCCCTTGGTGCGATCGGAGCCGCCTTCAGCGACATCGAAGCCCTTGGTGCGGTCGGAGCCACCTTCGGCGACATCGAAGCCCTTGGTGCGGTCGGAACCACCTTCAGCGACATCGAAGCCCTTGGTGCGATCGGAGCCGCCTTCAGCGACATCGAAGCCCTTGGTGCGGTCGGAGCCACCTTCGGCAACATCGAAGCCCTTGGTGCGGTCGGAACCACCTTCGGCGATATCGAAGCCTTTGGTACGGTCGGAGCCGCCTTCGGCTACGCGGTGGATCGAGGTGCGGTCGGAACCACCTTCAGCGACGGTGCCCTGGGGCAGGGCGAAAGCAGTGGCGGACAGGCTGGCGATGAACAGGCTGGCAAGGATTTGCTTTTTCATGACGGGCACCTCGGTGAGGAAGGGGTTGGAATTCGTCTACGGGGCCCATGTTACCGATGAGATTTCGATGAAGAAGTGATCCTCGCTGATGGTTGCCATCGATGTCGGTGATAGTTGTTTTAATCCATATAAAACAATGTCTTATAAATAAAATCTGATCATTATCGCGCTTCGCTCAAGAGGCTTTTGCGTGGATATTTATAATCGATAGCATCGATATATAGGGCTGATAGGCTGCTGCAATGATTCCGCGAGGAACCGTCGAGAAAGGGTTCGAAGGGGCGGGAGCTGGGCGTTGGGGCGGGGAATGAGCCGGGCGCAAGGCCCGGCGAGGCGAGGGCGCTTGGGCCGTCGCTCAGCGTTTGCCCATGGAGCGGCGGGAGCCGCGAGGGGCGGGGTGCATGCGCTGGCCACGGTCGTGGCCCTTCAGGGTCTGGTGCCAGGGAATGTTCGGCTTCTTCGGCTTGGCCACGGGGGCTTCGGCTGCAGGGCTTTCCTGGTTCTGGGCGTCGGCCTGGTCGAGGTCTTGGCTGGTCATGGTGGTTCCGCTCGTTTCGGGCTTGGCCCGTGGTCGGGCCGGAGGCGCGCATCATACACCATGGGCGGGCCCCGGGCCTCCGGGGAGCATTCCGGAGGCCCGCGGATTCAGGCTGTTTGCGGGTGCGACGGGCCCGTGTGCTCCATGTTCGGGTCGACGTGGTTGATGGTGAAGAGGATGTGCTCGGGATCCGTCAGTGACGGCACCATGGTCCAGCGGTCGATGGGCTCGTTGCCCACGCGCACCATCCCGGTGTGGCTGAGCTGGTTGGCATCCACCTGCGGGTCGACATCGTAGAAGCCCAGGGCATAGCGCAGTTCCAGCATGTCCTGGGGGTCGCCGGTGAAGAAGTCCCAGTTGGGCCCGATCCGGTAGCGATCGATGTATTCCTGGAGGTGCCTTGGCTGGTCCAGTTCCGGCTGCAGCGTCAGCGAGTACATGAAGACGTCCCGCCCCAGCCGGTCTCCCAGCATCCGCTGCACCTTGCGCAGGTTGGCGATGGAGGTGGGGCAGCTGTTTCCGCAGTTGGTGTACATCATGTTCAGGGCCACCACCTTGCCGCGCACCAGGTCGTCGTAGAAGGCGAACCGGCGCCCCTGCTGGTTGAACAGGGGCGTATTGGGCAGGTTGCGGGTACCGGGCCGCCCCGGTCGGGTTTCCCGGCTGCCACCCAGGGCGCCCAGGGCCATCAGCCCGAGCACGCCAGCGCCGAGACCGCCGATGAGGTTTCTTCGAGTGTTCATGGTCGATTCCTCCCGGGCTACTGGACGTCGAAGCGCAGCATCATCGCGTGGTCTTCGTGGATCAGGTTGTGGCAGTGCATGACGTACTTGCCGGCGTAGTCCCTGAAGCGGATGAAGATCCGGATGGTCTCGTTCTCGTGGATGGTGTAGACGTCCTTTCGTCCCCGTTCGTATGGGGGGATAGGCAACTGCTGGCCATCACGTGATCGCGAGAGGATGCGGCCTTCCTCCAGATGGATATGGATGGGGTGGGACCAGCCGTTGTCGATATTCATCAACTCCCAGATCTCCCCACGCCCCTTGGGCACGACGAAGCGCGGCGAACTGAGGTTCACGAACTGCCCGTTGATCGCCCACATGTTCTGCCGGCGTTCGAAGACGAAGCGGCGTACCGGCGCGGCGGCCAGTTCCGCCGGATCAATGGGGGGCAGGGGGCGCAGGTTGGCTGGCACCTGGCTGAGGTCCTGGGCGCTGGGCCAGCGGTCCACCACGATCTTCAGCACGCGGACACCGGGCTCCTTAATGTCCTTGGGCCGTCGGGTTTCCTCCTGGCGCATGCGATTGACCAGGTAAAGGGTGGTGCCCACCAGGTACTTGGAGAAATCCACCACGATATCCGCCCGCTCGGCGACGCCCAGTGTGATGTTCTGCATGTTGAGCAGGGGATTGGGCAGCAGGTTGCCGTCGTTGCCGATGTAGGTGAACTTCTGCTTGACGTTGTTGGGGTTGACCAGGGCGAAGTCGTAGAAGCGGCTTGGCCCGGCGTTCAGCAGGCGGAACCGGTAGCGCCTTGCGGCCACCTTCAGCACCGGTTCGATCAGGCCGTTGACCAGGATCTTGTCGCCCAGCACGCCCTCCGGGTTCACCTGGTCGTAGTAGAGCCGCCCCGAAGCGTCGAACAGCCGGTCGGCGAACATCAGGGGGTAGTCGTAGGGATGGCTGGGCAGGCGCAGGGCGCCCGGCGTGGGATCGGCCTCGTTGCCGGAGTCCAGGTGGTCGTAGAGCAGGTAGAAACCGGCCAGCCCGCGATAGAGGTTGGGGGCGGTGAAGTCCAGAGTGTGGTCATGGTAGAAGAGCGTGCCCAGGGCTTCGCGATAATCGCCCGTGCTGTTGGGCGGTGTGTCGAACCCCGCGTAGGCATTGGGGTAGAGGTGGTCCTTGAACTTGCCCGGAGCGGTGAGGCTGGGGCCCGCCTTGGTGGCGCTGTAGTAGTCCCCGGGGAATCCGTCGCTCTCCGAGCCGCAGTGCAGGTTGTGCAGGTGCGTAGAGATTTCCGGAGTGCCGAACCCGGTGTGGTTGGCCGGCAGGTCGTTGTAGATACGACACAACGTCGGGGTGCCGTAGTGGGCCATCACCGTGGCGCTGAACTCGTTGGACGGGGTGTTCGCGGCACGGTAGCTCCAGATTTTCTGGGACGGATAGGCCGGGTTGAACACCCAGTTGACCTCCTTCGCCCTCAGTTCGTAGTACTCGGCGCCCGGGCGGAACCTGGCCCAGTGCTGATGGCGCCCGCGCCCGGCTTCGCCACCGGCCACGTTGGCCAGCTCGGTGGGCGCGGGGGTGAGGTAGGGGACGTTGGCTGCCGGCACTATCTGCTTGGGCAGTTCCATCACCCAGGGGCTGGTGGCCGGGCTTGGCGGGAGGATGGGGGCCGCGGCGGCCGCTTGCGGCGACCTGAGCAGGGCTGGAGTGGCTGCGGCCAGCGCCGACAGCTTGAGAAAGTCCCTCCGGTCCTCATTGATCGGTTTGTCTTTCGCTTTCTTGTTTTCTGCCCTGGATGATCTGTTTTTCATGGGTGTACTCCACCTCCCCTCAGCGAACTCGCGCGCACGGCCTGCCCTGGATGCAATGCTCCAGGACTCGTTGTCCCCATCCGTTCGCACGAAGGTGCAGGCCGCCAGTTGAAACTGCTCGCGCGACCTAAGCGCCAATAAGCCGACTAAAGACCTTTCACTTGGGATATTCAAATGGCGAAATGCCAAGAATTTGCCGTTCCATGGTGGCCAGTGGCTTCTGGCACTAGGCATGGCGGCGAATGTTGCAGATTTTGCAAAAAGACGGGCGGTGAAGATCGAAGGGCGGGCGGTAGAGCGGTTTGCGAGGTGCGGGAGCAGCCGGCAGCACGGGGTGCCGGCCATCTCCCCGGAGGAGGTCACTGGTACTTGGTGCGGAACAGCGCGATCTGTTTCTCGGGCTTCGGTTCTTCCTTGCCCAGGACGTAGACGACGCGCTGACCTTCAGGACCACCGCCGATGTCGACGTAGCTGAAGGTGGGCTCGCCGATGCGATACATGTCCATCATGTCGCCGTAGCGGCTGAAGACGTAGATGACGCCTTCTTCATCGCGCAGTTCACCGTAGAAGGGCTCGGCGGGCGGCAGGCTGATATCGAGGAAACGCTTGGCCGACAGGGCGTTCTGTGCCTTGCCCTGATCGGCGGCCTTGAGCACCAGGACGATGTTGCGGCCGAAGCCGTCCTGTCGCTCCAGTGCCTGCTTGACGGGGGCCTGACCGGATTTCAGGAACTCGCGGTAGGTGGCGTAGTCGTCGAAAACGAAGAGCTCTTTCTCGGTCCGTACCTGGTACCAGTCTTCGTTGTCCAGGGCGACGAGCTTGGACGGCGTCGGCGCCTGCAGGCTGCAGCCGCCGAGCAAGGCCAGCAGCAGGGCGGCGGAAAGGGGCTTGATCAGGCTTTTCTTGTGGTTCATCGGAGGTCCTCCCCAGGATGTGGAGCAGAGAATCTGCCTGGGGTACGTGACCGGCTGATGACGGGAGTGTGTCGGTTTGGCGATGGAGCGAAACCATTCAAGCTCAATGCCTTACATGGTTTTCCTCGAACGCTTCGAGAGGGCGAACCCAAGAAAAAGGGTGAAGCCCCTTGGGGGTCACCCTTCAAGGCCCCGCCTGGGCGGGGCAGTCGAGGGACTCGGATCAGCCGCGGTAGTAGCGCTGTGGCACGAAGGGGGTCTTGGCGACTTTCATCGCCACGCGCTTGCCGCGCACCAGGGCCCAGACCTCGGTGTCCAGGGCGGCATGGGCGCTGGCCAGGTAACCCATGGCGACCGGGGCACCCAGGCTGGGGCCGAAACCGCCACTGGTGACACGGCCGATCACGGCACCCTCGGCATCGACGATCTCGGCGCCTTCGCGCACCGGCACGCGCTCCTGGGGCAGCAGGCCGACGCGTTTCTCGGCAACGCCGTCGCGTTGCTGGGCGAACACCTGTCCGGCGCCAGGGAAGTTGCCGGCGCGCACGCCGTCGACGCGACGGGCCTTGGAGATCGCCCAGCCGAGGCTGGCCTGGATCGGGGTGGTGGACTGGCTCATGTCATGGCCATAGAGGCACAGGCCGGCCTCCAGGCGCAGCGAGTCGCGGGCGCCAAGGCCGATGGGCTGGACTTCCGGCTGGGCCAGCAGGGCGCGGGCCAGGGCTTCGGCCTGGGCCACGGGCACGGAAATCTCGTAGCCGTCTTCACCGGTATAGCCGGAGCGGCTGACGTAGCACTCGGCGCCTTCCAGGCGCACGCTGCCGAACTGCATGAAGGTCATGTTCTTCACTTCAGGCGCCAGGCGCCCCAGCACCTCTGCGGCGGCCGGACCCTGGAGCGCGAGCAGGGCGCGGCTCTCGAACAGCGACTCGATCTCGCACTGGTCGCCGATGTGCGTCTGCAGGTGGGCCAGGTCCTGGTCCTTGCAGGCGGCGTTGACCACCAGCACCAGGTGATCGCCGGCATTGGCCACCATCAGGTCGTCGAGGATGCCGCCGTTATCATCGGTGAACAGGGCGTAGCGCTGGGTGCCCACCGGCAGGTCGAGGATGTCCACCGGCACCAGGGTTTCCAGGGCGCGGGCGGCATGCTCGCCCCGGAGGATGATCTGGCCCATGTGGGAGACGTCGAACAGGCCGGCCTGCTCGCGGGTGTGCAGGTGCTCCTTGAGCACGCCGAGCGGGTACTGCACCGGCATGTCGTAGCCGGCGAAGGGCACCATGCGGGCGCCGAGTTCGAGGTGCAGGGCGTGCAGCGGGGTCTTGGCGAGGGTTTCAGTAGTCACGCGGAATCTCCAGTAGGGTGCGCCATGCGCACCGATGAACGTCTGTGGTGCGCGCGGCGCACCCTACATAAGGTCAATCAGCATTCGATGATGTTCACGGCGAGTCCGCCGCGAGCGGTTTCCTTGTACTTGCTCTTCATGTCGGCTCCGGTCTGGCGCATGGTGCGGATCACCTTGTCCAGGGAGATGAAGTGCTGGCCGTCGCCGCGCAGGGCCATGCGGGCGGCGTTGATGGCCTTCACCGAGCCCATGGCGTTGCGCTCGATGCAGGGCACCTGGACCAGACCGCCGACCGGGTCGCAGGTCAGTCCGAGGTTGTGCTCCATGCCGATTTCGGCGGCGTTCTCCACCTGCTGCGGGGTGCCGCCCATGACTTCGCACAGCGCGCCGGCGGCCATGGAGCAGGCCACGCCCACCTCGCCCTGGCAGCCCACTTCGGCGCCGGAGATGGAGGCGTTCTCCTTGTAGAGGATGCCGATGGCGGCGGCGGTGAGCAGGAAGCGCTCGACACCGTCGTCATTGGCGCCGGGCACGAAGCGCGTGTAGTAGTGCAGTACCGCCGGGACTATGCCGGCCGCGCCGTTGGTGGGTGCGGTGACCACCCGGCCGCCGGTGGCGTTTTCCTCGTTCACCGCCAGGGCGTAGAGGTTGACCCAGTCGAGCACGCTGAGGCTGTCGCGCAGGGCGGCTTCCGGGCTTTCGCTGAGCTGGCGGTAGAGTGCGGCGGCGCGGCGCTTGACCTTGAGCCCGCCGGGCATGATGCCTTCCTTGCGGCAACCGGCCTTCACGCAGTCCTGCATCACTTTCCAGATCTTCATCAGGCCGGCGCTGGTGTCCTCCGGGCTGCGCCAGACCTTTTCGTTCTCGCGCATCAGGTCGCTGATGGCGAGGCCGCTGGTGGCGCAGTGGGCGAGCAGGTCGCGGGCGGTCTTGAAGGGGTAGGGCAGCGGCGTGCGGTCCTCGACGATCCGGTCCAGGCCGGCGGCTTCCTCGTCCACCACGAACCCGCCACCCACGGAGTAGTACTCGCGGGAACGGATCTGGATGCCGGCGTCGTCGAAGGCGCGGAAGATCATGCCGTTGGGGTGGTAGGGCAGCGGCTTGCGGATCAGCGCCAGGTGTTCCTTCTCCACGAAGTGGATCGGACGGTCGCCGCCGAGGCGCAGTTCACCCGCTTCGCGGATGGCCTTCAGGCGTTCGTCGACGCTTTCGGTGTCAACGGTATCCGGTTGTTCGCCTTCCAGCCCGAGCAGCACGGCCTTGTCGCTGCCGTGGCCCTTGCCGGTGGCGCCCAGGGAGCCGTAGAGCTCCACCTTGAGGCTGACCGTGTCATCCAGCAGGTTTTCCCGGCGCAGGCCCTCGACGAAGCGCGCTGCGGCACGCATCGGGCCCACGGTATGGGAGCTGGAGGGGCCAATGCCGATCTTGAACAGGTCGAAGACACTGAGGGACATGTCGCGCTCCTGAGCTCGCGCTCGGCTCATTCTTATTAGTCAGCGTAGACAGCGTGACGGTCGAGGCCGTGCGGCCCGACCGTCGTGCTTCTTGTCTTCTGTCCGGCCACCGTAGGAGCGAGCGTGCTTGCGAATGGCTCCGGCAGAGCGCATCGCCAGCAAGCTGGCTCCTACGGAGGATGGCCGTCAGGCGTCCTGGTAGGCCTCGATGGGCGGGCAGGCGCAGACCAGGTTGCGGTCGCCGTAGACGTTGTCCACGCGGCCCACCGGCGGCCAGTACTTGCCGTCCACCAGGCTGGCGGTGGGGTACACGGCCAGTTCGCGGCTGTAGCGGTGGTTCCACTCGCCCACCAGCTCGGCTGCGGTGTGCGGGGCGTTCTTCAGCGGGTTGTCGTCCTTGTCCAGTTCGCCGCTTTCCACCGCACGGATTTCCTCGCGGATGCGGATCATGGCATCGCAGAAGCGGTCCAGTTCTTCCTTCGACTCGCTTTCGGTCGGCTCGATCATCAGCGTGCCGGGCACCGGGAAGCTCATGGTCGGGGCGTGGAAGCCGTAGTCGATCAGGCGCTTGGCCACGTCGTCGACGCTGATGCCGCTGCTGTCCTTGAGCGGGCGCAGGTCGAGGATGCACTCGTGGGCCACAAGGCCGTTGCCGCCGGTGTAGAGCACCGGGTAATGCTCTTCCAGGCGACGGGCGATGTAGTTGGCGTTGAGGATCGCCATCTGGGTCGCGCGGCGCAGGCCGTCGCCGCCCATCATGCGGATGTACATCCAGGTGATGGGCAGGATGCTGGCGCTGCCGAAGGGCGCGGCGCTGACCGCGCCGGTCTTGCGTTCCATCTGCGCATGGCCGGGCAGGAAGGGCGCCAGGTGCGCCTTCACGCCGATCGGGCCGACGCCCGGGCCGCCGCCGCCGTGGGGGATGCAGAAGGTCTTGTGCAGGTTCAGGTGGGACACGTCGCCGCCGAACTGGCCCGGGGCGCAGAGGCCGACCATGGCGTTCATGTTGGCGCCGTCGATGTACACCTGGCCGCCATTGGCATGGATGATCTCGCAGATTTCGCGGATGCCTTCCTCGAACACGCCGTGGGTGGACGGGTAGGTGATCATCAGCGCGGCGAGGCGGTCCTTGTGCTCCTCGGCCTTGGCCTTGAGGTCGGCGATGTCCACGTTGCCGCGGGCGTCGCAGGCGGTCACCACCACGCGCATGCCGACCATGCTGGCGGTGGCCGGGTTGGTGCCGTGGGCCGATTGCGGGATCAGGCAGATGTCGCGCTGGTCCTCACCACGACTCTGGTGGTAGGCGCGGATGGCCAGCAGGCCCGCGTACTCGCCCTGGGAGCCGGCGTTGGGCTGGAGGGACACGGCGTCGTAGCCGGTGGCCTTGCAGAGCATGCTTTCCAGCTCGCGGGTCAGTTCCAGGTAGCCCTGGGACTGCTCGGCGGGCGCGAAGGGGTGCAGGGCGCCGAACTCGGCCCAGGTGATCGGGATCATTTCGCTGGCGGCGTTCAGCTTCATGGTGCAGGAGCCCAGCGGGATCATGCTGCGGTCCAGCGCCAGGTCCTTGTCGGCGAGCTTGCGCAGGTAGCGCATCAGCTCGGTTTCCGAGTGGTAACGGTTGAACACCGGGTGCTCGAGGATGGCGCTCTGGCGCAGCAGCGCGGTCGGCAGGCGGCTGGAGACACCGGCGGCCAGGGCGGCGAAGTCCGGCAGGGCCTGGCCGTCGGCGAACAGCGCCCAGAGCTGCTCGACGTCGGCCCGGGTGGTGGTTTCGTCCAGGGACAGGCCCAGGCGCTGGTCGTCGATCTGGCGCAGGTTGATGCGCAGGGAGCGTGCCTTGGCGTGCAGTGCGGCGGTCTTGTCGCCGGTGGCGAGCGTCAGGGTGTCGAAGAAGTGCTGCTGCTGGACGGCGAGACCCAGCTTGCCCAGGCCCTCGGCCAGGATCGCGGTGAGCTGGTGCACTCGCTGGGCGATGCGGGTCAGGCCCTTCGGGCCGTGGTAGACGGCGTACATGCTGGCGATGTTGGCCAGCAGCACCTGGGCGGTGCAGATATTGCTGGTGGCCTTCTCGCGGCGGATGTGCTGCTCGCGGGTCTGCATGGCCAGGCGCAGGGCCGGCTTGCCGTGGCGGTCGATGGAGACGCCGACCAGGCGGCCGGGCATGTCGCGCTTGAAGCTGTCGCGGGTGGCGAAGTAGGCGGCATGGGGGCCACCGAAGCCCAGCGGCACGCCGAAGCGCTGGGCGCTGCCCAGGGCCACGTCGGCGCCGAACTCGCCGGGCGGGGTGAGCAGGGTCAGCGCCAGCAGGTCGGCGGCCACGGCTACCAGGGCGTTGGCGGCGTGGAAGCGCTCCACCAGCTCGCGGTAGTCGAACACATCGCCATCGGCTGCCGGGTACTGCAGCAGGGCGCCGAAGTAGGCGGCGGCGTCGGTGATCTCGCGCTCGTCACCGATCACCACTTCGATGCCCAGAGGCTCGGCGCGGGTGATCAGCACATCGAGGGTCTGCGGGTGGCAGTGGCGGGAGGCGAAGAAGGCGTTGCTGCCCTTGTTCTTCGACAGGCGCTTGCAGAAGGTCATGGCTTCGGCGGCGGCGGTGCCTTCGTCCAGCAGGGAGGCGTTGGCCACCGGCAGGCCGGTGAGGTCGCTGACCAGGGTCTGGAAGTTCAGCAGGGCCTCCAGGCGGCCCTGGGAGATTTCCGGCTGGTAGGGCGTGTAGGCGGTGTACCAGGCCGGGTTTTCCAGCAGGTTGCGCAGGATCGGGCTGGGGGTGTGGCAGGGGTAGTAGCCCTGGCCGATGTAGTTCCTGAACAGCTGGTTCTTGCCGGCGATGGCCTTGATGGCGGCCAGGGCCTCGGCTTCGCCCTGGCCAGCCGGCAGGTCGAGCACGCTGGTGCCCTTGATGCTGTCGGGGATGACGCTGGCGGTCAGGCCTTCCAGGTCGGCGTAGCCGAGCAGCTCGAGCATGGCCTGGGTATCGGCGTCACGCGGGCCGATATGACGCGCGATGAATTCGTTGGTGGTGGCGAGGGCCGGGGTTTCGATGCTCATGGCGTGTCCTCAGCCGTTGGCTTTCAGCAGGTTTTCGTAGGCTGCGCGGTCCAGCAGGCCTTCCAGGGCGCCGGCGTCGGCGGGCTGCATGCGGAAGAACCAGCCCTTGCCCAGCGGGTCTTCGTTGACCAGTTCGGGGCTGTCCACCAAGGCTTCGTTGATTTCCAGCACCTCGCCAGCCAGGGGCATGACGATGTTGCTGGCGGCCTTCACCGACTCCAGCACGGCGACTTCCGCGCCCTGGTCGTAGCCCTGTACGTCCGGCAGTTGAACGAAGACCACATCGCCCAGCGCGTCCTGTGCGTACTCGGTGATGCCAACGGTGACGCTGCCATCCGCTTCCAGGCGAAGCCATTCGTGGTCGGCGGTATAACGCAATTCGCTCATCTTTCGTCCTCAACTCGATTGACGCGCCCGTTTCTGTCGTCAGGCGCTTTAGCCCCGCGCGCGGTCGTTGCCGCGCACTGTCGCCGGCCCTTTAGCAAGGGTGGTGCCAGGAGGCTGAAACCCCTGTAAATCATGGGCTTGCAGCGTTTTTCAGAGATACGACTCGAAATTACGCGTAATGAAAACGCTACAGGATAGAGGGCGGACCTTACGGATATGGCTGGAAAGCCGGTTGCGGCGGAGCTTTCACGCTGCTGTAGCGATATCGTTACGATGTAGCGATATCAATACACAGGTTGTGGCTCTCGGATTGAAATGCAATCGAATCAGTAGCTTGGGATGACTATTTCATTCTGCTTGTGCTGTTTTTCGTGTCGCACAGCCGGTCGCTCGCGCCGAACGCCCCCGGGCGGGCCCATGTCGCCCGGCTTCAGATTTCGGGAGGGTGGAATGATTACCCGGAATCCGTGCGCTGAGTTCTTTCTATTCAATGGCTTGCAGGCAAAACCATAAGTTTTTTCTCAGCTTTTTCCCGGGATCCCGTACTTGCGCAACCGGTGGGCGATGGCGGTGTGGGAGGTTTGCAGGCGCGCCGCGAGTTGCCGGGTGGAGGGGTAGCTGACGAAGAGCTTCTCCAGCAGGGAGCGCTCGAAGTTCTCCACGGCTTCTTCCAGGCTGCCCACTTCGCCATCGCTCTGGCGGGCCACGGCGGTGCCGGCGATATCCAGGTCGCCGATCTCCACCAGGCTGCTCTCGCAGATGGCGGCGGCGCGGAAGATGACGTTCTGCAGTTGCCGCACATTGCCAGGCCAGCGGTTGCCCAGCAGGGCCTGGAAGGTGCCGGGGGCGAGGCGGCAGGCGGGGCGCTGGATCTGGGTGCAGGCCTGCTGCATGAAGAAACGCGCCAGGAGCAGGATGTCCTGGCCGCGTTCGCGCAGGGGCGGCACCTCCAGGTTCAGCACATTGAGTCGGTAGAAGAGGTCCTCGCGGAAGCTGCCTTCGCTCACCATCTTCTCCAGGTCGCGGTGGGTGGCGCTGAGGATGCGCACGTTCACCTTGAGTTCGCGATCGCCACCGACGCGGCGGAAGCTGCCATCGCTGAGGAAGCGCAGCAGCTTGGCCTGGAGGTAGGGCGACATTTCGCCGATCTCGTCGAGGAATACCGTTCCCTGGTGGGCCAGTTCCAGCAGGCCCGGCTTGCCGCCCCGCTGGGCGCCGGTGAAGGCGCCGGGGGCATAGCCGAAGAGTTCGCTTTCGGCGAGGTTCTCCGGCAATGCCGCGCAGTTCAGTGCCAGGAAGGGTTGGTTGCGGCGATCACTGGCGGCGTGGCAGGCACGGGCCACCAGTTCCTTGCCGGTGCCGGTCTCGCCCCGGATCAGCAGCGGCGCGTCCAGGGCGGCCACCCGTTGGGCGCGTGCCTTGAGGGTGGCCATGGCGCCGGACTCGCCCAGCAGCGCGTCGAAACCTTCGGCGGCGTGGTCGTGGTGCAGGGCGGACAGGCGTTCGCCGATGCGATTCGGCGGATAGAGGGTGAGCAGGGCGCCGGCCAGTTGCTCGCCTTCGGTGATGGGCACGGCGTCCAGCAGCAACGCCTGCCCCTTCAGGGTGATTTCCCGTAGCGGCAGGCGAAAGCCCTGTTCCAGCAAGGCGCGGTGCAGGCTGTCATCACCGAACAACTGCGCCAGCGGCAGGCCCTCGGGTTCCGAACCGTGCAGGGCGATCAGCGCGGGATTGGCCAGCAGGATGCGCCCGGCACCGTCCACCGCCAGCACCGGGTCGCTCATGGCGGCGAGCAGGGCATCCAGTTGCAGGCGGCGTCGCTGTCCCGGAAGGATGTCCACCACGGTCACTTCCTGCACGCCCTGGACGGCGTGAAGGGCGCCGCGCAACTCCTCCAGCACTTCGGGGCTCAAGGTGGGCGCATCGATGTAGACGTTGGGCGGAACCATTTCCACCGCGTCCAGGTTGAGGTTGCGGCTGCCAAGCAGCGCCAGGACCTCCTGGGTGATGCCGACGCGGTCGATGAAGGTGACGTGGATTCGCATGGAAACGCTGGGCTGCCGGGGGGAGCGGCGAATTATGCCCGGTCTGTCGCCCCGAGGTAACAGCTTGTCGCCACCCGTTACCGAGTCGTTGTCGTGCCGTCGGGCCTGGCCAGGGCCCTGAAACGAAAGAGCCCCGCGGGTGCGGGGCTCTTCATCTCGGGCTGCGAACTCAGCATTTCAGGGCCTTCTGTGTCCGGTCGATCACGGTTTGCAGCAGGTCTGCGTCGCCATAGTGCTCCGGGTACAGGCGCTCGCTATGACGGGCGACACCGAACTGGTTGACCACGGTGAAGCTGAAGTTGCCGTTGCGAGCGGCGGTGATATGGCAGGTGAACGGCGCGAAAGCACGGGTCAGGGTGCTGATTGCGGCTTGGGCTTGATGATGAATGGTCATCGTGTTGCTTCCTTCAGGGTGCGGCCAATCGGCCGCCAGGTAATAGACTCCGAATCCGCCGAGCAACAGGCTCAGGTCGGATGATCCTTATCGGAGCAAGGGTGCCGGCGCTTGGTTCCCCAAATCGGGAATCTGGCTCTGGCAGCTGGTACTTGGGATGCCAGGTTCTGCTCCAGGCAAGGGTCTGGCCTGGTCTGCAGTCCTGGTCAATCTACCGGGCGCTCATGACAGCCTGCTGACATCGCGGGTTGCGATGGCGCTGTCGTCGAGTCTTCGGGGGAGGCCGGGTCCCTTTGGTGAAGCCCGTGCGGGCGAGGGATCGGAGGCCGGATTGACTTACAACTTGGTACTAACGGCGGCGACCCTAGCGGATCGCGCGCAGGAATGCAAGTTCTCAGTGACTCTGCGGCAGTTGGCTGATGTCGATTTCGGTGACCAGGGAGGTCCGCTTGGGCGGTGTGCGTGCGAGCAACGGACAGAAGCGATCCAGCGACTGGATCAGGTCCCATTGCAGCTCCAGGTCATGGCCCAGGCCGGTGATCCTGTCCAGCAGGCCGACGGACGCGCTTTGCAGAGTGTCGTCCCTGGAGTTGGCCATCTGCGCGGTCACCTGGGCCAGCAATGTGGTGATGGCGGTCATATTGCGCGTGGTCAGGGCCAGGATATTGGCCAGCAGGGCGATTTCGCTCTGGGGAATCTCTTGGGGCGTCTCGTCCATAGGTGCTCCGGTCGGGCCATCAGTCCAGATGGCAGGTTGCCATTATCGTGTTGAGATGACACGGCCGACGATGGAGTCACGTCCATGGATGGCACAGGTGATTGCCTGATAAAGATGTAGGAAATTGACCATATAGCCCGAGAACCTGGCGGAGGAACCAAAGGATTAGCCCGAAAGAAGCATTGCCTCACCCTGGTTCCCCCCTGAAGCTGACGGGGACTCAAATCTTTCCGGATACCCCCGTGAGCGAGATCCTGGACCTCCACCTGGACAATGGCTTGCGCACGCGCCTTCTGCAGAGCCCGGACACCGCCCTGGCCGCGGTGGTGGTGGACATCGCGGCGGGCAGCCACGACGAGCCGGCGAGCTTTCCCGGGATGGCCCACTTCCTCGAACACCTGGTGTTTCTCGGCAGCCGCCGGTTCGCACCCGGCGATGGCTTGATTCCCTTCGTCCAGCGCCTGGGGGGACGGGTGAATGCCACGACCCGCGCCCGAAACACGCGCTACTTCTGCGAGGTGCCTGCCGCCTGCCTGGATGAAGCCCTGGATCGCCTGCTGGACATGCTGGTCGCCCCCTTGCTGGAGCCGCAGGCCCTGGTTCGCGAGCGTGAGGTCTTGCAGGCGGAGTACAGCGCTCGGGCGGGAGATCCGCAGACGCTCTGCGAATCGGCCCTGTCTAGCGCGCTGGCCCCCGGCCACCCGCTGGGCGACTTCCACGCGGGGAATGCCGCGAGCCTGGCACTGGAGCACCCGGACTTCCTGCCGGCCCTGCACGCCTTCCACCGTACCCACTACCAGCCCGCCTCCATGACCCTGACCCTGGCGGCGTCCCGTCCCCTTGGCGAGTTGCGGGAGCTGGCGATCCGGCGCTCCTCGTGCCTGCCGCCCGCATTTCATCGCCCTCCGGTGCAGGTGCCGCCCCTGTTGCCATTGCGCGCCCATCACCTGCGGCTGAGCCTTCCAGCGGGCGGCGGTCGGCGACTGCTGGCCTTCGCCCTCGAAGGTGAACTGCCGGAGCTGGAGGCGGCCAGCGGGTTGCTCGACGACCTGCTGCAGGACGAGTCGCCGGGTGGCCTGCTGGATCGCCTGGGCGCCGAGGGCCTGTGCGATGACCTCCGGGTTCGCCTGCCCTATGCCGCCTCCCGGCAGGGCCTGCTGCTGATGGAATTCGACGGCGCGGCCGACCTCGACGGCGACCGGCTCTGCGACCGGGTGCTCGACTGGCTGGACGTCCTGCGCGACCGCTTCCCCTGGCCGGGCGCCTGGAATGACTGGATCCGGGCACGCCGGTGGCGCCTCCAACGCCTGGCGCCCCTGGATGCTGCATTGGACCCGGGCCTTCCCGCACGGACGTCGCTGGCCGGCCTTCTGGCGCAACTCCGGCCGGAGCGGATGATCCGCCTCGACACCCAGGCGAATGGCCGGGGAACCACCGTCGAGGCGGCGGGTTTTCCGGTGTGCCTCGACGTCCTGACGGCGCCACGGATAAGGCGCCGTCCGGGTACGCCCTGGCAACTGCCGGGCGCCAACCCCTATCTCGATCCCGCCGTGCAGCCGACCACGCCCCTCGTCCCCCTGGACTGCCTGCCCGGAGCCGAGGGCCAGGGCGTCCTCTTCCTGGGCTGGCGGACGGATCCGCCGGAGCTTCCAGCCGGGCTGGAGCAGAGCCTCCAGCGCGCGCTGCGCCCCATCCTGCGCAAGGCCGCCGCCGCCGGGGTCGACGGACAGTTGCGATCCGGTTGGGACGGCTTGGGCCTGGCGCTCGAAGGACCGGCCCCGGTGCTGCGACCGGTGGCCCGCGACCTGCTCGAAGCGCTTCGGCAGCCACCGGCGCGGACACTGGCCGAAGGACCCCGCCTGGAACGGGAGGCCCGGTGTCGACTGGCCGGCGAACTGCCCATCCGGCAATTGCTGCAGCGATTGCAGCTTGGCCCCGGACCCTCGATCGAGGCGGCTCCGATCCTGGACCCGCAAGGGCTGGAGCGTTTCTGGGCAGGCGTGACCTGGGACGGGATGGGCGCAGGGGAGGTCTGCCTCGACCAGGCGCCACCCGGCTTGCGCCAATCCCGCGCCGGCCCCTTGCCCTCGACGCCGGGCGCCTGGAACCACCTCGAGATCCCCGGCGAGGCGGCGCTGCTGGCCTTCCATCCCCTGGAGACGCCCAGTGCGCGGGCCGAAGCCGCCTGGCGCCTCCTGGCCACCTGGCTGGAGCCCGCCTTCCATCAACGCCTGCGCGGCGAGCTGCAACTGGGTTATGCCCTGGCGTGCGGTTTCCGCCAGCTGGATGGCCATCGCGGGCTGTTCTTCGCCGTGCAATCGCCCAAGGCGACGGTGGCGGAGCTGGACCGGCACCTGCGGGCGTTCCTGACACAGCAGCGCGCGGTGCTGGCCCGCGTCGACGACGAAGCCCTGGGGCGCGCCCAGGCGTCGCTGCGCCGGCAGTTGCAGGACAGGACCTTCGTCGATCGCGCCCGCCAGGGGTGGCACGATCGCCTGGCCGGATTGCCGGCCTTCCACGCCGATTCGGTGGCCGAGGCACTCTCGTCGCCGATCATCGATGAGCTGCTGGACGCCTTCGATACCCTGGCCAACCCCGCTTCCCGCCTCGTGCTGGCCAACGCCGGCGATCCCGCCTTCGCCTGACGACCGCTCCGAAACCTCCCTGCCAACTCCTTCCGAAGGACGAGCCCACCGGCATCGTCCCTTGGTGCCTGCGCCCCATGGATTACGACCTCGGCAGCGTCCGGTCCTACGCCTTGCAGGCGCGGCTTGCACGACCCGGCCAAAGCACCGCCGAACCGCTGCCAATGCAGCCTATGGCCGGCATCCGGGCGTTTCGATAATCGCCTCCGACACGACTGACCTGCCGGTCGTCCACCCACAGCGGAGAGCGTCATGCACAACAAGAAGATCGCCCAAGCCCGTTTGTCCCGCCTCGCCCTCGCGGCGGCGGTTGCCCTGGCCAGCCAGCAGGCCGCCGCCGAGATCGTCCTCTACGACAAGGACGACACCACTTTCTCCACCGACGGGTATGTCAACGCCTTCTACGTCAACAGCGACGTCGACCGCGACGGCGAGCAATTCGACCGCCGCCAATCCCGGGTGAAGATGGGGTTCCTGCCCAACTGGATCGGCTTCAACATGGGCAAGCAGGTGGATGGCCTGCAACTGGGCGCGCGTTCGTCCTTCTGGGTCACCATCAACGACAGCGAGACCAATGGCACCGCCACCGCCATCGACGTCCGCCAGTTCTACGGCACCGTGACCGGCGACTGGGGTGAAGTGCTGGTGGGCAAGGACTTCGGCCTCTTCGCCCGCTCCAACATCCTGCTGGACGAACTGCTGGCGGGTTACGGCCAGGTCAGCGACACCCTCGGCCTGGTGGACGGCGGCGGCGTGTCCTTCGGCAACATCGGCAGCGGCTACCCCTATCCGTTCCCCACCTCACAGATCACCTACCGCAGCGTGAAGACCGATGGCCTGCGCGCCGCCGTGGGCATCATGGACCCGGTGGACACCAACGACGACAGCCCGACCGGCAAGGCCTACCAGGAAAACCCGCGTTTCGAGACCGAGGTCACCTACGAATTCGAGCTGGGCGGCGCGCAGATCTACTCCTGGGTCAACGGCGCCTACCAGACCTCCGAGAACACCGATCCGGCGGTGGACAGCGTCACCTCCAAGGGCCTGGGCTACGGCGTCCAGGCCAAGATGGGCGCCTTCACCGTCGTCGGTTCGGGCTTCCAGGCCAAGGGCATCAACCCCTTCTTCACCAACAACGCCGGCGAGCCGACCCTGCGCGAAGTGGACAGCGACGGTTACCTGCTGCAGGGCTCCTACCGCTTCGGCAAGAACCGCCTCGCCCTGTCCTATGGCAAGACCAAGGACGACGGCAACGGCGTGGTGAACACCGGCGCCGATTACGAAACCCGTGGTATCGCCCTGTTCCGCGACATCAACGACAACCTCAAGCTGGTGGCCGAGTACAACCAGTTCGAGATCGACGGCCATGAAGGCAGCGCCCAGAACGAGGACACCGACACCTTCGCCGTGGGGGCCGTGCTGAGCTGGTAAGCCGCTTTTCCAGGATTGCTCCGGTTTTGGCGGGAGAGACGGTCGTCCTCCCGCCTTTTTTGTGTGCGCGAAACTTCCCTCACCCCTGGCCCCTTTCCCAGGGGGAGAGGGGAAAAGCCGCCTCCTACCTTCGGACTAAGCGTCCCGCTACCCAAGGAGGATAGGGCACCGCCGGCCCGCTCCGTAGAATTTCCCCACGATCCACAGGCTTATCGGGTACTACGGAAGATGCGTGAGGAACCGGCAGAAGGCGTCGTCACCGCCATGTCCCAGGCCAGCGAGGCCGAGGCGGTGGCCCAGGACCTGGCGCGACAGCTCATCCATCCCCATCTGGGCTTCGTGCTCTTCTTCTGCTCCGCCGAGTACGACCTGGAAGCCCTGGGCCACTCACTGGAGCAGTACTTCGGCGGCGTGCGCCTGGTGGGCTGCACCAGTGCCGGCGAGATCACCGACCAGGGCTACGGCCGCAACTGCGTCAGCGCAGTGGGTTTCGACCATCGCCACTTCTCCATCGCCAGCGCCCTGGTGGACGAGATGGACCGCTTCGGCCTGATCGACGCCCAGCAGCTGGTGGAGCGCCTGGTGCAGGATTGCCGGGCCAACTCCCTGGCGCCCATCAAGGACCACAGCTTCGCCCTGACCCTGCTGGACGGCCTGTCCAGCCGCGAGGAAGTGGTGCTGGCCGCGCTGGCCGCCGCCTTTGGCAGCATCCCCCATTTCGGTGGCTCGGCGGCGGACGACAACCACCTGCAGAACACCCATGTCTACTACGAAGGCCAGTTCCACGCCGGCGCGGCCGTGGTGGTCCTGGTCAACACCGCGCTGGATTTCGAGGTCTTCAGCACCCATCACATCCTCCCCGGTACGGAGAAACTGGTGGTCACCCGCGCCGACAACGCCAGCCGGCGGGTCTTCGAGCTCAACGCCGAACCTGCGGCCCAGGCCTACGCGGACATGATCGGCGTGCCCGTCGAGCGACTGGACCACCGGGTGTTCGCCGCCCATCCGCTGGCCGTGCGCCTGGGGGATTCCTACTACGTGCGCTCCATCCAGCGGGTGCATGCCGACCTCAGCCTGTCCTTCTACTGCGCGGTGGAGAACGGCATCGTGCTTTCCGCCATGCGTCCCGGCCCACTGGTGCCGAACCTGGAGGCGCTGTTCCAGCGTCTGGGCGAGCGCCTCGGACCACCCCTGATCACCCTCGGCTGCGACTGCTTCCTGCGCCGCCTGGAAATCGAGGGCGACCCGGAAACCGTCGCCCTGACCAGCGCCGTGCTGCGGCGCCACCGGGTGATCGGCTTCAACTCCTACGGAGAGCAGTTCAATGGCATGCACATCAACCAGACCTTCACCGGAGTCGCCATCGGGCGCCGGGGGCGCAATGGCATCCGATGACTGCGAGGCGCGCATCGCCAGCCTGGAGGAGGAGAACCGCAAGCTGCGGCGCATCAACGCCGCCCTGATCGAGCGGGTCGAGTCCAGCGCCTCCAGCCGCGCCGACAGCTACGCAGCCTTCCAGCACTCGGTGGTGCTGGCGGAACAGGTGCGCGAACGCACCGATGCTCTCAACCAGGCCATGGCCGAACTCAAGGCCAGCAACCGCCTCCTGAGCGACGCCCGGTTGCGCGCGGAAACCGCCCACCAGCACCTGATCGACGCCATCGAGAGCATCTCCGACGCCTTCGTGCTGTTCGACCGGGACCAGCGCATCATCCTCTTCAACAGCCGCTTCAAGTCCTTCTGGGCACGCACCCGCGCCCGCATCTCGGCGGGAACGCGTCTGGCCGAGATCCGCCGCCTGGCCGAAAGCACCGGGCTGATCGTCGAGGAGCACCGGGGCAGCGACGACAACATCCTCTACCGGCTGCATGACGGACGCTGGGTCCAGGTCAGCGAGCGGCCCACCCGCGAGGGTGGCCTGGTGATCCTCTACACCGACATCACCGAGGTGAAGCTGAGCGAGACGGCGCGCCGTGAACAGGCCCTGGCGCAGAAGTCGCGCCTGCTGCAGCGCGCCGTCGACAACCTGTCCCAGGGGGTGGCCATGGTCGGCGCCGACGGCGTGCTGGAACTCTGGAACCATCGTTTCCTGGAACTCTGCGGGCTGGCGCCGCTGGAGGCCCACCGCAGCTTCGCCAGCGTCATGGCCGACAGCGAACTGCCGCTGCTGACGCCTGCGACGCGCGACGCCAATGGCCGGTCGATCCGCGAGATGGAACAGCGCCTGTTCAACGGCCGTGTGCTGGAAGTGCGGACCCATCCACTGCCCACCGGCGGCTTCGTCAACACCTTCACCGACATCACCGAACGCTATCGCCACGCCGAGACCCTGGCCGAGAGCGAACGCTGGATACGCCTGATCACCGATCAGGTCCCGGCGCTGATCGCCTACCTCAGCGCCGACCTGGTCTACGAGTTCACCAACAAGGTGTACGAGGAATGGTACCGCTGGCCTCGGGGCGCCATGCTCGGCCAGAACCTGCGCGAGGTGCACAGCGACGAGCACTGGCGGCGCCTCGAACCCTATGTGGAGCGCGCCCTGGCGGGGGAAAGCCTGTCCTTCGAGGTGACCGAGACCAACCACAGCGGCCAAGAACGCTGCATGCTGCGCTCCTACGTGCCCAACCGGCTGGCCAACGGCGAGGTGGTGGGCATCTTCGTGCTGATCCGCGACATCACCGAACGCCGTCGCACCGCCGAAGCCCTGCACCAGGCCTACCAGAACCTGGAGCAGCGGGTGCGGGAGCGGACCTCGGAACTCACGGCGGTCAACAACCAGCTGCGCCACGAGATCGACGAGCGCACCCAGGCCGAATTGCGCCTGCGCGAAGCCAAGGTGGAAGCGGACCGGGCCAACCTGTCGAAAACCAAGTTCCTCGCGGCCGTCAGCCACGACCTGCTGCAACCCCTGAACGCCGCCCGGTTGTTCACCAGCGCCCTGCTGGAACAGCGTGAGTCCCGCTGCAACCTGGCGCTGGTGCGCAACGTCAGCAATTCCCTGGAAGACGTGGAGAACCTGCTGGGCACCCTGGTGGACATCTCCAAGCTGGACGCCGGGGTGATCAAACCCGACATCGCCACCTTCGCCGTGCGCGAACTGCTCGACAACCTGGCCGTCGAGTACCGCCAGGTCGCCACCAGCGAAGGCTTGCGGCTGGACTTCGTGGCCAGCTCGGCGCTGGTCCACAGCGACCTGCAGCTCCTGGCGCGGATTCTCCGCAACCTGCTCAGCAACGCCATTCGCTACACCCCGAAAGGCCGCATCCTCCTCGGTTGCCGGCGGCGTCGACAGAGCCTCTGGATCGAGGTGCGCGACACCGGTGTGGGGATTCCCGCCGACAAGCTCGGCGAGATCTTCCAGGAGTTCAAGCGCGGCGATGCCGTACGCGAGAAGCAGGACCGGGGCCTGGGACTGGGCCTGGCCATAGTCGACAAGATCGCACGGATGCTGGGGCATCGCATCCACGTCGCCTCGACGCCCGGCAAGGGCTCGCTGTTCGCCGTCGAGGTGCCGCTGGCCAGGCGCATGCCCCGTCAGAAACAGGCACCGGACGAGCCCCGCGCGGTGCTGGAGCGGCTCGTGGGCGCGCGGGTCTGGGTGCTCGACAACGACGCCTCCATCTGCGCCGGCATGCGCACCCTGCTGGAAGGCTGGGGCTGCCGCGTGACCACCGCGCTCTCCGAGGAAGACCTGGCCCGCCAGGTGGACAACTTCCACGCCGAGGCGGACCTGCTGATCGCCGACTATCACCTGGACGACGATCGCAATGGCGTCGACGCCGTCGCCCACATCAACGCCCGCCGCAGCCAGCCGTTGCCGGCCCTGATGATCACCGCCAACTACAGCAACGACCTCAAGCAACAGATGCGCGACCTTGGCCACACCCTGATGCACAAGCCCGTGCGCCCGATGAAGCTGAAGACGGCCATGAGTCATTTGCTGGGGCAGTGAGCGGTGCGCGCGGCGTTCGGCCGAATGTGGGTGCGCCGCGAGGTCACTCGCCGAAAGCACCGCCTATATCGCCACAGCCGCCCCAGTCCTGCGGATACACCCCCTCCCGCACCAGTCGGTGGAAACTCGACCAGGGCCAATCGGCGACCCGTTGAACCAGCCCGTGCCTGACCGGATTCCAGTGCAGGTAATCCATGTGCCGGCGGTAGTCCACCTCGTCACGTATCCGATGTTCCCAGAATCTCCGCTGCCAAAGCCCCAGCTCTCGACGACCGGCACGGCTGGCGCTAAGCGCGCCGTCCCGCCCGACCTGCTGGCTGACCCGTCGCTTGATGATCGACCAGCGCAAGCCAAATTCCTCGTCACCCAATGGCAATTGCCAGATGCAGTGCAGGTGATCCGGCAACAGCGCCCAACCGTGGATCCGGAACGGATAGCTTGCGCGTACCTCCTGGATCGATTGGCGCAATGCCTGGCGAAGCGGAACCGTGGTGAGCACCGGCTGGCGCCGGTGAGTGACCAGGGTAAAGAAATAGATGGCCCCGGGCTCCCTGGAACGGCGGTAGTTGGACATGGTCGGCTTCCTGCCTGGAATTAGCGGATCAACATAACCAGGCACCCGAATCATTGCGCCCCCACCCACTCCCCGAATACGCCGATTCGCCCGTAGGGTGCGCCGCGCGCACCACGGTTTCGGCGGACGACAGCGTATTCCCGGAGCCTCTGGCGGTGCGCATGGCGCACCCTACGCGGTGGTTGCGAGCCTCATGGGTGGCGGAACGAGACCCAACGGGCGGAGCACGGTCCCGGCGCGATGCGCGGAGCCGGCATGGGGCCCCTCAGCGCCGCAGGTAGGCGCTGAAATCGATATCGCCGGCGGAAAGGATGGCCTGCACCCGGTTATGCACGTTCAGCTTGCGCAGGATGGCCGACACATGGGCCTTCACCGTGGTCTCGGCGATGTCCAGGTTGTAGGCGATCTGCTTGTTCGACTCGCCCCTGGTCATGCGCTCCAGCACCAGCAACTGCTTGCGGGTCAGGGCCTGCAGCAGCTCGGGCGGGATGCTCGGCTCCTCGTGGTGCCGGCGGGGCGAGGATTTCTGGGTGCGGATGATGTCGGAGGGCAGGTAGACGTTGCCGTTGAGGATCTGCTCGATGGCGTCGGTCATCTGCGCGCGGGGCGAGGACTTGGTGATGAATCCCACCGCGCCATAGGTGATGGCCTGCAGCACCACCTGCTTGTCCTGTTCGGCGGAGACGATCACCACCGGCACCGTGGGGGCCTCGTTGCGCAGGTTGATCAGGCCGTTGAGGCCGTGCATCCCGGGCATGTTCAGGTCCAGCAGGATCAGGTCCAGGTCGTCGTGCTCCTGGGTCAGTGCCAGGGCGCTGTCCAGGTCGGCGGTTTCCATGACTTCGCTTTCCGGAAAGCCGTCACTGATGACGTTGTGGATGGCTTCGCGGAAGAGTGGGTGGTCGTCGGCAATCAGGATCTTGTACACGGCCTTTCACCTCGTTGTTTTCATTATGGTGCGGCTTGCCCGGTGCGCCGGGTCAGGGGAAGGGTTGTGGACGAGCGGGCGTCAGGGGCAGGCCGGCCTGCTCCCAGGCATCGATGCCGTCACGGTACCAGTAGAGATTGTTGTAGCCCAGCGCGGCGGCGCGCTTCACGGCGTTCCAGCTGAGCCAGCAATCGGAGCGGCAATAGAAGACCAGCGGTCGATCCGGCTGACCGCCCGTGGCCTCGTGCAGGTTGCGGCTGAAGTAGGCCTGCCATTGCGGGCTGAGATGGCCGTCGCCGGTATTGGCCAGCCACAGGCTGCCCGGCAGGTTGGCGTGGGGCTCCTCCTCGACGAAGCGCCCGTGCAGCCAGGGGCGGCGATAGACGTCGATCAGCAGGGTGTCGGGGTGGGCGGCCAACTGGGCCTGGAGCTGTTCGGTGTCCAGGGTCCGGGCCGGCTCCACCTGGGCGGGCGTGGGGCTGCGGTAGCGGGTCTGGCGGTAGCCGTCGCTGGAAAACAAGGCGGTATCGGCCCCGTCGTCGGCGATGACGGGCAGGGCCAGGACAAGGCAGGTCAGGCAGGCGAGAAAGCGCTTCATGGCGGTCTCTGTACTTTTGTTATGTCGGCATTACAGGCCAGTACTGGCGCTTTGGAAATTCGACGATGAGAGGGGGAAACCCGTACCAAAGTAGTAATTTCCCCGACTCGACTCAGCCGGACTTGCGCAGCGCCGCGTGCTGCGGGTTGAAGGTGACCACCGCCGCCAGCGCGAAGGCGAGCGTCAGTCCCAGGCAGACCGCCGCCGCCAGTGGATTGAAGCGCTCGTAGAGGGCGAAGCGCACCAGCTCCACGGCGTGGCTGAAGGGATTCAGGGCGCAGAGCCAGTAGAGCCACTCGCTGGCCTCGCGCATCTTCCACAGCGGGTAGAGCGCCGAGGACAGGAAGAACAGCGGGAAGATCACGAAGTTCATCACCCCGGCGAAGTTCTCCAACTGGCGGATGCCGTTGGAGAGCAATAGGCCCAGTGCGCTGAGCAGCAGCGCCGCGAGCAGCAGCGCCGGCAGGGCCGCCAGCAGGCCGCCCAGGGGCGGCTGGACGCCCCAGAACCAGGCGATCGCCAGGAAGGCGTAGACCTGCAGCAGCGACACCAGGGCCGTGGCCAGCAGCTTGGCCAGCAGCAGGAAGGGCCGGGGCAGGGGGCTGGTGAGCAGCAGGCGCATGCTGCCCATCTCCCGGTCGTAGACCATGGACAGCGAGCCCTGCATGCCGTTAAACAGCAGGATCATGCAGGCGAGCCCCGGGACTATGTAGGTCTCGTAGGTGATGTAGGTGTCGTAGGGCTCGATGATGGCGATCCCCAAGGCGGCGCGGAAACCGGCGGCGAACACCAGCAGCCAGAGCAGGGGACGGACCAGGGCGCTGAGGAAGCGGGTGCGCTGCAGGACGAAGCGCAGCCACTCCCGCAGGAGGATGCCGCGCAGGCATTGCCAATAGGAGGTCAGCATGGGGCGTGTTCCCGATTCTCGGTGCGCATGGCGCCCCCTGCATGGGGGGCATTCGGCGTGGGGTGCGCCGCGCGCACCTTCCCCTGGCCCGTTCATGAGGGCGCCTTCGTGGTGGTGAGGCGGTCGAAGGCGTGCGCCAGTCCGTCCGCTCGATGGCCGCCAATCGCACCCGCGCAGTCGTCGGCAATGACCCGGCCCTGGTGCAAGAGCACCAGGTGGTCGTCCGGCTGTACTTCATCCAGCAGGTGGGTGGCCCACAGCACCGCCATGCCCTGCTCGCGGCAGAGCTGGCGCACATGCCGGTTGAGGCCGTCGCGGCTGGCCGGGTCCAGGCCGCTACTGGCTTCGTCGAGCAGCATCAGGCGTGGCTCATGGAGCAAGGCCCGGGCGATCTCCACCCGCCGACGGTGGCCGCCGTTGAGCAATCGCACCTTGTCCCGGCGACGGGGCGTCAGCTCCTGGCGTTCCAGTTCCCGCTCGATGCGCTCGGCGGCCAGACGGCGCGGCAGGCCATGCAGGCAGGCGTGGTAGGCGAGGTTCTGCTCCACGGAAAGGTCGAGGTCCAGGGTGCTCTGCTGGAACACCACGCCGAGCCGGGCCAGCGCCTGGCGCGGCGCCTGGCGCAGGTCGTGCCCGCAGACCCGGACCTCGCCCCGTTGCAGCTCGTAGAGGCGTGTGAGCAGGGCGATCAGGCTGGACTTGCCCGCGCCGTTGGGGCCCAGCAGCGCGGTGAAGGTGCCGGGCTCCAGGCTGAAACTCACGCCGTCCAGGGCCCGGCGCGATCCGTAGGCGAAGCCGAGGTCGCGGAGCTCCAGGGTGTTCATGGCGTCACCACCACGCCCCAGGGATAGCGTCCGACCTTGATCGACTTGCTGACCTTGAGGCTGTCCACGTCGATCACCGAAACGTCGTCGCTGACGCCGTTGGTGGCCAGCAGGCGCTTCTCGTCCGGGGTGAACGCCATGTGCCAGACCCGCCGGCCCACCAGCAGGTAATCCAGCACCTCATAGGTCTTCGCATCCACCACGGCGACATGGTTGGCCGGCCCCAGGGCGACGAAGGCGTAACGGCCGTCGCGGGTCAGCTTCACGCCCACCGGCTGCACCTTGTCCGGGTGAACGCCCTTGATCTCGAAGCGCAGGACCTTCTGCACCTGGCGGCTGTCGACGTCCACCACGGTGACGCTGCCGCCGATCTCGGCCGAGGCCCAGAGCAGCTTGCCGTCCTGGCTGAACTCCACATGGCGCGGACGCTGGTCCACCAGGGTGTTGTCCACCAGGCCCTGGGTCGAGGTGTCGATCCAGTGCAGCATGTTGGTGGTTTCGCTGGTGTTGATGGCCCATTTGCCGTCCGGGCTCACCGCCATGCCTTCGGGCTCCACGCCCACGTCGATCTGGGCCAGCACCTGGTCGCTCTGGGTGTCCACCACGGTCACCAGGGCGTCGTCCTCGTTGGAGATGTAGAGCCAGCGGTCATTGGGGTGCAGGGCGAACTGCTCGGGGTCGGCGCCGGAGGGCAGTTCCTTGACGATGGTGCGAGTCGCCAGGTCCATCACCTGCACGGTGTCGGAGTCACTGGCGCAGATGTACAGCAGCTTGTTGTCGCTGGACAGCAGCAGGCCCCGGGGGCGCTTGCCCACCGGCAGGCTGGCGGTCACCTCCAGGCTGTCCAGGTCGATCACGCTGATGGCGTTGTCCTTCTCGTTGGAGACATAGGCGGTGGCGGCCAGGGCCTGGCCGGCGGCGAGCAGCAGGGCGGATCCGATGGCGGCGGCGAGGGGCAGGTACATGGCAGTGATCCTTTCTTGTTGGGGTCAGCGGGCCTCGGTGAAGGCCTTGCAGGTGCTTTCCGGGCGGTCCTGGCCCAGCGTGTCCAGGTCCGTGACGGGGTGCAGGAATCCGTCCTGGGGCGACGTGCTCACCAGGGCACGGGGGTGGACCAGGGGGATCGGCTGGCGAAGCTGGCCGTCCCACTCGCGGTAGCTCAGCTTGCGGCCCTTGAAACCATCCAGGGGCAGCTCGGTGGACAGGGCCAGACGGCGGATCGCCGCGGCGTCCGTGGTCTTCAGGCGGGTGACGGCGCTGGCGATGCTGCGCACGGCGATCCAGGCGGCGAAGTCGCGGTCGTTCATCCAGCGCCCGGCCAGGGCTTCGAAGCGCTTCTGCAGCTGCGCGGCGCCGTAGGTTTCCACCGTCTTGTGCCAGCCGGTGGGCGTCAGGCCCTGGGTACCGGCCACCGGTCGCGGGTACCAGGTGTTGTAGGGCAGGTACTCGCCGAAGTCGCCGCGCTCGTCGGCCACCAGCACCACGTCGTACTCCGGGCCCTGGGTGAACAGCGGCATGTCCGCCTGGGCACTGCGGCGCTGGTCGTTGTCGAAACTCCAGGGCTTCTCCAGCACTATCCTGGCGCCGAAACGCCTGGCGGAGCGGCGCAGGGCCTCGGCGTAGGCCCGGTCGTCCTCGGTCTGTCCGGTGACCAGCAGCCAGCGCTGCCAGCGGCGCACGGCGAGGAACTGAGCCAGGGCGTCGGCCAGCATGGCGCGGTCCGGCAGGCTGTGCAGCAGGTTCGCCCGGCACTGGTGGCCGCGCAGCGCATCGCTGGCACTGCCGGCGTTGAACAGCAGGCTGTCCGGCAGGGCATCGGCCAGTCGCAGCAATTCGGCTTCCGGGGCGTTGACCACGAACAGGCGCACGCCCTGGCCATGCAGGGCGCGGGCCCGCTCCAGCAACGCCTCGGGGGTTTCCGGGCGCTCCACCTGCAGGCTGTAGCTGTGCTTTAGGAAGCGACCGGTGCTGTTGCTGTCGGTGATGGCCAGTTCGGCCCCACGGAGCCCGGCGTCCTCGGGCTCCGGGATCACGTTGGACAGCAGGGGACCAGACTCCGGCTCCCAGCCCAGGTAGCCGATGCGCACCTCGAGCGGATCGGCCGCATGGGCGCCGTTGGCGAGGAGGGCGGCGCCGGCCAGGGCCAGCAGCCAGCCCAGGCCGTGAAGCAGGAAGTGACGCATGTTCGTGGCTCCTTCGACAGTGGAGCCAGCTTAGGAAGGGGGCGGGCGCGGGAAAATATGCAGAAAGTACCGGTCGGCCGGTACCAAGGTAGTAGTCATTTGCGACTGGAAGCGCCCTAGCATGGCGGCATAAGAACCAGAACAGGGAGGCCGTCATGCGCATCCTCAAGCACCTGCTGTTATCCGCCCTGCTGATCCTGAGCCTGCTGGGCTTCGATCGCCCCAGATCCGCCGATGCACCCCGGCTCGAACCTGTGCGGTCCGTGCAGGTGATCTGGATCGGCGAGTGACCTCGGCCGTGTCCGCCCTCTGGCGCATCAACCTGCTGGTGACCCTGTTCTTCGCCCTCGTCGGTGCCTTGTGCCTGGCCCTGATGCTGCGCCAGGCGGCGGAGGACGTGCGCCGCGAACTCCGGGCCGCGGAGGCGGTGGCCGACTACCTGAGGGACGCCGCCCAGCGCGATCCCGCCGCGCTGCAGCCCCATCTGGTGGCCAACCTGCGCCACGTGCGGGTCCTCAGGCTCGACCAGCCCGACGCCGAGCCCGCGCCCGACCCGCTGGACCGCTGGCTGGCCCTTTGGCTCTACCCGGCGGCCCAGCACCCCGGCGAGGCCCTGGCGCTGGCCGACGGTAGTCGCGTGCGGATCAGCGTCGACCCCCAGGACGAGGTGGGCGAGATCCGTGATTCCCTCCAGCAACTGGTGTTCCTCTTCGGCCTGGCCCTGGGCCTGAGCCTGCTGGCCATCCGCTGGGCGGTGAAGCGCGGGCTGCGGGTGCTGGATGAGTTGCTGGGCGCCTTGCAGCTCATCACCCGGGGCGACCTCCGGGCCAGGCTCCCGGCGCACTCCAGTGCCGAGTCCCAGCGCCTGGCGACCCACTTCAACCGGATGGCGGGTGCCCTGGAGCGGGTCAACCAGGAGAACGCGGCGCTCACCCGCGCCCTGCTGGACTTGCAGGAGCGCGAGCGCCGGCAACTGGCCCAGGCGCTCCACGACGACCTCGGTCAATACCTCGCGGGTATCCGTGCGCAGTTGTTCCTGCTGCGCACGGTCACCGGCCAATTGCCCCTGGTGAACCAGACCGCCCAGGCCCTGGAGAGCCACTGCCAGCATCTGCAGGATGGCTTCCGCGCGCTGGTGCGAGACCTCTATCCGGTGATGCTCGAGCGCCTGGACCTGACCGAAGCCGTGCGGTTGCTGGGCGAACAATGGCAGCAGGCCCACGGCATCCAGTGCCGGATGAACCTGGCCAACGACCTGCCGCCCCTCTCGGGGGAGACCAAGTCCCACCTCTACCGGTTGTTGCAGGAGGCGCTGACCAACGTGGTACGCCATGCCGGTGCCAGCCAGGTGCGGGTACGCCTGCGGGCCGGCCGGGGCCGGCTGCGGGTGATGGTCCGCGACGACGGTCGGGGCGCCGAGTGCCTGGGCGCGGGCGGCATCGGCCTGCGCTCGATGCGTGAGCGGGCCCGTTGCCTGGGCGGTGAACTTCGCGTGCTGACGCGGCCGGGCGCGGGCCTGACCCTCAGCCTCAACGTGCCCCTGGAGGGACTGGGACCATGAGGATCCTGCTGGTGGACGACCATGCCGTGGTGCGGCAGGGCTATGCGGCGCTGCTTCGCGCCTTGCTCCCCGAGGTCCGTGTCAGCGAGGCGGGGAGCGGCGAGGAGGCCTTGCAGAAGGTGCAGGACGAGATACCCAGCCTGGTGATCGTCGATGTCGGCCTGCCGGGCATCAGTGGGCTGGAAGTCACCCGCCGCCTGCGGCAGAAGCTGCCGCAACTGCGGGTGCTGTTCTTCAGCATGCATGACGAGCTGCCCCTGGTACGCCAGGCCCTGGAGGCCGGTGCGTCCGGGTACATCACCAAGAGCTCGTCGCCCGAAGTGCTGCTGGAAGCGGTGCGCCGCATCCTCGCCGGCCATCCCTACATCGAACAGCCGCTCGCCACCCAACTGGCCTGCCAGCCCGCCGAGGACCCCCGCCTGAAGGGCATCACCCAACGCGAGTTCGAGATCTTCGTGATGCTCGCCCGTGGCCTGCCCGCGCGGGAAATCGCCGAGCGGCTGTGCATCAGCGGCAAGACCGTCTCCAACTACCTCACGCTGCTGAAAAGCAAGCTGCAGGTGGAATCCCAGGCTGAACTGGTGCACCTGGCCATCGACACCGGCGTGCTGCGAGTGGCCGCGCTCTAGGCGCGCAGCCGGCGAGCAGGGCGAGGCGAAGCGCTGTTCGCAGGATGGGTTGAGCGCAGCGAAACCCATCACCCTGCCTACGCCCGGCCCCGATGGTGGGTCGGTGAAGCGTGACCCACCCTACGAGAGCCGGCCTGCGCCCGTAGGATGGCGTAGAGCGCAGCGAAACCCATCACCCTGCCTACGCCCGGCCCCGATGGTGGGTCGGTGAGACGTGACCCACCCTACGAGAGCCGGCCTGCGCCCGTAGGATGGCGTAGAGCGCAGCGAAACCCATCACCCTGCCCACGCCCGACCCCGATGGTGGGTCGGTGAAGCGTGACCCACCCTACGAGAGCCGGCCTGCACCCGTAGGATGGCGTAGAGCGCAGCGAAACCCATCACCCTGCCTACGCCCGGCCCCGATGGCGGGTCGATGAAGCGTGACCCACCCTACGAGAGCCGGCCTGCGCCCGTAGGATGGCGTAGAGCGGAGCGAAACCCATCACCCTGCCTACGCCCGGCCCCGATGGTGGGTCGGTGAGGCGTGACCCACCCTACGAGAGCCGGCCTGCGCCCGTAGGATGGCGTAGAGCGGAGCGAAACCCATCACCCTGCCCACGCCCGACCCCGATGGTGGGTCGGTGAAGCGTGACCCACCCTACGAGAGCCAGCCCGCGCCCGTAGGATGGCGTAGAGCGCAGCGAAACCCATCACCCTGCCTGGGCCAGTGGAGTGGCCTCAATCCCAACCGCTCGGGCAGGCCTTGCAGCCCTGCATGTTGGTCGCCTGGAAGGTGGCGTAGTGCTTGCGGGCGCCGGTGAGGTCGGCGTTCTCCAGGTTGGCTTCGCCGATCTTGGCTTCCTGCAGGTTGGCGTCCTTGAGGTCGGCGTTCTTCAGGTCGGCCTTGCTCAGCCAGGCCATCTCCAGATCGGCGGCCTCCAGTGTCACGTCGTGCATCCTGGCGCCCGAGAGGCGGGAGAACTCCAGGTAGGCGCCGGTCAGGTCGGCACCGCGAAACTGCGCGCCCTGGGCGAACAGCCCCCAGCCCTGGATGGCCACCAGGCGGCTGCCGGACAGGTCGGCCCCTCGCAGGTTGGCCTGCTGCACGCTGGCCCGGCTGAGGTTGGCGCCGGCCAGGTTGGCCTTCTCCAGGTTGGCCAGGTCGAGCCTGGCATGGCGCAGGTCGGCCCCCGCGAGGTTGGCGCCCGACAGGTCCATCTTCGACAGGTCCTGGTTGGCCAGGTTGGCGCCGCGCAGGTCCGCGCCGGGGCAACGGCTTTCCGGGGCGATGCGGCAGCCGTCGATGCGCAGGTCGCCGTCCGCCAGGGCGAAGCCTCCGGCCAGCAGCAGGGCGAGGGGCAGGTAGAGGTGCAGGTGGTTCATGGCAGTGTCCTCGGAAGGGGAAGGCTGGAACGCGAACCGGGGCGCAAGGCGCCCCGGTCGGTCACTCAACGCTGGGCGGTCTTGTCCCAGCTCGGCAGCTTGAAGACCCAGAAGGAGCCGCCCTGGGCCACCGGCTTGGTCAGCTCGGCCATGTCGCCGCCCCAGAGGGGCACCGCACCGCCATAGCCCACGGTCACGCCGATGTACTGCTCGCCGTCCTGTTCCCAGGTGATGGGCGGGGAGACGATGCCGCTGCCGGTCTGGAACTTCCACAGCTCCTTGCCCGACCTGGCGTCGAAGGCCTTGAAGAAGCCGTCGCCGGTGCCGGTGAACACCAGGTTGCCCTGGGTGGCGAGCACGCCGGCCCAGAGCGGCAGCTTCTCCTTGTGCTCCCAGACCACCTTGCCGCTGGTGGGGTCCATGGCCCGCAGCACGCCGACGTGGTCGTCGTACATGCGCTTGATGCGGAAGCCCTGGCCGAGGTACGCCGAGCCTTTCTTGTAGGCCACTTCCTCGGTCCAGTAGTCCTCCTTCCAGTGGTTGGCGGGCACGTAGAACAGGCCGGTGTCCTGGCTGTAGGCCATGGGGTTCCAGTTCTTGCCGCCGAGGAAGGGCGGCGAGACTTCCACCGCCTTGCCATGCTTCTGGCCCGGCTCCGGCAGCGGCGGGCGCTGGCCCGGGTTCTCCACGGGGCGGCCGGTCTTCAGGTCGATGTGGCTGGCCCAGGTGATGTTGTCGACGAAGGGGAAGGCGTTCTGCAGCTTGCCGTTGTTGCGATCCACCACATAGAAGAAGCCGTTGCGGTCGGCGTGGGCGGTGGCCTTGACGGTCTTGCCGTCCTTGTTCCTGTAGTCGAACAGCACCAGTTCGTTGTTGCCGGAGAAGTCCCAGGCGTCGTTCGGGGTGTGCTGGTAGAACCACTTCACTTCGCCGGTGGTGGGGTCCACGCCCACCTGGCCGGAGGTGTAGAGGCTGTCGTAGTCCTTCGGATCGCCACCGTCGGCGGTACGCGCCCAGCCGTTCCAGGGGGCCGGGTTGCCGGCGCCGACGATGATGGTGTTGGTCTCGGGGTCGAAGCTGGCGCTCTGCCAGGGGGCGCCGCCGCCCTGGCTCCAGGCCTCCTTCTTGCCGGTGGGGTGGTTCTTGTCATCCGGCCAGGACGGCGCCTTGATGTCGCCGGTGGGGGTGCTGTCCTTGCCGTTCAGGCGGCCCATGTGGCCTTCCACGAAGGGGCGCATCCAGACCTCTTCGCCGGTGTCCGGATCACGGGCGAAGAGCTTGCCCACCACGCCGAACTCGTCGCCGGAGCTGCCGTGGATCAGCAGGACCTTGCCGGTCTTGCCATCCTTCACGATGGTCGGCGCGCCGGTCATGGTGTAGCCGGCGCTGTGGTCGCCGAACTTCTTGTTCCAGACCACCTTGCCGGTCTTCTTGTTCAACGCCACCACGCGGGCGTCCAGGGTGCCGACGTAGATCTTGTCGCCGTAGATGGCGGCGCCACGGTTGACCACGTCGCAGCAGGGGCGGATGTCGTCGGGCAGGCGGTGGTTGTAGGTCCACAGGCGCTGACCGGTCCGGGCATCCAGGGCGAAGACGCGGGAATAGGACGCGGTGACATAGATCACGCCGTCGCTGACGATGGCCTGGGATTCCTGGCCGCGCTGCTTCTCGTCACCGAAGGAGTAGGACCAGGCCGGGGCCAGTTTGAAGACGTTGTCGGCGTTCACCTGGGCCAGCGGGCTCCAGCGCTGGGCGTTGGTGCCCAGGCCGTACTGCAGCACGTCGCCGGTGGTGATGTGGTCGTTGGCGATGTCTTCCCAGGTGATGTCCTTGGCGACGGCACCGCCGGCGGCGGCCAGGCCGCCCACCAGCAGCAGGCAGCGGATGGCAGCCGACAGCGGGCTGGCGGAGCAGGGTAGCGATCTTGTTGTCATGGTTGCGATTCCCATAGTCGATGGATACGGGGCCAATGGCAGGCCCGGCGTACAGATGGTGGGATTCGCGGCGTCCTCGCCGATACGGAAAAGCTCCCGCACGAGCCGGGAAAACTTCCCAGCCCGGGCATGACTTGGCACTGCTGCCAAAGCGGCAGGCCACTCCTGCCGAAGCACCAGGACCAAGGGATATAGGACGTCCACTGACCCAAGGTAGGGGGCGGGCGATACCAAGGTACTAAGGTCGGGGCCGGCTCGCCGTCCTAGCCTGACAGTCAGGGGAACCTGCCAGAGGATTCCGTCATGACCCTCGTCAAGCACCTGTTTCTGCCGCTGCTGCTCGTCTACGCCCTGCTCGAGTTCGGACTGAGCAGCGCCTCCAGCGAAGCCACACGGCACCAGTTCTACCTGCCGAGCCTGTCCCTTTCTCTGCTCGCGAACTGATCCCCGACCCACCCAGCCCCCATTCCGATCACAGCCAGCCTGCTGGCGAACAGCGCCCCCGCCGTTCGCCGGCGCGCTGGCGTTCCCGTGGCTGAAGGGGCCAGCGCATTCGCCGGCCTCCCCTCGCACTACTACCAAGGGAGGAGGGTGCGGCCACCAAAGCAGCATTCGGGGCCCGTCGAGCGCTTCTTACCATGTCCCCACGGCGCTCCGAAGGGAGCGCGCCTTGCCCAGCAGCTCTATGAGGATGTACGTGATGAACAAGAACAGCGCACTGCGCGGCCTCGCATTCCTGGCCAGCCTGACCCTCAATGGCGTGGTCCTGGCCCACGGCGACGTCGTTCCCCAGGCGGTCAACGTGGACGGCCTGGAGCCCCTCGGCAAGGAGTGGCGCGAGGAGAACCCCTACCGCGCGCCCTACGCCAATCATGATCTCGCCGTGGAGATCGGCGCCTCCGCCTACAACCAGAACTGTGCCCGCTGCCACGGCCTCGAAGCCAAGTCCGGCGGCATCGCCCCCGACCTGCGCTACCTGGAGACCGACGCCAGCGGCGACGAGTGGTTCAAGGAGCGGGTGATCAATGGCGCGGTGCGCGACGGCGCCGTGTACATGCCGAAGATGGCCGACTTCCTCAGCCAGGAAGCGCTCTGGGCCATCCGCACCTACCTGGAAAGCGTCCACGTCGAAGAGTGATCGCCATGCGCGCGCTGCTCCTGCTGTGCTGGCTGCTGTGCCTGCCGATCGCGCAGGCACAGGTTCGGCCCTATGACGACATCGTCGATTCCGGCGTGCTCAAGGTCGCGGTCTACGAGAACTTCGCACCCTACAGCTTCAAGGAGGGCGAGCAGCCGCGCGGCGTCGACGTCGACCTGGCCAGGGCCCTCGCCGAAAGCCTGGGCCTGAAGCTCGAACTGCTCTGGGTCAGCCCCGGGGAAAAGCTCGACGACGACCTGCGCAACGTCATCTGGAAGGGGCACTACATGCGCCCCGGCGTGCTCGCCGACCTGATGCTGCGGGTGCCCTACGACCGCGACTACTCGCAGAAACGCAACGACGTGGGCGAGCTGGCCAACGAGCAGGTGGTGATGTTCGGCCCTTACCAGCGCGAGCGCTGGCAGGTGGCCTACGACAGCCGCCGCCTGAAGGAGGTGCCCACCATCGGCGTGTTCCAGTACCACGCCATCGGCGTGGAGCTGGAAAGCGTGCCGTCCTTCTACCTGACCTCGGTGCTCGGCGGGCGACTGGCCGGCAAGACCCGGCACTACCCCGGGTCGGCGGCGGCGTTCGAGGGCATGCGCAAGGGCGAGGTGGATGCGGTGATGGCCCTGCGCGGCGAGCTGGACTGGCTGGAGTTTCAGGCTCGCGACCCGCAGGTCCGCAACGCCGACAACACCTACCCGAACCTCGGCCAACCGGAGTGGGACATCGGCATGGCGGTGCACGAAAGCAATCGCCAACTGGCCAATGCCCTCGACGAAACCCTCGATGGCATGGTGCGCGACGGCCGCATGCAGAAGCTCTACGCCTCTTACGGGCTGCGCTATGAGCTGCCGGGGTTCTACCAGGACGTGCAATGAGCGGAGGTGCGGGATGCACAGGCGTTCGCTGTTGATGCTGGGCCTGCTGGGCGCGGTCGCGCCGGCCTGGCCCGCCGGGGACGACCCGGTCGAATCGGTGATGTGGGCGTTCTTCCACCAGCGCCTGCTGGGTGGGCAGGCCTTCGTCCATGACCCGAAGGTGCTGCTGGAGGCGCCGCCCTTCGCCGAGGATTCGCGTCAGGTGCCGATCCAGGTGGATGCGCGCGCCTACGCCGGCCAGGTGGTGAAGATCATGGCCTGGGCCGAGCTGAACCCCATCCCGCAGATCTTCGTCTTCGAGCCCGGCGAGCGGGTCGCCCCCATGCTGGCGATCCGCATCCGGGTGGAGCAGGCGACGCCCCTGCGCGCCGCCGTGCTGACCCGCGACGGCCTCTGGCATATCGGCTCCACCCGGGTGGAGGCCGCCGGCGGTGGCTGCACGGCCCCCAGCGTGGTGCGAGCCCAGGCCGGCTGGGAGGATCGGCTGGGCCAGGTGCATGGCGCGCGCTTCCCCGAGGGGGACTTCGACCGCCTGCGCCTGCGCATCGACCATCCCATGGATAACGGCCTGGTGGGCGGCATCCCCGAGTTCTTCCTCAACCAGGCGCAACTGCGCAGCGACGACGGTCAGGTGCTGGCCAACCTCGAACTCTTTCCCGCCGTCGCCGAGAACCCCACCCTGAGCCTGGAAGTGCAGGGCGCCGAGCAGGCCCGCCTGTGGCTGCGGGACAACAATGGCAACGAGTTCGAAGCCCGCTTCTGAGGAGGGACCATGCGCCTGATCGTCCTGTTACTGGCCTGCTTCAGCCTCACCGCCCGGGCGTCGCTGGAATACTCGCTCGAACCACGCCAGATCGCGGAATCCACCTGGGTGCTGGAAGGCAGCACCGACAACTTCGACCGCGCCAATGGCGGCAACATCGTCAATACCGGGTTCATCGTCACCGACGACGGCGTGGTGGTGATCGATACCGGCCCGTCCCGGGCCTATGGCGAAGCCATGCGCCAGGCGATCGGGCGGGTGACCGACAGGCCCGTGACCCTGGTGCTGCTGACCCATCATCATCCCGACCACGTGCTGGGCAACCAGGCCTTCGCCGATGTGCCCATCGCCGCGCTGGCGGGCACCCGGGAACTGCTGGCGCAGCAGGGCGACGCCATGGCCGAGAACCTCTATCGCCTCGTGGGCGACTGGATGCGTGGCACCGAAGTGCTGCTGCCGAGCGAAACCCTGGAGCCGGGCGTGCGCGAGGTGGGTGGGCATCGCCTGCGCCTGCTGGCCCTCGGCGGCCATACCGGCGCCGACCTGGCGATCCTGGACGAACGCAGCGGCGTGCTCTTCGCGGGCGACCTGGTCTTCTACCAGCGGGCGCTGACCACGCCCAACAGCCCGGGCCTCGACGTCTGGCAGGCGGACCTGGCGACCCTGGAGAAGCTGCCCTGGAAGACCCTGGTGCCGGGCCACGGCCCCATCGCCCGCGACGCCGCGCCCTTCGGGCAGATGCATGACTACCTGGGCTGGCTGGACGGCCTGCTGAAAGGCGCCGCCGCCAGGGGCGAAGACATGAACGAGGTGATCCGCGCGCCCATTCCCGAGCGCTTCGCCCGGGTCAGCCTCAACCGCTACGAGCTGATCCGCAGCGTCAGCCACCTCTACCCGAAGTACGAGCTGAC
The DNA here is from genome assembly GCF_002355475.1 of Pseudomonas furukawaii. Lineage (NCBI taxonomy): Bacteria > Pseudomonadati > Pseudomonadota > Gammaproteobacteria > Pseudomonadales > Pseudomonadaceae > Metapseudomonas > Metapseudomonas furukawaii. The sequence continues at coordinate 3,129,241 of NZ_AP014862.1, read as the reverse complement.
GCGCATGCCGAGGGTGGATGTCGCGCCGCAGTGAGGCACCGGTCGCGCCCGGTAGGGCGCGGCCGATCCGCGAACCCGGCTACACCAGCTGCGCGTGCTTCAGCTCGCTTTTCAGGTAGGCGTAGTAGATGGGCGCCGCCACCAGGCCCTGGAGGCCGAACACCGCCTCGAAGGCCAGCATCGCCAGCAGCAGCTCCCAGGCCTTGGCGCTGATCTGGCCGCCGACGATGCGGGCGTTGAGGAAGTACTCCAGCTTGTGGATGGCGATCAGGTAGCCCAGCGCCCCCACCGCCACCCAGAGCGACACCGAGAAGCCGGCGATGAAGATCAGGGTGTTGGACATCAGGTTGCCGATCACCGGCAGCAGGCCCAGCAGGAAGGTCAGCAGGATCAGCACCTTGGTCAGCGGCAGGTGGATGTCCATCAGTGGCAGCACGACGCCCAGGAAGATGCCGGTCAGGGTGGTGTTGAGCAGGGAGATCTTGATCTGCGCGAAGACGATGTTGCGGAATGCGGTCACCACCAGGGCCAGGCGCTCCAGCAGCAGCCGGCTGAGGGGTTTGAGGGTTTCGAAGTTGGGGATCGGCTGCAGGGCGATGATGGCGCCGAGGATCATGCCGATCAGCATGGTGACGAAGGTGTGTGCCGCGCCCTTGCCCAGCAGTTGCAGCTGGCCGACATGGGCCCGCAGCCAGTCCATCAGCTCCCGGCGCAGTTCATCGGCGTTGGCCGGCAGGTAGTTCTCGACGGACGCCGGCAACTGGGCCCGGGCCTGCTCCGTCAGCACGATGAACTTCTCCAGCAACTGGCCGGGGTTGTGCACCTCCTGCATCACCACGCCGGTGATCCAGACGAAGAACAGCGTCAGCAGGGTCACCACCAGGGTGCCCAGCAGGGCCACGGCTAGCCAGCGGGCGCGGCGGCCGCCCGGGATCACCGGTTGCAGGCGCGGGGCCAGGCTGATGACCAGTTCGTAGACCAGCAGGCCGGACAGCAGGGATGGCAACAGCCGGAAGGGCAGGATCAGCAGCAGGGCCAGGAGCACGATGGCCCAGCTGGCCAGGAGCAGTTGACGATCGGAGAACACTTGCATGGTGCCGGGGACTACCTGAGACGGGGCAGGGCGGCAGTCTGCCAGCCCGGGGGGCATCGGCACAATCTCCGCTGCGTCCGGCAGGTATTGCTACCAACGGAGGAGCGAATTCCGCACTGCGTCCAATTGGCGGGTGGGGCCGTGCAACCAAGAATCTGCGACAGATCGGGAAATTTTCCCGACCCACAACAACAAGCCCGCAGAGGTAGCCTCCATGACTCTCGCCACACCCCACCAGCCGTTTGCCCGGACGCTGCTGTCCGTCGCCCTGCTGCTGACCAGCAGCCTGGCCCTGGCCGGCGTCACCGACCAGGACATCCTGGACGACGCCAAGACCCCCGACCAGGTCGTGACCAACGGGCTGGGCCTGAAAGGCCAGCGCTACAGCACCCTGGATGCGCTCAACAGCGATAACGTGCAGCAACTGCGCCCGGTGTGGGCGCTCTCCTTCGGTGGCGAGAAGCAGCGCGGCCAGCAGGCCCAGCCGCTGGTGAAGGATGGCGTGATGTACGTCACCGGGTCCTACTCCCGGGTCTTCGCCGTGGACGCCCGCACCGGCAAGAAACTCTGGCAGTACGACGCCCGCCTGCCCGACGGCATCATGCCCTGCTGCGACGTGATCAACCGGGGCGTGGCGCTGTACGACGACCTGGTGATCTTCGGCACCCTCGACGCCAAGCTGGTGGCCCTGAACAAGGACACCGGCAAGGTGGTCTGGCGCAAGACCGTGGCCGACTACAAGGCCGGCTACTCGATTTCCGCCGCGCCCCTGGTGGTCAAGGGCAAGCTGATCACCGGCGTCGCCGGTGGCGAGTTCGGTGTGGTCGGCAAGATCGAGGCCTACAACCCGAAGAACGGTGAGCTGCTCTGGTCCCGTCCCACCGTGGAAGGCCACATGGGCTACGTCTACAAGGACGGCAAGAAGGTCGAGAACGGCATCTCCGGTGGCGAAGCCGGCAAGACCTGGCCGGGCGACCTCTGGAAGACCGGCGGCGCCGCGCCCTGGCTGGGCGGCTACTACGATGCCGACACCGATACCCTGCTGATCGGCACCGGCAACCCCTCGCCCTGGAACTCCCACCTGCGCCCCGGTGACAACCTCTACTCCTCCTCGCGCCTGGCGCTGAACCCGGAAGACGGCTCCATCAAGTGGCACTTCCAGACCACGCCCCACGATGGCTGGGACTTCGACGGCGTGAACGAACTGGTGTCCTTCGACTACCAGGACGGCGGCAAGACCGTGAAGGCGGCGGCGACCGCCGACCGCAACGGCTTCTTCTATGTGCTGGACCGCACCAACGGCAAGTTCATCCGGGGCTTCCCCTTCGTCGACACCCTGACCTGGGCCAAGGGTCTGGACAAGGAAGGCCGCCCGATCTACGACGACGCCAAGCGCCCGGGCGCGCCCGGCGCCGACGGCAAGCACGGCAGCTCGGTGTTCGTCGCGCCGTCCTTCCTCGGCGGCAAGAACTGGATGCCCATGGCCTACAGCCAGGACACCGGCCTGTTCTACGTGCCCTCCAACGAGTGGGGCATGGACATGTGGAACGAGAACATCGCCTACAAGAAGGGCGCGGCCTACCTGGGCGCCGGCTTCACCATCAAGCCGCTGAACGAGGACTACATCGGCGTGCTGCGCGCCATCGACCCGAAGAGCGGCAAGGAAGTCTGGCGCTACAAGAACTACGCGCCGCTCTGGGGCGGTGTGCTGGCCACCAAGGGCAACCTGGTGTTCACCGGCAACCCCGAGGGCTACCTGATGGCCTTCGACGCCAAGACCGGCAAGAAACTCTATGAGTTCAACACCGGCTCCGGCGTGATCGGCTCGCCCATCACCTGGGAAATGGATGGCGAGCAGTACGTCTCCGTGCTCTCCGGCTGGGGTGGCGCCGTGCCCCTGTGGGGCGGCGAGGTGGCCAAGCGCATCAAGGACCTGAACCAGGGCGGCATGCTCTGGACCTTCAAGCTGCCCAAGGAGGCGGTGGTCGCCAAGCGCTGATGCATGACAAGGCCCGCTCCGGCGGGCCTTCGCTTCTTTGCAGGCCCGTAATTACACACGCACCGGACGCATCCGAGGTTCCAGGACCAAGGGAACATGTCGTACAGCCCGACGTTTCTCCGCTTGATAGGGCCGTCAAACGCACCGGACCTGCCCGGGTTCTACGACCAAGGAACCATGTCCTCTTCCGACGTTTCGCCGCTTAATAACCCCCAAACAATGACAATCAAGGGATGCGCGATGCGTTACTGCCTGACCTACAGCCTCCTGGTCCTCTTCATCGGCGCGGCTGTCACCTTCGCCGGGCTGCCGCCCTGGCTCGGCTTCCTGCTGTTGCTGCCGCTTCCCTGGGCCCTGCGCCGCAAGCCGCGCGAGCCGGCGCGAGTGGAGGAGGGCGATGACCTGTCGCGGCTGACCCGCGACCTGTCCCGCACCACCAGCCACAACGCGCTGTCCGCCGCGGGCGTCGCCTGGTCGGTGGACCGCCTTTCCGAGCGCCTCCAGTCCCAGTTGCAGGCCGCCGAACGCATCGTCGCCGGTGCCGAGGTGATGATCGCCACCGAGGCCGCCACCTCGGCCCTGAGCCAGCAGGCGCTGTCCGCCTCCCTGGACGCGCGCCAGAGCAGCGACGAAGGGCGCCAGGTGCTGCAACAGGCCATCGGCCTGATGCACCAGCTGAGCGCGCGGGCCAGCGGCAGCCGCGAACTGATCGCCGCCCTCAGCCAGCGCAGCGAGGAGATCCAGCGCGTCGCCCAGGTGATCCAGTCCATCGCCAGCCAGACCAACCTGCTGGCCCTGAATGCCGCCATCGAGGCCGCCCGCGCCGGCGAGCACGGCCGTGGCTTCGCGGTGGTGGCCGACGAAGTGCGCGGGCTGGCCGGCCGCACCGCCAGCGCCACGGAGGAAGTGGGGCAGATGGTGGCGGACATCCAGCGCCAGACCGCCCTGGTGGTCGAGCAGATCCAGCAGCTTTCCGTGGACCTGGACGCGGGGGTCGGCCAGGTCGAGCTCACTGGCGAGCAACTGGCGAAGATCGCCGACCTGGCCGCCGCCGTGGAAGGCCAGGTGGAGGAGATCGCCCGAGGCGCCACCACCAATCGCGACCAGTTGGCCGGGCTATTCGAGGCGGTGGCGCAGATGCGTGGCGACCTGGCCGAAAGCGATGCGCAGACCCGTCGGCTGGCGGAAGCGGCGGGGCACCTGGAAGGCCAGGCGGAAACCATCAGCGAGCGCCTGGCGGAAGTCGGCCTGGATGACTACCACCAGCGCGTCTACGACCTCGCCCGCCAGGGAGCGGCGGCCATCGCGGCGCGCTTCGAGGCGGATATCGACGGCGGACGCATCCGCCAGGAGGACCTCTTCGACCGGCGTCTGGAGCCCCTTCCCGGCACCCGGCCGCAGAAGTACGGATCGCGCTTCGACCGCTACACCGACCAGGTCCTGCCGGATATCCAGGAGCCCCTGCTCAGGCAGCATGAGGGCCTGGTGTTCGCCATCGCCTGCACGCCGGAAGGCTACGTCCCCACCCATAACCAGGCCTTCAGCCAGCCCCTCAGCGGCGACCTGGAGCGGGACACGGCCCAGAGCCGCAGCAAGCGGCTGTTCAACGACCGCACCGGCCTGCGCTGCGGCACCCACCAGCAGCCGCTGCTGCTGCAGACCTATACCCGCGACACCGGTGAACTGATGCACGACCTGTCGGTGCCCATCTTCGTCAAGGGCCGCCACTGGGGTGGATTGCGCCTGGGCTACAAGCCGGAGCCGGTGGGCGCTCCCGCACACCGCGAGTCCCGCAGAAAGGTCGCCTCCCGTGCGGGAAGGGCTGATCCAGAGCCTCTGGTGTCTACTACCAAATAACGAGGGCGCCGCTCCCATGGGCGCATACCGGGGGACGGGCGGGGCTGACTAAGATCGGTCCACAACCTGCCCGACCGGGTGGGCCCCGACAGAGAGAGCACCGTCATGATCTATGCACAGCCAGGCACCCCCGGTGCCGTCGTCAGCTTCAAGCCGCGCTATGGCAACTTCATCGGTGGCGAGTTCGTGCCGCCGGTGAATGGCCAGTACTTCACCAACACCACCCCGGTCACCGGCGAAGTCATCGCCGAGTTCCCGCGCTCCAGCGCCGAAGACGTCGAGAAGGCCCTAGACGCCGCCCATGCCGCCGCCGATGCCTGGGGCCGCACCTCGGTGCAGGATCGTGCGCTGATCCTGCTGAAGATCGCCGACCGCATCGAGCAGAACCTCGAAGCCCTGGCCGTCGCCGAAACCTGGGACAACGGCAAGGCCGTGCGCGAGACCCTCAACGCCGACGTGCCGCTGGCCGCCGACCATTTCCGCTACTTCGCCGGCTGCATCCGCGCCCAGGAAGGCTCGGCGTCGGAAATCAACGAACACACCGCCGCCTACCACTTCCACGAGCCGCTGGGCGTGGTCGGCCAGATCATCCCCTGGAACTTCCCGCTGCTGATGGCCGCCTGGAAACTGGCCCCGGCCCTGGCCGCCGGCAACTGCATCGTGCTGAAACCCGCCGAGCAGACCCCGCTGTCCATCATGGTGCTGGCCGAGATCATCGCTGACCTGCTGCCCCCGGGCGTGCTGAACATCGTCCAGGGCTTCGGCAAGGAAGCGGGCCAGGCGCTGGCCACCAGCAAGCGCATCGCCAAGATCGCCTTCACCGGCTCCACCCCGGTGGGCGCCCACATCCTCCACTGCGCCGCCGAGAACATCATCCCGAGCACCGTGGAGCTGGGCGGCAAGAGCCCGAACATCTTCTTCGAGGACATCATGCGGGCCGAGCCCGAGTTCATCGAGAAGGCCGCCGAGGGCCTGGTCCTGGCCTTCTTCAACCAGGGCGAGGTCTGCACCTGCCCGTCGCGGGCGCTGGTGCAGGAGTCGATCTTCGAGCCCTTCATGGTCGAGGTGATGAAGAAGATCAAGGCCATCAAGCGCGGCAATCCGCTGGACACCGACACCATGGTCGGCGCCCAGGCTTCCGAGCAGCAGTACGACAAGATCCTCAGCTACCTCGACATCGCCCGGCAGGAGGGTGCCGAGCTGCTCGCCGGCGGTGCTTCGGAGCGCCTGGAGGGCAACCTGGCCAGCGGTTACTACATCCAGCCGACCCTGCTCAAGGGCCACAACAAGATGCGTGTGTTCCAGGAAGAGATCTTCGGCCCGGTGGTGGGCGTCACCACCTTCAAGGACGAAGCCGAGGCCCTGGCCATCGCCAACGACACCGAGTTCGGCCTGGGCGCCGGCGTCTGGACCCGCGACATCAACCGCGCCTACCGCATGGGCCGTGGCATCAAGGCCGGCCGCGTCTGGACCAACTGCTACCACCTGTACCCGGCACACGCCGCCTTCGGTGGCTACAAGAAGTCCGGCGTCGGTCGCGAGACCCACAAGATGATGCTCGACCACTACCAGCAGACCAAGAACCTGCTGGTCAGCTACGACATCAACCCGCTGGGCTTCTTCTGAGCCCGGACCAACCCTTGTCGACCCCGTGGCGCGCCGGTTCGGGCGCCACGCTCCTTGGGCGAACAGGCCTGCCAGCGGGATCTAGCGCCCCCCACTCCTAATGCCCGGCAGGGCCTTGTCGCGACGCGGTCTCCGGGCCGCGTTTTTCTTTTTGCGGGCGCATAATCCATCGGCGGGGCCGGACGCTACCAAATCAGGAGGAAATCTCCTCCGAAAGTACCATTCGGCCCCCTCCGGCCCGGTGTTTAACTGGTCTTGCCGGAATCCTCCGGCGCATAACAAGAGGATTGCCACATGTGGACTAAACCCGCCTTCACCGATCTGCGCATTGGTTTCGAAGTGACCCTGTACTTCGCCAACCGCTGATCCGCCTCGCCCCGGCTCTGCCGGGGCCCTGGCCTGGGAGTCTCCCATGCATATCCAGATTCTCGGCTCCGCCGCCGGCGGCGGCTTTCCCCAGTGGAACTGCAACTGCCGCAACTGCCGGGGCGTGCGCAGCGGCAAGGTACGCGCGCAACCGCGCACCCAGTCCTCCATCGCCCTCAGCGCCAACGGCACCGACTGGGTGCTGTGCAACGCCTCCCCCGATATCCGCGCCCAGCTGGAGGCCTTCCCGCCGCTGCAGCCGGCGCGCGCCCTGCGGGATACCGGTATCGCCGGAATCATCCTGATGGACAGCCAGATCGACCATGTCACCGGTCTGCTGAGCCTGCGCGAGGGCTGCCCCCATTCGGTCTGGTGCACCGACATGGTCCACCAGGACCTGTCCACCGGCTTCCCGCTGTTCACCATGCTCCAACACTGGAACGGCGGCCTGGCCTGGAACCTCATCGACCTCTCGGCGCCGACCTTCGCGATTCCCGCCTGCGAGGGCCTGCGCTTCACCGCCATTCCCCTGCGCAGCAGCGCACCGCCGTACTCGCCGCACCGGGGCGATCCGCACCCGGGCGACAACATCGGCCTCTTCGTCGAGGATCTCGGCACCGGCGGCGCGCTGTTCTACGCGCCGGGCCTGGGGCAGGTGGACGAGAACCTGCTGGGCTGGATGCGCCGCGCCGACTGCCTGCTGGTGGACGGCACCCTCTGGCGCGACGACGAGATGCGCCACTGCGAGGTGGGCGACAAGCTCGGCAGCGAGATGGGCCACCTGCCCCAGAGCGGCCCGGGCGGGATGATCGAGGTGCTGGACGGCATCCCGGGCCCGCGCAAGGTGCTCATCCACATCAACAACACCAACCCGATCCTCGACGTCGATTCCGCCGAGCGCGCCGAACTCGGCCGTCACGGCATCGAAGTGGCCTGGGATGGGATGCACATCCCGTTGTAGGGTGCGCCGTGCGCACCATGATCCGTTTCCGGTGCGCACGGCGCACCCTGCGAGGATACCGAGCATGAGCCAGACCGCCATGACCCCCGCCGAATTCGAGCAGGCGCTGCGCGCCAAGGGCGCCTGCTACCACATCCACCATCCCTTTCACCGCGCCATGTACGAGGGCCGCGCCACCCGCGAGCAGATCCAGGGCTGGGTGGCCAACCGCTTCTACTACCAGGTATGCATCCCGCTGAAGGACGCCGCCATCCTCGCCAACTGCCCGGACCGCGACACCCGCCGCGAGTGGATCCAGCGCATCCAGGACCACGACGGCGCGCCCGGGGAGGAGGGCGGCATCGAGGCCTGGCTGCGCCTGGCCGAGGCCGTGGGCCTGGACCGTGAGCAAGTGCTGTCCCAGGAACTGGTGCTGCCGGGGGTACGTTTCGCGGTGGACGCCTACGTCAACTTCGCCCGTCGCGCCAGTTGGCAGGAGGCCGCCAGCAGCTCGCTGACCGAGCTGTTCGCGCCGCAGATCCACCAGTCGCGGCTGGACAGCTGGCCGCAGCACTATCCCTGGATCGACGCCAGCGGCTACGACTACTTCAGGAAGCGCCTCAAGGAGGCCCGTCGCGACGTGGAGCACGGCCTGCGCATAACCCTCGACCACTACCGCACCTTCGAGGCCCAGCAGCGCATGCTGGAGATCCTGCAGTTCAAGCTGGACGTACTCTGGAGCATGCTCGACGCCATGAGCATGGCCTACGAACTGGAACGTCCGCCCTACCACACGGTGACCCGCGAGCGGGTCTGGCATCGGGGGATCAGCCTGTGAGCGATTTCAACCTGCAACAGGTGCCGCACCTGCGCCGTGGCTTCCGCCTGCAATGGGAGCCGGCCCAGGGCTGCCATGTCCTGCTCTATCCCGAAGGCATGGTGCGGCTGAACGACAGCGCCGCGGAAATCCTCCTGCTGGTGGATGGCGAGCGCAACGTCGGAGGCATCATCGACGACCTGCGGCTGAAGTTCCCGGACGTGCCGGGACTGGACGAAGACATCCTGGCATTCATCGAGGTGGCCCATGCCCAGTTCTGGCTGCAGCTCAACGCCTGACCCGAAGCCCGGCCCGCCGTTCTGGCTGCTGGCCGAGCTGACCTACCGCTGCCCGCTGCAGTGCCCCTATTGCTCCAACCCCCTGGACTTCGCCCAGCACAAGGAGGAGCTGACGACCCAGCAGTGGATCGAAGTGTTCCGCCAGGCCCGCGAGCTGGGGGCCGCTCAGCTGGGCTTCTCCGGTGGCGAGCCGCTGGTGCGCCAGGACCTGGAGGAACTGGTGCGGGCGGCCCGCGACCTGGGCTACTACACCAACCTCATCACCTCCGGCATCGGCCTGTCGGAAGCCCGCATCGAGGCCCTGGCCAAAGCCGGGCTGGACCATATCCAGGTGAGCTTCCAGGCCGCCGACGAAGAGGTGAACAACCTGCTGGCCGGCTCGCGCAAGGCCTTCGCCCAGAAGCTGGCCATGGCCCGTGCGGTGAAGGCGGCGGGCTACCCCATGGTGCTGAACTTCGTCACCCACCGGCACAACATCGACAACATCGAGCGGATCATCGAACTCTGCCTCGAGCTGGAAGCGGACTTCGTCGAACTCGCCACCTGCCAGTTCTACGGCTGGGCCGAACTGAACCGCGCCGGGCTGCTGCCCACCCGCGAGCAGCTGCAACGGGCCGAACGCATCACCAACCAGTATCGGGACAAGCTGGCCGCCGAACGGCACCCCTGCAAGCTGATCTTCGTCACCCCGGACTACTACGAGGAGCGCCCGAAGGCCTGCATGAACGGCTGGGGCAGCCTCTTCCTCGACATCACCCCGGACGGCACCGCGCTGCCCTGCCACAGCGCGAGGCAGTTGCCGGTGCAGTTCCCCAATGTGCGCGAACACGACCTTCGGCACATCTGGTACGAGTCCTTCGGCTTCAACCGTTTCCGGGGCTACGACTGGATGCCCGAGCCCTGCCGTTCCTGCGACGAAAAGGAGAAGGACTTCGGCGGCTGCCGCTGCCAGGCCTTCATGCTTACGGGCGACGCCGCCAACGCCGATCCGGTGTGCGCCAAGTCGCCCCATCACCACAAGATCCTCGCCGCCCGGGACGAAGCGGAACGGGCGCCCTGGGGCATGGAGCGGCTGACCTATCGCAATGAGCGCGCCTCCAACATCATCTGCCGGTCCTGAGGTCCGGCCCTTCGGCTTCTGGGACAGCGACTGGAGCGCCCAGCGGGCCGTCGCCGCCAGCCGGGACTTCGCCGAGCTGCGCTGCGGGCCGGATGGCCTCTTCTGGACCCTGTTCGACCCGGCCGACGGCCGCACCACGCTCTGGCGCTGGCTGGACGGGGAGGCTCATTGCCTGACGCCGGCGGGGTTTTCCCTGCGCAGCCGGGTCTACGAATACGGCGGCGGCGCCTTCTGCCTGGTGCCCGGCGGGGTGGTGTTCGTCAACGAGGCGGACCAGCAGCTCTACCACCAGCGCCTGCACGGCCGGCCGACGCGGCTGACCGACCGGGCGGGGTGCCGCTACGGCGACCTGGAGTGTGCGGCGGGCCAGGTCCTGGCCGTCGAGGAGGATGGCCAGCGGCATCGCCTGGTGGCCATCGCCCTCGACGACGGCCAGTGTCGGGAGCTGGCGGCGGGCGCGGATTTCTACGCCGCGCCGCGCCTGTCGGCCGACGGCCAGTGCCTGGCCTGGATCGAATGGGATCGGCCCCATCAGCCCTGGACCTCCACGCGCCTCTGTCGTCGACACCGCAGTGGCGACGGCTGGAGCGCGCCGGACATCCTGGCCGGCGCCGACGGCGGCGAGTCGCTCCAGCAACCCCGCTTCGACGACCGGGGCCGACTGCATTGCCTGAGCGACCGGCACGGCTGGTGGCAGCCCTGGCGCCTGGACGGCGAGGGCCTGAGGCCCCTGCCGGCGGCCTTGGCCGACCACGCCCCGGCGCCCTGGCAGCTTGGGCTCAGCAGCCACTTGCCTGAGGTGGGATTGCGCAGTTGGCTGGCGGACGGGCAGGGCTTCCTGTCCGGGACCTCGGGTGTTCCCCTGGCGACCGACTTCAGCCGCTTCCGCCAACTGGCCGCGGACGACCGCCACTACTACTGCATCGCCGCCGGCCCGGCGCGGTCCAGCGCGGTACTGGCGATCGAACGGCAGGGCGGCGGGGTACGGACACTGGCGGGCGGCGAGGCCCCCGAATCAGCGGTTTCCCGGCCCCGCGCCCTGCGCTTTCCGGTGGCGGCGGGGGAGTGGGCCCACGCCTTCTTCCACGCGCCCTGCAATCCGCGATTCCAGGGCGGCCGGGGCGAGCGGCCACCCTTGCTGGTGTTCTGTCACGGCGGCCCGACCTCCGCCTGCCAGCCGGTACTCGATCCACGCATCCCGTTCTGGACCCAGCGCGGGTTCGCGGTGGCGGACCTCGACTACCGGGGCAGCAGCGGCTACGGCCGCGCCTACCGGCAACGGCTGGAAGGCGCCTGGGGCGAGCTGGATGTGGCGGATGCCGCGGCCCTGGTTAAGCACCTGGCGGCCCTGGGCCTGGTGGACCCCGGGCGGGCCTTCATCCGGGGGGCCAGCGCCGGAGGCTTCACCACGCTGCTGGCACTGATGGGCGACACGCCGTTTCGCGGTGGGGCCAGCTACTACGGCGTCAGCGATCCCCTGGCGCTGCGGGCGACGACCCACAAGTTCGAGGCCGACTACCTCGACTGGCTGATCGGCGATCCCGTGCGCGACGCCGCGCGTTACCGCCAACGCAGTGCGGTGTCGCGGGCCGGCGAGATCGAGGCGCCGTTGATCCTCTTCCAGGGTGGCCAGGATGCCGTCGTGGTGCCGGAGCAGACCGCCAGCCTGGTGGCGGCCCTCGAAGCCTCGGGTCGGACGGTGGCGTGCCATGTCTACCCGGACGAGCGCCACGGCTTTCGCAACGCCGTGAACCTGGCCCACGCCCTGGAGGCGGAGCTGGCGTTCTACCGGGGGTTGCTGGGTTGAATAGCGCGCGCACCGAGCCCTCACGCGGGTCTCCCTCTCCCGCCGGTAGAGGGCTGGTGCGAGGGAAGCCCGCCGGGCTCGGGCCTGGGCCAGGGTGGCGGTGACTTCTGGATCGAAGACGGAAACGTCCTAAGGTCTGATTGAAATGCCCTAGGAATCAAGTAGGCTGACTCCTACTCACCGTATAACTACAAGAAAGAGCTGTCTTGATGCGTCACGATATCAGCCCGCTTCGCAAGTTCGTTTCCCCCGAGATCATTTTCGGTGCCGGCTGTCGGCACAACGTCGGCAATTACGCCAGCACCTTCGGTGCGCGCAAGGTCCTGGTGGTGTCCGACCCCGGGGTGCAGGCCGCAGGCTGGGTGGCCGACGTGGAAGCCAGCCTCCAGGCCCAGGGCATCGACTACTGCCTCTACACCCAGGTGTCGCCCAACCCCCGCGTGGAGGAGGTGATGCTGGGGGCGGAGGTCTATCGCAGCGCCGGTTGCAACGTGATAGTCGCCGTGGGCGGCGGCAGCCCCATGGACTGCGCCAAGGGCATCGGCATCGTCGTCGCCCACGGGCGCAGCATCCTCGAGTTCGAGGGCGTGGACACCCTCACAGTGCCCAGCCCGCCACTGATCCTCATCCCCACCACCGCCGGCACCTCCGCCGACGTGTCGCAGTTCGTGATCATCTCCAACCAGCAGGAGCGGATGAAGTTCTCCATCGTCAGCAAGGCGGTGGTGCCGGACGTGTCCCTGATCGATCCGGAAACCACGGTGAGCATGGACCCCTTCCTCTCCGCCTGTACCGGCATCGACGCCCTGGTGCACGCCATCGAGGCCTTCGTCTCCACCGGCCATGGCCCGCTCACCGACCCCCATGCCCTGGAGGCCATGCGGCTGATCAACGGCAACCTGGTGGCGATGATCGCCAATCCCCATGACATCGCCCTGCGGGAGAAGATCATGCTCGGCAGCATGCAGGCCGGCCTGGCCTTCTCCAATGCCATCCTCGGTGCGGTGCATGCCATGTCCCACAGCCTGGGGGGCTTCCTCGACCTGCCTCACGGCCTGTGCAACGCCGTGCTGGTGGAGCATGTGGTGGCCTTCAACTACAGCGCCACGCCGGAGCGCTTCAAGGTGATCGCCGAGACCTTCGGCATCGATTGCCGGGGGCTGAACCAGAACCAGGTGCGCCAGCGCCTGGTGGAGCACCTGGTGACGCTCAAGCATGCCGTGGGCTTCCACGAGACCTTGCGCCTGCATGGTGTCGGCACTTCGGACATCCCCTTCCTGTCGCGCCACGCCATGGACGATCCCTGCATCCTCACCAACCCGCGCCAGTCCAGCCTGCGGGATGTCGAGGTGGTGTATGCCGAGGCCCTCTGAGGAGCAGCACGACGCCCTCACCGGGTTGCTGGGCCTCGGCAGCCACTCCGCGCGCAAGAGCCATTACCCGGAACTGATCGCCCGCCTGGAAGAGCTGGAGACCGAGCGCAACCGCTACAAGTGGCTGTTCGAGCACGCCGTGCACGGCATCTTCCAGGCCAACCTCAAGGATGGCCTGCGAGCGGCCAACCCGGCCCTGGCCTGGATGCTCGGCTACGGTTCGCCCCAGGACTGCCTGGAGCGGCTCACCGACCTTGGCCGCCACCTGTTCGCCGGTGGCGCCGACGAGCTGGCGGCGATCCGTCGCCAGTTGCAGCGCGAAGGCGGCCTGTTCGGCTATGAGACCCGGCTGGTGCGCAAGGACGGCAGCCATGTGGACGTGCTCATGAACCTGCTGCAGAAGCCGGACGAGGACGGGCTGGTGGAGGGCTTCGTCGCCGACATCACCGAACGCATCCTGGCGCAGCAACGGCTGCAGACCCTGAATGACGAGCTGGAGCAGCGGGTGCTGGAGCGGACCCGGGAACTGGAGGCGCTCAACGCCCAGTTGCGGGAAGCCCGCGACGCCGCCGAAGCGGCCAACCTGTCCAAGGACAAGTACCTGGCGGCGGCCAGCCATGACCTGCTGCAACCCCTCAACGCCGCCCGCCTGCTGGTGTCGACCCTGCGCGAGCGGGCCTTGCCGGCCTCCGAGAAACAGTTGGTGGAGCGCACCCACCAGGCCCTTGAGGGCGCCGAGGACCTGCTGGCCGACCTGCTGGACATCTCCAAGCTGGACCAGAGCGCCATCAAGCCGGACCTGGATACCTACCACCTCGACGAGGTACTGGGGCCGCTGGCCTCGGAGTTCCAGGGCGTGGCCGAGGCGGCCGGGCTGGAACTGCGCACGCGCATTCCGCGCCTGAACATCACCACCGACTTCCGCCTGCTCACCCGCATCCTGCGCAACTTCCTCAGCAACGCCTGCCGCTACACCGAGCGGGGGCGCATCCTGCTGGGGGCGCGGCGCCGGGGCGACCGCTTGAAGCTGGAGGTCTGGGACAGCGGGCGGGGCATCCCGGAAGACCAGCTGGAAGCCATCTTCCTCGAATTCAACCAGCTGGACGTGGGGCGCGCGTCCGAGCGCAAGGGCGTGGGCCTGGGACTGGCCATCGTCGATCGCATCGCCAGCATGCTGGAGTACCGCGTCGAGGTGCGTTCCCAGGTCGGGCGCGGCTCGGTGTTCAGCATCGAGGTGCCGCTGACCGGCGCCCTGCCGCCGGAGAGGCCCAATGTGGAGGCCCGGCCGGTGACCGGTGACCCGTTGCCCGGCCAGCGCCTGCTGGTGGTGGACAACGAGCCCGGCATCCTCGAAAGCATGTCGGCGCTGCTCGGCCAGTGGGGCTGCCAGGTGCAGACCGCCACGGACCTGGAAGGGGCTGTGGCGGTGCTGGACGACCGGGCGCCCGACCTGATGCTGGTGGACTACCACCTGGACCACGGCCAGTTGGGCTGCGATGTGATCCGCCAGCTGCGCCAGCGATTCGCCCGGTCCATACCGGCGGTAATCATCACCGCCGATCGCTCCGACCAGTGCCGGCGCGACCTCCTCAACCTCGGCGTGCCGCTGCTCAACAAGCCGGTGAAGCCCGGCAAGCTGCGGGCGGTGATCAGCCAGCTGATCGGTCCGGCCGGCTGATCGCGCCTACTGCGCTATCCGTAGCGCCGGGCGATCAGGTGATCCAGCGACAGCCGTCCCGGTCCCTGGGCGATCAACAGCAGCAGGCAGGCGGCCCAGACGCCGTGGGTGGGGTAGGCACCGGGATAGACCAGCAACTGGATCACCAGGGTCATGCCCAGCAGCGCCAGGGCGGAAAAGCGCGTCGCCAGCCCCAGCAGGATCAACAGCGGAAACAGGTGTTCGGCGAAGGCCGCCAGATGCGCCGCCAGCGCGGGGGAGAGCAGGGGCAGGCGGTATTCCTCGGCGAACAGGGGAATGGCGGACGCCGACAGCTGCGGCACGCCGAGCTGGAAGGTGCCTTCCACCAGGTCGATGGCCAGCCCCTCCACCTTGGTCTGGCCGGATTTCCAGAACACCGCCGCGATCGAGAAACGGGCGACGAAGGCCACCAGGCTGTAGGGCAGCCGTTGGCACAGCGCCACCCCCTGGCGCACCAGGCGCACGGGCAGCGGATCGATGTGGGACCGGGTCGCGGTGTTCATGCCGGGTACCTCGCGGGGTCGAGAGCGAAATGGGTGAGGGCGTCGCCGGCCAGCAGGAGGGCCAGGGCCGCGCCCGGGTCGAATCCGGGCTCCACGCCCAGGGCGGCGCCGACCGCCGCGCCGAGCGGCGTGGCCTGGCCCAGCGACCTGACCAGGGCGAGCGTGCCAGGGCTGCAGCGCTGCACCTCCACCTCCAGGCCATTGCGCAGCACCAGCGCGCATTCCGGTTCGGCGGGGTTCACGGTGGACAGCTCGAGAAGGCCCTGGTGAGCGCCCCAGAGCGAGGCGATGGCATAGGGCGACTGCAGCGCCTGGAGCGACGGATGCAACCGGAACACCAGGTGGGGCACGGCCTCGGGATCGGCGAGCACGGCGCCCAGGCCGGCCTTGTCCAGGGGCGCCACCTCCGCCGCGTGATAGGCGCGGACGCGGGCCCGTTCCAGTCGCGCGACGTCGGCGAGGTAAGGCACGCAGGCTGCGGGCTCGAAGCCCTGGATGAAATCCGGGAAATCCTCGCCGTAGAACGCCAGGACCGGGTTGCGGGGCGGGGAGGCCTGGGCGTGCAGCCTCGCCATGTCGGTGAAGAACCCGTCGCCCACCAGCTGCTTCACGACGGGGAATCCATCGGCCAGGGCGTTGATCAGCGAGGCCAGCACGTTGTTGCGATAGACGGCGAAGCGCTGGGCCGGGTCCGAACCGTTCCAACTGCGCAGTCCCGGCGGACAGCTGCATTGCGGGTCGAGCAGGGCGTGGGCGAAGTCGGCCTGGTTCATGCCGCCTCCCTGCTCAGCAGGTGCGCGGCCCGCTGCGCTTCGTCCACCAGCTCGGCGAGCGGGGGAATGGCATTGTCGCGTTCGATCAGGGTGGGCAGTGGGCCCAGGCGCGCAAGGGTTTCCCGGTAGAGGGTCCAGACCGCCTCGTCCACCGGGGCGCCGTGGTCGTCGATCAGGAGGGGCGCGCCGGCGGCATCGCGGTCCTCGGCGAAACCGGCCAGGTGGATCTCGCCCACGGCGTGCAGCGGCAACGTGGCCAGGTAGGCGCGCGGGTCGCGGTGGTGGTTGGTGCAGGACACGTGGAGGTTGTTCAGGTCCAGCAACAGGCCGCAGCCGGTGCGCGCGACCACCTCGGCGATGAACTGGGCTTCGTCGATTCCGCTGCTGGCGAACTCGACATAGGTCGCCGGGTTCTCCAGCAAGAGGCGCCGCCGCAGGCGCTCCTGTACCTGCTGTATGTGGCGGCAGACGCACTCCAGGCTGTTCTCGTCGTAGGCCAGTGGCAGCAGGTCGTTGAAGAACCGGCCGCCGTGGGTGGACCAGGCCAGGTGTTCGGAGAAGGATTCGGGCTGGTAGCGCTCCAGCAGGGTCGCCAGCCGATCCAGGTGCGCCGGGTCCAGGGGGCCTTCAGCGCCGATGGACAGGCCGACGCCATGGACGGACAGGGCGTACCGCTCGCGGATCAACCCGAGGTAGTGATGGAAGGGGCCGCCCTCCACCATGTAGTTCTCGGCATGGATCTCAAGAAAGCCGAGGGCGGGTCGGGTATCGAGAAGGTCCCGAAAATGCTGGGGCTTGAGCCCGATCCCGGCCCGCGCCGGCAGGGCGCCGGCAGGAGCGCTGGGGGAAGCCTGGTGTTTCATGGGCGGTGCTCCTGCCGGATAGGTTCAGCCCTGGCTCACTTCCTTGAAGGCCTGGAGCTGGCCGAAACCGGTGGGGGAGGTGGGCGACGCGGTTTTCTCGCAGGTGCCGGCCGGCACTTTCTTCCAGGCGTTGCCCTGGTAATCCTTGGTCGAGGTTCCCGCGCAGGTGGTGCCGGCACCGGCGGCGCAGTCGTTCTTGCCCTTCATGGCGATGCCGAAGCACTTCTCGGTATCGGCAGCCTGGGCGGCCGTGGGCACGGTGGCCAGGCCGATGGCGGTGCTCAGGGCAAAGGCGAGGCTGGCAGCGGAGAGGACGGTGGTCGAGGTTTTCATCGGGTATGTCTCCAGGCGTGTTGGGGTGATCGGGGCGTTCCGGCGGAGGCCGGCGTGGCGCCTTCGTAAAGGGAGACTGGACAGCCCGCCGGGCGTTACAGCACAGGCGTTAAATTTATCGAGCGCGCTTCGTCGTCTCTCCCGGTCCTCCCGTCTCGGGCAGCCTGCGTCTGTCTTGACTCCTGATACGACCCCACGAAACTCAGGCGGCGGGCGACGATAAAACCTCTGCCAACGATAGCCCGTCGCAGCATGACTGGACGCGCGCCGTCCGGGAGGAGGTTGTTCATGTGCCTTTCCGTGGAAGTCAGCGGGCTCTTCACCATCGAAGGCCTGCGCCAACTGATCCAGTACACCGATGCGGACGCCGCGCTGCCGATCCAGGATCCGGCACGGGGCATCCTGTGGCTGCCCTGGGGACGTCGCCGGGAGGAATCCGGGACCTTGCCCGCCACCGGCTGGCTGGTCGACGCCGAGTCGCTGCCGGAGGGCTGGGAGCGTTTCAGGCCAACTCCCGTGCAGGCGCGTGTCTGCCGCTTCATGGAAGTGACCGAGGATGGCGAGGAGCGCTGGTTCGAGGTGGACGATGGCCAGACCCTGCGATGCCTGCTGCTCCGCCATGGCGATGAGCAACGGGTCTACGTGGTGACTGCACGGGACGCCGGCGAGCGCTATCGAAGCCGGCCGGCGACTCGGGCACTGGCTGAATGCGGAGGTTTCGGTGCGCTCAGCTGAGCGCACCCTGCCGCAGGGGAGCCGACCTGTTCTTTTTTTGTGAATGATTTCTTCTCGATTATTCGTTTTACCTGAATCGGTGCCTCGCATAACGTCTGTTCGACGATTCACCGGAGCCGGAAACGGCCCAGACGTACAACGAGGACACCATGACCCAAGCCGCCGCCATTTCCCGGAACCCCGCCACGGGCGCCGAACTCGCTCGCTACCCCTACCAGGACGCCGTCGCCCTGGAAGCCAGCCTGGCTTCCGCCCAGCGCGGCTTCGAGACCTGGAGCCAGACCCCCGTCGAGGAACGTGCCCAGGCCCTGTTGCGCATGGCCAAGGCCCTGCGTGCCAATGCCGAGACCATGGCGCGCATGACCACCAGCGAAATGGGCATGCCCATCAGCCAGTCCCGGGGCGAGATCGAGAAGTGCGCCAAGCTCTGCGAGTGGTACGCCGAGCACGGCCCGGCCATGCTGGCCGACGAGCCCACCCTGGTGGAGGACGACAAGGCCGTGGTGGCCTACCTGCCCCTGGGCCCGGTCCTGGCGGTGATGCCCTGGAACTTCCCGGTCTGGCAGGTGATGCGCGGCGCGGTGCCGATCATCTTCGGCGGCAACAGCTATGTCCTGAAGCACGCCCCCAACGTCATGGGCGGCGCCCATTTGCTGGGCCAGGCCTGGGCTGAAGCCGGGCTGCCGGAAGGCGTGTTCGAGGTGATCAACGTCGAGCCGCCGCTGGTGTCGGTGGCCATCGCCGATCCGCGCATCGCCATGGTGGCGGTCACCGGCAGCGTCGGCGCGGGTGCCGCCATCGCCGCCCAGGCCGGTGCGGCGCTGAAGAAATGCGTGCTGGAACTGGGCGGTTCCGACCCCTTCATCGTGCTGGCCGACGCCGACCTGGACGCCGCCGTCAAGGCCGCCGTCACCAGCCGCTTCAACAACGCCGGCCAGGTCTGCATCGCCGCCAAGCGCATCATCCTCGAGGCCCCCATCGCGGAGGCCTTCACCGAGCGCTTCGTGGCCGCCGTCCAGGCGCTGAAGATCGGTGACCCGCAGGCGGACGACACCTTCATCGGCCCGATGGCGCGCTTCGACCTGCGCGACGAACTGGATGGCCAGGTCCAGGCCACCCTGGCCGAAGGCGCGAGCCTGCTGCTGGGTGGCCACAGGCTGGAAGGCGAGGGCAACTACTACGCGCCGACCATCCTCGGCGACGTGACCCCGGACATGACCGCCTTCCGCAAGGAGATCTTCGGTCCGGTGGCCTCCCTGATCGTCGCCCGCGATGCCGAGCACGCCGTGGAACTGGCCAACGACAGCGAGTTCGGCCTGGGTGGCGCCCTCTGGACCCGTGACGACGCCAAGGCACAGAAGCTCGCCCGTCGCATCGTCAGCGGCGCGGTGTTCATCAACGGCTTCACCGCCTCCGACCCGCGCGTGCCCATCGGTGGCGTGAAGAAGAGTGGCTACGGGCGCGAGCTGTCCCATTTCGGCCTGCGCGAATTCCTCAACGTGCAGACCATCTGGCGCGATCGTCGCTGATCGGGACGGGTACAGGACAAGGGGCTGCCAGGTGCAGCCCCTTCCGCTTTCGGGGCGAGGGGCGTGGCCGGGTTCCTCGGTAACGGCACCCTGGGGGCCGTCAGCCGGAGGGCGACGCAGCGGATTGCCGACGGACGCCGGGCAAGACCCTTGGTCGGTTGCCCGGGTGAAGAAAAAGCCCTGTGCTATATCCGAAAGGGAGCAAGACAGCTGCCGACCTTCGGTTGGCCCTCTCTGCCACGCCCGCGCAATTCCGGCTGCGGGCCTTCAACAAAGAGGTAGCGCCCATGAGTACCCTGCAGTGTGTCCACCGCAACCACACCATAGTCGCCGATGTCTTCGAGCATCCCGGCATCCCCACGCCCTGGGCGGCGGGCTGCCATATCACCGCGCCTGACGGCCAGACCACCCGGCGCATCGCGTTGCCGGCCAACTACGCCTTCCTGGCGGAGCTGGAGAAGGCGCAGCACGCGTCCATCGCCCATGGCCGCTGGCTGGTGGACCAGTACCTGGATAACGGTCGCGAACTCTTCCGCAAGAGCGCCTGAGCGCGACGGGGCAGGGAAGCCCCAGGTCAATCCGGTTCAGGCCGCCTCGTCCCGAGGCTGGTGTTCCCGGCAGATCAGCTCGGCCGCCGGTCGACTCAAGGCTTCCCCGGTCAGCCCGCAATGGGGTTCGCCATCCCGTTGCTGGTGGAAGCGGCAGGTCTTGCAGACGCCGAAGCCCGGCACATCCTCCTGCTGCTGGATGGTCCGCAATAACCTGGCGAGCAAGCGCTCCAGCTCGGCGGCGTCCCCCTCCATCGCGGCCAGCGCCCTGGCGAGGAAGTCGGGAGGGGTCAGCTCGCGCAACAACTCCCGTGCCAGCGGCGTCAGCACCAGGTGGACGCTGCGCTTGTCCGCCAGGTCCGGCCGCTTCTCGATCAGCCCCTTTGCCTCCAGCACCTTCAGGGACTGGGACACCGTGCCCTTGGTCAGCCCGAGGTAGTCGGTCACGGCCAGGGGCGTGTCGGAGTAGCCATTGCAGCGGGACAGGTACTGCAGCGCGCTGAGCTGCACGGGTTGCAGCTCGGCCAGCAGCGGGTGTTCCCGATGCCAGATGCGCATCAGGCTGGAAAGCCGCTCGAACAGGTCGAATAGGGTGCTCATGAATCACCTCCGCCGATAAATAGTATCGACTTCAAACCATGTTGACAAAGGGGCCGGCGCAGGTAGTCTTGTTACGGTATCGATTCGATACCAAAATACAAGGAGACCCGAAAATGACCACCGCTCGCTTCTATCACGCTGGATGCCCTGTCTGCGTATCCGCCGAACAGACCCTGCTGAACCTGCTCACGCCCGACGTAAAGGTCGAAGTGGTGCACCTGGGCGAAGCCCCCGCGCGCCTTGCCGAAGCCGAAGCCGCCGGCGTGCGGTCCGTACCCGCCCTGGTGGTGGATGGCCAGGTGCTGCACATCAACTTCGGCGCCGCCATCGCCGACCTGAAGTAAGGACGTCGAGATGCAGGATCTCCACGTTCTTTCCTGCCCGATCGAAGGCTGCTGAGGAGGCGCCATGTATCAACCCCTGGACTGCGACCTGCACGACCTGCTGGAAATCGCCTGCCTGTATCGCTACCTGCTCAGGGTCGAACTGGTGGATGGCGGCGGCTTCGAGGCAAGGGCGCTCACGACCCACACCAGCGCTGATAAGGAAGAGTTCTTCGTGCTGGAAGTGGAGGATGGCCCTTGTTCCGTGCGCCTGGACCGCCTGCTGGCCATCACGCCCCTGGAAAGCGGGGCCCGCTTCGGCCGGGTGGAGCTGGCTGGGCGGGTGTGCAGTGCCTGAGGCCGCCGGGATCGGCCTCGCGCAGGGTGCGTTGCCCCTCGGGAAACGCCACCCTGCGGGTCCGAGCCTGATGCGCCATGCGCGCCAAGGCCCGCGCCGGAATCCGTCGAATGAATCCGCTCCTCTGCAACGCGGCTTTGCGCTAGCCTTCCGTTGCCAGTCGTCTCCAGGATCCGCCGTTGAATATCGATACCCGCATCAAGTTCCGCCACCTGCTGTGCTTCCTCGAAGTGGCCCGCCAGGGCAGCCTGGCCCGCGCCGCGAATCAGTTGGCGGTGAGCCAGCCAGCGATCTCCAAGACCCTCAAGGAACTGGAGGAACTCCTCGACGCCACCCTCTTCGATCGCAGCAAGAGCGGCGCCAGCCTCACCGAAGCCGGGCTGGCCTTCATGCGCTACGCGGGGCCCTGCGTGCAGGCCCTGCGGGATGGGGTGAGCAGCTTGCGGGAAGGTGAGTATGCCGCCGGCACCGTGCGCCTCGGCGTGCTTTCCACCGTCGAGGGACTGCTGGTGCCGGAGGTGGTGCGCCGACTCCACGAGCGCCACCCGTCCCTGGTGATCAGCGTGTTGACCGGGCCGGGCGCCTACCTGCTGTCACAGCTGCGGGTCGGGGAACTGGACCTGGTGGTGGGCCGCATGACCGACAACCCGGAAGTGCAGGGGCTCACCTTCGAGCATCTCTACAACGAGTCCCTGACCCTGGTGGTCCGCAGCGGCCATCCCTTGCTCGCACCCGGGGCCGATCGTCGAAGCCTGGAAGGTTTTCCCCTTGTCCTGCCCCTGGCCGGAACCACCATCCGCAAACATGCGGACGCCTTCTTCGTGCAGAGCGGCATCAGCGCGCCCCGCCAGCGACTGGAAACCCTGTCGCTGGCCCTCAGCCGGCGCTACGTGGAAGCGGGGGATGCGGTGTGGATCGCGCCCCTGGACGCGGTGCGCCTCGACCTGGCCCGAGGCGAGCTGGTGGAACTGGACCTGGGCTTCAAGGAGCCCGGCGGCTCCGTGGGCATCTGCAGCAACGCCTCCCTGCCGCTCTCCCTGGCGGCCCACTGGACGGTGGAGACGCTGCGGGAGGTGGCCCTGGACTATCGCGAAGGGCGCCTTGCATAACCGGATGGTTATGTAAGCGAAGCGTGAATTCAATTTTCCTCCGGTGCCGGCTCGACGACACTGCGCCCCAAGGGCCCACTGCCTGCCAACCGGGCCGCTCCATAACTCCAACAAGAGGAAAACCTGATGTCCGATGCGGAAAACAGCCGCTTCGTCATTCGTGACCGAAACTGGCACCCGAAAGCCCTCACCCCCGACTACAAGACGTCCGTTGCCCGCTCCCCGCGCCAGGCACTGGTGAGCATCCCGCAATCGGTCTCCGAGACCAGCGGCCCGGACTTCTCCCACCTGAAGATGGGCGAGCACGACAACGACCTGCTGCTCAACTTCAACAACGGCGGGCTGCCCATCGGCGAGCGCATCATCGTTTCCGGCCGGGTCATGGACCAGTTCGGCAAGCCGGTTCCCCATACCCTGGTGGAAATGTGGCAAGCCAACGCCGGCGGCCGCTATCGCCACAAGAACGATCGCTACCTGGCGCCCCTGGACCCGAACTTCGGCGGTGTCGGCCGCGCCCTGACCGACAGCGAGGGCCGCTACATCTTCCGCACCATCAAGCCGGGTCCGTACCCCTGGCGCAACGGTCCGAACGACTGGCGTCCGGCCCACATCCACTTCTCCATCAGCGGGCCGTCCATCTCCACCCGGCTGATCACCCAGCTGTATTTCGAAGGTGACCCGCTCATCCCGATGTGCCCCATCGTCAAGAGCATCGCCAACCCCGACGCGGTGGAAACCCTGATCGCCAAGCTCGACATGAGCAACGCCAATCCCATGGATTGCCTGGCGTATCGCTTCGACATCGTCCTGCGCGGCCAGCGCAAGACCCACTTCGAAAACCGCTGAGGAGACACGCGCATGCCTATCGAACTGCTGCCGGAAACCCCCTCCCAGACCGCCGGCCCCTACGTCCACATCGGCCTGGCCCTCGAAGCCGCCGGCAACCCGACCCGTGACCAGGAAATCTGGAACCGCATGGCCAAGGCCGATGCGCCGGGCGAGCACATCCTCCTGATCGGCCACGTCTACGACGGCAACGGCCACCTGGTGCGCGACTCCTTCCTGGAGTTCTGGCAGGCCAACCACGAGGGCGTCTACGACACCGCCTTCGACCTGGAGAAGCCCTTCAACAGCTTCGGCCGTACCGCCACCACCTTCGACGCGGGCGAGTGGACCCTGCACACCATCAAGCCCGGCGTGGTGAAGAACGCCGCCGGCGTGCCCATGGCGCCGCACATCAACCTGTCGCTGTTCGCCCGGGGCATCAACATCCACCTGCAGACCCGCGTCTACTTCGACGACGAGGCCGCCGCCAACGCCGCCGACCCGGTGCTGAACCTGATCGAGCAGCCCCAGCGCCGCGAGACCCTGGTGGCGCGCCGCTGCGAAGTGGACGGCAAGCCGGCCTACCGCTTCGACATCCGCATCCAGGGAGAAGGGGAAACGGTGTTCTTTGACTTCTAGGGAACCCGCACCCGCCGTCGATGGGCTGGCCGAAGCCGTTGGCCCGCGCATCGAACGGCACTTCGAGGCACTGCTGGAGGCCCGGGGATACCGGGCCGACGCCGCCCAACGCACCGCCATTGCCCGTCTCGGCCAATGGCTGGAGGCGTTTCTCGCCGGCAGGAAGGGTTGGCTGCGGCGGCCCCCCGCCGGGCTCTATCTCTGGGGCGGAGTAGGGCGGGGCAAGAGCTTCGTCATGGATGCCTTTTTCGCTGCGGCGCCTCTCGCCGCCAAGCGACGGGTGCATTTCCACGCGTTCCTCCAGGAGTTGCAGGGACGCATGGCGGCCTTCGCCGGCCAGCCCGATCCCCTGGCCCTGGCCGCCCGGGCGCTGGCCGAGGAGACCCGCCTGCTGTGCTTCGACGAATTCCACGTCCACGACATCGGCGACGCCATCCTGCTCGGCCGCCTGCTCAAGGTGCTGGTGGAGGAGGGCGTGGGCCTGGCCTGCACCTCCAACTACCACCCCGACGGGCTCTGTCCGAATCCGCTGTACCGGGAACGCTTCAAGCCGGCCATCGGACTGATCGAGAAGCGCTTCGAGGTGTTCAACCTCGATGCCGGCGAGGACTATCGCCAGCGCCAGGGTGAACTGGAGGCCTGGGGGAGCTACTGCTGGCCGCAGTCGGGGTTCCCCGAAGGCTGGGTCGAAGCACGCCTGGGAGTGGGCGATACCGCCCAGCGCGACCTGGAACTGGCCGTGAACCAGCATCCCTTGCGGGTACGCGTGGCGGGAGACGACAGCGCCTGGCTGGAGTTCGACGAACTGTGCCGACGCCCCCATTCCAGCGCCGACTTCCTCTGGCTGTGCCGGCGTTTCCAGCGCCTGGCCATTACCGGCGTGCCTTGCCTGGGCGAGGAAGCCATCGACGTGCAACAACGCTTCGTCAACCTGGTGGACATCGCCTACGACGCCGGCAACCGCCTGTTGCTGGCCAGCGAGGCGAGCCCGGACGAACTCTGCCGTGGCAAGCCCCATATGGATTTCTCCCGGACCCGCAGCCGCCTGCAACAGCTGAGGCCGCTGCAACCGGATCAGTGGAACTGACCCCATGCTGCAAATCCTCGGCATCACCGGTCCGATCTTCATCCTGATCGGCATCGGCTACCTCTCCGCCCGTGGCGGGCTGGTCAACCCCATCCAGGTACAGGGGCTGGGCAAGTTCGTCATCACCTTCGCCCTCCCGGCGCTGGTGATCCACGCCCTGCTGGAGAAGCCCCTGGGCGAGGTCTTCGACCCGCTCTACCTGCTGGCCTACGGCATCGGTTCGCAACTGGTGTTCTGGGGCGGTTTCCTGTTCTCGCGCCTGGTACGCCGCGACAGCCTCAGCGGCAGCGCGCTCGCCGCCCTGGGCATGTCGGTGTCCAACAGCGGCTTCATCGGCTACCCCATAGTGGCCATGGTGCTGGGCCCTCCCGCGGCGGTGGCCCTGGCCCTCGGCATGCTGGTGGAGAACCTGCTGATGATCCCGTTGGCCCTGGCCATCGCCGAGCTCGGCCGGCAGAACGGCAGCGGCGCGCGGGCGGCATTGCAGGAGACCTTCAGCCGGCTGGTGCGCAACCCGGTGATCATCTCCATCAGCATCGGCCTTGCCCTGGCGCTGCTGGACCTCAAGCTGCCCGGGGTGCTGGCCAAGGTGATCGAGATGCTGTCGTCGGCTTCGGCGCCGGTGGCGCTCTTCGTGATCGGCGCGAGCCTGGTGGGGCTGCGGGCCGGCGGCCTGCTCAAGGACGTGGCCCAGCTCAGCCTGGGCAAGCTGCTGCTGCACCCCCTGGCGGTGCTGCTGTGCTTCCAGCTGCTGCCACCGGTGGACCCGGCGCTCAAGGTGGCCGGCGTGCTGTTCGCCAGCGCGCCGATGATGAGCATCTACCCCATCCTCGGCCAGCGCTTCGGCCTGGAAGGGCGCTGTGCGGCGGCCCTGGTGGTCTGCACCGTGCTGGCCTTCGCCAGCGTGAGCCTGTTCATCGGAGTGATGCGCTGAAGAACGGCCAGTGCCAGCCCCGAACGCGCGGGTGGCGCGCCGGGGTGGTGGCCTCTACGGGGGGATTCCGGCCAGCGCCTCATGAGCGAAGCCGTTGCCGGGCGCCGAGGTACCTGATCAAACCGGGGCGCCCTGTGGCGGCGGCAAAAGTACGAGCCGTGGCGGGCGGGGTCAATTGCGATAATCGAACTTTGGTTCGATAATCGGCCGACCCTGCCCTGAGTGCGATCCACCAAGGACAACAAGAATGAGCGAAGAACTGCGTACCGCGCTGCCTCCCCTGGCACCCCCGATCATCGCCTCGCCGGCCAAGCGCATCGAGGCCTTCACCGGCGACCCGAACTTCATGACCTCCCTGGCACGGGGCCTGGCGGTGATCCATGCCTTCCAGGAGCGCAAGCGCCACCTGACCATCGCCCAGATCAGCCACCGCACCGAGATTCCCCGTGCGGCCGTGCGCCGTTGCCTGCACACCCTGATGAAACTGGGCTATGTCACCACCGATGGTCGCACCTACTCGCTGTTGCCCAAGGTGCTGACCCTGGGCCACGCCTACCTGTCCTCGACGCCGCTGGCGGTCACCGCCCAGCCGATCCTCGACCGCCTCAGCGACCAGCTTCACGAAGCCTGCTCCATGGCCACCCTGGAGGGCGACGAGATCCTCTACATCGCCCGCTCCGCCACGCCCAACCGCCTGATCTCGGTGGACCTGTCCGTGGGTAGCCGTTTGCCCGCCTACTGCACCTCCATGGGACGCATCCTGCTGGCCGCCCTGGACGACGCGGCCCTGGACGACTACCTGGAACACGCCGACCTGCAGGTGAAGACCAGCCGCACGGTGCACACCGTCGAGGGACTGCGCGCCAGCATCGCCGAGATCCGCCGCCAGGGCTGGGTGATCATCGACCAGGAACTGGAGATGGGCCTGCGCTCGGTGGCGGTGCCGGTGCGGGATTCCGCAGGCCAGGTACTGGCCGCCCTGAACGTGGGCACCCATGTTGGCCGCATCAGCCGCCAGGAACTGGAGTCGCGTTTTCTGCCGGCGCTGCTGGAAGCCAGCAAGGAGCTGAGCACGCGGCTGTTCCATTGAGGGGCCGCTGCCGGTTCCGCGCAGGCGTGTACCGGCGCGATCGAATGGCCGCAAACCTGTTCGACTATCGAACGCTTTGCCGATTATCGAATTGAACGGCTGATCGCCTCTTCGTAAGGTCTGCACTGCCGCGCCACCCGCCCGCGCGGCCGATAAGAACAATGAGAGTCCGCCCTGGCGCGAAGCCTGTCGCACCCGGGCACGCCCTCATTCCTGTCCAATCCGAGTCTTCCCCGTCAGAGATCGCGTAGAACGATCCACACCCGGAGGAGGGCCCCAGCAGGAATCCTTGCATGACCAGCCCAGCCCACGTGCCCGCCGCAGGCACGCTCGATGTCCAATCCTTCATCAACGCCCAGCCGTTGTCCGCCTACCAATGGCGCATCGTGCTGCTCTGCTTCCTGATCGTCTTCCTCGATGGCCTGGATACCGCCGCCATGGGCTTCATCGCCCCGGCGCTGACCCAGGACTGGGGCATCGATCGCGCCAGCCTCGGCCCGGTGATGAGCGCCGCGCTCATCGGCATGGTGTTCGGCGCCCTGGGGTCCGGCCCCATGGCGGACCGCTTCGGCCGCAAGGTGGTGCTGGTCAGCGCCGTCTTCCTCTTCGGCCTGTTCAGCCTGATCTCCGCCTTCAGCGCCAACCTCGAACAACTGCTGGTGCTGCGCTTCCTCACGGGCCTGGGCCTGGGCGCCGCCATGCCCAACGCCACCACGCTGCTCTCCGAGTACACCCCGGAGCGCCTCAAGTCGCTGCTGGTGACCAGCATGTTCTGCGGCTTCAACCTGGGCATGGCCTCCGGCGGCTTCGTCTCCGCCTCGATGATTCCCGCCTATGGCTGGCACAGCCTGCTGCTGCTTGGCGGCGTGCTGCCGCTGGTGCTGGCCGTCGTGCTGCTGCTCTGGCTGCCGGAGTCGGCGCGCTTCCTGGTGGTACGCAACAAGGGCACGGAAAAGGTGCGCAAGACGCTGCAGCCCATCGCGCCGGCCGAAGTGGCCGTGGCCACCGGCTTCAGCGTGCCCGAGCAGAAGACCGTGCAGAGCCGCAACGTCTTCCAGGTCATCTTCTCCGGCACCTACAGCGCCGGCACCCTGCTGCTCTGGCTGACCTATTTCATGGGCCTGGTGATCGTCTACCTGCTGACCAGTTGGCTGCCGACCCTGATGCGCGACAGCGGCGCGAGCCTGGAGCAGGCCGCCTTCATCGGAGCGCTCTTCCAGTTCGGCGGCGTGCTCAGTGCCGTCGGCGTGGGCTGGGCCATGGACCGTTTCAACCCGCACAAGGTGATCGGCATCTTCTACCTGCTGGCCGGCGTCTTCGCCTACTGCGTGGGCCAGAGCCTCGGCGAGGTGACCCTGCTGGCCACCCTGGTGCTGCTGGCGGGCATGTGCGTCAACGGCGCCCAGTCCGCCATGCCGTCGCTGGCGGCGCGTTTCTACCCGACCCAGGGCCGGGCCACCGGCGTGTCCTGGATGCTCGGCATCGGTCGCTTCGGCGCCATCCTCGGTGCCTGGATCGGCGCGACCCTGCTGGGGCTCGGCTGGAACTTCGAACAGGTGCTGACCGCCCTGGTGGTACCGGCGGCCATCGCCACCGCCGCCGTGGTGATCAAGGGCCTGGTGAGCCACGCCGACGCCACCTGATCCTTCGGCGACCATTCTGTAACCGTTCATCTCTCCCGGAGACAGGTAGGAAAAGGCTCACATAGAATCGCAAGACGGGATCGCGGGCGCTTGCCGAACGGCATGACGCCCGCGACATACAACAACGACAAGAGTGCCTGTTGATGGATAGTCGCCTGCTGAGTGAGCGCAGTAGGGTGTTCGAGCGTGCGGACCCCTATGCCGTGTCCGGATATGTGAACCAGCATGTCGGGTCGCACTGCATCCGCCTGCCCGCCGCCGGCCATCCCCAGGCCAGCCTCAACCACCGCAAGTTCGCCAACCTCGACCTCTGCCGCATCAGCTACGGCGGCAGCGTCCGGGTCACCTCGCCGGCACTGGAAACCATCTACCACCTGCAGATCCTGCTGAGCGGCCATTGCCTCTGGCGCGGCCACAAGCAGGAGCACTACCTGGCGCCGGGCGAACTGCTGCTGATCAACCCCGACGACCCGGTGGACCTCACCTACTCGGACGACTGCGAGAAGTTCATCCTGAAGATGCCCATCGGCCTGCTGGAGTCCATCTGCGAGGAGCAGCGCTGGCAGCGGCCGAATCCGGGCGTGCGCTTCCTCAGGAACAACTACCGTCTGGACGAACTGGAGGGTTTCATCAACCTGCTCGCCATGGTCTGCCAGGAGGCCGAAGCCAGCGATGGCCTGCCGCGCGTGCAGGAGCATTTCGCGCAGATCGTCGCCAGCAAGATGCTGTCGCTGATGCAGACCAACGTCAGCCGCGAGAGCCTGGGCTCCCAGACCGCCTCCTTCGAGCGCATCCTCGACTACATCGAGCGCAACCTGAGGCAGGACATCTGCACCGAGACCCTGGCCCAGCAGGCCAGCATGAGCCAGCGCTCGCTCTATGGCCTCTTCGAGCGCCACCTGGGCATGACGCCCAAGCACTACATCCGCCAGAAGAAGCTGGAGCGCATCCGCGCCTGCCTCGCCGACCCCAGCTGCAACGTCCGCAGCGTCACCGAGCTGGCCCTGGACTACGGCTTCCTGCACCTGGGCCGTTTCTCCGAAACCTACAAGGCGCTGTTCGGCGAACTGCCCTCGGACACCCTGAAGCGCCGGGGGCTCTGAGCCCATTCGCGAGCCCCCCGAACGGCTGTAGCCCGCCGGATTGTCCATGGACCTCCCCGGGGGCGATGGCAGAGGGATGCCGGAAAGGCACGTCGGCGAGTCTTTCTCCCGCTGCGGCGGTAAGCGCGGCGCGCCCTGCGGGCTGATGCCCGGCCATTTGTGACAACTTCAACCGCCCTGCAAAAAACGGATAGCGGTCTGCAAAAAGCGGATATTGCCGCTGTCCGTCGATCCCTAACCTGACCTGGCCTGAACAATAACAACGGAGGCCCTGGCCATGTCCCTGGGATTCGACTTCCTTAATGCCCTGCTTGAAGAAGACAAGGAAAAGGGCGTCTACCGCTGCAAGCGGGAGATGTTCACCGATCCGCGCCTGTTCGAACTGGAGATGAAGCACATCTTCGAAGGCAACTGGATCTACCTGGCCCACGAAAGCCAGATTCCAAACGTCAACGACTACCTCACCCTCACCATGGGGCGTCAGCCTATCTTCATCGCGCGCAACAAGGAGGGCCAGCTCAACGCCTTCCTCAACGCCTGCAGCCACCGTGGTGCACAGCTGTGCCGGCACAAGCGCGGCAACCGTTCCTCCTATACCTGTCCCTTCCACGGCTGGACCTTCAACAACTCCGGCAAGCTGCTGAAGGTGAAGGACCCGGCCGAGGCCGGCTACCCGTCCAGCTTCAACTGCGAAGGCTCCCACGACCTGACCCGCGTCGCGCGCTTCGAGTCCTATCGCGGCTTCCTCTTCGGCAGCCTGAACCCGGATGTGAAGCCCCTGGTGGAGCACCTGGGCGAATCCGCCAAGATCATCGACATGATCGTCGACCAGTCCCCCGAGGGCCTGGAAGTGCTGCGCGGATCCTCCAGCTACATCTACGAGGGCAACTGGAAGCTGACCGCCGAGAACGGCGCCGACGGCTACCACGTGAGCTCCGTCCACTGGAACTACGCCGCCACCCAGAACCAGCGCAAGCAGCGCGAGGCCGGCGAAGAAATCAAGACCATGAGCGCCGGCAGCTGGGCCAAGAACGGCGGCGGCTTCTACTCCTTCGAGAACGGCCACCTGCTGCTCTGGACCCGCTGGGCCAACCCCGAGGATCGCCCGCTGTACGAGCGCCGCGACGAGCTGGCCCGCGACTTCGGCCAGGCCCGCGCCGACTGGATGATCCAGAACTCGCGCAACCTCTGCCTGTACCCCAACGTCTACCTGATGGACCAGTTCAGCTCGCAGATCCGTATCGCGCGGCCGATCTCCGTCAACCAGACCGAGATCACCATCTACTGCATCGCCCCCAAGGGAGAGAGCAGCGAGGCCCGCGCCAAGCGCATCCGCCAGTACGAGGACTTCTTCAACGTCAGCGGCATGGCCACCCCGGACGACCTGGAAGAGTTCCGCTCCTGCCAGCTGGGCTACGGCGCCGGCCGTGGCTGGAACGACATGTCCCGTGGCGCCGCCCACTGGGTGGAAGGCGCGGATGAAGCCGCCAAGGAGATCGACCTGCGGCCGGAACTGTCCGGCGTGCGCACCGAGGACGAGGGCCTGTTCGTCCTGCAGCACCTGTACTGGCAGCAGACCATGCTCAAGGCCGCCGAGGCCGAGCAGCAACTGATCCCCGTGGAGGCCGTGCAATGAGCATTTCCTATGAAGCCGTGCGCGACTTCCTCTACCGCGAAGCCCGCTACCTCGACGACAAGGATTGGGACAACTGGCTGGAGCTGTACGCCGCCGACGCCAGCTTCTGGATGCCGTCCTGGGACGATGACGACGAGCTGACCACCGACCCGCAGACCGAGATCTCGCTGATCTGGTACGGCAACCGGGGCGGTCTGGAAGACCGCGTCTTCCGCATCAAGACCGAGCGTTCCAGCGCGACCATGCCGGACACCCGCACCTCCCACAACATCAGCAACATCGAGATCCTCGACGTCGCCGATGGCCTGTGCCAGGTGCGCTTCAACTGGCACACCCTGAGCTTCCGCTACAAGACCGTGGACAGCTACTTCGGCACCAGCTTCTACACGCTGGACGTGCGCGCCGAGCAGCCGCTGATCAAGGCCAAGAAGGTCGTCCTGAAGAACGACTACGTACGCCAGGTCATCGACATCTACCACATTTGACGACTCGTTCCGGGTTGATCGCGCCCGCTCGGCGCGGCCACCCGGACCCTGTTCCGCGGAGCTCATCATGACTCACAAGATCGCACTGACCTTCGAAGATGGCGTCACCCGTTTCATCGACGCCAACCCCAGCGAAACCGTGGCCGACGCGGCCTATCGCCAGGGCATCAACATCCCGCTGGACTGCCGCGACGGCGCCTGCGGCACCTGCAAGTGCTTCGCCGAAGCCGGCCGCTACGACATGGGCCAGGACTACATCGAAGACGCGCTGAGCGAGGACGAAGCCGCCCAGGGCTACGTGCTCACCTGCCAGATGCGCGCCGAAAGCGACTGCGTGGTGCGCGTGCCGGCCTCCTCGGAGGTCTGCAAGACCCAGCAGGCCAGCTTCGAGGCCGCCATCAGCGAAGTCCGCCAGCTCTCCGACAGCACCATCGCGCTCTCCATCAAGGGCGAGTCCCTGTCGAAACTGGCCTTCCTGCCGGGGCAGTACGTCAATCTCCAGGTGCCGGGCAGCGACCAGACCCGCGCCTACTCCTTCAGCTCCCTGCCGAAGGATGGCGAGGTCAGCTTCCTGATCCGCAACGTGCCGGGCGGCCTGATGAGCAGTTTCCTCACTGGCCTCGCCAAGGCCGGCGACAGCATGACCCTGGCCGGTCCCCTGGGCAGCTTCTACCTGCGGGACATC
Source organism: Pseudomonas furukawaii (assembly GCF_002355475.1). NCBI lineage: Bacteria > Pseudomonadati > Pseudomonadota > Gammaproteobacteria > Pseudomonadales > Pseudomonadaceae > Metapseudomonas > Metapseudomonas furukawaii. The sequence goes on along the minus strand of NZ_AP014862.1, from coordinate 3,096,444 downwards.
CGTCGCCCGCTGTTGCTGCTGGCCGGCGGCACCGGCCTCGCGCCCTTCACCGCGATGCTGGAGAAGATCGCCGCCGAGGGCAGCGCGCATCCGCTGCACCTGATCTACGGCGTGACCCACGACCACGACCTGGTGGAGATGGACAAGCTGGAGTCCTTCGCCGCGCGCATCCCCAACTTCACCTTCAGCGCCTGCGTGGCCAGCCCTGACAGCAGCTACCCGCAGAAGGGCTATGTCACCCAGCACATCGAGCCCAGGCACCTCAACGAGGGCGACGTGGACATCTACCTGTGCGGCCCGCCGCCCATGGTGGAAGCGGTCAGCCAGTACATCCGCGAGCAGGGCATCGCACCGGCGAACTTCTACTACGAGAAATTCGCCGCCAGCGCGGCCTGATCCCACGCGATTCCCCGTAGGAGCGAGCTTGCTCGCGAACCGCCGCGCGCCATTCGCCGGCAAGCCGGCTCCTACGTGCATTGCATCGGTTACATGCCATTTTGCAGGGGTTGCCATGAACAAGAGATTCCAGGACAAGGTCGCGCTGGTCACCGGCGCGGCCCAGGGCATCGGCCGCCGCGTCGCCGAACGCCTGGTGGAGGAGGGCGCGCGCGTCGTCGCCGTGGACCGCTCCGAACTCGTCTTCGAACTGGTCGAACAACTGGGCGGCGAGCACCTGCTGGCCCTGACCGCCGACCTCGAGCGCTTCGACGAATGCCACCGCGTGGCGGCCGCCGCCGTTGAGCGCTTCGGCCGTCTCGACATCCTTATCAACAACGTGGGCGGCACCATCTGGGCCAAGCCCTACGAGCATTACCAGGAGCAGGAAATCGAGGCCGAGGTGCGGCGCTCGCTGTTCCCGACACTCTGGTGCTGCCACGCCGCGCTGCCCTACATGCTGGAGCAGGGGCAGGGCGCCATCGTCAACGTTTCCTCCATCGCCACCCGCAGCGTCAACCGCGTGCCCTACGGCGCGGCCAAGGGCGGCGTCAACGCACTGACCGCCTGCCTGGCCTTCGAGAACGCCGAACGTGGCATCCGCGTCAACGCCACCGCCCCCGGCGGCACCGAGGCACCGCCCCGGCGCATTCCGCGCAACAGCGCCCAGCAGAGCGAGCAGGAGAAGGCCTGGTACCAGCAGATCGTGGACCAGACCCTCGACAGCAGCCTGATGAAACGCTACGGCAGCATCGACGAGCAGGTGGGAGCGATCCTCTTCCTCGCTTCCGACGAAGCCTCCTACATCACGGGCGTCACCCTGCCGGTGGGTGGAGGTGACCTGGGCTGAGCAACGCGGGCCCATCGCCACGAAACAACCGGCCGGGCACCGTCACGCGCCCGGCCTCGCGGTTACAACACAACAAAAACAAGAGACCCAAGCCATGCGAAAAATCGACGTTCACGCGGTGATCGACAACGCGCGCTTCAGCCCCTTCCACTGGATGGTGATGTGCTGGTGCGCGCTCCTGCTCATCTTCGACGGTTACGACCTGTTCATCTACGGCGTGGTCCTGCCCGTGCTCATGAAGGAATGGGGCCTGACGCCCCTGGAAGCGGGTGCCCTGGGCAGCTACGCGCTGTTCGGGATGATGTTCGGCGCGCTGGTGTTCGGCTCCCTGGCCGACAAGATCGGTCGCAAGAAGGGCATCGCCATCTGTTTCGTGCTCTTTTCCGGCTTCACCGTGCTCAACGGATTCGCCACCAGCCCTACCGAATTCGGCATCTGCCGCTTCATCGCCGGCCTCGGCATCGGCGGACTCATGCCCAACGTGGTGGCGCTGATGAACGAGTACGCGCCCAAGCGCCTGCGCAGCACCCTGGTGGCCGTGATGTTCAGCGGCTACTCCCTGGGCGGTATGCTCTCGGCCGGCGTCGGCATTTACATGCTGCCGCGCTTCGGCTGGGAAGCCATGTTCTTCGCCGCGCTGCTGCCGCTCCTGCTGCTGCCGCTGATCCTCTGGTACCTGCCGGAATCCGTCGGCTTCCTGCTGCGCCAGGGCCGCGTGGACAAGGCCCGCGCCATCCTCCAGCGCATCGCCCCCGAATCCCGCATCGACGACCAGGACGAACTCGTCCTGAACGAGGTGAAGGCGCAGGGCGCTCCGGTCCTGGAGCTGTTCCGCGAAGGCCGTGGCCCGCGCACCCTGATGCTCTGGGTCGCGTTCTTCTGCTGCCTGCTGATGGTCTACGCGCTGAGTTCCTGGCTGCCGAAGCTGATGGCCAACGCCGGCTACAGCCTGGGGTCCAGCCTGTCCTTCCTCCTGGCGCTGAACTTCGGCGGCATGTTCGGCGCCATCGCCGGCGGCTGGCTGGGGGATCGTTTCAACCTGCCCAGGGTGGTGGTGGCCTTCTTCGTGGTGGCCGCGGTATCCATCAGCCTGCTGGGCTTCAAGAGCCCGACGCCGGTGCTCTACCTGCTGATCGGCATCGCCGGCGCCACCACCATCGGCACCCAGATCCTGTTGTACGCTACCGCCGCGCAGTTCTATGGGCTGGCGTTCCGCTCCACCGGCCTTGGCTGGGCCTCGGGGATCGGTCGCAACGGCGCCATCGTCGGACCGCTGCTGGGGGGTGCGCTGCTGGGGATCAACCTGCCGCTGCAGCTGAACTTCATGGCCTTCGCCATTCCCGGCGCCATCGCGGCCCTGGCCATGTGCTTCGTCCACCAGCGGCAGCCCAAGGCAGCGCCCCTGGCCCCCGCCACCTGAGAAGGTACGGGGATCGATCGGTAAACCTGCAACTGGCCCGGAGGCAGCATGGCTAGCCTGTTCAAGGATTGTTCATTGTCCGCCGTGGTGGCGGGGTTCATCGCCACCCTGATTTCCTACGCCGGCCCCCTGGTGATCGTCTTCCAGGCGGCGGAAAGCGGTGGCATGCCGGCGGATCTGCTGTCCTCCTGGGTCTGGGCGATCTCCATCGGTAGCGGCGTGCTGGGGATAGTCCTCAGCCTGCGCTACCGCGTGCCGGTGATCATCGCCTGGTCGGCGCCGGGCTCGGCCCTGCTGGTGTCCATGCTGCCGGGGATCAGCGCCGGGGAAGCGGTGGGGGCCTATGTGATGGCCAACGCCATCATCCTCGCCGTTGGCCTCTCGGGCGCCTTCGACCGCATCGTCGGCAAGCTGCCGCCCGCCATCTCGGCGGCCATGCTCGCGGGCATCCTGTTCAGCTTCGGCACCCGGCTGTTCACCTCGCTGGACGACGAACCGGTCATGGTGATGGCGATGTTCCTCACCTACCTGGTGGTGCGGCGCCTGTCGCCGCGCTACGCGGTGATGGCGGTGCTGCTGGTGGGCTGCGCCATCGCCGCCGGCAAGGGCCAGCTCAACACCTCGGCCCTGGTGATCGGCTTCGCCACGCCGGAATGGGTGACCCCGGCCTTCACCTGGCACGGCCTGTTCAACATCGCCCTGCCGCTGGTGATGGTGGCCCTGACCGGGCAGTTCGTGCCCGGCGTGGCGGTGCTGCGCAACGCCGGCTACCGGACGCCGGCGAGCCCGATCATCTCCGCCAGCGGCCTGGGCAGCCTGCTGTTGGCGCCCTTCGGCTGCCACGGACTGACCCTGGCCGCCATCACCGCCGCCATCTGCACCGGGCGCGAGGCCCATGAGGATCCGTCCCGGCGCTATGTGTCCGGCGTGGCGGGCGGGGTGTTCTACCTGCTGCTGGGCATCTTCGGCGCCACCCTGGTGTCGATCTTCACCGCCTTGCCCAGGGAACTGATCGCCGCCCTGGCGGGCCTCGCGCTGTTCGGCGCCATCGCCGGTGCCCTGGCCGGTTCCATGGCGGTGCCGGAGGACCGCGAAGCGGCCCTGATCACCTTCCTGGTCACCGCTTCGGGAATGTCCTTCCTGGGGCTGTCGGCGGCGTTCTGGGGATTGATCTTCGGCATCGTCGCCCACCTCCTGCTGACGGCCCGTCGCGGGCCCCGGCTGAAAACGGAACGGGAGGAGGTTCTCGAACCCAATCCCTGATCCACTCCGGCGCCGGAGTCATCGCGGGAGCTGTCCGCGACCGGCGTTCCACCTCCCCAAGCCTGCGTGGCGGCCCCTGTAACCGGGGGCCGTGGGGGAGCTTTGCCCCAATAAAAACAAGAGTGATGACATGACCCACTATTCGAGCAAGCTGTGCGTTCTCCTGTCCGCCGGTGTCGGCGCCGGCCTGGCCCAGGCCGCCGAGTCCGGATTCCTCGCGGACTCCACCGCGACCCTGCAGGCCCGCAACTATTACTTCAGCCGGGACTTCTCCGATATCCGCGGACCGGAGCGGTCGAAGGCGGAGGAGTGGGCCCAGGGCTTCATCCTCAACTTCAAGTCCGGCTACACGCCCGGCCCCGTGGGCTTCGGCCTCGACGCCATCGGCACCCTCGGCATCAAGCTGGACAGCAGCCCCGACCGGGTCAATACGGGGCTGCTGCCGGTCAAGGAGGACGGACGGGCCGCCGACGACTACAGCCGCCTCGGCGTGGCCGGGAAGATGCGCGTCTCCAAGACCGAGCTGAAAGTGGGCGAGCTGCAGCCCAACCTGCCGGTGCTGGTGTTCAGTGACATCCGCCTGCTGCCGCCGAGCTACCAGGGCGCCAGCATCACCTCCGGCGAGATCGACGGCCTGACCCTGCAGGGCGGCCACCTGACCAGCACCAGCCTGCGCAACGAGGCCGGCGACGACAAGCTCCAGGCCATGCTGGGCCACAGGCCCCAGCGCCAGGCGTCCAGCGATGCCTTCAACTACGCCGGCGCCGACTACGCCTTCAACGGCAACCGCACCACGGCCAGCGCCTGGTACGCGCAACTGGAGGACATCTACGACCAGCGCTTCTTCGGCCTCAAGCACAGCGAGCCGGTGGGCGATTGGGTCCTGGGGGCGAACATCGGCTATTACGA